>CAZXMG010000001.1:0-290831 GCA_964641275.1 uncultured Polyangiaceae bacterium
GCGCTCGACCTCTCGATCTCGATCACGAGCGAGGACGTGTGGAGCGAGATGCACCCCGTGCGCTCCTGGGACACAAGGCCTCCACACCCCAAGGGCGCTGGCAAGAAGGGAACGCTCGATCTTCGCCTCGCAGCGGTGCCGAACGAGGGAGGCGGATACCTGTGGGGCTTCTCCGCAGACCCGAACGTGCTCAAGGCCAAGCTCAACGACAGCCAGAAGTCGGCGAAGCCGGAGCTGCAGCTCGGCTCCCGAGGCGACCTTGCACCGCTTCGCAAGCCGGCCCATTCTGCCGGCTTCTTCGCCCCAGGCCGCGGCTTGCGCGATCTGCTCAGCGTCGATCCCAACGATCGAGATACGCGCGAGGTCTTGGAGCTGATGGACGCCATGCCGAACCGGGGCCGCGGCTTGGTGTTTTACAAGGCAGGGGGTGCCAAGGGTCCGGCGCCCAGCGTGGTGCTCGAGTTTCGCGCAGGAAAGGACTGGGTCGAAGACCTGAGCGCCGCGCTCAGCAAGATCGCCCAAGGCAAGTGAGCCCAACTGCGAACGCCGCTACGCACGCGTAGCGTGGGTGGCACTCCTACCTCTCCGGTGTTCAGCGCACCGCGTCGAACCGCGGTGGGTGCAGCGACCCAATCGGCGGGTTCGCGCTGCCGCAACGCACAACTGGGGCAGCACACTGCGGCATTCCCTCGGGCACATACGTTGCAGCTTGCCAAGCATGCTGCCTGTAGAACAACCGCAGTCGCCGAACGCGCTCGCTCTCGTCGCTCGCCGCGAACAAGAGGCTCGCCGAGACGACGCGCGGGCCAAGAGCGCCAAGTCGCTGAAAGAACGCCTGGAGACCGTCGATGAGGACGATCTCTACGGCAACCTGCCCTTCACCGACTGAGCTCTGAAACCAGCTCGGGGGGAGCCTGCACCAACTCGATGAGGACGCCCTCACCGCTGCGCGGGGACGCGCCGTCGCCCCGCGGGTGGATGAAGCACACGTCGTGACCCGCGGCCCCCTTGCGGATGCCACCCGGCGTGAAGCGCACCCCCTGCTCGGCCAGCCAGCGCACCGCGGCAGGCAGATCGTCCACCCAGAGGCCCACGTGGTTCAGCGCCGGATCGTGGACCCGAGGCTTCTTTTCGGCGTCGATCGGCTGCATCAAGTCGATCTCGACCCGCGCGGCTCCCTCCCCCACGGTGACGATGTCCTCGTCCACGTTCTCACGCTCGGACTTGTAGCTGCCCTGCGGGGTCAGCCCGAGCAACTCGACCCACAGCACGCGGAGAGCTTGCTTGTCGGTGGCCCCCACGGCGATCTGCTGCACCCCCAACACGCGGAACGGTCGCTGGCTCATCGCGCGCACCATACCCGAGCAGGTCGGCGTGCAAGAAGGCACAAAAAAGAAGCGCGGGTGGCTCCTTTCGGAAGCACCCGCGCTGGTCGTTACGCTTGGCTCTGTGACGTTGGTACGTCTCCGACGTCTTTCAGTCGGTCGAGCCCAAGCGGCCCACCGGAAGGGCCGCCATCTCCGTTCTGTCGTCGCTTCCTCACCGCCAACATGCGTTCGCGCACATGAGGAGGGTGAGATGCCTCCGTTGTTCACTCGGGCAACTTCAGCCTCACAGAGCCGCGTAGTGTTGGTGAGCTCGGCTGCTCACAGTGCACCACTCTCGCGTGCCCGATGGTTTCCCGGGCGCCGCAACGACTGCTGTCGAGACCTCTGACACGCTCGCTCTTCGACCGGCTGCCTCACGCGTCTTTCGCGCGCGACGCTGGCAACTGCCACCAGTCGAAGCTGGCTCGATTCGGTGAGGGCTCGGTTTAGGAATCCCCACGTCCTCGGGCCACGTGTCTGATTTCGCTTCGTCACCACCTTGCGGTGGCGTCGCGAATCCGTCTCCGGATCGCGAACGGCTCCCTCGGCCTGGACGGTCGAAGTCGCCGCTCTAACCGCTGTTCGGTCGGGAAGCCGTCGAAAGGTGCGTCTCCTTTCGGCGGTCAGGGACCCGGCCTAGCCTCTCCCTCCGCAGGGCGTGGCAATCGGCGAACGTCACGAAATCTGCAAACGACGAATCCAAACGTGTTGCTGCGTGGCTGGTGAAGCGCCCTGGTTCGAGCCGGGCGAGACAGCTCCCTGGAGGAAGCTCCCTCGTGGCTTCCGCCTCCCCCGCGATGGCTGGGTCGACGGAGCGCCTGGTGGACCGCCTGAGCGAGGGCTTGCGAGGCCAACGCTCCGGAATGTGTGCGCGGAGCCCGCGTTGCCGCGCGGGGCGCTCACCGACGGGTGAGCCAGGACATTCTCCCGAACGCCCATCACCCGTCTCCACCTTTCACTTCGGACCCGAGACCAACTGACGTCGGTCTGGCCAACCTGCCCCCTGGTCCCGGCGAACCGCGACCTGGTTTCGTTTTTTGCCGATGGGCGGTTGGGACGCCCTTTTCAGGCGCTCCGAAGCTTCTGTCTTCACGCCTTGGCCGACCGAGGTCGGCAAGGCAACACCACACGTGCACGGTCCCATCACAGCCACTGCACTCGAACGACCTGTCTGCTCCCTCGGCCAGGGACACACGAGCCGGCGCCTTGCGGCGCGCTCCGAGCAGCTTTGGGCCGAAGCCCATCGCTGACCGCAGACCCGCATCGCACCCGACCTTCCCCGACGAACGGGGCGGCTGCGAACACGAGTCAGCGAACACTCCTCGTCGCCACATGGGTCGCCCGCACACGCGAAGACGTGTGGAGCGCTCACCGAGCCTGACGCCGAGTTGCCTCTGCGCCAGGCCCCCTCAGCCGGAGCCAAGAGAACCCAAATGGTCTCCCCTCGATCGCTCGAGGGGCGCGACGCGATCACTCGCGCTGCGTGAGATCCTCAGCCGCCAAGGCTCCCCGCGAAGGTTGCCAGAGCGACGTCGGGACCGGAGTGCTTCCCCCAGTCCACCGAGCCGGTGAGCTCGGAGGTGCCGGCCAATGGTCGACACGAAGGGCCAGGCCGCTGTCGCACTCAGCGCCCGACGCGGGCATTGGGTGCGGCGAGACGGTTCGGAGAGGGAAAGCTGTTGGCGCGCTCCCTTCCGACGACGACCCCCACTGACTGGGTTGTGCTGCATTGGCTGTGCGGCCAGATGTGCCGCGAACAACCAAGGACGAATATGCTCTCCGTGGCCCAGCTTTGCAATCCAAAAATGTCGGCTCAAGTCAAGTTTTTTTATCCACAAAGCATCCACAGACCTATCCACAGGTTGCGCGCGACTGCGGCCCCTTTGTCACAGCTTTTCCACACGTCACGGTCGCCGAACGGCGACCATTGACACGTTCGCACCAACCATTGCGACACGCGACGAGAAGAGAGGCCTCCGTGGCGCCCGTGCGACGCGCGCGAAAAGCAATGGCGCGCGAGCAAGCAATGGTACGCCACGAACAATGGTACGCGCCATTGCGCAGTCTCAGGCCGTGGCCTCGAGCACAGCTTGCACACCCGGGGCACCACGCAATGCTTTGGCGACGCGCTCGGTCGACACCAGCCCAAAGGTCCCGAAGGCGGCGGGTGGCTCGAGCTCGTATTCGTTGCCCGAGAAGCCCTCCGTCTCCAGCCAGCGCGCGAGCGACGCGCGCGCTTCAGCAGTGGCCTCCTTGCTTCGCTCGACGCGCGCGGTGTGGGTCGCGTCGGGACTCTGCGCAGGCATCTCCACCACGACCATGTAGCGCCGGAGCTGCGTGTTGATGGTGTTGGATCGCCGCATCGGAGCGCGAATCATCGCAGCTTCTCGAAGATGCCCAGAACGAAATCGACCTCCGATTGACGACGAGCGGCGCGAGAGCGAGGATCTGCGCCATGCTCCACAGCCGGTTTTCGTTCGCCTGCGCGCTCGTGTGCTCCGCCCTCTCGGCTTGCTCGGACGACAGCGCCACGACCTCCACCTCCTCCAGCTCTTCTTCGGGCCCTGGCGGCGCCGGCGGGGACGGCGGCACCTCCACCGTCAGCGCAGGTGGCAACGGCGGCCAGGGCGGCCAGGGCGGCCAAGGCGGCAGCGGCGGCTCGCAGGTCGTGTGCACGCCGGACGACGGCACCATTCTGGCGGTGAGCGAGCTGTTCATGGGCGACACCGGCTGGGACGGGATCGAGGCCGCCGACGCCTGGCAGAACTTCGGTCGCAACGTGGATGGGGTCATCACCACCGACGACTTCTCGCAGCACTGCACCCCGAGCTCCGGTGCTGCGCCGGTCAACGTGTTCCCCGACGGCCCCAACGGGTTGGACAACGCGTTCGGCAAGACGATCATCCCCATCATCAAGGCCGCCACATCAGGCGGCATCTCGCAGCCGGCCACGATGGCCATTCAAATGGGGGGAAGCACGCTCATCTTCGACCTGCTGGGGGTAACGGGCGCCGATCAGTCACCAGTCGAGACGCGACTTTATGGTAGCGCCGACCTCGGCACCGCTCCAGCCTTCGACGGCAGCGATTGCTGGCCGGTCGCGGAGAGCACCCTCTCGGATCCGGCCGACATCACCAGCGCCAACACCATCTTTCCCGATGCTTCCTTGGCCGCAGACGTTTGGTCGAGCGGAGCGCCGCAGACGATCGACGTCACCTTCGGCGCGGCCGGCATCGCCATTCCGCTACGGATCTACCAGGCCCAGATCGTGATGAGGCTCGACCCGACCCACACCTCGGCTACACAGAGTGAGCTGTCCGGAGTGATCGACACCGAGGAGCTGATCGCGACCATCAGCGACGCGGCAGGCGCCTTCGACCCGCTCTTGTGCAATGGCGCCATCTTGCAGCAGGTCGCCAACCAGATCCGTCAGGCGTCCGACCTGATGGCAGACGGCACGCAGGGCCCGGGCGCCACCTGCAATGGCATCAGCGTCGGCCTCGGCTTCTCCGCTTCGGCGGTGCACCTCGGGGGCATCGGGCCCGGCTTCGTGCCTCCCGACACCTGCCCCTGACCCGGCGGATAGCGAGCTCTCAGACCAGCGTCATGCGGCCGTCATCGGCGTCCTCGTCGACCGTGCCGCCGCACACGAGCGCCTCCAGCCCGCGCAGGACGACACGCTCGAGCGCAGCGCGGCGGAGCTCGGTGCGCACCCGTGAGCTGACGTAGCCGACGCGGAGCAACGCTTCGTCCTCGGCCGTGGGCGGAGTTGGCTGCTGACCCAGGCTCGCGCGCACGTCGTCGACCACGTCTCCCACCACCGCGAGCGCCGCTGCGCCCCCCAGCTCGCACAGGAACCCGACGGCGCGCCAGGCCAGCAGGGCGTGAGCCGACTCGTCGCGTGCCACCTCGCCGAACACGAAGCGCAGCGCCGGATCCGTGACGTGCGCCAGGGCCTCGCGCGCCTCCATCGCTGCCACGGTCTCGCCGATGCAGCCCTCGATGATCACGGTGCGGAGCACGTCGGCGAGCTCTGTCTCAGCCAGCGCGCCGTCGATCTGCAGCCTGCCTGGACCCAGCGGCCGGCCCGCGTAGGCCGAGGCCAGGCAGAACGCGAGCCGAGCGTGGCGCGTCTCGTCCGCCATCGCCTCGTGGGTGCGGACAATCAAGTCGGGGGGCGCGCCGAGCGCGAGCAGCTGCAGCGCGAAGCGCGCGAAGGCCGCGATCGAGGCGTGCTCCATCTGACCAATCGAGGTCCAGTAGCGCGCGAGCTTGGCTCGCGTTGCGGGCGATAGCGTGTCGAGGGCGGGCGCGAGCTCGGTGACGGACCAGTCGCTGCGCGTGGCCGGCGGCGCGAGCCGCTCGGCGCCTGCCACCACGAACGGGCGCCCGATGGCGCAGTTGATCGGCGCACACACCTTCCGCACGCCATCGGATGAACATTGCTCATCCGCGCCGCAGTCCTCGTCGCCCCCACACTCGTCGAGCACGGTCTGGCATTGGTACGCGGTGCCACCACAGCCCGGCTCGGTGACGTAGGAGCTGCACAAGGCGTCACCTTCGCAATCCTCGTCCGAGGTGCAGCTGGCTGGAACGCAGCTGCCGATCACTCCGCCACATTTGCACACGAAGCCATCGTCGCAATCGGCGTCGGTCACGCAGCCAGAGCTGCAGTAGCATCCGCCCCAACCGTCGTCGTTGCAGTGCCCGTAGGCGAGCTCGGCGCAGTCGGCGTCGCTGGTGCAATCCCCGAAGGGCTCGCCGCCCCCCGCGCCCCCGACCCCGCCGCAGATGGGCTCGGGCCGAGGCAAGTCGCTCGCGCACTCCACCTTGGAGGGCCGGTGCGACCAACCGCCTTCGCAGCTGACGAAGCCGGTGTCGAGACCGTCGACCAGGACCGGCTGCGGGTCGTTGCACGGGATCAACTGCCCGGGTGTGCCGGCGCCAGTCGACCCGGCGCCGGAGCCGCCCCCCCCGTCACCGTCCGTCACGGAGCTGCTGCAGCCCGCCGAGGATCCAGCCACCAGGCCGAGGCTCGCCAAGAAGGCGCTGCCCCAGAGCTCCACCCGCTCGCGTCGCGCACGGCTCGACATACACCGGCTCCAAGCAAGCCCTGGGCCGCGCGGCTTCACGCGGATTCCACCGCGAATGCCGACCTCCACCCAGCTGGTCGCTGCTTCTCCGACGGCAGCGGTGCGCCAGCTTGCGCCAGGCCAGCGAGCAAGGGGCTTGCGGGCTGGACGGATTTTGGTAGGTTGCGCGTCCGTTTGGCGGGGGCTGCCCCGTCCACGGAAGCGTCGCCACCTTAGCTCAGCGGTAGAGCAACGGTTTCGTAAACCGTAGGTCTCGAGTTCAATCCTCGAAGGTGGCTCCCCAACTCTGCGAGAGCAGGCCCGATTCCTCCTGCCAGTCGGCGGTTGAAAGCCAGTCGGAAAGCCCTCGGATTCGCTCAGACGAACCAGGTGATCTGTGCGATTCTCCCCGACCGTGAAGGTTAGACAGGGCCTGTTGATCCTCGCGTGCCTCGCCTCGTCGGCGTGCGCCTCCGTCATCAAGTGGGACTACAGCAAGGAGTTCGATCCGCGGAAGCACGAGTACGTCATCGGCGCGGCGGACGGCCTGCAGATCAACGTGTGGCAGAACCAAGACCTGTCGACTGGCGCGCTGGTGCGCCCGGACGGCACCATCACCATGCCGCTCGTGGGGGACCTGAAGGTGGCGGGCAAGACCCCGACCCAGGTTCGGGACGAGATCAAGACACGCATCTCCGAGTTCGTGAAAGCCGAGGCAGCGATCGTGACGGTGGCGGTGACCTCCGTGAACAGCTACCGGTTCACCGTGACCGGGAGCGTGGCCAATCCAGGCACGTTCAGCTCGCAGTACTACGTGTCGCTGGCCGACGCGCTCGCGATGGCCGGCGGGCCCACGCGCTTTGCGGACGCCTCCGCCATCGAGATCATTCGCCCGTCGGGCGAAGGCCGCACGCGACGCATCCCCGTGAACTACGACGACATCCAGACCCGCAAGCGGCCCGAGGCCAACCTGATCTTGGTCGCGGGTGACACGGTGTACGTGCCCTGAGCGTCACTCCACGGTGACGGTCTTGGCCAAGTTGCGCGGCTGATCCACGTCGGTGCCCTTGAAGTCTGCCACGAAGTAAGAGAGCAGCTGGAGCGGGATGCTCGTGACGAAGGGGGTCAACACCGGGTCGACCTTGGGCACGTAGATGACGTGCTGCGCGATGCCCCCGATGTCGCTGTTGCCACGTGTCGCGATGGCCAGCACACGCCCTTCACGCGCCTTGGCTTCTTGCACGTTGGAGGCGATCTTCTCGTAGGAGCGATCGCTCGGCATCACCGCGATCACCGGCATGTCGGCGTCGATCAGCGCAATGGGACCGTGCTTCATCTCGCCCGCCGCGTAGCCCTCGGCGTGGATGTAGGAGATCTCCTTGAGCTTGAGCGCGCCCTCGACCGCGATCGGGTAGCTGACGCCACGGCCCAGAAAGAGCGCGCTCTTGGCGGAGGAAAGCGGGCGCGCCAAATCGCGGATCGTGTCGTCGAGAGCGAGCACGGCGCGCATGTGGTGCGGCAGTTCGACGAACGCCTGCAACAGCGCTTGCGCCTGGTCCTTCTCCAAGGTGCCGCGCCGCCGCCCGAAGAACACCGCGAGCAGCACCATGGCGACCAGCTGGGTGGTGAAGCACTTGGTGGACGCAACGCCGATCTCCGGCCCCGCATGGGTGTACAGCGCGGCCCCCGCTGCCCGCGGGATGGCCGACTCGATCACGTTCGCGATCGCGAGCGTCCGTGCACCCTTCTCCTTGGCGACCTTGAGCGCCGCCAGCGTGTCCAGCGTCTCGCCAGACTGCGACACTGCGATCACCAGATCGTTCGGGCCGACCACCGGCTCGCGCCCGATGAACTCACTCGCGAGCTCGGTCGTGCTGGGGATCTTGGCGATCGATTCCATCAGGAAGCGGCCGTACAGCGTGGCGTGGTGGCTGGTGCCGCAGGCGATGAAATAGACGCGCTGCACCGCCTGCGCTGTCGCGGCGTCCACGCCGATCTCGTCCGCGATCACGTCCCCGGTCGCGAGGTCGACCCGCCCCCGGAGCGTGTCTTCGACCGCGCGGGGCTGCTCGTGGATCTCCTTGAGCATGAAGTGCTTGAAGCCACCCTTCTCGGCCTGCGAGGCGCTCCAAGTGATCGTCTTCGGCTGGCGCTCGACCGGCTTGCCGTCCAGCGTGGTCAGCGTGAGCCCGTCCTTGGTGAGGACGCCGATCTCGCCCTCTTCCAGCGTCAGCATGCGCTTGGTGTAGGGAAGGATGGCGGGGATGTCGCTGGCGCAGAACATCTCGCCTTCGCCGAAGCCCACGACCAGCGGGCTCGCGTTCTTGGCGATCACGATGCGGTCTTGTTTCTCGTCGATCACGGCCACGGCGTACGCGCCGTGCACCTGCCCGAGCGCGCGACGGACGGCCGTGAGCAGATCGTGACCAGCCTTACTCTCGCGCGCCACCAGGTGAGCGACGATCTCGGTATCGGTGTCGGAGGCGAATTTCACGCCTTGCTCGGACAGCTGGCGCTTGAGCTCGAGGTGGTTCTCGATGATGCCGTTGTGAACCAACGCGATGTTGCCTGCTACGTGAGGGTGGGCGTTCACCTCTGTCGGGCGGCCGTGGGTGGCCCAACGAGTGTGGCCGATGCCGATGGTGCCGGGCAGCGGGTGCTCGCGCAGCGCGTTGACGAGGTTCTGGAGCTTGCCGACGGCGCGCACCACGTCCACCTTCTTGCCGTCGTGGATGGCGAGGCCCGCCGAGTCGTACCCCCGGTACTCCAGCCGACGCAGACCGTCGACCAAGATGTCCGCACACGCTTGAGGCCCGACGTAACCAACGATGCCGCACATGGCGGGCAAACTACCACGATTTCAGCCGCGAGATCTCAGGCGCGCGGCCGCCGCCACTCCGCCAGCGCGCGCACGAACGCGAGGCCCAGCGCGAACAGGCCGAGCGGCAAGAAGAAGCCCACCACGGCGCGCGCGAGCTCGCCCGGCGGGGTGAGCCCGAGACGCTCGCGCACGACCACGCGACGCTCGCGCAGCGCCGCCAGGCCTCGTGTCGCGTCGAGGCCGGCGGAGGGGCGCTCTCCCGCCGCGATCAGGGCGCGCAAGCCCGTTCGGGCGCGCGCGAACGAGGCCGGGCGGAGGTCCATCGCCGTGGGCTCCCGCTCGTTCACCTCATCGAGCACCCGCCCCAGGATCGGCGCGGAGATCCTGTAGGTCGCGTCCGGATCCACGCTCGCCGCGAGCCCCAGCAGAGCCGCGTCCTCCAAGCCCCGTCGCAGCGCCTTGAGCCGCAGCGAAGGCAGCACGCGGTCGACCCCCAGATCGTGTGGACCGAGCCCGCTCGGCAGACGGCCTGGAAAGAACAACAGTCCGTCGTAGAGCATGGCGTCGCCGTCTGCGTTGTGGAACGTCTCGGCGTTCGCGAACACGTCGCTCGGGCCGTGGCCCCCGCGGTTCTTGTCGTTCCAGAAGATGCTCTCCCAGTAAAACCAGCGACCGACGTCGAAGCTGGCCGCGATCCAGCCGTTCGCGGTCAGGCTGGTGAGCGGCACGTCGAGCGCCATGGACCCGGCGAAGGGCAGCTGGCCATTGTAGATCCACACCTTCTGGCCGTGCGCTCGGCCCTCCTGCGCGGCGTCTGGATCGAACGCCTGCGCGGGCATCATCACCAGATCGACGCTCTGTTGCCGCGGCGGCAGGTGGCACGTGTGGCCGACCTCCAAATCCAAGTCTGCCCGCGCGAAGAGCGCTCGCCACCCGGGCCCACGTGGGCTGCTGCACTGCTCGTCGATCGCGTACAGGAACACGTCCTCGACCGACCGCGGGATGTGGCTGCGCAGCGCCGCCACCGGGGTGAGCTTGTCCCGGCTCGGGTCGCCCAGCGTGCCGTACGCGCCGAGCGGCGCGAGCGACGTGCCGACGCCTGGGCCCGGCCCGCGATAGCCCTCCGCCTCGGTGAACCACGAGCCATCGAACGAGCCGGCCAAGCGGAAGGCGTCCGCCTCGGTCATAAGCTGGGTGATGCTGTCGAGCCCGTGTGCGTGCAGCGCCTGGACCAGCTCGCGCTCCACCTTGCCAGGGTCGGAGAAGCGCCGGTCGAGCGTGGTGCGCTCATAGAACGCGTGTGCGCGGACGGCGCGGTACGGCAGCTCGTGCGCGGCGACGTCGAGCGTGACCGGCAGCCGAAGGGGCGGCCCGGCGCGATGGTGCAGCGCCATCGTCAGCGCGTACCGCCCCGCGGCGAGCTCGGGCGGCACCCACGCCTCGACGAAGAACAGCAGCGGCTCCGCAGGGGTCACCGTCGCCGGGTACGGAGCCCACGAGGGGGCGATCTCGATGGGCAAGAGCGCGTCCGGCAGCCAACCCAGAAAGTCCTCGTCGGGCGGCTTCGCCGGGCCGAGGAACGCCAGTGACTCAGGCCCGTGATGTGTACGCGAACGCGCCCTCACCTCCACGAAGTGGGCCAGATACCGCGCGAACGACAGCTCGCGCGGGCCGCCTTCGAGCGCGATCTGGACGTCCGACACGGGGGAGCTCGCGCGCACGTGCACTTGGAAAGCAACGTGCTCACCGCGCAGCGCCGAGAGCGCGAGCTCTTGTTGGCAGGAAGCCCCGGGCAGCTCGTGGCGCGGGCTGCGCTCGCCCTCGTCGAGCAAACACACGTGTGGCTCGGCCTGCGCGGCGCGGGCGATCCAGCCGCTCAGCGCGATGGCTACCGCGTAGCGCCGAACCGCCACCTTCATTCGCCGGCGCTGGCGCCGTCCTTCTTGCTTCGCTGCTCCTCGCGTTCCGTCTGCTCTTGCTCTGCGACCGCGCGCTCCGAGCGTGGAGCCGCTTGACCCAAGATGTCTGGGTTCGCGGTGGGAGGCGGAAGCGCGCTGAAGGGCGCCGCACCCCCGGCGGTGGGCGCGCCCGGGAACGCAAAGGTGGTGGTGAGCAGCCCCGTGTGACGCTGGATGGTGGGGAACAGAGGGTTCGCCTCGTCCGGGTCCAGCGAGAACTGGCGCGTGAACTGGTATCGCACCTCGATGCGGACCGGAGCGCTGGCAGGGATCCAACCCAGCGCAGCGTCGGCCAAGAGGCTCACCCCCGGCGGGCCCAGGCCCCCCTCCTCGAGCAGCGTGCGCGTGATGCCTCCGCTGGTGGACCCCGAGATGTCGAAGCCCTCGGGCAGCGGCACCTGGCCGTTGATCGCCAGCGTGTCGTTGAGCGTGACTTGACGCAACAGGATGCTCGGCGCGGCGTCGTGCGCGGCGCTGATCGCAAAGCTGCCCGAAAGCCCGCGCCAGCCGATCGAAGCGTTGCCGGACGGCTGTGGCACCGGCGGCGCGGGGTTGGTCGCCTCGTAGCCGAAGACGATGCCTGCCCCCAGGGTGGTCGCCCACTCGTCGGACAGGTCGTGCGTCCACACCAGGCGCGCCCGGTGGAGCAGCTGTGCCATGCGCTCCGTCGCGATCGCATCGTCGACGATGACCGGCGGCGTGTACTGCACGTCGTTGCCTTGTTCGATGCTCAAGGTGTCGCTGACGAAGGCCTTGGCGACGTTGAAGCCGAGCGAGCCGATGTAGGTCTTCTGATCGAAGTCCTCCTCGATGATGGTCTGGGCGAGCGAGCCTTGAAACGCCTGCTGGAACGTCCACGTCGGGCTGAGCTCGGTGGTGACGCCTTGCCCGAGCCCGGCGCCGACCAGGATGTTCGACCCGTCGAGCCCAGTGTTGGGCTGGGCCTGCGTCTGACCGGCAGGCCCGAGCAAGGTCAGCTGCTGTGCGGTCGATTGCGTGCCAGAGAGCGACAGCGTCAGCTCGCTGCGATTGCCCACCACGGCGCGCATCCCGTACGAGAGCGAGTTCGAGAAGGTGTTGGCGTCGTGGTGGATGAAGTAGAAGTTGTAGCCAAAGGCGTAGCCGAGCGTGTGCGTGATGCTCGGGGTCTCGAGCTGCAGGCGGACGGCGGGGCTGAGCGTGCCGTAACCGTCGGCCTCGGGCCGCGGCGTCTCGCTGGTGGCGTCGTCCCCTGGCTCGGGCGTGGCAGCCACGTTGTCCGTGAACGCGATGGTCGCCGCGCCGCTCACGTCCCAGTCGAGCGCAACCTGCGCCGCGGCCGGCTGCGAGGCCAACAACAACACTGCGGCCGACGGGAGGACGGTGCGAACGCGAGCCACGGTCGAGGCCAAGGCGTACCACGGGGCCGAGCCGAGCGGGCATGGTAAGCTCCGGGCGTGACGGAGCCTTCGTTCGAGCCGGTGGACGGGATGGCGGCGGTGCTGCGTCTCGCAGCGGAGACCGAGCAGGCGCATCGGGGCCGACCTGCGCGGGACTTGTCCGCCGAGTCGGCGTGGCTGGCGCGCAGCATCCGCGGCAGCAACAAGCGGGTCGTCGGGCTCTTGCCTGCCGACCGGCGCGCAGACGTGCTGGCGCTCGCAACCGACGTGGGGACGGCGCTGGCCTTGATCGAGAGCGCGCTGGTGGTGATTGTGGACCCACAGCCGAAGCAGCGCCGCGGGGTCGCCGGCACCGGCTTCGCCGCCGCCATCCCCAGCCCCGGATTGTGCCTGCTCGTCGGGGGCGCCGAGGCCAAGGCCGATGGGGCAGCGCACGTGAAGGAGCTGGTGGAGCTGCTCCACAGCCAGCCTGACACGTGGAGCATCGCGCTGGTGGATCTGAGCCGCTTCCGCTTGCCGGGTGAGTACCTGGGGGTGGAGAGCCTGTTGGACGGCATCATCGTGGTGGGTGCGGCGGGCCGGGTCACCGACCGGGAGCTCGCGGCCGTCAGCCGATGGATGCCCGCCGAGCTCAACTTGGGTGTGGTGCTGACGGACTGATCGAGGACGAACATGCTCGCGAAGTTGCGACAGAAGCAGATCCACCGCTGGGGCACCGACTACGTGAGGCGCCGGCTGGAGGCGCGCCGCGAGCGCGCGCAGGTGAGCGGCACGCGGCACCTCTTGTTCGCGTTTTGTGATCATTGGGAGCCGCTGTTCGGTGGCGCCAGCGACGAGCGTGGCGATGAGCGCGTGCGCGCTTGGACCGAGGGCTACCCCGCCATGGCGCGAGCATTTCGCGACGCAGATGGGCGCCACCCGCAACACTCGTTCTTCTTTCCCGGAGAGCACTATCGGCCGCGCTGGCTCGAGGCGCTGGCCGATCTGGCGCGAGGCGGCTTTGGCGAGGTGGAGCTGCACCTGCACCACGACGGTGACACCAGCGAGAGCCTACGCGCCGACGTCTCGCGCTACGTGCGAGAGATCGCGTCGCATGGGCACATGGCGCGCTCACCCGACGGCTCGGCTCGCTTTGCGTTCATTCATGGCAACTGGTGCCTGGCCAACGCCCGCGCCGACGGACGTTACTGCGGCGTGGACGACGAGGTGTCGCTCCTGTTCGAGCTGGGCTGCTACGCCGACTTCACGTTTCCCTCGCCTGACAACGAGTCACAGCCGGGGGTGGTCAACACCCTCTACTGGCCCACGGGCGACCTCTCCCGACGCCGCGCCTACGACCACGCAGAACGCGCACGCGTGGGCAAACGCTTGTCGGATCGAATGTTGTTCGTGACCGGGCCGACCGGCTTCTTCCGCAAGCCCCGCGGCGTCGGCATCGAGGCCTCGAACATCACCGCCCACAACCCCGCGACGAAAGAGCGCGTGAAGCTGTGGGGCGACCTCGGCTGCAGTGTGGCAGGGCGGCCGGAGTGGGTGTTCGTCAAGATGCACACGCACGGCGCCCCAGACGCAGAGGCGGCGTCGCTGCTCGGTGAGGGCGGTCGGCGCATGCACCAGCTCCTGCGCGAGACCTACAACGACGGCCGGTCGTGGAAGCTCCACTACGTGACCGCGCGCGAGATGTTCAACGTGGCCTCTGCCGCGATGGACGGTCACAGCGGAGATCCCTGCGATTTTCGCGACTATGCGCTGCCGAAGCCACCGGTGCTCGCCCACACCGACGGCCCGGTGCAGGCTACTCCAGGAGCACCGCTCCGATGAACGTCACGTTGCCCAGCTGATCGCGGCCCCGGCGCAGCGCCTTGGCGTCGCTCTTGCGAGCGATCGCGGTCATGATGAAGCCGTCGATCGAGTCTGCGATCAGGTTCACGTCTGCGCTCTCGAGCAGCGGAGGAGTGTCCACCACGATGTAGTCGTAGCCGGCCAAACGCAGCCGGTCGATCGCGATGGAGAACGCGATCGGGTCGATCAGCGGAGCATATTTGTTGACCGGATTGATGGCCATCACGTGCAGCGAAGGCATCACCTCCGCCGACACCCAGGGCTCCAGAGGCTCGTGACGGTGGCGCACCAGCTGCTCCTGGAAACACGCCGGCGGCATGAATCCGAGCGTGCCCGCGAGCGCAGGCGCGCGCAGGTTGGCCTCGACCAACAGCACGCGGCCGCGCGCTCCTTCACGCAGCGACGCCGCCAGGTTGATGGCCGCGGTCGTCTTGCCTTCTCGGCGCCCGGGACTGGTCACGCCCACGACGCGCGGATCGCCGCGCTTCGAAAGCTGGTGGCGCAACGCGCGATAGGCGTCTGCCCGCGGCGAGTACGGGTCTTTGATCATCGCCAGGTGGGGGCTCAGCTCGTCGGACATCTTGACCGGGAGCACATCGAGGCCGGTCTCCGGCAACGCGTTCGATCCCTCGGTGATGATGGTCTCCTCGGGAGCGCCGCTGCCGATACCCTGCGGAATCCGCATCGCGGTCGAGAAGTTGCCTGCGAACGACATCGGCGCGGGACGCGCTGCGGAGGGTGGCAGGAGGTCGCCCACGGCACCCGACAGGTGCATGACCCTGGCCAGCATCTCCTCGCGCACGTGAGCCGGGGGCGGAACGCTGCGCCAATTGTCGATCACGCTTCGCAGCCGGCGCGCCTCGATCAGCAGCGCGCGCGCAGCGGGGTTGTCGGCCATGGGCGAGAGGCGCTCGACCAGCACGTCGAGCTGACGCTCTGCGCCCTGGTTCTGCATCGGCTGGGCGCTCGTCATCGGCGGAACCACCTGCGAGAGCCGCCCTTGGGCACCACGGCCAACACTGGAGCGATGCGGCTGAGATCGCTCTCCTCGAAGATGCGACTGTCGAGCAAGGCGCGCAGGAAGGCGAGCACCAACCCGATCGCGAACGCGGCGCCGCCAGCCAGCAGCACGATCAGCGTCTTGCCTGGTGGCTCCGGACGCGTGGGCAAGTATGCAGGATCGAGCACCACGACCTGATCGGAGTAGCCGCCGAGCGACGAAGATGCCTCGATCTGGGCGCGGAAGTAGTCGCGCTCGAGCTGGTTCATGCGGTCTCGAGACTCGGAGACGTCACGCGAGAGGCGCGCCCACTCGGTCTCGAGCCCCACGATGCTGACGACCTCCTCGCTCGCCGGCTCGCCCGCGGCCTTCTTGTCTGCGACGCCCTTCTCACGGGCCGCGATCTCCGAGTCGATCTTGCGCTTCTTGTCTTTCAGCTTGGCTTTCGCCGCCTCGAGGTCCACGCCGGTCGCGCCGGCCTTGGCCAGCCGCGAAGCGCTGACCTTGTCCTCGGCCGACTTGAGCGCCTTCTCCGCGTCCGCGACGCGGCCCTTGGCGGCGATCACGTCGGGGTGTTTGTCTTGCAGCGTGGCTTGTTTGGCAGCCAAGTCCGACTTCGCGGACGCCAGCGTCTGCTGCGCGCGCTGCTTGGCCGCCTCTGCCTCAGGGTCGGCTGGCGCGTCCATCACCGGGCCCGCTTGCCCCGTGAGCGTGGCGTCGATGCGCTCGCTCTGCCTGCGGAGCGCGTCGATGGCCGCGTCTCGCCCTCCCGGCAGGCTCTTGCGCTCCTCCTCCTTTTGTTGCGCGCGGAAGGCAGCTCCGAAGCTCGAGGCGTTCTGGTCCAGGGCGAACTCGGGGTGATTGCTGAGGAACGTCGCGAGGCCCTGCTCTTTCTCCTTCAGCAGACCTTCGGCGTTCTTCTTCTCGGTCTCCAAGAACTCTCGTTGCACCTTGGACTGCTCCACGCGCAGCCGCTGGTTCTCCTCGATCAGCGAAGCCGAAAGGCGCTCGGTGACCTTCTTGACCGTCTCTGGGTCCTTGCCTTTGTAGGAGATGGCGAAGGTGTCGGTCGAGCGAGCCTTGAAGGTGATGTCCTTGCGGAAGTCCTCCACGGCCTGGATGTCCCCCTGCTTTTGGCGGGTTTCGGCGTAGAGGTCGAGCTCCACCAGGATCGGCTCGAGCCGCGAGCGCGCCAACAGCATCTCCGAGAGGCGCGTCCCGAGCGTCAGGCTGGTGCCGGCGCGCTCCTCGGTCAGGCGCACGCCCTGGCGGTAGATCACCAGGGTCTCCGACTTGTAGCTGGGCTTGCGCACGACCGCGAACGTGACCCCGGCGATCAGCCCCACCGCGACCAGCACCGCCGATGGCTTCCAGTTCAGGACCGCTCGCTTGATGATCAGGAGCAGCCGCGCGAGCTCGACGCCTGCGCCCTGTTGCACCTCCGCACTTCGATCGCTCGGTTGGTAGTCCATCGCTTGGCTCAGCCTCGCCTTGCTCTTCGCACGTAGCCCAAGCTTCGCAAGCCGAGCCTGGGCAAATCTCGTTCGTCGTACACCCTTCGGTCGAAGGCACCTACGGCCAACGCGGCCAGAGGCAGCAGAAGGAAGAACGTGGGGATGGCCACCTTGGCGATCGCGACCGGCTTCAGCACCGCGATCTTGGGCGCGCCCCAGTCGACCCGGTCGAAGCGGAGCTCCAGGCTCTGCTTGTCCGCGTTCTTGCGCGACTCCACGCGATTCTTCTCGTCCAGCGCTTGCTTCTGCCGCGTGAGCGCCTCGACCAAACCTTTCTCGGCGCTCTCGAGCCGAACTCGTTCAGTGCCGAGCCGCCCCACTGCTGCGTCGAAGTCGGCGCGGGCCATCGCCAGCTCGCGCGTCATGCGGTTGACCTCTCCGTTCGCGACGCTCAGGCTCTCGGTGGCGGTGTGAAGGTCGGACTCCAGCCGCTCTCGCCGGTTCTCGGCGTCCCGCGTGATCACCAGGTCGCCGAGCTCGCGCGCGATCTGGAGCGCTTGGTCGGGATCTTGGTAGCGGAACTCGATGCCGATGTTGGCGGCGCGGGGCGGAGAGCCCGCGTAGCGCGGCACCGTGAACTCGTTCTTGTACACGCTGATGTCGATCAGATCGCGGAACTGATCCAGCCGCAGGCGCGGGTTCTTGTCCTTGAGGTCGGGCCGATGGCCGTGCTTCTCCATCAGCTCGGAGAGGGCCCGGTCGGTGAACACCGCGTAGAACACGTAGTCGGTCAGGTTCGCGTTCTGGTGCGCCACCCCGTTCTCTGCGTGCTCGCCCTCGGTGGCGCTGAGCACCACCGTGGCCGGGTAGGTGCGCTGCCGGCGATGCTCGCGCACGCCGAGCAACGCGGCGCCGCAAAGTGCGATGAAGAGCACCAGCAGCTTGCGCCGGTACGCGCGATCGATCAGGCGCTTGATCTCGTCGATCATCCCGAGCGCGTCGAGCTCGTCGTCTTCCCAGCGCTTCACGCGGCCTCCGCAGCGCCTGCGAGCACCTCGGCCAGCGCGCGGGCGCTGTCGTGCCAGGTACCGCGGCCCGTGGAGCGCACGATCGCCTGGGGCTCGTAGCGCGTGGCGAGCGACCGCTCGAGCGCGCTCACCAACGCGCTCACGTCCTTGGGCGGCACGAGCAAGCCCATGCCCTCGTGGTGGATCATGTCGGGGATGCCACCGACGTGCGTCGCCACCACCGGACGGCCGCTGGCCAGCGCCTCGATCACGCAGTTGGGAGTGCCCTCCGCGTGGCTGGGCAACGTCGTGACGTCGGACGCCGAGTAGTAACGCGCCACCTCGTCAGGGCCGACCTCGCCCGCCAGGACCACGCGCCCGTGCATGCGCTCCGCGAAGGCGCGACACGCCGCGCTCGATTCACCTTCGCCGACCAGCACCAGGTCCACGTCCGACACGCGCGCTGCGAGTCGTTCGAATGCTTCACACAGCTCGGGCGTGCCCTTTCGCGCCTCGAGTCTGCCTACGTACACGATGTGGCGTCGATCCTCGGCCAACCCGAGCGCGCGTTTCTCGGCCTTGGCGTCGCGGATCCGGAACAGGTCGGCGTCGACCCCGTCCTCGATCACGGCGATCTTGCTCCACGGCACGCCAAAAGCAGCGGCAGCCTGGGCGAGCGGGTAGCTGACCGCGACGACGCGCGCACAGCGGGGGAACGCCCACGAGAGCCAACGCTTGGCGGCGGGCATCTTGGCCGCGACGTTCATGTCGCCGCCGTGGAGCTTGATCGCCACCGGCAGCCCCAGCGCTCGGCCGAGCAGCACCGCCGCGACGCCGTCCGGGTACGCGAAAGGGCTCAGAATCACGTCCGCGGATCGGTAACGCAGCGCTTGCCTCGCCACGCCGGCAGCGTACAGCGGCGGATGCACGATGCTGACGCGCGGCACGTGCAGGAAGCGCGGGTGCTTCACCTCGAGGCCCGCGATCACGTCCTCGCGCGGGACGCTGGCAGACACACTTGCCCGCGTCTTGCCCGCGAACAGGCTCGCCGCGGGAAACCACGGGATGGGGTTCACGACCGTCACGTCCCAGCCGACGTCGCGCAGCGCAGCGAGCTGCTTGCGGTTGTAGGGCCCGAACGAGGGCTCGCTCTGGTTCGGGAAGATGCGCGTGACGCAGAGGACGTGCATGGCTCGATCGGTGGGGCTCGGCCGCCCACCCGGGCGCACGCCGAGCCGTGAGCTCACTGGCCCGGCTGACCGGGGAAGACGCGGTTCAACTGCAGCAGCTTGAAGATGGCGAGCGGTTGGTCCTTCAGACCGCTGATGCGCACCTCGCCGCCTTGGGCGCGCGTGCGTTTGAGCAACGACACCAAGGCCCCCACCCCCGAGCTGTCGATCAAGCGCAGGTTGGACAAGTCCACGACGATCGACTTGCGCCCTTCGGACACCAAGGCGTCCAGCGTGGGCCTGAGCTCGGGCGCGGTCAGCGCGTCGAGCGTGCCGTCGATGGCCAGCAAAGTCTCGGCCCCCGTGTCGGTTCGCGTGTGCCCCATGAGGTTCAGCCCCGGAGTCTACCAGGGGCTTTGGCCGCTGGCACTGGAGAGTTCTTGCGTGCTCGTCAGCGCGGGAGCCGCTTCACCAACCGAAGGACGTTCGGCGGGCCGGGCCGGTACTCGACCTCGTCCATGAACGACCGGATGATGAACAAGCCCATCCCCCGCTCCGGCAGCTCATCGGGCAGATCCGTGTGGCTGCTGGGGTCGAACACGTGTCCGCTGTCCGAGAGCTCGACGGCGATCGCGTCACCATCCGCGCCGCCCAGCAGCTCGACGCGGATGTCGATCCGGCCTCCAGCCAAGCCTTTGTAGCCGTGGATCGCCAGGTTGTTGAACGCCTCGCTGAACGCCGAGACCACCTGACTGGTGAGCTCGTCGGCCAGCTCGTTCTTTGCCGCCCCCTCGGCGGCAGGTGGTTGCGAGTCCGAGCTGCCGCGGCTGAAGAGCTTGCAGGCGGCCCCCACTACTCGGACCGCCACGTCACGATATTCGAGCCGACCCGGCACGCTCAGCGCGATCACATCCAGAGCCCCATCCGCGGCGAGTCACGCCGCCAAGTCAGGAGAGGGTACACGCCTTTCCCCGGCTCGCCTATAAAAGCGCGGTGCTACGCAGCGTACGGATAGCCAAGCGAGCGATCGACATCGTGGGCGCCGGCGTGGGCCTCGGCTTGCTCGCGCCGGTGCTGCCTCTGCTTGCTGCAGCCGTCTACCTCGATGACCCGGGCCCCGTGCTCTACAAACAGCGGCGCGCGGGCATGCTCAAGGGCTTCAAGAACGTGGGCGGCATCGAGCTGCCCGAGTTCGAAGAGTTCGAGATGTACAAGTTCCGCTCGATGCGCATCGACGCAGAGAAGCTCACCGGGGCGGTGCTCGCGCAGCAAGATGATCCCCGCATCACCCGCATCGGCAAATTCCTGCGCAAGTCACGCTTGGACGAGGTGCCTCAGCTGTACAACGTGCTGCGCGGAGAGATGAGCCTCGTGGGCCCGCGGCCCGAGCGGCCGGAGCTCTTGATCAACCTGGCCATGGCCATCCCGTTCTTCGAGGAGCGTATGCGCGACGTGAAGCCGGGCCTCACGGGGCTCGCGCAGATCTCACTGGGCTACACCGGCCGCGCGTTCGAGGGCAGCCAGGCCGCGTCGTTCGAGGACACGCTGCTGAACCCGTTCGACCTGCCCGAGACCGAGGGCTCGACCGCGGACGACATGCGCATGAAACTGTTGTTCGACCTGGCCTACGCGGCGGCGCTCGAGGGGCTCAAGAGCTTTCTGTCGATGGAGCTGTCGATCATCGTCAAGACGCCGATGGTGATGTTGCGCGGGGTGGGTCGCTGACAGCGACCCTCGCTGAGCCTGGCTCAGTTCATGTCGATCGCGTGGCGCTTCAGATCCGCCAGGCTCACGTGTTCGAGCGCCCCTTCGTGGGTGGCCGTGAGGACCACCAGCGGCGCCGAGCCCGCCGTCAGCGCCTCTTGCCAACGCGGCGCGCACAAGCACCAGCGGTCCCCTGGCTTCAGGCCAGGGAAGCCGTGTTGCGGCTGCGGCGTGGACAGATCGTTGCCACGAGCCTTGGAGAAGGTGAGGAACGAGGCCGTCATCACGGCGCAGACGGTGTGTGACCCGCGATCCTCATCGCTGGTGTTGCAGCAACCATCGCGAAAGAAGCCGGTCATTGGCTTCTTGGAGCAGTCCGCGAGCGGACCGCCGAGCACGTTCCTCTTGGGTGCCTGAGACATGGCGGCGCATGCTACCACTGTAGACGAGCCGTCATGCGCGCCGCGTCATTCATCCTTTGCACCGCGGCCGCAGCGGGGCCTGCAGACACGACGCGCGCGGCGGGCGCGGAGGACAGCGCGGCGGACTGGCGCGAGGAGCGCGCGGGCACGAGCTATTGGCTCGGCGGCGGCGTGGAGATGCTCGCGTTCTACGTGTTTCCCACCGGCGGCCTCGCCACCCTCGAAGGCGCGCTCGACGTGCGCCTGGCCAAGGCCGTGAGCTTCCGCCTGACACAGCTGCTCGGCTTCGGGGGTGGGGTCTCGGACTCGGGATTCTTCACCGTCTTGCCCACGCTGCGTGCGTCGTTTCGCTTCTACCCGGCCCCGTACTACTCGATCTGGCTGGGCTACAGCGGTCGCGCAGGGCTCGCCGTCGCGCTCGGCGACGCGCGCGAGCCGGTCGGCGTCCTGCCGTTGCACGGCCCGGACCTCTCCCTCGCGTCGTTTCGCTTCGGCGCTCGTGGCGAGTTCGAGCTCGACCACGGCGGCGGCGCGTTCCTCACCCCATTCTGGGGCTATCACTCCAGCGTGGTGCTGCGCTATCGCTTCGAGGATTGAGCATGAAGAGGCCTTTGACACTGCTGCTGCTGCTCATGCTCGCGAGCTGCGATCCGCCGCGCGAGTACGGCGGCGGCTCGGCGGTGCCCCAGCACCCGGACGCGCTCTCCCCCCTGCCTACACACCAGGCGCCGCCGCCTACCACCACCGGATCGAGGTCGGCGTCCGGCACCATCGAGCTCGGGAGCGGGCAGAAATTCACCAGCTTGGCCGCGGTGGCGCCCTTGCTCGAGCCGGGACAGGTCGTGCTCCTGCGCGGCGGGGAGACCTATGGCGGCGGGGTGCGCTTCACGAAATCTGGCACCAAAGACCAGCCCATCACCATTCGCGGGGTGACCGTCGACGGCAAGCGGCCGGTGATCAGCGGCGGCGCCGACACGATCGAGGCAGCGGGGCACTTCTACGTGTTCGAGAACCTGGAGATCACCGGCGGCTCGCGGCGCTGCTTCTTTCACCACGCCAACCAGATCGTGATCAAAGACAGCCTGATCCGAGACTGCAAAAACGGAATCCTGGGCGCCGACGAGGGCTCGGGGTCGCTCACCGTGGAGCGCACCGAGCTCGCGCGCTCGGGCGAGGGCATCTATCACCACCCGATCTACATGGCCACCGACCAGCGCGCGTTCCCAGGCTCGGTCTTCACGCTGCGACACTCGTACTTGCACGACGGAGCGGGAGGCAACAACGTCAAGTCGCGCGCCGAGCGCAACCTGATCGTCGAGAACTGGATCGAGGGTGCCCGCTACCACGAGGTCGAGCTGATCGGGCCCGACGGGCAGGACCCGGCGCTGGCGCGCGAAGACAGCGAGGTCGTGGGCAACGTGATCGTCAAGACCGGCGACTTCCACGCGGTGCGCATCGGCGGCGACGGCACCGGCGACACGGCGGGCCGGTATCGCTTCGTGCACAACACCTTCGTGCTGGCGAGCACGCGCGGCGCCATTCGACTGATGGATCGCGTGGAGTCGATCGAGCTCTACAACAACGTGTTCTTGCGCCGGGGAGGGGGCCCCGTCACTCTCTTCCAAGACGAGACGCCCCGCCCGGCCGACCAGCCGCTGCTGGCGTCGGCAGGCAACTGGGCGCCCGCGAGCTCGTCGCTCGCTCGCGCCGCGGCTGGCTTCCAGACCCTTTCGGCCAGCGACCTGTCGGCGCTCGACGCGATCGTGCCACGCCCGCCGGCCAAGAGCGCGCTGGTGGGCGCGGGGAAACCGTCGCCCACGCTCTCGCAGGCCCCCTACCGCGATCCGCTCGCGCTACCCTCGCACGAGCCGCCGATGCGAACCACCTCGAAGCCCAAACCTCGCGGGGACAAGGGGCCGCTCACCGCCGGCGCGCTCGAGCCCTGACATGTTCGCTGTACCCGGCTTGGCTGCGCTGATCCTGCTGATCTACATCAAGCCGCAGGAGTTCATCCCGGCGCTCTTGGGCCTCCCGCTGCTGTACATGTGCGTGGCGCTGGCCGCGTTTGGTCTGCTGCTCGACCTCAAGCTTGGGCTGAGTCGCTTCGACCCGCCCCCGCAGTGGCCTTGGGTCGCGGCGTTCGTGCCGTGGTGCCTGGCGTCTCAAGTGGCCAACATCGGCGCCGCGCGCGTAGTCGCGTCTGCCACGGATCTGCTGATCGTCGTCATTCTGTTTTTGTCTCTGAGCGTCGGCGCGCGCTCGTTCCGCAACCTGGCAGTGGTGGCCACGGCCCTGCTCTCGGCCAGCATGTTCGTGGCGTTGGTCTGCTTCAACCAGGGCTTTGCCCCGCTCGCGTGCGCGGTGAAGGAGGGCGCCGAGCTCGAGACATTGCGCTCGGACGGCCGGCCCTGCCAACGAGAAGAAGACTGCTACTCCGGAGACGCGGAGCCAGGGGCCAGCTACCAGTGCGAGCGCGAAGGTCTGTTCGGCACGGTCAGCGTGGGCCGCGGTCGCGTGCGCTACCGAGGCGTGCTCAAGGACCCCAACGAGGTGGCGCTCTCGATCGGCGCGGCGGTGCCTTTCTTGATGGCGCGTGTGACGCAGAAGCAGAGCGTGGGGCGCTACACGCAGCTCTTGCTCGCGTTCGTGGTGATCGCCATCACCATCGTGTTCACCCAGTCGCGCGGCGGCATCTTGGTGTTCCTGGCGGCGCTCGCCGTGTACTTCATCAACAAGTACGGCATCAAGGGCGCCATCGCCGGGGGGATCTGTGGGCTGCCGCTGGTGTTGCTCGGCGGACGCAGCGGCGACGAAGCGAAGGCCTCCGCCGACGAGCGGTCGGAGGTGTTGATCGAGGGCCTGCAGATGTTCAAGTCGAACCCCGTATATGGCGTCGGCTATGAGCAGTTCACGCAGCACCACCACCTGACGGCGCACAACAGCTACCTGCTCGCGCTCTCGGAGCTCGGCTTGGTAGGCCTGACCCTGTTCATGATGATCCTGTACTTGTCGTTCAAGATCCCCGTGCAAGCGCTCCGTCGGTACCCCGCCCACGGCGAGGCGGCGGTGGCGCGCGTGTGGTCGCTCGCGCTGCTCGCGAGCTTGTGTGGCGTGGCCGTGGGCTCGTTCTTTCTGTCGTTCACCTACCACCAAGTGCTCTGGATCTATCTGGGCATGTCTGGCGCGCTGTACGCCTCCATCCGCCGGCACGACCCGAGCTTCACGATCCGCACCAGCCTGCTGGAGAAGAGCCTGCTCGTCGCCGGCTGCGTGGCGTTCCCGGTGCTGCTCCGCGTGTTCTTGATCCTTCGGGGGCATTGAGATCGTGCTGAGCTGGCTGGTCTCGCTGCTCGAGTGGCCGCTGCGAGATGCCCCTGCCCCGCGCCGGCCGGCGCAGGCGATCGTGGTGCTGGGCGCCCCCGTCCGCGCCGACGGCACGATGTCCGCCGCTGCACGCGAGCGGGTGGAGGTCGCGCTCGCGTTGTTCCACGCGGGCCTGGCGCCGCTCTTGTTGGTCACCGGCGGCCGCGCCTCCGACCGGGCGCGTGGCTTGCCGGGCGAGGGCGAGACCATGGCCGCGTGGCTGCGCGACGCGGGTGTGCCGCCGTCTGCGCTGTGGGTCGATCCACACTCGGCCACGACGGCGGACAACGCGGCCGGCAGCGCGCGCCTCCTGTTGCCTCACCAAATTCGCCACGTGTGCCTGGTCACACAGCGCTTCCACGCTCGGCGCGCGCGCTACCTGTTCCGACGCGAGGGACTCGACGCCTGGGTGGTTTCTCCGCAGGGAGGGGTGAGCGAGGAGCGGCCGGGCCGCTGGCTGCGCTGGGTGCTGCGCGAGTACGGCGCGTGGCTGCTGGTGGTGGTGCGAGGAGCGCGCGGCGCTTGCGGGCGGTCGCCCGTGCGTCAAAGATGACGGCGTCATGAGGGTTCTCGCGAACGGCATCGACATCGAGGTGGAGGCGGACGAGCACGGGGAGCCGCTGCTGCTGTTGATGGGTATCGGCGCGCAGCTCGTGCATTGGCCGGACGGGTTCTGTGACGGCCTGCGCGCCGCAGGCTTTCGCCTGATCCGGATGGACAACCGGGACGTCGGCAAGTCCACGCACCTGGGTCACCTACCCGTGCCCGACCTGCGCGCCACACTGCTGCGCATGGCCGTCGGGCTGCCCGTGCAGGCGCCCTACGACCTGGCAGACATGGCCGACGACGCTCGCGCCGTGCTCGACCAACTCGGGATCGAAAAGGCCCACGTGCTCGGCGCGTCCATGGGCGGCATGATCGCGCAGACGCTGGCGCTGCGCGCGCCTGAGCGTGTGCGCTCGCTGACCTCGATCATGTCGTCCACGGGCGACCGCCGCTTCGCCTTGAGCGCCCGACCGGCGGCGATGAAGGCTCTTCTCGGCCCGGCGCCGCGCACCAAACAGGAGACCGTCGAGCGCATGTTGCGCGTGTACCGCGCCATCGGCAGCCGCACGCACCGGCCCGACGAAGCCGTGATCGTGGACATCGCCGAGCGCTCGTTCGAGCGCGGCGCGAACCCGCAGGGCTTCGCCCGTCACTTGGCGGCGATCTGCGCGTCAGGCAGCCGGCGCGCGTTGTTGCCGTCGCTGCGCGTCCCCACGCTGGTGGTCCACGGCACGCAGGATCCGCTCATCCCGGTCGCTGCAGGGCGAGCGACGGCTCGCCTGATCCCCAACGCGCGCTTGCTCGAGCTCGGCGACATGGGGCACGACCTGCCGAGGCCGCTGTGGCGCACGCTGATCGGCGCGGTGCGCGCGATCGCCCATGACGCAGACGCCCGCGCGGGGTCGTGAGCTCGAGAGCCGACGTGCAAGCGCTGCGCACCATCTCTGGCGCACAGCGACACACCTGTCCTGCTCGCCGCCAGAGATCGCGCGAGATTGCCTGCAAACCAGCCGAGAGCGGGCCTGGAATGGGATATGCAAAAGCTGGATGCGTCATGTCCAATCTTCTGAAATCGTCGGGCGCGGTGCTGCTTGTGGTGTGGTCGTCTGCCTGCGGCAGCGACGTCAACGTCGGCGCAGGGGGCTCCGGAGGTGGAGGCGGCGGAGGTGAAGGCGGGCAAGATCCGGCGTGTGTGCCGTTCAACGACGAGGAGAGCGCTGGGCCGGTGACATTCCGAGTGGTCAACCAGAGCGGGGCTGATCTCTACCTCCAGGGTGCCTGCGACAGCTTGAGCTACAGCGTCGATCCCATCACCGGACCGGACGGGAGCTTCTACGGCAACGTGGGTGGAGCGTGCCAGCAGAGCTGCGAGCAGCTGCAGCATGAGGACCCGCTGCTGTGCGCAGCCGACGCGTGCGCACCGTCCTCCATCTTGGTGGCTTCGGGCACGTCGCGCGACTTCACCTGGGGCGGGCAGGGTCAGCGCTCGACGGAGATGCCGGCCTCTTGTTTCTTCTCGCCCGAGTTCAGATCATCGCGGCCGAAGCCGGCTCGTACCGCCTGAACCTGCGCGCGTTCTCGGAGTGCGGCGCCGAGTGCAGCTGCGACGAGAACGGCGTCTGTTTCGGCGAAGCCACGGGTCAGGAGGCGTTCCCCAACGCGACCATGTTCGACTTTCCGGAACAAGGCATCGTCGAGATCCTGTACGACGTGTGCGCGTTTCCTTGTCCTGGCTGAGGTGCCGTCATGACTGAACGTTTCGCCTTGATCGGTCTCTTTGCGCTGGCCCTTGTCGCGTGCGGCGACGATGGTCCCGGAGGCAGCGGCGGCGCCGCGGCGGCGGGAGGCTCCGGTGGGCAAGGGCCCGGCGGGGGTGAGCCAGGTGGCGGCGGCGCGGGAGGTGCGGGCGGTCAGGGTGGCGCCGGCGGCGTGGGTGGCGCCGGTGGCGCCGGCGGCGCGGGTGGCGGCGGAAGCGTCTGTGGCGGCAAATCCGGCATGACCTGCGACGGCGAGTCGTTCTGCGACTTCCCCAACGACGCCTGCGGCAACGATGACGGCGTCGGCACATGCGTGCCCCGACCGGACACGTGCACCGACGAGGAGCTGCCCACATGCGCGTGTGATGGCATGGTGTACTCGAACCCTTGCGGCGCCAACGCCGCTGGTTTCGACGTCTCGATCGGCGGCTGCACGCCACCCAACGGCACGTTCGCGTGCGGCTCTCAGTACTGCGAGCTCGCGAGCGAAGCCTGCACCCAGACCCCGAACGACACTCCGGGCCCTCCGGAGGTGTACTACTCGTGCGGGCCGCTCCCGGACGCGTGCAACTTGGTCGCGGTGCCGAATTGCACTTGCGCCGCGCAGCTCGCCACGAATTGCTCAGGCAGCTGCGAGGTCGACGCCAGCGGCGGCGTCGTCGTCCACTGCCCGGGCGGCTGAGCTCGGCCCGACGACACAACAGGGCAGGCTTCCGGCGCGGCGACATGCGAACATCCTCCGGTGCCGCGAGTGACCATCGTGCGCGACGTCGCGCTCGCTCTGATGACGATCGGGCTCTGGCTGCTCGAGGTTCAGGCCGGTGAGCCGGCGCCCATGGCGCTGTCGGTCGCGGCCGGGGCCATGACGGTGGTGAGCGGATTCCTGCTGCACGAGTGGGGGCACCTGTGCGGCGCGCTCTTGGCCCACAGCCACGTCCACTACCCCAACCGCCTGTGGGCGCCGCTGCTGTTTCACTTCGCGGTCGAACGCAACGACCGACGGCAGTTCCTGTGGATGTCCTACGGGGGCTACATCGCGAGCTTGATCGGGCTCTTTCTGATCGTCGCGCTCGTTCCCACGCATCGCCTCTCAGGGCAGGTCGCGTTGGGCCTCACATCGCTCGGGGTCGCGGTCACGTTCGTGGCCGAGCTCCCCACCACCGTGCGCGTGCTGCGCGGAGGTGCCCTACCCAGCGGCTACGCGTTCAACCCTCCGCCTGGCGGCGAAAGCGAGTCCGCGTGACCACTCTCTTCGCGGCCGTGATGACGGTGTGCGTGCTCGCACTGTTGTGGGTCCACAAGACCGGACGACACCCATGGGAGTGGCTGTGGAAGCCGCTGGCAGCCGCAACCTTCATCGCCGCCGGCGCCCAGGCTGGCCTCGCGAACAGCTCCACGGGAGCGGTCATGCTGCTCGGACTGGTGCTCGCCGCGGGCGGCGACGTGCTGCTGATCCCGAAGAGCAAGCTCGCGTTCCTCGGTGGGCTCGGATCCTTCTTGCTCGGACACGTGGCCTACGCCGTCTCGTTCGCGATGCGCGGGGTCGACGCCACCGTCACGCTTCTCTGTCTGGGGTTGCTCGCGCTCGTCGCGGTCGTCGTGATGCGCTGGCTCTGGCCCCACGTGGAGGGGCCCATGCGCGGGCCAGTGCTGGCGTACGTGGCGGTCATCACCACCATGGTCGCGCTCGCGGTGGGCGCGGCCTGGCACGGATCTTCTTGGTGGCTCGTGGTCGGTGCGACGGCGTTCTATCTCTCGGATCTCAGCGTGGCACGTGACCGCTTCGTGAAAGAGGAGTTTCTGAACCGCGCGTGGGGCTTGCCTCTCTACTTCGGCGCACAGCTGCTGCTCGCGACGAGCGGCTGACCCGTTCGAGGTTGGCGGCTATACTGTTCGCGAATGGTTCGTGCTTCACTTTGCCTGCTGTTCGCGCTCGCGGCTTGCTCCCTCGACTTCGATGGTGTGGGTCCCCAGGCCGCGGGAGGAGCGGGAGGCTCGGGGCAAGGCTCGAACCACCAAGGTGGAGCGGGCGCGACGGGTGGTGGGGGCGCGGCTGGCGGCGCCGAGCCGGCGGGAGGGGCCGCCCCCACGTGCACCGCGGACTCGGGCGCGTGTCAACCACTCCCAGCCGGGTTCAGCGGGCTGGTGCAGCTGACGCAGGGCGCGGGCTGTACGGGCGCAGTCGTCGCCACAGGCTCGCTGCCCGGGGGCTCGATCACCGCGCCGGACGCCCAATGCCAGTGCCAATGCCAGTTTCCGAGCGCGTTGTGTGCCAGCGCGCTCCTGTTCAGCAACGGCGCCTGCAATGGCGGCCCCGCCGACACGACCTTCTCGCCGGGTGCGTGCGCTCAAGTCCCCGGCATCTTCAGCTACCAGGTCAAGCTGGGCCTCCAGAACGGCGTGGCCTGCAGCAGCGACGGAGCACCGCCGTTGCCGCCCGCGCCGTTCAGCTTCGACGAGCCCCACGCGGCCTGCGCCGTCGAGGCCGAGCTCGACTGCGGGCCCGGCGGGGTGTGCGTGCCCCAAGACGGCCAGCGCTATTGTCTCGTCGCCGACACCGCCACGAGCTGCACGAGCCCGGCGTTCGCCGTGGAGCGGAGACTGCTCTCCCCCAGCGACTACGACGACACGCGAACGTGCAGCTGCCTGTGCAACGGTCCGGTCGGCGCGGTGAGCTGCCTCGAGCCGGACGTGGAGATGTTCCAGCAGCAAGGGTGCGTGGACGAGCTCACCGTCAGCCAAGGTGTGGGCAACTGTCGCGTTGCGGCGGGCAACCCCGCGGTCAGCATGCGCCTCTACCCGAACATCGACGGCGCGTGCGCGCCCGGCGACACGCCTTCTGGCACGGTCGAGCCCATTGCCGGCGCCGGCTTACTCCTGTGTTGCGCGGAGTAGCAGAGCTCGCCGACCTGGACGTGCTGGTGCTCGATCTGCAGGCGAGCGGCGCCACACCCGCCCACGGACACATGCTCTCGTTCGCCGCGGCGAGCACGACGGCCGAGCAGACCACTGACCCCCTGATTCACCATTGGGTGCAGTTGCCACAGGGAGCAACGGTGCCGAGACCCGTGCGCAAGCTGCTCGACTATGACGAAGCCCTCGGCCGGGCGGGCATCCCACCCCAAAGTGCGTGGCGAGCGCTGACGGAGCTTGGTGTCCCACCGCCTCGACCGACCGTGATCCATTTCGCCAGCTTCGAGCTGCGCTTCCTGCACGATCTGTGGCAGCGGTTCGGCCAAGGCGAGCCATTTCCGTTCGACGTGGTGTGTTTGCACCAGATCGCGCGCCGGCTCTTCCCCGATCTCGCGCGGCGCGGGCTGCGCCCACTGGCAGGGTACTTGGGCCACTCTACCGATCTGAAGCGCGACGCGGCGGGCCACGTCGAGGCGTCCGCGTTCGTGTGGCGCGCGCTCGCCCCCAACCTCGTCGGCGCCGGATTGAGCACCTGGAGCAAGCTGAAGGAATGGCTCGCGGCCCCTGCCCCCAAACGCGGCAAGCGCCACTTCTTGTTGGACCGGTCGAGAGCTCGGGAGCTTCCGGACGAGCCGGGCGTGTACCGCTTCCTGCGATCGAACGGCGACGTGCTCTACATCGGCAAGGCCGAGAGCCTGCGAAAGCGGGTCGCGAGTCACTTCACCGCCAGCAAGGCCAACGAGCGTGCGCTCGAGATGCTGACGCAGGTCGCACGCATCGAGCACGAGCGCACGGAGACAGCGCTCGAGGCCGCGCTGCTGGAGACGGACCTGATCAAGAGTGTGGATCCACCTTACAACGTGCAGCTGCGCGAGCGCACACGCGAGGTCGCCTTCGCCACCCTCGACTTCTCGAGCGCGGAGCCGCGCGCCGACCGCGATCATCGGCTCGGCCCCCTGCCTTCGCGCTTCGCGCTCTCGTCGCTGGCGGCGATCGTGGAGCTCAAGCAGGGCGCCGAACCCGACGGACAACGCGCCGCGCGCGCATTGGGCGTGCCCGCGAGCTTCGCTCCGGAGCCTGAGGACTTCGCGGTCGCTTGGCGCCGTGTGCTTGCTCTGCCGACGCCGCCACATCGCAGCGCGCGAGGCTGGGCGTTGCGGCTCGCGCTCACGCTGTGGCCCGAGCGTGAGCGCATCGAGAGGAGTCCGCGCGACCATGATCCTGGCTGGGATCCAGACCGCATCGAGCGCCACCTGCTGCGCGCGATCCTGCGTGGCGGACAGCTGGTGCGGCGCGCCCCCTGGCTCACTCTGCTCGAGAGCTCGGAGATCACGTTCGAAGAGCCCGGCCGCCCCCCGAGGCGGCTCTGCTTCGGCACCGCCGCGCCGGTTCCGGTACGTTTTGCGGAGCGACGGGCTCTGTTCGACGGGGCCTCGTACGACCGCATGCGCGTGTTGCTCAGCGAGCTGCTGCGCGTACGCGGCGACGGCGGCGAGGTATCGTTGCGCATCGGCGGGGCGCCGCTCGCGCCTGCCCGCCTAGGAGCTCTGCTGGATCGGCTGTGAGCTGGCTCTGCGCCCGCGAGCGTGCGACGCTCGCGCCGTGCGCGTGATCGTCTCCTCGACTGGCACTGGCGAAGGCAAGACCTGGCTGGCTCGCGGCCTCACTCGGGCGCTGGCGCAAAGGGGCGTCAGCGTGGCGGCGCTCAAGCCATTCGAGACCGGCGTCGAGGGTGCACCGCTCGACGCCCGGGCGCTCGAGCGCGCAGCCCGTGTCGCCACGGGCGCGTTCGAGCACCCAGCCTTCTTGCGCGCGCGGCTCCCACTCTCGCCACGTGGCGCAGCGCTCGCCGGCGATCCTGCCACCGATCTGACCAAGCTGCGCGCCGCGATCGCCGAGCTCGGCCACGCGCGGGAGGTCACCTTGGTGGAGTCAGCGGGCGGCCTGTTCGTGCCTCTGTCGCCGCACGCCGTGTTCGTCGACCTGATCGAGCCTCGAGATCGTGTGGTGCTCGTGGCGCAGAATCGGCTGGGCGTGCTCTCCCATGTGATCGCGGCGACCCGCGCCGCTGCTGCAGCGCTACGCGAGGCGTCGTGTCGTGTCGTGCTGGTCGAGCCCGAGACGCGCGACCCATCCTCGGACTCCAACCTGCGCATCCTCGAGGAGCAAGGACTCCTCGTCAGCGCGTTCGCGCGCTGCGACGACGACGACGACGAGCTCGCGCGCTGCGCGGAGGCGAGCGGCGTGGTCTCGTGGCTGTTCGAGGCCTGAACCGCGCCGAGGAGCTCAGTCGTTCCGAGGATCACTCTCGTCGACGAACAACTTCACGCTCACCTTGATCATGAAGTGATCCGACAAAAAGCGATCATGCAAGGAGACGTCGGAGGATTGCAGCACGTACTGCCGGGTGTACCTGAACTCCTTGCGTCCCGCGGCAACGAACGCTCGGTCGAACGGGTTGCCATTGTAGCCAGGGTAGGTCGCGGCATCCCTCGCGTTCAGATCCACGAGCCCGTGATCCTCGAACACCTGGACCGCCTTCTCCTGCGCGTTGAGCACGTTGGTGTCACCCATCAAGATCAGGCTCTCGTCCTGGAAGTGCTGCTTGATCTTGTCCAGCTGGCCGGCGAGCTGAAGCGCCTCTTGGTGGCGGACTTTCTTCGCCGCCCCGGCACCGCCATAGTTGGACTTCATGTGCAGCGGCACGAGCACGACGCTCTTGCTGTCTTGCCCGTACTTGACGGAGAGCTTGACCGCGTGCGGGGTTCGATCCCACAACGACATCCCATCGACCGAGTGCTGCACGTCGATCTTCAACGCGGGCGACTTTTCTACCAGGGTCGCGTTCCAAAGCACGCCGCACAGCTGTGAGGTGTCGTCGGCATTGCGGTTGGGGAAGAGCTCGTATTCCCAATCGTCTCCGGAGTGCTCCTTCAGCAGCTGGCACACCTTGGTCAGCTCACGATTGCGTCGGCCGCCCCCCGGGGGAGAGGTGTCGTAGATCTCCTGCAGCGCCAACACCTGGACGCCCGCCATTTCGACGTGGTCCGCCAGCGCATAAGGGCTCTCTTTGCGTCCTTCCTTGGAGAGATGCTCGATGTTCCAGCTGCCGATCTGCAGGTAGGTGATGGCCATGCACGCCCCCTTCGAACGCGGGAGTGTACCCAGCTCGGATCGTGAAGGCGAGCCCCACGACGTTCAACCGAGCGGTGCAGCGGAGCACGTCATTGCTGTCGCACGCGCAACGTCGAGAGCAGGTGCGCCATGGTGGCGTCGCACTGCGCGCGCTCTTCGACCTTCGCGTTGACCACCACCAAGAGCCAGGCATCGCCGAGGCTGATGGCCGCGCGGCGCTCCACGACCACCATCTTCTCCGTCTTCCAGCGGCAAAGCGTGGCTAGCGCCGGCTGATCGTCGACCTCGATCTCGCGCTGCTCGAGCACCGTGTGCCCTTGGAGGCTCTTGCGGTCCTTTTCGAGCTGCGCCTCCACCATCTCGCGCAGCGAGGCTTGGCCCTCGAAAGGCGCGCGGTACATCAGCACGTTGAGCGTGCTCTTCGTGGGGAGCGCAGCCTCGAGCACGTGCACCGTCTTGTCGCGGAAGCCAGTGGGTAGCTCGAAGCGAACGTCGTTGCCCCGGTAGATCATGCCACCAACACCGTCGGTTCGCCGGTCTCGATCTTGTGCGCGTCGCTGGTGGGGTCGCCGACCCGACCCAGCTTGCCCCGCGCCTTGCCCACGAAGATGCTCTGGCTACCGTCGATCACGCAGCCTCCTCCGGAGTGCACACACTCCGCGTGGGCGTAAGCAACCTCGAGCCTCTTGTCACCGACGAACACGGTCTTCTCCCCTTTGAGGAGCTGCGCACCCTTGTTCGTTTTGGAGGGCTTGCCGTTGCCCTTCTTGGCCTTCTTGCGAGCGGCCTCTTGCTCCTTTTTCTTCTTTGCTTCCTCGGCAGCCTTCTTCCGCGCCTCCAGATCCTTCTGGTAGTCCTCGGGAGTCTTGGGCACCTCGGTCCCGGGCGCGATCTCCTTGTGGTAGGCCTCCATGTCCGCCACGGAGTCGAAGTACTTCACCACGACCGTCGTGTCGCCAGAGGTGGTCATGGTGTCCAGGAGCCCGTCGACCTCCTGCGCAGCGGTCACGTCCACGCCATCGGCGGCGGAGCTGGCTCTGCCGGTCGAGAAGTGTGTGCCCCGCACCCCGATGCAGCCCTTCGTGCCAGGACCGTTGCTGTCGGCGTGGATCAAGAGCCCGTCGCGCATGATCTTGTTGTCGGGATCCCACATGTTGCCTGCAGCAGCGGGGCCGCCCTTCTTGGTGACGCCAGTCAGTCTGTACTTGAACTTGGCGTTGCCGAGCGAGACGGCCTTCTCCGCAGGTTCCTTCTTGCCCAGCGAGTATTTGCCCTCGGGCAGCTTGCCGTTCCCCCACGGACCACTCGAGGCGTAGTACGACTTGGCTTGGTCCGGGAACACCAGCGCGCCTCCGGAGCGACCTCCATCGCGCACACCCAAGAAATAGATGGTCGACATGCGGCTCCTCTCGACGCCCCCGGCCAGCTTGCAATCATCAGGCCGATCCTGGCGCGAGCGAGGGTATCCTACGTGCTCCACGGACCGCTCGACATGGCGAGGTACACGTTCCAAGAAGCCAGCTTCGATCTGCCGGACCTCTCGTTCGTCGACAGAACCATCCACGTTTTGTCGGTCCCGATGGAGGGTGTCAGCGGCGCCGAGCTCGGCGTGTTCGTCCACCGCGCAGCCCTGCCCGACGGCGTCGACCTGCGCACCCTGGCGCGCGCCGAGATCGATCAAGAAAACCGCAGCTTGCTGGCCTTCTCGGTGCTGCAAGTGAGCGAGGGGTCCACGCCCGCCGGCCCGCTGGTGGACGTGGCCACACAGTGGCGAGGACCGAACGGCATGGTCTTTCAGCGACTCGGCTTCGTGGCGGTGGGCAGGGTCTGGTTGCTGGTCGGGGTCAACGCGCCGGTCGACGCACGCGCGCAGGTGGACCAGGTCTTTTCGCGCCTGGTGGAAACGCTGACCCCCTCGTCCGTGGAGGGCGGCTGATGGCCAGGGAGCTCGAGGCCACCGCACCTTTGCCGCTGCGCGAGCGTCGTCAGACCACCTTGACCGCGCTGTGGGAGGGCGGTGGGACCACGCGATTCGTGGGCACGGGAGGCCCGGTCGTGGTGGGCCGTGGAGCAGGCGTCGAGGTCGACTTGGAGCACGCCTCCCTCTCGCGGCGCCACGCCGTGCTGCACATCGCGGACACGCTGGAAGTCGAAGACTTGGGCTCCGCCAACGGCACGCGCGTTCGCGGCCGATCGCTGCGCGCCGGGGAGCGCGTGGGGATCGGCTGGGGGGAGCCGATCGAGCTCGGGGCGGTGGTGGTGTTGTTGCGCCCCGCCGATGGCTCGTTCGCCACGCCCAAAGTCTCCGCGGCAGAGCCACCTTCACCCCGCCACGGCATGGGTATCGACGAGGTCGAGCACCTGGTCTCGTTGGCCGCGCCCACCGACATCTCCGTGCTTTTGCTGGGCGAGACAGGCGTGGGCAAGGGCTACTTCGCGCAGCGCATTCACGCCCAGTCCAAGCGCAGCGCCGGGCCGTGGCTGCACCTGAACTGCGCCGCTTTGCCCGAGAATCTGCTGGAGAGCGAGCTGTTCGGCTACGAACGCGGCGCGTTCACGGGCGCGACTCAGGCCAAACCAGGGCTGCTCGAGTCCGCCTCGTCGGGCACGGTGTTCCTGGACGAAGTCGGCGATCTGCCGCTGGCCACGCAAGGAAAGCTGCTGATCGCGCTCGAGCGGCGCGAGGTCATGCGCATCGGCGCGCTCAAGCCGCGGCCCTTCGACGTGCGATTCATCTCCGCGACGAACCGCGCGCTCGAGGAGCAGGCCGAACGAGGGCTGTACCGCGCGGACCTCTACTACCGACTCGCGGGCTTGCCGATCACCATCCCGCCGCTGCGCGAGCGTCGAGGTGAGATCACTCGGCTCGCGTCGCTGTTCTTGCAGCAGAGCTGCCACAAGCTCGGCCGCAAGGAGCCGATGTTGAGCGCCGCGGCGCTGGAAACCCTGCTGTCGTTCGATTGGCCAGGCAACGTTCGTCAGCTGGGAACGGTGATCGAGCGCGCGCTGCTCTGGTGCAAAGACGTGTTGGGGCCCGAGCAGTTGATGCTCAGTCGAAGCGCTTCCTCCGCCGGCGCAGCAGCTCTGGCCAGCGCCGATCGTGCGGTGGCTCCACCTCCGCCGCCGCCGGCTCCCTTGCCCGGCGCCGCGAGCGTGGCGGCCCCCCCCGCAGCGGCTCGATCGCTGAAGGCCGAGGTCGACGAGGTCGAGCGCCGCCGCATCACCGAGGCGCTCGAAGCCTGCGGAGGCAACCAAGTGCGCGCAGCCGAGCTGCTCGGCATCTCGCGCCGCACCCTGATCAACCGGATGATCAGCTACGGCATGCCTCGACCTCGCAAAGGGTGAGTCGTTCGAGTTGTGCAACGCATGCACATGCACTCGATGTGCAAACCACTCACACCGCGCATGGCGGCGCGGGCGCACCGGGTCGGCACCCGAGTTGCTACGAGTGGGACATGTCCTCCCCCGCACCCGCCTGCCGGCGCGCGCTTCGAGACGCCACCCAGCGCTGGCCCAGACGCCGCACCGCCTCGGATGGCATCATGGGCGACGCGCGCCACCAGAAGACCCCGAGCGATCACAACCTGGGCAACGCCTTCGACATCACCCACGACCCGTCGAACGGCTGCGATGGCGCGACGATCGCGGCTTTCGCCATCCAAGACAGCCGAGTGAAGTACGTCATCTTCAACCGGCGCATCTGGAATCGAACGCGCGGCGATCGGGCGTGGCGGCCCTACAACGGAGATAACCCGCACACGAGTCACTGCCACGTGAGTATCCTGGCCGGGTCGCGCAACGACAACCGGCCCTGGGGCTGGGCGCGCGAAGGCGCCACCGTGGACACCAACGACGCTCCCCCCGCCCCTGATCAAGCTCCGAACAGGCCGTCGGTTCATGGCGGCGCATTTCCGGGGGTGTTGCTCCGGCGAGGTAGCCAGGGTGCGCTCGTTCGCCGTGTGCAGGCACGGCTCGCGGAGCTCGGCTGGCGGCTCGGCGTGGACGGGGTGTTCGGATCCGACACCGATCGCGTCGTGCGCGACTTTCAGCGGCGCCGGAGCCTGGACCGCGACGGCGTGGTCGGCGACCGCACGTGGAGGGCGCTGTTCGCGTGAGCGAAGCCGGCTCGTTCGCAGCTCGACCTACCGCGATGCCCGCGGTCGAGGTGCGCAGCGAGGGTCCGTTCGCGTGTGCTGCGGTCACCTGGCAACGAGGCTCCGGCGAGTACGTGGCCACGATCGTGGCCAAGGCCACGTACGCGCTCGAGCCCGAGATTGCCGCGCTGCTCGACGAGCCCGATCCCGTGCACGAGGTCGACGATCACTGGGACGACGATCTGCGCAAGAGCGTGAGGGTTCCTTCGGATCTGGCGCCGGTCAAGAGCACCTACGACGTGGTGGTGGTCGGCCACGCGCACGCGCCCAAGGCCGCAGAGAGCGCGGTGATTCGCGTGTCGGTCGGCTCGGTCGACAAGGTCGTGGAGGCGCGCGTGCCGAGCAGGTTCACGCCAGACGGGCAGCTCGACTCGGCGGCACCGGCGCTGCGCATGCCCCTCCGCTACGAGGTCGCGCCGATCGGCCCCGACAACCCAGTCGGCATCGATCCCACACAATACGATGCGGTCTCGGGCCGCTACCGCGTGCCCCAGCTGCTGCCGCCCAACCTCGCCGCCAAGCCAGGCAGCTCGGTGCCCTTCACGGGCGTGGGACCGATCGCCCCGTCTTGGCGCATGCGCGACGCCCACCTGCGCGCGCAAGACCGCGAGTGGCTCAGCAACATGCTCGATCGCCCGATGCCGACCGGCTTCGATCCCGCCTATTTCAGCGTGGCTCCGCCGGACCAGCGCGCAGACGAGCGTTTTCGCGCAGACGAGCGCATCTTGCTCGAGTGTCTGCATCCGCAGCACCCGCGCCTGGTGGCCAACCTGGCAGGGGTGAAGCCGATGCTCAGCTCGAACCTGGGCGGCTCGTTGCCGGAGTTGGTCGGTGACACGCTGCTGTTCGACTCGGATCGCGGCCTGGTCACCCTGACTTTCCGCGCACAAGTGCCGATCGATCTGCGCCGCCAGAGCCGATTCGAGGTGCACTCTGGCACGCGACGCGAGCTGCCACGCGCACCCGCCTCCGCCCGCTCCCACGCGGGAGAGTCCACCATGAAGCTCGAAGGTAGGTCGCTCGAGTCGGCCATCACCGAGGGCCTCGACACCACGAACGTCGACGGCAACCCCGATGTCGGCGCCGTCTTGCCGTTCCTCTCGGCGGCCAAGCGCCCGCGTCTTCCGAGCCAATTCGACAGTGCCCTGCCCTTCCGCAACAGCGCCGACGCGGCGCCTTCGTCGCAAGCCCTGGCCCCCCCATCGACGCGCACGACCGATCTGCCTTCACCGCCACTTTCGGCGTTGCGCCGGAGCCAGCCCCCCGCTCCGGGGCCGCCGCCTCCAAGCCCGGAGTCGCGGCCACGCAGCACCCCCGCACCTCCGCTCGCCGTGCCTGCCCCACTCTCCGCCATCGCCGTCTCGCCTGCACCGGCGCCACCACCCGCTCCGCCGGCAGCCGTCGCGCCGGCGCCCACCCCGCCCGCGACCGCGCTGAGGAGCCCCAGCGCCGCGCCGCCGCCACCTCCGCCCCCGAGCTCGCTGCGGGCGGCCCCTTCTCCAGCCTTGCCCGTCGCGCCGGTCCTGGGCGCCTCGGTAGCGCTGTCACGGCCGCAAGCACCCGCGCCGCCGCCGGCGATCACCGCCGGCGGCGCCACGATCGGGGAGCAACGCGCGCAGGCTGCCTTGCCCGCGCTCGTCAGCGACGAGCTGCGCGTGCGACCTGCGAGCAAGCCAGATCCCGCCGTCGATCCGTTCCAAGCGGCCTTTCCTACGGCGGGCAAGCCACCCGTCTTGGGCAGCGGCGGGCTCAAGAGCGCGAAGATCGCCTCGGACCAAGCCGCGGAAGCGCGGCCAGATCGCCCCGCGGATCGACGCGACGCCCGCGAAGCGCCCGAGAGCGCCGCGGAGCGCCGGTTCCTGATCGATTTGTTGAGCTTCGAGCCCGAGGTCCCGCGCAGGCTGCGCCGAACCAAGGGTTACGCCACGCTGCTCGCCGACTTTCACCCCCCCAGAGCGCCGCGCCGCTTGGACGAAGCCGACAGCGAGCGCGACAAAGATCGTGATGAACGCGCCCGACTCGACGTGTTGCGCGTGCTTTCCTGCGGTGACCCGCTGGAGGTCAGCGCGCTCGGGGCAGCGGTCGACATGGCGATTGAAGACGCCAACGACCTCGAGGTACCGCTGCTCTTGGCCAGCGGCGAGCTCAAGCCCACCTTCGACGAAATCGAGGCGCTGAAGGCTGCCACGCGAATCGCTCAGCCGCTGTCCGCCACCGACAAACGCCTGGTCGCAGCGGTCGCCGTGGCCAACGAGGTCGTGGCCGCCCAGGTGCCGCCCAGCGCCGAGACCGCTCAAGCGTTGTTCAAGCAGCTCGAAGGCGCGGTCAGCGGGCTCAACCTTCCGCCCCGCTACCTCGCCGAGAGTGTGGAACGCACTTTGCTGGATACGCGGGCATACAAGAAGCGGGTCGTCCTGGGTGACACTCGCATCCGCTGCGAGCTCGCCACCCCGGGCGGTTCGCCGTGGCCTTGTTACGTGCCCGAGCCCGTGGGGACCAAGTTGCCACTGCTCACTTCTTTCCCCGTCGTTGCGCTGGTCGAAGCCCGACCGCGCGAAGACGCCTTCGAATCCCATCCAGAAGCGCTGTTCGTCGTCGCGCTCGGCCGCGTGCTCAAACGAGCCCGTCGCTGAGCTTCGAGCTCGACTCGATCTCGTCTGGACGAGGTCTCGCGCATCTTCCGCCACCACCAGGAGCGCCATGAACCAGATCGCCAGTGCCGTGCCCACCCTCACCCAAAACCTCGAGCTGGAGCTCGACGGCGAAGACAAGTTCGACGTCCGCGAGTTCGTGGTCGAAGACGGGCTCTCTTCGCTGTTCACGGTCGAGCTGGTGGTGCGAAGCTCGAACCCCGCGGTCGACTTCGAGGAGCTGATCGGCAAGTCCGCGCGCTTCAAGATCGGGCTGGACGCGTTCGCCTACCCCGGCATGGACGCGCGCAGCTACGCCGGAGTGATCTCCGAGGTGCACCAGCTCAAGAGCGAGCCGAGCGGCCTGTCCACCTACCACATCACGCTCTCGCCGCAGTTGTGGCTGCTCACCCAGCGTCAGAACTGCCGCATCTGGCAGCAGAAGACGGACCTGGCCGTGGTGCTCGAGCTGCTCGAAGAGTGGGGCATCAAGCCGCGCGTCGAGTGCGACCGGAGCTACAAGACGCGCAAGTGCCGCGTGCAGTACCAAGAGAGCGACTTCGCGTTCATCGCGCGGCTGCTCGAGGTCACCGGCATCACCTTCCTGTTCCGCCAGGAAGAGGGCAACACCGTGCTGGTCTTGCGCGACGCTCCCGAGCGCGGCGAGCAGCGGGCTCAGCCCCTGGATCACACGAACGAGCCGGCCAGCGGGGACCGCTTCGCCACCAACTTCCGCGCTTCACGCGCCGTCCGCCCCGGCAAGATCACGTTCGCCGATCACGACCCGCGCATGCCCAATCAGCCGCTTCTCGGCGAAGCCAGCTCCAGCTCGCATCCGGTCGAGTCCAAGCTCGAGCACTTCGCGTACCGCGCAGGCCAGTTCAAATTCGGCGGCAATGGTCCCAAGGACACGCCCGTCGCCGATGACCGCGGCCGCAGCCGCACCGATCCGGCCGAGGCCAGTCGTATCGCCAACGAGAACGCCGCGGCTCGAACCGCACGCTCACAACGCTTCTCGTTCGAGTCCAACCACCTCGACCTCATCCCTGGCGAGTGCCTCAAGATCGGTCGCCACGCCTCGGCGGAGAAGCACGGCGAGCTCCTGCTCACTCGCGTCTCACTCAGCGGCTCGAGCGACAGCGAGGTACGGGTGTCGGCCGACGCGGTCAGCGCCAGAACACCCTACCGCCCCGAGGCGGTCACGCCCTGGCCCACGATCCACGGCATCGAGAACGCGATCGTGGTCGGACCTGCGGGCGAGACCATCCACTGCGACGAGTTCGGTCGCGTGCGTGTGCAGTTCCACTGGGACCGCTACGGCAAGATGAACGAGGAGAGCTCGATCTGGGTGGCGGTGAACCAGCCCTGGGCAGGCGCCGGCCTGGGCGCGATCAACATTCCGCGCATCGGCCAGGAGGTGATGGTCAGCTTCCTCGGCGGCAACCCCGAGGAGCCGATGATCGTCGGGCGCATGTACACCAACCTCCTGCGTCCACCGTTCGCGCTGCCCGCGAACAAGACCCAGAACGGCTTCAAGAGCGCCAGCGTGCCCGAGACCGGTGGCTACAACGAGCTCATGTTCGAGGACATGGCGGGCAAGGAGCTGATCCGCACGCGCGCGGAGAAGGACATGACCACGCGGGTCAACAACGACAAGTCCACCTCGATCGGCCACGATCGCTCGTCCACCATCGACAACAACGACAAGGAGACGGTCAAGGGCAACCAACGCAACAGCGTGTTCAAGAACATGATCAGCTCGATCGGCAAGGACCAGCTGACCAGCGTGCTCGGCAACCTGGTCTCCGCCGCGGGCAAGGAGCGCATCCTGCAGACGCTGGGCAACTTCATCTCCGACGCGCTGACGCACAAGATCAACAGCAAGGAGGGCACCACCATCACCGTCGGAAAGTCCACCATCCACCTCGGCCCCGACTCGATCGTGATCAATACGCCGAAGCTGTTCCTCAACCCTGGAGAGCTGATATCCAACAACGCGCAGTTGTCGGGACAAGCTCCCCCCACCGCCGCAGAGTGATCCTCTCGGGTGCGCGCCACCCGCGGGATCCAGGAAGAGGAACATGAAGCTCGCTCGCGTCACCTTCTTGGGTGTGCTCGGCTTGGCCGACGCCACCTACGACTTCGTCTCAGCCACGGGGCGGCCCCACGACCTGGTGGTCGTGACGGGCCCCCCCGCGTCGGGCAAGACCAGCTTCCTGGAAGCGGTCATGTTCGCCAAAGAGGTGGTGGGCTCCTATGGCGGCGTCGTCACGCCTGATCGCTGGGTGCGCGGGCCGGACGAGGCCGCCAAGATCATCCTGACTTGGTTCTTGAACGACGAAGAGCGCCGCTTCGTCGGCACCGACTCGCCGCTCGTCACCACCGAGACGCTGGTTCGCGTCGATGCCACCAACTTCGAGGCGGACGAGGGTGTGCAGGCGTTGCTCGAGCGCTACGCGCACGATGCCCACACCGGCAAGATCGAGCTGTTCCCCGCCAACCGCACGGTTCTTCCGTACGGCTCGCGTCACGGCACCGCACCGATCGTGCAGCGCATCCTGCGCGCGCAGACCGACCTCGCGAAATACAGCTTCGTGCCCCAGCTGCTGCGCGAGCTGCGCGACGACGAGGCGCGCACGGACTACTTCAGCACCGTGCTCGGCTACCTGAGCACCACCGCGCGCTACCAGCCCCCCCCGCGCGGCCACGAGCCGTGGGAGTGCATCAGCAGCAAAGGTGGCGCTCCGGTGGCCCCCCACGAGCTGTCACACAGCGAGCTCGACGCAGTGATCTTCGCCGCGGTCGCCACCTTGCTGCAGCTCAGCCACTCGATCGTGCTGTGTGATCGGCCAGACATGCACAGCTCGCCGGAGCGCGCGGCAGCGTACCTCGCGGCGATGCGCTCGCTCGGCAGCGACAACCAAATCATCGTCACCACCAGCAGCCGCGAGATCATCCAAGCCATGGATCCGGCGCAGGTATTCACGCTGGCGACCGGCGGCGCCTGAGCCATGGCCGCGTTCTACATGAACGAGGGCGTGTTCGATCTGCCGGACGCCGACTTCCACGACAAGACGGTGCAACTGCTCTCCACCAAGCTCGAGGGCGACAAGGAGCTGTCGCTCGTGGTGTGCCGCGCGCGCATGGCCACGTCGAGCTCGCTCGAAGACGTGGTCGGCGCACACGTCGCGCACGAGGCCAAGTCCCTGCGCGCCTTCGCCGTGCTCTCGCGGGGGGCGGGCCAATGGGCCGGTGCGGACGGCATCGACGTGTCTTCTCGTTACCGGCTCACCCAGGACATGGCCTACCAGCGACAAGTGCACCTCGCGATCTGGAATCAATGGGTGATGTTCGGCGTCACGGGGCCGCTCTCGGAGCGCGAGCGCTGCGACGCCTACCTCGAGCACGTGCTCACCACCTTCCGATTGCGGAACGTCTGAACCGGAGCAGGCCAATGGCGACCAAGAAGGCGAAGAAGAAGGCCGGACCGCAGTTCGTCAAACGGCAATACCTGGCCGTCTGCACCGACGGCAAGACCGTCGCCGACTTCGAGAAAGAGGGCGCAGCCAAAGCCGGCATCAGCGTGGAGGAGTGGCGCAAGCGCGTGGTCGCGGCGCTCGCAGCCGCCGACGCCAAAGGCGTGAATGAGGCCTTCGCCAAAGGAGAGGGGACCACCTGGTCGGGTCAGGGCGCCGCGATGGCCGGCCGCTTCAACAAGATGGCCGAGGGGCTCACCACCACCGGCTACGACTCCCCCGACAAGCTGCAAGACCTGCTCGAAGGGCGCACTCCCGGGCTCTCCGAGGTGGGCGTCGACAAGGTTGGTTACAACAAATACAAGCGCCCGATGTGGACGTACCTCAAGAAGCAAGGGTTGGTCGAGGATCGCAACTGGCAGCACACCTCGGCCGTGTCGTGGGTGAGCGGGGGCAAGCGGGTGTACGCCACGAACATGATCCCCTACTTCGTCAAGCGCAGCGGTACCGCCTACAACTACCAGAAGGGCGCAATCATCAAGCTGGTCGACGGCAAAGACCCGACCAATTTCGCCTATGCGCAGGTGCTGGGCGTGGGCCCCTCGGGCGACCCGAAGATGGAGCTGTCACAGGGCGCGTGGAAGTACCTGGGTTACGATGCCGACGGCAAAAGCGTGCCGTCTGGCGCGAGCTCCATTGGTCACATGCAGGTGGCTCCCGGCGGCGTGTCGGCCAACCCTAGCGCCATGCTCAGCGGCGATCAGATTCAGCTGGCGGGCTCGTTGGGCGAGGCCGGATTGCTCAGCAAACAAGGCAACGCCATCACCGTGGACGACCTTCAGCGCTCGGTCGACGCGCTCGACGAAGCCAAGCAGGCCAAGCTCGACAAGACCATGAACGAAGGCGCTCGCCGCGCGCTCAAAGACCTGAAAGACAAGAAAGCCGATCAGAAGCAGTCCGACGCGACCCCTGGGGGGGGCGGGCCCAAGCTGCTCAAGGGCTTCCAGACCGTGTACGCGGGCGAGAACCTACGACGCGTCGGCTACGCCGACGCGAAGTGCATTCATGAGGCGGGCGGCCACGTCGCCGAAGGCAGCCATTGCGTGTTCGTGGGCAAACACCCGCTGTCACGCATTGGCGACGGCACGAGCGACCAGCTCGAGGTGAAGAGCGGCAACGAGACCATCTTCGTCGGCGGCGAATCGGTCTCGGCCGTGTTGGTGGCGTAGCACGAGGCGGCTCCGAGCCGCGCTGCCCCGCGGATCAGTTCGCCTCGGCGATCTCCTTCTCGATCGCCTCGAGCTCCGTCTCGAAGTTGGCGGTGCTGATGTCCTTCTCGGCCTCCTCCTCGAAGTCCGCCTCGGTCTCGAGGTCACCCGAAACAGCCGGGCTCTCGCCAGTGGCTGCCGCCGCAGTCGTGGCCACGGTCGCCGTGGGTTTGGCCGCTGACGCGCTGGCAACCTTGGCCGCCGAGCCCGACGGCTTGGCGCTGGCGCCGCCCTGTGCAGGCGGATCGCAAGAGCCCAGCAGCAGACACAGCCCCGCGAACGCGAACAGGTGGTTGCGGATCATTTGCCGCCCTCCTTTTGGATCTTCTCCATGCGCGCTTGGTGCCGCGCGCGCTCCTTCTCGATCGCCTTCTTGGCCCGCTCGAGCACCGCCGTCTTGCCTGTCGCCTCCGCCAAGAACGCGACCCTCTCCAGCCGCGCCATACGCCGCGTATGGATGCGCAGCTCCGCCCGGGCCGCCGGCTTTTCGAGCAGCTCGCCCCACTTCTTCTTGAGCTCGGTCCTGCGCTCCTCGCGCCTGTCCTTGCGCTTCTCCCTCCACTCGTCGCGCTTCTTCTTCCACTCCTCCTTCAGCTCGTCCTTCTTGTCGTCGCGCTTCTCCTGGCGTTCTTCACGCTTCTCCTCACGTTTCTCCTTGCGATCCTCACGCCGCTCCTCGCGCTTGTCTTTGCCCGGTTGGGCTCCCGCCCACCCCGCGCCCAAGAGCACGCTCAGCGAGAGGAGAACCCCCACAGCCGCTCGTTTCGTCGCCATGCGGGGAGCATCTCCCCGAGCGGGACATGAACGCAAGCTCGAGCAACGTCACAACGCGAACAGCGCGGTGAGAAGCAGCCCCGCCGTCGCCACGAAGCCGAACGTCCACACCGCCGATCGGGCGGTGGGCTTGTCCCCCACGTACAGCGCCACATACAGCAGGCGGCAAACGACGTGCGCGAGCGATAACCCCGCCACGACGGAGTCGTCGATCGGTCGCCCCATCGCCTTCACCTGGCCGGCGATCAACACCGCCGCTGCGAACGGCGCGAAGGCCTCGAAGCCGTTCTGGTGCGCCGCCACGGCGCGACGGGCTGCACCCTCGAGCCGGGCCTGCTGATCGCGCGGGTGGTGGTTCTCGTAGCCGGCGCGTAGACGCGCGCGCCCCGAGACGAACGTGGGCAGATACACGGCCGCGAGGGCCACCAGCACACACCAATAGGCAACGAGCACGGCGCGATCATCCCATGGCCGGGTCCCCCTTGCGATACGTTGCAGCCATGCCTCCTCTGTCGTTCGACGACGTGCTCGCGGCCCGTGAGCGCATCGGCTCTCGGGTGCTGGTCACGCCCATGCTGCAAGTGCCGGCGCTCGACCACATCGCTGGCGTGAAGCTCTTCCTCAAGGCCGAGAACCTCCAGCGCATCGGCGCGTTCAAGGCGCGCGGCGCGATGAACGCGGTGCTGAGCCTGCCAGCCGAAGCGCGCGCGCGTGGCCTCGTCACCTACAGCTCCGGCAACCACGGGCAGGCGGTGGCGCTCGCCGCCAAAGACTGCGGCGTCCCCTGTCACGTGGTGATGCCGACGGACGCCCCCGAGATCAAGGTGCGGTCGGTGCGGGGCTTGGGCGCACAGGTCTCGTTCGCGGGCGCCACCAGCGAAGAGCGCAAAGCGCTGGCCGAAGAGATCGTCAGCAGGACAGGCAGCGCCATGGTCCCCCCTTTCGACGACGGCGCCGTGATCGCGGGCCAGGGCACCGCCACGTTGGAGCTCCTCGAGCAGGCGCGTTCGGCAGGTGAGCAGCTCGACGCCGTGCTCGCACCGGTGGGCGGTGGTGGACTGCTCGCGGGCGCGTGTCTGGCAGCGTCCGGTTTTCCCACACCTCCTCGGGTGATCGCGGTGGAGCCGGAGCAAGCCGACGCACTACGCCAGAGCTTGGCCCAAGGGGAGCGCGTCAAGGTGGTGGCTGGCCCCACGATCGCGGACGGCCTGAAGCCGGTCGCCGTCGGCGTACTTCCGTTCGAGGTCGCGCGCGCACACGTGAAGACAGCGCTGACCGTGAGCGACGACGCCATCGGGCGCGCGCTGGTCGCGCTGTTGCTCCATGGCAAGATCTTGGTCGAGCCCTCGGGCGCCGCCGCGCTCGCGGCGGCGCTCGAGCGCGCGTTGCCGAGCGGGCTAGCGAAGGTCGGCGTGTTGCTCTCTGGGGGCAACCTCGCACCGGCGCTATTGGCCAAGTTGATCACCATGTATGGGGAGAGCAGCCGATGAGCTTTCGAAGCTTGGAGTTCGAGGTCACGGGCAAGGTGGCGCGCATCACGCTGAATCGCCCCGAGCGCGGCAACGGCATCACGCTCGACATGCCGACCGAGATCGCGCAATGCGTGGAGCGGGCCAACCTGGATCCGCAGGTGCATGTCATCGCGCTGGCCGGAAAGGGTTCCGGCTTTTGTGGCGGCTACGACCTGGCCGCGTCCGCGGAGGGCAACATGGCCGACATGGGGGGCGCGGCGCCAGAGGGCTCGCCGCTCGACCCCTCCGTGATTGCAAAGAACCACGATCCCAACGGCGTGTGGGACCCTGTGCTCGACTACCAGATGATGAGCCGCAACGTGCGCGGCTTCATGTCGCTCTTCTTCAGCGACAAGCCCGTGGTGTGCAAGGTGCACGGCTTCTGTGTGGCAGGCGGGACGGACATGGCGCTGTGCTCGGACCTCTTGATCGTGGCGGATGACGCCAAGATTGGCTACCCGCCGGCGCGGGTGTGGGGCGTGCCGACGACGGCACTGTGGGCCCACCGAATCGGAGCTCAGCGCGCCAAGCGCCTGCTGTTCACCGGGGACTGCCTCTCGGGCAAAGAAGCGGTCGAATGGGGTCTGGCGATCGAGTCGGCACCGGCGCACAGCTTGGATCAGCGATTCGAGGTGCTGCTGGAGCGCATCGCGAACGTGCCGATCAACCAGCTGGTGATGCACAAGCTGTTGCTCAACCAGACCGTGCTCGCGTCGGGACTGTTTGCTTCGCAGGCGCTCGGCACCGCGTTCGATGGCGTCGCGCGTCACAGCGTGGAAGGTTATGCCTTTCAGCGTGCGGCGATGGAGCGCGGGTTTCGAGCCGCTGTGGCCGAGCGCGACGCGCCCTTCGGCGACGCAGGCAAGTCCACCTTCAAGGGCTGACGCGAGGCGCGGCTGGCGCGCACGGGCGCGCCGATTGCGCACCGAACAGGCGTTGAACGCAGCGCGTGCACGGTCGGTCTGCTTGCGGCCGCGCGCGTGCTCGGCTACCCCATCGCCTCAGCATGCGGCTTTCTTGGAGCGACATCCGGGAGCGGAGCGTCTCGTGGATCAAGAAGCAGCTGGGCCAGCAGGCCTGGTCTTCGGTGCTGCACGTCGTCGCCTTGCTCGCTCTGATGACGCTGCTCAGGCCGTGGTTCTTCCGTGGGGTGGGCGAAGCGCACTATCAGGCGAGCAGCATCTTCACCTCGATGGTGAAGGCGGACCTTCTGGCGATCGCCAACGCTGCGCGCAGGCACCAGCCTTTCGTCCCCGAGATCCTGGGCTTCTTCGTGCCGGCAGTGCTGTTCCTCTTGGCCAAGCGACGCCTGCGCTGGACCGACTGGGAGCACGGCAAGAACCTGCGCGTGTTCGTCATGGCCGTCCTGATCATGCTGGCGTGGTCGGGAGCGACGTTCCCGTACAACATGTATCTCGGCCGACTGCACGGCTCGGATCGCCTGTTGCTCGTCGCGTTCACGGCACTCTCCTGGCGCTACCCGATCTTCGTCCCGCTGGCTGCGCGTTGGGCCATCGTGATGCTCAAGGAATGTTACGTCCCCATTCCGCAAGACGACTTCGACTTTCGAGCGCCGATGGAGCTGATCGTCGTCTTCGCGATCTTCGCGTGGGCCTCGGCGTCACGGTCGTTCCAGCCCGCTCACTTCCTGGTGGCGGGGCTGGGCGCCTACGCCTCCTACTATTGGGCCGCGGGGGTCGCCAAGTGGGAGTTCGGCCCACCGAACTCCTGGCTGGTCGAGAACCACGTCTCCAACCTGGCCGTCTCCACCTATGTTCGCGGCTGGAATTCGTGGCTGCCGGAGGGTGCGTTCCTCCAGTTCGCCGCGTTCGCACGCAAGACCGACCTGCTGCTGGCGGGCTACACGTTGCTGGTCGAGCTCGGCGCGCTGTGCTTGCTGTTCCTGCACCGCCGCGTGACGCGCTGGGTGTTGCTCAGCTGGTTCGTGCTCAACTTCGGCATCTTCCTGATGAGCGGCGTCTGCTTCTGGAAGTGGATGTTCGTCACTCTGTTTGGGTTCTTTTGGATGGGCCGGAGCGGCAAGCCGCTCATCGCACGGCTGCACGAGTACAAGCTGCCGCTGTTGCTCGGCATCGCGTCGATCTACTGGAGCATGGATCGGATCTGGTATTTCCCGCAGACGCACGTGGTCTGGTACGACACGCGCCTGCAGGAGAACTACGAGCTCTACGTGATCGGCGAGAGCGGGCAGCGCTACTTGGTGCAGACGAGCATCTTCGCCCCGATGGATATGCACTTCACCCAGGGGCGGCTGTGCTACGCGACCGACAAAGAGCGCAGCACGACTGGCATCTACGGCACCAGCGGCAACATCAACACGCTGAGGCAGCTCGAGACCTTCGAGCGCCCAGAGCAAGGGCTGGCGCTGACCAAACGCGGCCGGCTGTGCAAGGACCCCAAGAAGCAGCAGGTGTTCGACAAGTTCATGACCCGGTTCTTCGGCAACATGAACAAGACGGGCCCGCGGGCGACGTGGCTTCACTGGATCCGACGGCCGCACCACCTCCACATCTCGCCCAAGGGCGACATCAGACCCGAGTCCGGCGGCTACTACCCGGAGTACGAGGCGCAAGAGAAGGTGGTCACGCTGGAGATGTGGCTGACGGCGACCTATCACCACGGCGGCGCGCTGCACCGCACCGAGCCCCGGCTCGTGCGAACGCTGGCGCTCCCCCACTGAGCACCCAATGAAGCTGACTGGCGCGTGGCTCGGGTGGTTGCGCGGAGCGCTGCTGTGCGCGTTCGCCGCCGCTGCCGTCTACCTGTTCGTTCGGGTCGTGCGTCCCCATTACCCACTCAGTGAGTGGCTGTTCTGGCCTTATGCGCGCGCGTGGGCATACTGCGCGCTGTTCGCAGCCTCCTCGTTCTCGATTGGTCATTGGCTCCTCCGGCGCAGCAAGTTGCGACTCCCTCTGCGTGAGCACGCCTTGATGGCGAGCACGTTGGGCGTGCTCTCGTTCTTTCACTTGGTTTTTCTCGGAGGGCTCCTGGGCATCCTGCGCGGATGGTTCGCGCTGACACTGCCCGTGACGCTGCTCGCGCTAGGCGCGCCGGCGTGTTGGCGAGATGGGCGTCGCGTGCTCGCGCGCCTCCGTGCGAGGCGAGCGCGCGGCGTCGACGCGCGACCCGTGCTCGAGCCGCTGATCCTCGGCTTCGGTCTGCTCGGGGTGGCGCTGATCTACTACGGCATCCTCTCACCGCGGAACATCGCGTTCGACTCTCACTTCTACCACTTGGGGATCGCCCAGCAGTACGCGGTGGAGGGGGCGATTCGGCCATTCCAAGAGGGCTGGCTGCCGGGCGCGCTGCCGCACCTCTCGAGCGTGCTCTACACCTGGACGCTGATCCTGCCCGGCCTGGACGTGTTCGGGAAGCTGACCGCGGCCGCGCACCTGGAGTTCACGCTCTTCCTGCTCACGCTCGCGGGCATCCCCGTGTTGGTGCGACATTTGGCCCCTGGCTCCGGCCGGGCAGCGAGCTGGGCCGCGCTGTTCTTGTTCCCGGGGATCTTCGTCTACGACTCCAGCTTGAGCGTAGCGGCGGACCACATCGGCGCCTTCTGGGCAGTCCCGACCTACCTGGCGTTCCGGCGCGCGTACCGCGACCCGACGCCGAGTCACATGGCGCTGCTCGCCGCCTGCCTCGCGGGCGGCATGCTCACGAAGTACCAAGCGATGTATCTCGTGGCGTTCCCCGCGCTGGCGCTGTCGCTGCGGTTGACGCTGCCCATCGCGAGCGGGCTCTGGCAGCGCGCACGGGGCAGAGGGGCATGGCCGGTGGCAGCGCTGCGCTCGGCGGGGGTCGCCGCGGGTGCGGCGTTGGGTGCGGGCCTGTTGTGCTCCAGCCCCCATTGGCTCAAGAACTGGGCGTTCTATGGCAACCCGCTGTTTCCCTACCTCTCGAACGTCTTCGGCGCGACGGGCTGGGTCGAGGGGACGCCGCAGCTGTTCGCGGACTTCACGCATTGGCAGACGAAGGATTGGGTCACACAGGGCGACGCTGGGCAGCGCGCATTCGAAGCGCTCAAGGTCACCTTCACCTTCTCGTTCGTTCCCCATGACTGGCCCGCCTTCCATGGCAAGATGCCCATCTTCGGCTCGCTTTTCACGTTGAGCCTGGCGCTGCTCCCGTTCTTGAAAGGCACCCGACGCACCTGGGCGCTCTCGGCGGCCACCCACTTGGGCGTGTTCGTGTGGTTCCACACCTATCACCAGGATCGTTACCTGCAGATCTTGGTGCCGTGGATGGCAGCTGTCACCGCGTCGACATTGATCCTCGCCTGGCGCGCGGGGATCCACGGCAAGCTCGCGGCTAGCGCATTGGTGGCGCTGCAGGCGGTGTGGGGGGGAGACGCGTTCCTGATCCCGACCCACGCCATGACGCGGGCAGCACCCATCACCACGAGCAACGAGCTGCTCTCTCTCGGCTACAAGAAGAAATACGAGCAGCGCTTCAAGGTGCCCGGCGTCTTGTTCGATCTCGGAGCGTCCACGGATCTCCCGGCGACGGCGCGTGTGCTGCTGCACGAGCACAACCCTCGACTCGGCTTGTTCCGCTCCGTCGTCATGGACATCGCGGGCTGGCAATACTCCATGCGCTACGAGCTCATGGCCTCGCCTGCCGAGCTCTACGACCGCTACCGTGCGCTGGGCGTCACCCACGTGTTGACGCGCACACGGAAGAGCCGGGGCTTCGACTCGCTCGGCGCGGATCTGCGCTTCTTCGATTTCGTGGAGCAAGACGCGACGGTGGTCAAGCGCATGGGGGAGTTCTCGCTCTACGCCATGCCGTCGGAGCGGCCCAGCGCCGAGGGGCCGGGCTCGGTGGCCTACTTGGGGTGCGGTCGCCTGTATGAGCGTGGGCTGTACGAGCTGTCGCGCCTCTCGGTGCGCGACAAGCAGGTCAAGGTGAGGCCACCGCGCGCACGCGCGAGCAAGACGGGAGACGCCGCAGGCTTGCTGCCGGAGGCTCAGTTCGCGGTCACCGATCCGGGCTGCAAGCCGACCGTCCCCGCGCCCCTGCTCGCCGACTTCGTTCAGGTCGGGCGCCGAGGCAAGGAGGTGCTCTGGGCCAGAAAGCGCTCAGCCGAGGGCCCGAGCGAGCCCGCGCCCCCTGCCCCGGATCCGGCCGAGGATCTCGACGACGACGAAAAGATGTAGCAAGACACGGCGATGGACCCCTCTGCGTACGAGCGCTGGTTCGAGGTCGAGCAACACTTCTGGCGCGTGGGCCGCCGGCAGTTCTTGATCGAGCTGATTGGATGCGAGCCGCCCGAAGGCGCTGCTGGTGAGCGGCCACGGGTGCTCGATATCGGGGGGGCTTGCTCGATCCTGAGCCAGGAGCTGAAGCAGTTCGGTGACGTGGTCATGGTGGAGCCGGACGCTCCCACCGCCGCCTTCGCCCGCGAGCAGTTCGGCCTGGATGTGCGCGTGGGGCGGCTGCCGCACGAGCTGGGGGTCGAGGGGCCGTTCGATCTGATCACGCTGTTCGACGTGATCGAGCACGTCGAGGACGACCTCGCGGCGCTGGAGACAGCCCGACAGCTGCTGCGTCCGGGCGGAAAGCTCGTCGTCACCGTGCCGGCGCTGATGATGTTGTGGGGCGACCACGACGTCGCCAACCACCACTTCCGGCGCTACGAGAAGGCGGAGCTCCGGAGCGTGATCGAGCGCGCGGGCTTCCGGATCTCGCGTCTCAGCTTCTTCATCTCGTTGTTGTTCCCGCTCATCTACGCGGAGCGAGCCGTGAACCAGCTGCGCGGCATCAACCCCAAGGCGCAGTTCGACGTGAAGGTCCCGCCCAAGCCGATAAACCGTGCCATGCTGGCGGTGATGACCGTCGAGCGGATGTTGATGCGGAAGCTGAACATGCCGATCGGCTCATCGCTGGTCGCCGTTTGCCATCGAGACTGAGCGGCCCCCGCCCACGATCCGTCTTCGCAGGTTGGCTCGTGGCGCATCGTCGTCGAGCTCGACGCCTGTCTTCGTCTTGCGCACGCCCAACATCGCGAAGATGCGATCCAAGTCCACGAACACCGGCTCGCTCGCGAACCGCCGGTACAACGGCGTGACCACCACGGCGCCGATGCCCTGATCACACACGGCCAGGAAGCGTTCCACCGTCCACCGCGCGCGCACCGTGCCCCCCTCCTTGTTGACGGCTCGCACACAGTCGCGCACGCCGCGCTCACCGTCCGTACGGGTGCGCGCTTCGAGCTCTGCGTTGAGCCAGAAGGCAGCGCCTCCCCAATAGGTTCGACCCCAGCTCCTGGTGCCGTCGAGTCCTCCGTCCCCCGCCAACGGCTGCCCCTGCCACATGGCGTAGTACCACTCGCGCCAGACCTCTTCGACTGCGAGGGTGCCGGTCTCGGCGCGTGCGATCGGCTCCAAGAAGGTGGCGAGCCCCTCCTCGACCCAGCTGTGTCGCGTCACGAGCCCCGGCATGTTCACGTGGACCATTTCGTGGATGAGAATCCAGTCGTCTCGAAACGCCTGCTCGTCCGCGTCCTCGCCGACCCGCACCAAGATCGACGCGCCGCCATTGCCGAGGGCGCTGCCATTGGAGATGGTGTCACTGCCGTCCACCAGCACTAGCACCGCAGTGTGTGGCGACGAGAACCCACCGAGCAGCGCGGCCAAGCTGCGCGCCGAGCCCTCGGCCCAGCGGGCGAGGCGCTCGTCGCCCAACACAGGCTCTTCTCCGATGCGGGTCACCTCGATCGTGCTGGCGCCGACGTGGACGCGCTCGCTCTTGAACGGCCCGAGAGCGCTGAACGGTGCCTGAGGCAGGTCGCTCAGGAGCAGCTCGTAGCTGCCCGCTTGGTTCTGCGGGATGCCCGACGAAAACCGCCAACCGGCTGGCATCGAGAAGCGCAGCTCGCCCTTCCCGCTCGGACGAACCGGCCGGAGCAGGAAGGTCGTCGGCGGCGCGACGAACCCGCCCGCGCGCGCTTCAGCGTAGTGCGGGTGATCGAGCTGGCGGGCAGCGTCCGTCAGGTCGAAGCGGTAACGGAGCGTACACACGCTGGCACAAGCTGGAGCCGCAACGGGCCAGCGGTCCAAGGGCACCGGGCGGAACCCCTGAGCTCCACCCTCTCGCAGCTCGAGCGCAGACACGAAGCGCTCGCTCCCGACCTCGATCTCCAGCTGTTCGAAACCGCCCGACGCGACCTCGATTTCGACCTCGAGCAACCCGGCTTCGCTCACCACCACCTGATAGCGCGCAGGCTTGCCGGTGGGCGCAGGCGCGCTCGCGGGGGGTGTTGATGCTGCGCACCCTACCGCCACCAGTGACGCTGCCCACCAGCCACGACCGTTCATGGGATCGAGTATGCTCCGCCGCCATGGTCACGGACACCATCGTGAAGAGACTTCAAGACCAAGCGGATCGCCGGCCGGACGCGCCGGCCTTGTACGAGAAGCGAGGCGGCGTGTGGCGGGCCATCAGCTACCGGAGCTACCACGAGACCGTCGAGCGCGTGGGCAGAGCTCTCCTGTCGCTGGGGTTCGAGCCGGGCGACACGGTCAGCCTGTTGGGGGAGAACCGCGCCGAGTGGGTCTACGTTGCCGTGGGTGCGATGGCCGCCGGCGGCGCTTCCGCCGGCATCTACGTCACGTCGTCGCCGAGCGAGATCGGCTACATCGTGGGCCACGCTGCGTCGAAGGTGCTGCTGCTCCAGGATCGCTCGCAATGGGTCAAGGTCGAGGCGTTGTTGCCCGAGCTGCCCAAGCTCGCGCGCGTAGTGTTCATGCGTGGCGCCGACGTGCCCGACCACCCGATCGCCCTCTCTTGGCAAGACTTTCTGACCCGCGGCGACGAGGTCTCCCGCGAGCGCCTGCGCGATCGGATCGAGGCGCTCGAACCGGCCGGATTGGCCTCGCTGATCTACACCTCGGGCACCACCGGACCGCCCAAAGGCGTGATGCTCTCGCACCAAAACCTGGCGTTCACGGCGGGCGTCGCCAGGCGAATCGCCGACGGCCGGCCGAGCGACTGCAGCCTGTCCTACCTGCCGCTCTCGCACATCGCCGAGCAAATGTTCTCCATTCACGGGCCCATCACCATGGGGAGCTCGGTCTACTTCGCCGAGGCTCTGGAGAAGGTGCCCGAGAACCTGAAGGAGATCCAGCCCACGGTGTTCTTTGGCGTGCCTCGCATTTGGGAGAAGTTTCACGCCGGCATCCAGAGCAAGCTCGATCAAGCGACTGGCGCCAAGAAGTCGCTGGTGGCCTGGGCTCGCCGCGTGGGGCTGCGCGTGAGCGAGCTCAGGATGTCGGGCAAGGCGCCGAGCGGGCTGTTGGCGGCCGAGTACAAGCTGGCCAAGTCGCTGGTGTTCGACAAGCTCAAGCCCGCCATTGGGCTCGGCCGAGCGCGGTTTTGTGTGAGCGGTGCGGCTCCCATCGCCCGCGAGGTGCTGGAGTTCTTCGCCTCGCTCGACATCGTGGTGCTCGAGGTCTACGGCCAGTCCGAGGACTGCGGCCCGACCAGCTGCAACCTCAATGGTCGCACCAAGCTCGGCACGGTGGGACCTGCCGTGGAGGGTGTGGAGGTGAAGATCGCCGCGGATGGCGAGATTCTGGTGCGGGGACCCAACGTCTTCCTGGGCTACCTCAAGGACCCGGAGGCGACGCGCGAGACCTTGGTGGACGGCTGGCTGCACTCCGGGGACTTGGGAGCCTTCGACGCGGACGGCTTCCTCACCATCACCGGTCGCAAGAAGGAGATCATCATCACGGCCGGCGGGAAAAACATCGCGCCCAAGAACATCGAGGCCGCACTCAAGAATCACCCCCTGATCTCCGAAGCCGTGGTGATCGGCGACCGCCGCAAGTTCCTCACCGTGCTCCTCACGCTCGACCCCGACGCCGTCGCTAGCTTGGCGCGCGAGCTCGGTGCCGCAACCGACGCGATGCCTCGACACCCAGTCGTCGAGCAGCGCATCCAAGCGGCCATCGACGAGGTCAACCGTGACCTCGCCCGCGTGGAGACGGTGAAGAAGTTCACGATCCTGTCTCGCCCGTTCACCATCGAGAGCGGGGAGCTCACACCCACGCTCAAGGTGAAGCGGAAGGTGGTGAACGAGCACTTCGCGGCCGAAATCGAGGCCATGTACGCAGAGTAGTCGCCCACAAAGGTCCACCGCCTCCTACTGTGGGGCCGCAAGATCCAGGCATGCTGGTGGTTTCCAATGCGGTAGGATCGTCGGAGCTTGGAGGTCTCTCGATGATCGTTGCCCGCCCGCTCCGCACCCTCACCGCGCTTTCGCTGCTGTTCGCATGCGGCGACCCCGAGCTGGTGAATCGGCCTGGAGGTGAGGGCCCGGGAGGTGAGGCGTCGGGGGGACAGAACGCAGGCGGTGACGGCGGAACTGGCAACACCTTTGGGCCCGGTGGAGGCACCAACGGCGGCGGTGGGCAAGGTGGCGTCGGCGGCGAGGAGAGCCACTTCTGCGGCGATGGCGTCCAGGACCCAGGCGAGGTGTGCGACGACGGAAACAGCGACTCGGGCGACGGTTGCACCGGCACCTGCGATGCGATCGAGAACGGCTACGCGTGCCCGGTGCCCGGGGATCCATGCGTCTCTACGGTGGTGTGCAGCGACGGCAACATCACCGGCCTGGAGACCTGCGACGACGGCAATCTGAGCTCGGGGGACGGTTGCAGCAGCGCCTGTCAGGTAGAGCAGGGATGGGTGTGCCCGAACCCCGGCGCGCTGTGTGAGGCGGCCCAATGTGGCGACGGCATCGTCGCGGGCAGCGAGGACTGCGAGGACGACGATGCGCCACCGCAGAGTGGGGACGGATGCAGCGACAACTGCCAGCTCGAGCCGGGCTTCAAATGCGACGTGCCCGGTCAGCCCTGCGTACCCACCGTTTGCGGAGACGGCATCACCGAGGGCAGCGAGCAGTGCGACGATGGCAACAACGACCTCGGCGACGGCTGCATGCCGCTCTACTGTCAAATCGAGCCAGATTGCACGCTGAGCCCTGCGATGGCCTGCACCTCGAGCTGCGGGGACGGCATCATCCTCCCGGGTGGGACGGAGGAGTGCGACGACGGCAACACCCAAGACGGCGACGGGTGCTCCGCGCTGTGCGTCGAGGAGCCTGGCTACGTGTGTGGACCTGCGCCTCAAGCGTCGAGCCTCGTGTTGCCGATCGTGCTGCGCGACTTCCAGGTCTCACACCCGGACATGGAGGACTTCCTCGGCAATGACTTGGGCATCGTCCAGCTCATGCTGGGAGCCGACGGCAAGCCCGTGTACGCCGGGATGCCGACCACCCCCACGACCTCGGGGCAAGCAAACTTCGATCAGTGGTATCGCGACGTCGCCGGTGTGAACCTGACCATCCTGCAGACGCTCACGTTCACACAACTTCCGGGGGGCGAGTTCCAGTTCAACGACTCCACATTCTTTCCGCTCAATGGGCTTGGCTTCGGCAATCAAGGCAACCCGAACAACTTCCATTTCACGAGCGAGGTTCGCTATTGGTTCGAGTACCAAGGCGGCGAGCAGCTCGACTTCACTGGCGATGACGACGTCTGGGTGTTCGTGAACAAGCAGCGCGCGGTCAACCTGGGCGGCGTGCACGGCGCGCAGACCGGCGGCATCACCTTGAACGCCGCGAATGCTGTGACCTTCAACCTCACCGTGGGGCAGGTCTACGAGATCGTGGTGTTCCAAGCGGAACGCCACACCACGCAAAGCAACTATCGCTTGACGTTGTCGGACTTCAACAACGCGATCACGCTATGTGACAGCTTCTGCGGGGACGGCATCAAGACCCCCGACGAGGCCTGCGACGACGGCGTGAACGACGGCACCTACGGCCATTGCACGATGGACTGCAACAAGGGCCCGCGTTGTGGCGATGGCGTCGTGCAAATGCCGGAGGAAGAGTGCGACGACGGCGTCAACCTCACGCCCTACGGTGGCTGCGCGCCGGGCTGCCAGGACGGCGCCTTCTGCGGCGATGGGCTCGTGGACAGCCTGTTCGGCGAACAGTGCGACGACGGCGCGAACGACGGCGGCTACGAGGAGTGCGCGAGCGGCTGCGTGTTGGGCGAACGCTGCGGCGACGGCGTGCTGCAGAGCCCCGAAGAGGAGTGCGACGACGGCAACGGCAACGACAGCGACGCGTGCGGCAACGACTGCCTGGACAACTTGGCGCAGTAGAGTGGGTGGCGGCGTGTCAGCCGCCGCGCCCGGCCTTCTTCCAAGTCGAAAGCCGATAGTCGAGGAGCTCCTTGCAAATGCGGAGCGACACCCCGATCGGGAAATTCGAGAGGAATGACTCACCGGCGTTGCGCGGCTCGAAGTCGGTGTCCACCTCCGTGATGCGCAGCTTGCGCACGCCAGCGGCAACCCCGATGAAGCTCTGAAAGTACCGGTAGCCCGGCGCGTCTCGGAGGATGTCCTCGAGCACCTCGCGTCTGCACAAGATGAAGCCGCTCTTGTTGTCGCGCAGCCACATGCCGAAGCTGACGTTGAGCAGCAGGTTCAGCCCCTTGGAGAACGCGATGCGGTTCTTGTTCACCTTCGGGTGTCGCACCGCTTGCACGATGTCTGGTTTGTCGCGCAGAAAGGTCTCGTACAGGCGGGCGATATCCTCCGGCCGGTTCTGCAGATCCGAGTCGATCAAACAAACGAGCTCCGCCTGCGAAGCTCCGAGCCCACTCAGCCAGCCGCCCACGATGCCCTTGTTGGTCGGGTGGCGGACGCCGAGCACGCGAGGGTCGCGCCGCGCCGCTTCCTCGATACGCGACCAGGTGCCGTCCCTGGAGCCGTCGTCGACGAGCACGAGCTGGGCGCTGAACGGGCCGCCGCCGGGCGCCGTCGCTTGCGCCATGCCGTCGAAGACCTTCACCATCCGCGCTGCGAGCGGCTCGACGTTGAGCTCCTCGTTGAAACAAGGCGCGATCACCACCAGGGTCGGCGCGGAGGGAACCTGTGCACGTTGCGGAGGATGCGCTGACTCGGTCATTTGCAGATCCTGCGATCGCTCAAGAAAGTGATGGCCGTGTAGCCGAGGCCGCGAGAGGCGGCAAGGCCGGCCTCAGCGCGCTCCGAGCGGCAGCTTGTCGTCGAGCAACGGGTGGCCCTCGTCGTCGGTGACGCTGAGCTCGAGCGTGCCCTTCTTGTCCGCGTCTCGCAGCGTCACGTACGCCCAGGTCCGGTACGACCACGACTCCTTCACGTCGAGCAGCACCTCGGAACGCTCTTGGCCGTTGACCGAGAACTTCGCGGTGAGCTGCCGATCGCGGCCGCTGCGGTTGCGCACGGTGAAGTGGGCGTACACTCGTGAGCCCGACGTGGCGAGGCTCAAGCGATCGACAGGCTCGCGATCTTTGACGCCGCTGGTGAAGCGGTGTCGGAGCAGCTCGAGGGGCTTGGTGCTGAGCTCCTCCTCGGCCGCTCGCGCCAGGTCGCTCGACGCCGAGGGGCCCGGCGGCGCGAAAGACGCCGGATCGTTCGAGATCGCGCTCGACGGCGCGGCGGCTTCCTCGCCGCAGGCGCACGTCCAGCACAGCAGCCACGCCGCGCGTCTCACTCGATCAGCCCGAAGCGCGCGACGAACGCGCGGTGGAGCGCCAAGTCCGGCGGCTCGTCGGCCTGCGTGGTGAACAGCTGAGCGGGGCGGTAGCCGGAGCGGATGGCGGTGACGGTGACGTGGCGTTCGCCGTCTCGCACGAAGTCGAAGCGCCAAGACTTGACCGCCAGGCGAAAGCTGCCATCGGGTCGCTGCTTGATGCGTCGATACGCGTGGGGTTGAGGCCCGGTGGAGAGCAGCGTCTCGACCGTGGCGCGCAGCTCGAAGAACGCTTCGCCCAAGAACTCGAGCTCGCTGCGCGCGCTCTCGGCCCAGGCCAGGTCGAAGCGTGGCCCTCGATCGGTCGAGGCTTCGAGCCAGCCGCCGGCGCCGTCGCGGGCCACGTCGGTGTACGGAAGGAACGGCTTCACGTCGAGCACGGGCGTGCCGTCGAGCACATCGACGCCGCGGACGTGGAGCGTCAGGCCTTCGACCCGCTCCAGCGCCAGCAAGCTCAAGCCCAGGGGATTGGGGCGATGTGGCGAGCGCGTCGCGAGCACGCCGACACGTTCGTTCGCTCGTGGGGGTTGCACCTTGGGGCGATACACGTCGCCGTTTTGGTGGAACCAGAACAAGAGCCAGATCGCAGAGAAGCTCGCGAGACCGTCGACGGCATCCTCGAGATGCCGGCCCTTGCACAGCTCGATCGTGCCGCGTGTCTCGCCCGCGACGGCCGGCTGACGAGGCACGCTCGCCTTGTCGCGGAACGGCGAGCGCACCACCCCAATCGGCGACAGGGTCAGCGCCCCGCGATCGAGCTCGAGCTCGGCGTGCGACATGCCGACGACCCTGCTCCGAAACCGGCTCAGCGTCAAAACCCTGCTCGTTGCCCGCCATGACGCAGCGCCGCACGTCCATGTCGTGGCATCCCACCCCCGCGTTCCATGACGGCTCCCCTCCTCCACCGCGTCCTCCTCTGGCTCCTGCTCTGCCTGACCCTCGGCTGCGGCGGGGCCTTTCGACAAGCGCTGGAGCGCGGTGATTTGGCGGCGCAAGAGGGGAACTGGGACCAGGCTGCGCGCGAATACGAGCGGGCCTACGAGCTCGCCCCGGGGGACGAGGACGCGGGCCGCAAGCTGGCGCACGCGAGGCGCAAGCAGGCCGAGCTCCGCGTGGCGAAGGGCCAGGCGCTCCTGCGCCAAGGCAGGGCCGTCGATGCGCTCACGCCCTTCGCCCAGGCTGTCGCCCTCGATCCCTTCCACCCGGCGGGTCGCCAAGGGTTGGAGCGCGCCAAGGCGGAGGTGCTGCAACAGGCGAAGACCGCGCTCACCGAGGGCAAAGACAAGCTCGCATTCAGGCTGGCGATGGCGCTGCGCGCGGTCGACCGAGAGCACGCCGGCGCACGTGAGGTGGAGCGCTCGGCGCGCCACAACATCGCCAGCAAGGCCGTGGCGCGCGGCCGCGCGCACGAGCAGAAGGGCGCGTACACGCTGGCGCTACCCGAGTACGGCGAGGCCCTGCAGTACGTCACGGCTCACGAGGAAGCCTCTTCGCGGGCCGCCTCGGCGCGGGCCATCGTGCGCGACCAGGTGACGTACTTCATCGCGCTCAAGAACTTCGATGGGGAAAACGTCGCCGATGATCTCGGCTCCGACGTCGACGCGCAGGTCTTGTCACGGGGCATCGACGCCGCACTGCCGCTCCGCATCGTGGACCAGATCCCAGAGCCCAAGGGCGGCGCGCCGCTCCAAGGCATGCGACTGGGCGGGTTGTTCCGCGGCTTTCAGTACCAGCACCAGCAGTCTTCGACGAACAAGAGCTGCGACTACGTGTGCGGGACCGAGTGGGTCGAGAACCCTCAGTTCGCGTCTCGCAAGGCGGCCATGCGCACGGCACAAACCGCGCTGCGCGCGGCGGAGACGCGCCTGGCGACGGCGCGGAGCGCCATCGTACCCGCCACCCAGGCGCTCGACACGGCGAGCGGTGCGCGAGACGCGCGCAAGCTCGAGCGGGACCAAGCCGAACAGCAGCTCAGCCAATGCCGCGCCGCCGCCCCGGGCGACGCACAGGCCTGCTCGGAACAACGAGCGCGGCGCGACGGTGCGCAGGGACTGCTCGACCAGGCAGAGGCCGCGCTGCGCACCGCTGACGCCACGCTGCGCGCCGCCAAGACCGAGCTCGCCAGCGCCGAGAGCGACCAGAGCCAAAAGGCGCTGGCGGCCGACGCTGCGCGCCTCAGCTTCGAGGCCACCCCTGCCAAGGTCGAGATCGACAAGCATTGTCAGCACATCTACCGCGTGGACACCCACTCGGTGGAGAGCCACGTCGAGGTCGTGCTGCAGGGCGAGAGCCTGTACGACACGACGCCGGTGCTCGCGCGCTCCGCCTTCGGCAAGATTTCGAAGGACGATGAGACGTTCCCTGCGCAGGCGGGCGTGTGCAGCGAGGTCGCGAACGGCGACGCCCTCGTCATCCCGAGCAAGGCCGAGGCCAAGAAGCTCGTGCTGGCCTCGGCCATTCGGGCCACGCAACGCGAGCTGTTGGCCACGTTCGACAGCTACCGCCAGGACTACCTGGTGCGGGGCCGCCTCCTCGCCAGGGATCAGAAGACGACTGATGCCGCCGACGCGATGGTGCGCTATCTGACGGTGATGGGTGCGAACGCGCGAGGCCACGACCTCGATCAAGCGGTAGCCGAGCTCGCACAACTCCGGCAGGTGGACGAGGCTGCGATCCGCATCGGGGTTCGCGGCCTCGCCGAGTGAGCGGGAGCCTCGCGAACGTGAGAGCCTACCTCGACCTCCTGCAACGCATCCTCGACCAGGGAAGCCCGCGCGAAGATCGCACCGGCACGGGGACCTTGGCCGTGTTCGGGCACCAGATGCGCTTCGATCTGGCGCGCGGCTTCCCGCTGCTCACCACCAAGAAGGTGCACCTCACCAGCATCGTGCACGAGCTCTTGTGGTTCTTGAGCGGGTCGACCCACGTCGCGCCCCTGCAAGAAAAGGGGGTCCGCATCTGGAACGAATGGGCGACGGCCGAGCAATGCCGGCGGTTCGGTCGCGCCGCCGGCGATCTCGGCCCCGTGTACGGGCACCAGTGGCGCAACTTCGGGGCTTCTACGCGCGCCGACGGCAGCTACGAGCGCGACGGCGTCGACCAGATCGCGCGCGTGGTCGCCGAGATCCGCAAGAACCCAGCGTCGCGCAGGCTGATCGTCAGCGGCTGGAACCCCAAGGAGGCGGACCAGGTCGCGCTGCCGCCATGCCACACGTTGTTTCAGTTCTTCGTCGACCGCGGGCGCCTGTCCTGCCAGCTGTATCAACGTTCGGGCGACGTGTTCTTGGGCGTACCGTTCAACATCGCCAGCTACGCGCTGCTCACGCTGATGATCGCCCACGTGACGCGGCTCGAGCCGGGCGAGTTCGTGCACACCTTCGGGGACGTGCACCTCTACAAGAACCACATCGAGCAAGCCAAGCTCCAGCTCTCGCGCGAGCCGCGCCCCCTGCCCCACATGGCGCTGAGCGACGAGGCCGTGGAGCTCGAGGACTTCCGCTTCGAGCACTTCGCGCTGAGCGGTTATGATCCGCACCCTCACATCAAGGCCGAGGTGAGCGTCTGAGCCTGCGACCCTTGTGTCTGGTGGCCGTGCTCGCGCAAGATCGCGCCATCGGCAAAGACGGCGGGCTCTTGTTCCGTTTGCCGGAGGACCTCAAGCGCTTCAAGGCGCTGACCACGGGGCACGCCGTGATCATGGGCCGCAAGACGTTCGACTCGATCGGGCGCGCGCTCCCGAACCGTCGCAACATCGTGGTCAGCCGAGCCACCCCGACCCTGCCGGAGGGAGTCGAGCTGGCGCGTTCGCTCGACGACGCGATCGAGCGGGCGAGAGAGGGCGACGACGAGCCCATGGTGATCGGTGGGGGCGACATCTATCGCTTGGCGATGCCGCTCGCGACACGACTGGAGATCAGCTGGGTGAACCAGCTGGTGGAGGGAGCAGACACGTTCTTCCCAGCCATCGATCCCGCGGTGTTCGCGCAGGTCTCGGAGGAGTCGGCCGCCACGCCCAACCTTCGCTTCGTGGGCTACCGCCGCGTCTCGCGCGAGTAGGGCGGGCGCAAAGCGCGCCGGTTTGGTAAAGTGCCGCCATGGCGTTTCTTACCCGTCACCCGTTCGCGTCCACTCTCTTGATCGCACTCGCTGGCTGGGCTCTCGCAGCCTGTGGAGACGACACCGGCAGCGGAGGGAGCGGCGGCGAGGGCACTGGCGGCGCCGGCGGCGAGGGCACTGGCGGAGTAGGCACCGAGGGTCCGATCAACGCGCCGCCTGGCACCTGGACCTGGGTGCCGTTCGCGGGCACACAGTGCATGGATGGCTCCGAGACGGGCATCGCCGTCAACTTGAGCGACACAAGCAAAGACGTCTTCATCTTCCTGGAAGGTGGGAACGCTTGCTTCAACTTCGCGAGCTGCGCCGTCACCGCGAACAAGGACGGCTACGACGCCGACAAGTTCGCCGCGCAGGGCGCCGACGACGTCGGGGCGTACCCCTACCTGGATCGCACGGACGCGGCCAACCCGCTCAAGGACATGAGCATGATCTACGTGCCCTATTGCACGGGCGATCTCCACTTCGGCAGCGCCTCGGACGTGGAGGTGGCCAACGAGATGCGTCAGTTCCACGGCTACGACAACATGTCGGCCTTCCTCGAGCGCATCGTCGCCACCTTCCCCGAGGCAGAGAACGTGGTGCTCGGCGGGATCAGCGCAGGGGGCTTCGGCGCCGCGCTCAACTACGACCACGTGGCCTCTGCGTTCGGCGATGGGGTCAACACCGTGCTGATCGACGACTGCGGGCCGCCCATGGCCGACCCGTTCGTGCCCCAATGTCTGCAGGAGCACTTTGCCACCACGTGGGGCTTCGCTGACACTCTGCCCTCGGATTGCGCTGGGTGCACCGGCGCATTCGTCGAGCCCTATGTCGACTACCTGCTGACCAAATACCCCGACCGCAGCTTGGGACTCATCTCGAGCGCCGAGGACGAGACCATCACCGGGCTGCTCGGGTTCGGCGAGATGGACTGCCAGAACCTGATGCTGAACCCGCTGCCCTACGACCCCGCGCAATACACCGCCGGACTGGAGGACTTGCGTGACCGTGTCGCTGCCGGCAGCAATGGCTTCCGTCTGTTCCTGATCCCCGGAAATGAGCACGTGTTCTTGAACAATGCGATCGGATCGGTGACCCAGGACGGCGTCGCGCTCGAGGACTGGATCGCGGCCGCGCTCACCGGCGGCGCTGGCTGGGAGCACGTGCCCGCGCCCTGAGCCTCGTTCGACGCGATGCCTCTCCAAGCAGCAGACGCCGATCGCGATCCGAACGACCCTGACGCGCGGAGCTGCGCACGGCTCGTCCGACGTTCGAGCCCTGGCGTTTTTTATGGCAGCCTGACGTTGCCAGCTCGCGTGCGTGCTCCTTCGCTCGTAGTGGTTGCGTTCGTGAGCTCGATCGCCCGCACCATGGCCGAGGGCTCGCTCGCTGCGCGCAGCGACGCGGAAGCCCGGGCGCGGGCGGTGGGTCGGTCGGATCTCGGGAAGCTGACCTTGCCCGAGGATCGCGCCATGGCGCGGGTGCTGCACGACTTTGCCATCGCGCCGGAGCTGCTCGATCTGCTGCTGGAGGGTCTCTCTTGGGACGCAGATGGGCGGCGGTTCACCACGGGAGAGCAGCTCCACGACTACGCCGCGCGAGTCTCCGGTGCGCCCGCCCTCATGCTGTGCTTGATCATGGGGCGGCGCCGCCGCGCCGTGCTCGAGCGAGCCTGCGACCTGGCGGTGGGCGCGCAGCTCACCCGCATTTGCCGCGACGTCGGCGCGGATGCGGCCCGTGGGCGCGTGTACCTGCCGCTCGAGTGGCTGGAGGAGGGCAGCGTCGATGCGGACGCTCTGCTCGATGCCCCCAGGATCAGCGACGAGCTGCGGGAGGTCATCAAGCGAGCCCGCAAAGCGGCCGATGCGGCGCTCCTGCGCGCCGACCCGGGCATCGCCGCGCTGCCCTTCGACTGCCGCCCGTTCGTGCGCGGCAGCCGCTACATCTACGCCGGCATCCTCAGCGAGCTCGAGCGGCGCCGCTACGACTCGATCAGTGAGCGCGTGCGGCTGTCGTGGCCTCGGAAGATCCGGCTGCTGTCGCGAGCCGTACGCCCCTCGCGCTCGGAGCAGCGGCCGCTGGAGAGCGCCACGCAGGCCGCCCACGCCCCCCTCGTCGGGGCCGTGGTGATCGAGTAGACCATCGTCGTGATTCGAGCAGAGCACCTCAGCAAGAGCTTCGGAGCGCAACGCGTCGTGGACGACGTGTCATTCGAGGCGGCGCAGGGTGAGTTCGTCGCGCTGCTCGGCCCGAGCGGCGGGGGCAAAAGCACCGTGCTGCGAATGGTGGCTGGGCTCGAGGTGCCTGACTCGGGCGCGGTCACCATCCGTGACAAGGACGCGACGCACCAGCGCGTGCAGGACCGCGGACTCGGCTTCGTGTTCCAGCACTATGCGCTGTTCAAACACATGACCGTGCGAGCGAACGTCGCTTTCGGGCTCGAGGTGCGCAAGGCGCCCAAGGCGGAGATCGAGCAACGCGTGGACGAGCTGCTCGCGCTGGTTCAGCTCTCCGGCTTCGGCGATCGCTTTCCGTCGCAGCTCTCCGGCGGCCAACGGCAGCGCGTCGCGCTGGCGCGGGCGCTCGCGCCCCGACCCAGCATTCTCCTGCTCGACGAGCCATTCGGCGCCCTCGACGCGAAAGTGCGCGTCGAGCTGCGCGCTTGGCTACGCAAGCTCTCCCGCGAGCAACAGATTACCTGTGTGTTCGTCACCCACGATCAGGAGGAGGCGCTGGAGCTCGCCGATCGCGTCGTGATCATCCACAAGGGCAAGGTCGAACAGATCGGCAAGCCCGAGGAGGTGTACGACCAGCCCGCGACGCCCTTCGTGGCGAGCTTCATTGGTTCGAGCAACGTGCTCACGGGCGTCGTGCAACAAGGGCGCACCGACCTGGGGAAGCTCTCGCTGCGCACCCCGAGCGACGTCAAAGATGGCAACGTCACCGCCTTCGTGCGGCACCACCAAGTGGAAATCGTGGCCCTTGCGGACGGCGCGCCTCCGCGCGAAGGGCTGGCGCTGGCGAAGGTGATCCACGTCACGCGCATCGGCTGGGTCGCGCGTTTGGACCTGACGCTGCCCGACGGCCAGACCCTGATCGCCGAGCTGCCCAAGGATCGCCTCGAAGCGCTGGGCATTCGGGACGGCGCGGACGTGCTCGTGTCGCTGGGCAGAGCCGCCGTGTTCGTTGAGGACTATGTGATCTGATCGACAAAATACGAAAGGACCGCGTCCGGCGGCCCCTTCGTCGGCTCAGCCGCGCGACCGGCAGCTCATTCCGGCGGCGCAATGTCGGCGGGGGGCACCAGGATGAGCACGGTGCGCTCGTCCAGATCGGTGCAGCCGTCCGCCAGCACGCGGATGGTCGCCTCGAAGATGAGCGCCTCGCCCACCGGCTCGATGATGTCGTTGAATGCAACGACGTCGAAGTTGACCGTCGTGCCGGGTGTGACGCCTTGGAACGCGGTGGCGTTGAACGTCGGGTCGGGAACCACCGGCGGCGCGGGCGGCAGCATGAACCCGCTCGGCGTGATCGATTTGATGAAGTCGGCAGTGGTGAACGGGCTGGGTAGTGGCGTTCCGTCGGTCGCAGTGACTTCGCCGTCCTTCTCCGTGGTCACGTCGAACGTGGCGAAACGGGTCAGCATCTCGATGCCCTTGACCGCGAACGCGCCGAGGCCGGTGCCGCTCGAGTTCGTCAAGAACACCAGCGGGCACAGCCCATCCGGATCAGGCGCGCGACCGGCGCCATTGTAGCTGGTGCAGCACTGACCTGCCGGGCACCCGGGCGGCCGCGCGGGCACATCCCAAGCGCTCGGTGGAACACGCGCGTTGGTGGCACGGGCGAAGTCCTCCATGTCGTTCTGGGCGGTGCAGTTCACTCCCAGACCGTTGTCCGAGGCGATGCCGACGACCTTCGCGCAGATGTTGTTCAGCGAGTCCTTGGCCTGCTGGCGAGTAGCTGCCACCGTTCCGACCGGCGCGGCGTAGTCGGCGCTCGTCCCGAAGCTGGTGCAATTGCCGACCTCGCCAGGCGCGTGGGACATCCAGTCGCTGATCGTCAGGATGACCGGCATCGTCCCCTGACGGAAGCCGACGCCACCGACGCCGGAGTTGTTGGGCGGCACATTCGTGGGTGCGGGGCCGACCAAGCCGATGCCAGTCGAAGCCTGATACCAGGCCTCGATCATCGACTCCGGACCATCGTTGCCGCAGCCCACCGGAAAGCCGCCGGTCGACATCGAGCCGACCGCCGCGGTCACCGCGGCGACGTTGTTCGTGATCTCTTCCAGCACCTCGAAGGGCTGATCACAGTTGGCGGATCCGTACGGGTTGATCGGGAAGTCGTCGAAACGACCGGCGCCGAACTGGCTGTCGGCCAGCGCCTGCACACCGGGGATGACCGTGCCGGTGAGCGCCGTCTGGAGATTGCCGATCTCCTCGCCCATCGATCCGGTGGTGTCCATCAGCATGAACGTGTCGAGCGCGGGGACCGTGGTGGAGAAATCGAGCGGCTTCTCCTGGTTTCCTGCGGGATCCTGGTAGGGCAGGATGAAGAAGAAGTCCTGCTGGGGCCCGGACTGCTGGTAGGCCACGATGGTGAGCTGCGCCTCGCCAACTTCCTCGCCGAAGGTGGCGGTGACGCGCGTGACCACGGCCCCTGCGGTCTGGAACGGAGCGATGTCCAACGTGGCACCGGTGAAGGTGCCCAACGTGGGGTCCGAGAGCTCCCACGTGACCTGGTCGGTAAAGTCCTCGTCCACGCCGTCGAGGAATTTACCGGTCGCCGTGAAGGCCTGCGTGCCAGGGGTGTTCAGGTCGAGCTCGATCAGCGGGTTGAGCGGGGTGATCAAGATGCCGGTCAGGGTGTGCGTCGGCGGCGGATTCCCCCCATTGCCACCGTCACCGCCACCCGTGTTGTTGCCGCCGGAGCTGTTCGCTCCGTTGCCATCTTCACCGCCACTGCCCCCCGTGCCGCTATCGCCGCAGGCGATGATGGAGCTGAGCGCGATACCGAGAGACCAAAGTAAGTAGGACTTGCGCACGTTCGCACCTCACGTTCGGAGACGTTCGACCAAGCTACCCTGCTGGCCTGTGCCGAACAAGGCCCGTGGTTGCGATGAGCACAAACGCCGGAGGGCCGCCCACGGCAGCCCCACGTCGTCTCAGTCTGGGAAGCGCCGCTTCATTCCGGCGGCGCGATGTCGGCAGGGGGAACCAGGATGAGCACCGTGCGCTCGTCGAGATCGGTGCAGCCGTCCGCCAGCACGCGGATGGTCGCCTCGAAAATGAGCGCCTCGCCCACCGGCTCGATGATGTCGTTGAACGCGACGACGTCGAAGTTGACGGTGGTGCCAGGGGTGACGCCCTGGAATGCCGTGGCGTTGAACGTCGGGTCGGGAACCACCGGGGGCGCCGGCGGCAACGTGAACCCGCTCGGCGTGATCGACTTGATGAAGTCGGCCGTGGTGAAGGGGCTGGGCAACGGCGTGCCGTCGGTCGCGGTCACCTCGCCGTCCTTCTGCGTGGTGACGTCGAACGTGGCGAAGCGGGTCAGCATTTCGATGCCTTTGACCGCGTACGCGCCGAGCCCGGTACCGCTCGAGTTCGTCAGGAACACCAGCGGGCACAGCCCGTCAGGATCAGGGGCGCGGCCGGCCCCGTTGTAGCTCGTGCAGCATTGACCTGCCGGGCACCCCGGGGGCCTTGCCGGCACGTCCCAGGCGCTCGGGGGCACGCGAGCGTTGGTGGCTCGTGCGAAGTCCTCCAGGTCATTCTGCCCCGTGCAGCTCGCTCCGAGACCGTTGTCCGAGGCGATTCCGACGACCTTGGCGCAGATGTTGTTCAGCGAGTCCTTGGCTTGTTGCCTGGTCGCTGCCACCGTCCCGACCGGCGCGGCGTAGTCGGCGCTGGCGAAGCCGCAGCTGCCGGTCTCCCCCGGCGCGTGTGACATCCAGTCGGTGATCGTCAGGACCACGGGCATCGTCCCCTGACGGAAGCCGACACCGCCCACACCGGTGTTGTTCGGTGCGACGCTGGTGGGCGCCGGCCCCACCAAGCCGACGCCGGTCGCGACCTGATACCACGCCTCGATCGTCGACTCTGGACCGTCATTGCCACAACCGATGGGGGACCCGCTGCCGTTGTCCATGTTGTCGACGGCGGTGGTCACGGCGGTCGCGTTGTTCGTGATGGTCTGCATCAGCTCGAAGGGCTGGTCCGGCGTGCCGCTCAGGAAGCACGGATTGTCCCCGTACGGACTGATGGGGTAGTCCTCGAACACGCCCGCGCCGAATTGACTGTCAGCCAGCGCTTGAACTCCCGGGATGATGGTGGAGATCAGCGCATTCTGCAGGTTGGCGATCTCCTCGCCCATCGAGCCCGTCGTATCCATCAAGAAGAAGGTGTCGAGCGCTGGCACCGTGGTGGAAAAGTCGAGCGGCTTCTCCTGATTCCCCGCCGGATCTTGGTAAGGCAGGATGAAGAAGAAGTCTTGCTGCGGCCCAGACTGCTGGTAGGCAACGATGGTGAGCTGCGCCTCGCCGACCTCTTCGCCGAGGGTGGCGGTCACGCGTGTGACCACGGCCCCGGCGGCTTGGAAGGGGGCGATGTCGAGCGTTGCGCCCGTGAAGGTCCCCAACGTGGCGTCCGCGATCTCCCAGGTCACCTGGTCCGTGAAGTCCTCGTCCACGCCGTCCAGGAACTTGCCGGTCGCCGTGAAGGCTTGAGAGCCGGGCGTGTTGAGATCGAGCTCGATCAGGGGGTTGAGCGGCGTGATCAGGATGCCCGTGAGCGTGTGGGTCGGCGGCTGATTGCCCCCGTTGCCACCGTCGCCGCCGCCTGTGTTGTTGCCTCCGGAGCTGTTCGCTCCGTTGCCATCCTCACCGCCGCTTCCGCCCGTCCCACTGTCGCCGCAGGCGACGACCAAGCTCAGCGCGGCACCGAGAGACCAAAGCAAGTGGAGTTTCCGCACGATGCACCTCAACGTCAGAGATGCTGCAACGATATCTTGCCGGTCTCGGTCGAACAAGGCTCAAGGCTTCAGAATGATGACCTTGATCTGGGACGGGACCAGCGTCATGCCGGGGCAATTCAGCGTATTTTGGATGTTGATCGTGGTGAGCCGCGTGGCCGGCAGGCCCATGAGCAGCATGGTGAACGCGCCGATGATCGGTCGCGTGGGCGACATGATCAGGTGCGACACGATCCCGAAGCCCATCACCCCGGGGGTGTCTCCTAGGGAGAAGAGCGGCATGGTCAGGATGTTGTGCGAGGGGGTGCACATCCAGAAGATCTTGAACGCGGGCGGGAAGCCCACCGGCCCCAAGGAGATGTTCGGGTACGGAATGGGGATGGCCACTGGGGGAGTGAGGCAAATATCGGGAAACCCGATGTTGACGCCACCCATCTGCGAGTTGCCGAACATGGTGACCTCCCTCAGCCGAAGTGGATTTGTTCGCCGTCGACCTTCACCAAGTCTTTGGCCACGGCCACCATGTTCTCACTGCGCAGGCACATGGTCTCTTCGGCCAAGTAGTCGAGCTGCTTGGCCTTGAGCTGGTCGATCTCGTCCACGCGGCGGAAGCTGCGCTGCACGCGCTCACTCACCCGCTCGAACACCTTGTCGAAGAAAGAGCCCTTGAGCTTCACGTTCGTGAGCTCGCCGATCACCTCCGAGCCAATGGCCAGAATCTCGCTGGCGAACAGCTTGGCTCGCGACGCGTGCAAGCCGATTTCATTGGCGAGCACGTTCACGTCCTTGGGTGTGACCAGGTCCACGCCCTCTTGAGCGACCACCCGGAAGCGCCCGGCGCCGACCTTCACATCCAAGTTGCCGTCGCACACGAGCGCGGCGTCGGGCGCCTCGCGCTCGAGCACGGCAAGCACGTACACCGTGCGGCCCTGCCCTCCGAGCAGGACGAAATCGTGGAGCTTGGGCTCGATCAGGCAGCTCACGGCGCGCCGTGCGCGCAGCTCGGATCGACCACGAGACCCGGGATACTCGGCCGCGACGACGACCGTGGTGCCCTCGATGCGGACGACCGTGCCCATCGCTTGGAAGACGAGATCGTCGTCCAGCTTCGCTGCGAGGCTCTTCATGATGCGCTCCTTCGATCCATGTCCATGATAGCTGATGCCTGACGTGTCTTGGTGGGGCTAGCCGGAGGCTTGCCATTCTTCGGCCTGGGCGATGTCGTCGTCGGTCCCGAATGCCGACAGCCGATTGACGCCGAACTTGGCGCCGTCGTCCTTGATCCTGTGCAGGCGCGCGCGATGCAGGGTGGCGCCCGAGAAATCCGCGCTGCTGAGATCGGCGTGCGAGAGCTCGGCGTAGGTGAGATTGGCGTCGACGAACGAGGCCCCCACGCAGGCCGCGCGCAGGAACACGGTCATCGCCAAGTCGGCGCCCTTGAAGTTGGTGCCGGGCGCGACGGCCTCTGCGAACAACGACTCTCTGGCGCGCGCCCCTGCGAACGACGCGTTCGCCAGGTTGGCTGCGGCGAACATGGCCTTGGGGCAGAGGGCCTTCTCCAGGTTCGCACCAGAGAGGTTCACGCCCTTGAAGTTGCACTGCGTGAGGTTGGCCTGGCTCAGGTTGGCGCCGCTGAGATCGCCATCCATGAACTGACACAGCTCCAGGTCCATGCCGCTCAGGTCGGCGCCCGCGAGGTTGGCCTTCACCATCACGACCGTGTCGAGCTTGGTGCCGCGCAGCGTGGCGCTGCGCAGGTCGGCGCCGAGCAGCACGGTGTGCTTCATGAACGCGCCGGTGAAGACGACGCCATCCACCTGCGTCTCGACGAACTGGGTGCGGTCCAGGTTGGCTTTTGCGAACGACGCCATGCGCAGATCGCTGCGGGCGAACGCGACCGCCAGCAGGTCCGATTCGTCGAAGCGAGCCCCCACGAGCTCGCAGCCGAAGAAGCGCGCGACGTGGGCGTGACAGCGCGTGAAGATGGCGCTGCGCGCCGCTCCGCCCTGGAACGTGGCGTGACGGAGCTTGGCATCGCTCAAGTTGGCTCCGCTGAGGTCGCAGCCCGAGAGCACGCTCTCTTTCAGGTTGACGCCGCGCATGTCCGCGCCGGCGAACGACACCTTCTCGAAGATCCCGCCGCACAAGTCCGCCCCGGACAGGTCCACACCCGACAGGTCGAGGCCGGCGATCACCTCGCCGGACAAGGTGCGCTGGCTGAGCGCCGCCTTATCCATGGAACACCCCCGCGACGAGCGCCCGCTTCACGTTCGAGCCCGAGAAGCTCGTGCGGTTGTCGCCGATGGCTCCCGTGAGGTCCGCACAGAACAGGTTGGCCTTGGACACATCGGCGCCACGCAACACCGCGCGGTGCATGATCGCGAGCATCAAGTTCGCGCCCGTGGCCTTCGCCTCCTCCATGATGGTGTCCATCATCAGGCACTCGACGAACAGGCAGCGCGACAGATCCGCCTGCGTGAAGTCTGCGGTCGACACGTCGCTTCGGCGCAGGTTGGAGCCCACGAACTTGCTCTCGCGTAGCTTGGCGCCACGCAGGTTGGAGCCCGGCATGCGGCAGTTGGAGAAGTCGCTCCTCTCGAACGAGCTCATCACGATGCGGAAGTTCTCCAGCACCGAGTCCGCGAACGTGGCTCCTTCGCCTTGCGACATCAGGAACACCGACTGCGAGAAGTCGGACACCTTGGCGTCGATGTCACGCGCGTCGCACTCGATGAACACGCACAGCTTGAACTGAGCGCCACGGAACACGGCGCCGTTCAAACGGGTCTTGTAGAAGAACAGGTTCTCCGCACGCGCGTTGGTGAAGTCGGTGCCTTCGCACACGAGCTCGAAGGTGTTGGCCTTGGACAGGTTGGCGAAGGCCAGCTTCGCGCGCGAAAGGTCGGCCTCGTACAGCACCGCCTCAGTCAGGTTGGCGCCCTGCAGATCTGCCTCGATCAACCTGGCCTTGCCCAGATTGGCGCGCGACAGATCCGCCCCCGCCAGCACTGCTTGCTCCAGGTTGGCGCGCGCGAGCACCGCGTCCCTCAGCTTGGCGCCACGCAGGTTGGCGCCCTTCAGGTTGGCGTTCTCCAGGAACGCGCCTTCCAGATCGATGCCGCCGAGATCCGCACCCGACAGGTCTGCACCAGTGAAGTCCCGTCGACCGCGCGGCGCTCCGCGCGCCACCCGGACCAACTCGTCGCGCGCGGCCGCAGCCTCCTCGACACTCATCGCCGGAGCAGGCTCCTGGGCGTGGGCCGAGAGGCGGTACTTCGTGCGGTACTGATGCTCGGCATCGAGCAGCTGAGCCCGAAAGTTGGGGTCCTCGAGCTTGTTCTTCATGGCCGACGCGTCCGCGCCATCCGCCTCCGCCAGCCGCACGAGCTCCCCCAGGCGCGCGATCTCGCGCTCGGCGGTGAACTTCGGCGGGCCCACCGCGTCGCTCTTGGCCTTCTGCTTCAGCGCGGCGAAGTCGATCTTGTGCTCCCTGCACACCGACTCAATCAATGCCTCCGCTTCGGCCTTCTGTGAGCGCGCGCGGTCCTCTGCCTGCTTGCGCTCCACGTCCACGCGATCGATCAGCGCGGGCAGCTCCTCGAGGTCGTAGCTCTTGGGGTCCTTGGGGGGCGGAGGAGGGGGCGGGATCTTGTCCGGCTCGATGCCCTGAGCCAGCAGCCGTTCGCGGTTCTTGTCGTACTCGCTGCGAATCCGCGTGTACTGGTTCCTCTGCAGCAAACCCTCTGGTTGGATCGCCTCCTCGAGCGGGTCACCCAGCTTGATGCCGGCGGAGTTCGAGATCTCCACGGAGGCTGGCATCAGGTCTTTGTCGCGCAGCGCGTAGAGCGCACCTCGCTCCTTGTCTGCGCGCAGCCGCAGGACCTCCTCGTAGTGGGCGAGCGACTTCTTTTCGCCACCGTCCTCGAGCGCGGCGAGCACCAGCTCGACGTCGGTGCCGTCGGTGGTGTGGATTTCGATCGTGCCGCGCATGAACACGATGGCCCGCTCATGGTGCGGAAACACGTGGATGGTGTCGGTGCGCAGCGGCAGGTCGTGGAGCTTCTGCTCGGCGTCGAACTCGGGCTTGAAGCGCAGCAGGCAACGACCGGAAAAGCCCGGCAGCTTGGCGTCGAGCACCCGCTTGTCCGGGTGCATGTTCTCGATGCGCAGCTCCTCGTCGCCCTGAAAGAACTCGGGCACCCGCTGGTCGGGCGGCGCCACGTTGAACAGAGAGAAGTCGATGTCGTCCGCCAGCGCGAAGCCGTTCTTCTCCACCCACTTCGCGTCGTAAGTGCCCATCTTCTTCTCGAAGTGCACCGGCCACGTCAGGTCCCAGCCGGTCAGCGCAGCCGGCGTGGGACGATCACCCTGCGATTTGATGGTGTGCTTGGGATCCTCGACGTTGGGCAGCGGATGGATCTCGGCGCCAGACTCGTCGATCACGGGTCCGTAGCCCTTGCCGAGCGGGTTGTCGCGGAACTTCTCGCCGCCGAACGCGTGCGCGTAGTCGACGGGCATGCGACTGAACATGGTCGGCTCGCTGGGGCCGATCAGCGTCCACTTGCGGTCTCCGAACACGTACAGCTTCTTGTCGACGGCGCGCTTGCCCTCGGGGCCGAGCTGGACGCGCACGTACTCCGAGCCCTTCTCTCGCTCGCCCGTGAAGCATGAGCCGGTCACCAGCAGCTCTGCCTGCGGCTTGAACATCCAGTGGTCGAGCACACCGAACCGGCCCAGCTCGGTGCTGGCCATTTTCCACATCTCGACCTCGGTCACGGGTGCCCGCGGCCGCTCGAACGGGAAGGTGTATGCCACGGTCATGACCATGATGTGCTTCTTCTGGTGGTCGAAGACGCGATGGATGAGGCTCAGTCGAAGTGGTTTGACGACCTTCAAGACGCTCCGTGGGCGGTGAGCCGGTCCTCACCGAGCGGCGGGGACGCGACCCAGGATGCCCCGTCCTCCACGTCAGATGAAGATGGTAATGATGGTGACCTCGATCTCCGGGCCCGAGGCCAAGAGCTCCAGGGCCGTGCGGCTGAAATCCACGGCGGTCAGGCTCACGTTGATGCCAGTGAGGTTGATGTTGAAGGCGCTCAACGCCAGCTGCAGGCCGGCCGAGATGCTGAGCTTGTCGGCTCCGCTGATCTCCGTCACCGAGCCCATGGTGAGTGAGCTCTTGGTGGCGAAGGTCATCTCGTCGAACACGCCCACCTGCAGCGAGTCCTTCTTGCCGACGGTGGTCTCGGAGAAGGTGCCGAGATTGAAGGAGTCCTTCTTGCCGATGAAGATCTCGGTGGTGGCCCCGAACGTGAGCGACTTCTCGTCGGCTTGCTTGATCCACTGCCACGGCCCTTTGACCTCGACCTTCTGGTGGCCCTGAATCGTGACGTTCTGATCGCCGCCGATCTCGATTGTCTCGGTGCCGCCCACCTTGCGCTTGCGCGTCCCTCCGACCTCCTGGCTCTCGTTGACGCCGATCTTCACGTCCAAGCTGCCGGTGATCTCGGTCTTCACGTCGGCCTTGAACAAGAACGTCGCGTTGCCCGTGACCTGGCAGTCGAGCGTCGCATCGAGCTTGACGCTGGTCGCTGCCACGACGTGCAGATCGAGCGTGCTCTCGAGCTCGATGCCGACCCGACTCACCACCGTCCAGTCGAGCTCGGCGTTGAACTGGATCGTGACGTTGTTGTCGACGGTCCAGTCGAGGTGGTTGTGGAAGGCCCAAGTGGTGTCGTTGACGACGTCGACCTCCCACTCGTTGTTGACGTCGATCTGCAGGTTGACCTCGGTGTGGATGCGGCCTTGGCCCATCGTAGTCAGATGAAAGTTCCACTCGCCGTGCCCGAGGAACAGCGTCGACTGGAAGATCGGGCAGAACATGTCGATCCACATCGAGCCAGCCGTGTCTTCCATCACGATGTGATTGAGGCTGCCGCTGCGGATGACGTTCTGCGTGTGGTTGTTGTTGGTGACGGTGCTCTGGTTGAGCTGGTTGTGGACCACGCCCACGATCACCGGTCGATCGGGGTCGCCGCCCAGGAACGAACAGATCACCTCCACGCCTTTGCGCAGCGGGAAGTGGAAGCCCTCTTGCGTGCCGCCGTGTGGCTGCATCATGCGGACGAGCGTGGAGGCTTTGCCGTCCTTGTTGATGCCCTCGTCGAACTTGAACTTGACCTTGTAGCGCCCTTGTTCGTCGATCTGGGCATACTGGCTGGTCGACGGCCCGTCGATCACGGCGTTCTCGTAGCCGTCGATGCGCGCCCAGGGCGTCTTCTGCGGCTGGCGGAACTGCGTCTCGGCCAGGATCGCACCCACCTCGATGCGGTAGCGCTCGTCGAACTTCTTCTCGATCAACGAGCCCCAAGCCGGGCCAAAGCTCGAGTCGTAGCCGTAGTGCTCGACCGAGGTGGCCAAGTACTCGGCGTTGTATTGGAGCATGGGGTGCTGATCGATCAGGAACTTGAAGCCGGCCGAGATGTGGGTCGCCGCCCCGCTCCCGAACATGACCTTCTGCGTGGCGAGCTGCTCCTCCGCGCGCACCTTCGCCAGCCGCGCTGCGTCCTCGGGCCCGAAGAAGCGCCCCCCATACTCGGCGAGCTCGCCCACCGCGTTGGACTCGACGGGGAAGATGCTGGAGATCTCCAAGAGCGGCCGAGCGTAGTCGTAGTCGATCAACTTCACGCTGGCGGGCAGCGCGTTGTGGGTCGCCGTCAGCTCGTAGAACGCCTGCGACACCGAGCCGTCTGGGCTCGGCTGTGGTGCGTAATGGACCGGAGTCGAGCGTAGCGACGTGTGCGTCGACTTGCTGTCCGTGATGATCACCACGTCCGCGCCGTCTTCGTTCTGCTCGAAGTAGTAGTACATGCCCTCGCGCTCCATCCAGCGCGAGATGAAGGCCAGGTTGCTCTCCTTGTATTGGCAGATGTGCTCTTCGGTCGGGTAGCTCGACTGCAACCGGAACTCGAACTCCAGGCCGGCCTCCTCGAGCACCTCGGTGATCACCTCCACCGAGGATTTGTTGGTCCAGATCCGGCTGTGACGGGTGAGCGTCAGCTGCCACAGCTGCGGCACGAGCCTCGCGTGGAAGAGCGCGGCCGACTCGGCGGCGCGCACGAGCCGCACCGAGGCCAGGATGCCTGCGTACGAGAAGGCAGGCTCGTCCCCGAGCTCCACGCTCAACGTGGCCTTGGAGAACACAGCATCACTGAGATCCAGATCGAGTGGGATCAGCGGGTTCGTCTCGATCGAGAAGTAGACGTCGAACGCGTACGGCGCCGAAATCCTCTCGCTCCCACGAAAGCCAGCAACCTTGGCGTTGGTGGGGATCGCGCTCGAGGTGAGGGTGAAGATCATCAGTGGCTCCTCTTTCGTGCGGCGGGCGAGCGAAGCCGCACGAAAGACGTTATCAGCCTGGTTCGGCGATCAAGCCTCCATGTGCTCCGCAGTAGTGATTTTGGTGGCAAGGTGTGCGTCGCCTCCTGGGTAAGTGCCGACCAGGGCGTTGCCCCCGCAGCGTCCCCCGCCTACATCACCGCCCATGAAATCGCGCCTTGTCGCGGCCCTCTGGGCCCTTTCTCTGGCTGGGCTCGGCTGCGCGGGCGAAGCCACGAAGACCGATTCCTCCGGCCCCGGCGTCGCATCCCCCAAGCAAGCCGTGCAAGCAGCAGCGTTGGTGATCGACGTGCGCACGCCCGAAGAGTTCGCCACCGGTCACCTGGACCAAGCGACCAACATTCCGGTCGATCAGATCGAGGCTCAAGCAGAGGCCATCGCCGGCAAGGTCGGCGGCGACAAGAGCAAGTCCATCGTCCTGTATTGCGGCTCGGGCGCGCGCGCTGGGCGCGCAAAGAGCACGCTCGAGAAGGCCGGCTTCACCAACGTGACGAACGCTGGCGGCTACAAAGATCTCAAGTAGCGCCCGCGCTTCACAGCCGCCGCACATCGTGCGAAGCGTGCGCGATGCTGTCCGCCATCGCCGCGCTCGCGGCGCTCTTTCTTCTGTCGTGGACGCTGCGGCGCAGGAGCAAGCTTCCGCGCCGCCAACTCGCCGCCGAGGTCGTGGTGATGGCGGCCTTGGCGCTCGTGGCAGCGCTGGGTAGCCCCGACTCGCTCGCGCTGCACAAGCTGCTGGGCAAGCTGCTGATGCCGATCGCGCTGATCTGGATCGCGCTGCTCGCAGTGGCCTGGCTGCGCTCCTACCGCGGCGACGTGCGAGGCGCCTCCCTCGCGTTCGCGCTCTTCGTCGCGCTCGGCGTGTTCTGCAACGAGTACCTCGCCGAGGTGGGGCTGCGGGCGATCGAGCGGCGCTTCACAGAAGACCCGATGAGCGTCGCTGCCGAAGAGGAGCCCTTCGACGCGGTGATCGTGTTGGGTGGCGGCGTGAAGCGAGGTCCGGTCGAGGGGAGTTACGAGCTCGGGCCACCAGGCGACCGGGTCGCGCTCGCCGTGCGCCTCTACCACGCTGGCCGAGCGTCGAGCTTCGTGACGAGCGGATCGCCGATCGAGGGGTTCGGCAAGCGCTTCGACAGCGTCGATGCGACGACGACGATCATGTCTCAGATGGGCGTGCCAAAAGAGGCGATCGTGCCCGTCAGGGGAGCGCGCAACACCAAGGAGGAGGCCAAGCTGATCGCCGAGCTGGCGCGAGAACGTGGCTGGACGCGCGTGGGCTTGATCTCCTCCGCGTGGCACCTCCGCCGCGCCACCAGACTGTTCGAGCGCGCCGGAGTGGACGCCACACCCCTCGCGGCGGATCACCGCGGCGACCCCGTCTACCACGGCGTCATCACGGTGATCCCGAGCGGTGGCGGCGCGTACCTTTGGCATGCGCTCTGTTGGGAGCTGCTCGGCGCCGCCCTGGGGCGGTGAGACGCCGCCCCCGTGTCAGCGCCCCCGGCGCGATTTGAACGCACGACCTTCGGTTTAGGAAACCGCTGCTCTATCCAGCTGAGCTACGAGGGCTTGTCGCGAGAGCGACGGCGGACGCTCGCACGAGCTGACCCGAGCTTCAAGCACCTGACCGCCCGACCGAAGCGGGCCCCGGTCGCCTCCAAAGAAAACGTGTCGGGCCTGGCGGCCGGTCCGCGGACTAGCTGCCATGAAGACGACGCGAACGAGGCTCGGAGGTGTGGGGGTGCTGGCTCTGCTCTGGGGTGCCGCGTGCGGAGACAGCGCAGCCGACCGCGGGGGCGGCGACACCGGTGGGGGCGGCGACACAGGTGAGGGCGGCGAAGGTGCGGGCGCAGACAGCGTCGGTGGTCAGGGCGGTGCTCCGCTCGGCGGCGCCCCTCAGGGAGGCGAGGGCGGTGGCGGGGCCAGCATGGGCGGTGCGTCTGCTGGCGGTGAGGCCGCCGGCGGTGGCGGTGGCGCCCCACCGGTATGCTCCGACGGTGAGCTGCAGATTTGTTACAGCGGTCCGGGCGGAACCGCCGGGGTAGGCGTGTGCGCGGCCGGCACGCGCACATGCAGCGCAGGCACCTTCGGTGCTTGCTCGGGCGAGATCTTGCCGACCGGAGAGCTCTGCAACGGCCTCGATGATGACTGCGACGGCGCCGCAGACGAGGGCGACCCCGGGGCGGGCGTGGCGTGCAGCACCGCGCTCCCCGGCGCCTGCGCCGCGGGGACCACGGTGTGCACCGGCCCGAGCGGCGTCGCCTGCGCACCCGACGTCGCACCGGGCGCCCTCGCGGAGACGTGCAACACGATCGACGACGACTGCGACGGGGAGCAGGACGAGGATTGGCCATTCATCTGCGACGCCTCACACCCAGCGGCGCAGCAGGTGACCGCGTGGAGCTGCGCGCCCGGCGGCTGCGTCCCCACCTGCAGCGCGGGGTGGGCCGACAGCGACGGCGTACTGGGCAACGGCTGCGAGTGCGCGATCAACGAAGCCGCGGCGTCGTGCGGAGCGGCGACGACCGCACCGCTGGACATCTATCTTGGCGGCAACTACCCGCAACCCGGGACGCTGCCTTCGCCGGGGGATGAGGATTGGCGATGGGTGCTCTTTTCCCCGGACAACCCGACGCTGCAGTACGGCAAGTTCACGCTCAGTGACGACGCAGGCGGGACGTTTCGCATGGATGTGATGACGACTTGCGGGACGTTTGCGACATGTCTCGGAGGAGGCGTCGCGCAGAACGTGCCGCAATGCACGGTGACGGCCCCCGCCGACTACCGCGTTCGCATCTACCGCGCGGATCCTTCGAACGCCGACTGCAACGACAGCTTCACGATGACGGTATCCCTGTATGCACAGTGATCTTCGCTCAAGCGAAGGGTGACGCGCAAACGTCACCAGCGAGCCGGCACGCTGCCACCGAGGCCGTGCATTCTCGGCCCATGCACCGAAGCGAGCTGGCGCCCCTGTTTCCGATCCTGCCCCGCGCGGAGTCCGCGTACACGTTCGAGGCGATCGTCGACCCGTACACGCGCGACGTGCTGGGCCACCACCTGCTCGTCCCCGGCGCGAGCGCGACCAGAACGTTCGACCTCGCGTGCACGTGGCTCGCGCGACGAGCGCCGGACGCTGCCACGCCGTTGTTCGTGGGAGTCTCGGTGAGCGACGCCGAGCTGTACGCGAGCAGCTTGGGCCGCGCCGCGGGGGAGCTCAGGCGACGCGGCGTCAGCCCGTCCGAGCTGCGCGTGGTGCTCGACGTGGGCACGGATCTGACAGGACTCACGGTGCTTTTCGACGCTGCGCAGCGCGCCGGCGTCGGCTGCGTCGTCGCGGCCACCACCACGGCGACGATCGCGCTGGCCAACCTGGTCCCGCGCGGGACGGTGTTGGCCCCGATCGTGGGCCCGCTGTCTCGAACGTTGCCGATCGAGCGGGCGGAGCTTGTGCGACTGCTGAAGCTGGCCCACCGGCGCGGAGCCCCGGTGTGGCTTCGCCAGATCGACACCTTCGCGGACCTCAAGCTCAGCGCCTGCCTGGGCGCGCACTGGGTGTCTGGGCGGATCACAGGCGGAGCGCGGCACGAGCGCGTTCGCACGCTCGCGCTCATGGAGCGGGTGCTTCGCTTGTCGAACGTGCACATGGCGCGCTACGACGATCATGCTTTGCTCGAAGCGGGGGAGCGAGAAGCCGTGGGGCTCGTGCACAGCATCAACGCCGACCCCGACACTCGAGACTTGGCAGCGCTGATATTCGATCAACAAGACGCGCTGGCATTCGCCCGCTGCAACCGAGACCACGCCGAGCGCACGAGGCAGCGCGCGAGCGAGATGGCTCGTGCCGCAGCAGACGAGCTCTCCCACATCCTCGAGGCGGTGGCAGCCGGCACGCCACCGCGCGCCGAGCGGATCGAGCGCGCCAACGAGAGCTTCGAGCAAGCCCACGCCTTGTTGGCGTGCGCGCTCGAGCGCATGGCCGAGGCTCTGCGCTGCGCTGCGGTGGCGCGAGCCGGCCTGGAGCTGCGCAAGGAGGCCTTGCGCGGCGCGCTCGAGGCGCGCGGACAGCGGCTCTCGCGGGCGAGCGAGTGGGCCGATCGCTTCTGGGTCAGCGCGGCGTAGCTTGACCGCCTGCACGGCGAGGTGTGTCATCGAGCCATGATGCACGTACGCCTGTCGTGGACGTTCCTGGGGAGCTTGGCCTGCGTGGTCGCTTGCGGGAGCGGCGACGACTCCGGCACCTGGAGCGACGGCGGCGGCGGAGGTGCGCCCTCGAGCGGCGGAGCGACGAGTGACGGCGGCGCAGCAAGCGCCGGTGGCGGCACGGGCTCGATGTCCACCGGCTCGATGTCCACCGGCTCGATGTCCACCGGCTCGATGTCCACCGGCACCGGCATGGACCCGTACGCAGACGCCCGCACCGCCTGCATCAACAAGATCAACGAGCTGCGTGCGACGAAGAATCTGCCGCCCTACACCTGGTGGGCAGGTGCAGAGAGCTGCGCGGACCAGCAGGCCACACACGACGAGACGAACAACTCACCACACGGTGCTTGGTCGGGAGGGCTCTACCCGTCTTGCAACGGGAGCGGTCAAAATGAGTGCTTGGGCGCAGGCCCGGGTGGGATCGAGGCGTGCCTGGAGTCGATGTGGGCCGAGAAGGACCAAGCCGGGTGCGCTGGGTGCGACGCGTGCAACGCCGCCTACGATCCCGACTGCCCCAACTGCGACTTCTTCGGGACCGACACCGGGGACGTGTGCGGGCACTACGTGAACATGAGCGCGCTCTACTTCAGCCAGGCGGTGTGTGGCTTCAGCGCGCTCGGCGGCTGGGACGTCATCAACTTCCAGTAATCAGCTACACCCCAGCGAACTGCACGCCGTCGAAGACCAGCGTGGGCGTCTTGGTGGAGGCGTAGGGGTAGGGATCGTTGCCCACCGCGGAGAGCTTCATGAACAGCTCGCCCAGGTTGCCGGAGATGTTCATCTCGCCGATGGGGATGGTGGGCTCGCCGTTCTCGATCTTGAAGCCCTGCACCCCGAACGAATAGTCGCCGGTGGTGGCGTTGGAGTTGCCGCCCAAGAACGCGGTCACGAAGATGCCCTCCTTCACGTCCTTCATCAGCGCCGGTAGGTTCTTTTGGCCGAGCGTGAAGATCAGGTTCGAGGAGCTCGCGGTGGTCGGCGCTACGCCGAGCTTACGCCCGTAGTACACGTCGATGTAGTACGAGCGGAGCACCCCAGCCTCGATCACGGGGAACTTCTTCGCGGCGATGCCGTCGCCGTCGTACAGGCGCGAGCCGAAGCCCTTCGGGATCAGGGGGTCGTCGACGATGGTGAGCAGCTTGCTGGCGATCGGTTTGCCGAGCTTGCCGTCGAGGAACGACTGCTTCTGCTGCAGCGCGCGCCCCGCCATCGGGCCTTGCAGAGCGCGGATCACTCGGCCCGCGACGCGGTTCTCCACCACCATCGGCAACACCGCGCTCGAGATCTTCTTCGACCCGATCGTGGACAGCGCGCGCGTCGCGGCTTCTTTGCCGATCTCGGCAGCGCTGGGCAGCTCCGCCACGAAGCGCGCGCCACCGCCTTGGTAGCCGTCGGGCCTGCGCCCATCAGGATCCTTGGCGGTGACCTGAGCGCTCATCCAGAACGAGGTGCCGGTGTTCTCCCCGACGAAGCCGTTGGTGGTCACGCGCGCCGACTCCCACCTCGAGTCGGTGACCGAGGTGGTGACGCTCAGGATGGCGTCGTTCTTGTTGGCGCCGAGCGCCGCCTCTTCGAGCGCCTTGGCGAGCTTGCGCCGATCCTCTGGCGAGACGCTGTCGTACTTGGGATCGGAAAGTTGGAGATCTGCGTTGGATCGCCCCTCGTACAGCTTGGGATCCGTGAGCGCTCGGTGCGGGTCCTTGGCCAACGTGCGCGCCATGGCGATGGACTCTTCCAAGAAGGTGGCCAGCGCGTCCGGCCGCAGATCGCTGGTGGAGACAGCAGAGTAACGACCGTCCACGTACAGCGAGAGCGACAGCCCGCGCGTAGTGGCCTCGGTCACTTTCTCGACGCGACCGTCGCGCCACTCGAGCTCGACGTCGCGCGAGCGGTACGTCCCGGCAGAAGCGTCGTCGGCGCCCTTCTCTTTGGCCAGCTTGGCGGCGTTCTTGGCGATCTCGTAGAGCTCGCTCATGACTTCTGGCCTCCGACGGTGATGGCAGACACGCGCACCATGGGCATGCCCTGCGAGACCGGAACGCTCTGTCCGTCCTTGCCGCAGGTCCAACCGCCCTCGTCGATCACCAGTTTGTCTGCCACCATGTCGATCTTCTCGAGCACCTTGGGCCCGTTGCCGATGATGTTCACGTCCTTGATCGGCTTGGTCAGCTTGCCGTCCTCGATCAAGTAGCCGTTCTTCACGTAGAACGTGAAGTCGCCAGGGCCGATCTTGACCTGCCCGTTGGAGAACGCAGCGCAGTAGATGCCCTTCTTCACGCTGCCGATGATCTCCTCCTCCTTGTGGGGGCCGGGGAGCATGTAGGTCGAGCGCATGCGCGGCAGCGGTGCGTGCTTGTAGCTCTCGCGCCGGCCGTTGCCGGTGGGGGAGACGCCGTAGTGTTTCGCCGAGATCTCGTCGTGCAAGTAGGTGGCGAGCTTGCCGCCCTCGACCAGCATGGTTTTGCCGGCGACGTTGCCTTCGTCGTCCACGTTGATGGCGCCGCGGGCGTGCGGTTGCGTGCCGTCATCGACGATGCTCACGAACGGCTGCGCCACGGACTTCCCGATCTTGTCGGCGAAGATCGACATGTTCTTGCGGTTGAAGTCGGCCTCCATGCCGTGGCCGATGGCCTCGTGCAGCAAGATGCCGGAGGAGCCGGCGGCCATCACCACCGGCAGCTCGCCGGCCGGCGCCTTCTCTGCCTCGAACAAGATGGTCGTGCGATCGACCGCCTCCTTGACCACGCGGGCGAGGCGCTCCTCGCTGTAGAAGCCGATGTCGTCGCGCGCGGCCACGTTGTAGCCGTTCTGCTCGCGTTGACCCTTCTGCTCGGCGACGCAGCTGAGCCACATCGAGGTCATGGGCTGCACGTCCTCGATCAGCCGCCCGCTCGAATCGGCGATCAGCACGGCCCCGAACTCGTCGCTCATGCCGGTCGACACCTTCTTGATGCGCGGATCGGCCTTGAAGGCCCGCTCGTTGAGCGCGACCAGCATGGGTAGCTTCTCTTGCGGCTTCACCTCCTCCCAAGCGCGCTTCAGCGCGTAGCGCGACGGGAACCCGCCGGCTTTGCCAGGGTCGGCGTGGAACGCCGTGGGCGCGTCGCGCGAAGGGCCGTCGGCGATGGCGGCGGCGGTGGCGGCCGCGTTCTTGAGCGCGTCGAGCGTGAGCTCCTCGGTGTAGCCGTAGCCGGTCTGGTCGCCCTTGACGACACGCACCCCCACCCCGAGCTCGACCGAGGCGAAGGCGCGGTTCACCTCCCCGTCCTCGAGCGCCATGGTGCGCGACACTTTGTGCTGGAAGAAGATGTCGGCGCGGTCACCGCCCTTGGCCATGGCCACCGCGAGCGCAGCCTTCACCAGGTTTTCGTCGACACCGAAGCGCGAGAAGTAGCTGATCGTCGCCATGGGCTTTGCCTTCAAGGGTTCCTTCGGAGGGGGTGCGAGAGGAGCAGGGGTGGTCTCGGAGCAGCCTAGCCCCGCAGAGAGCGCCGCTCCCACGGCGCCGAGGTGGAGGAGGTCACGACGGAACATCGAGCGAAGGCTAGCGCAGCTTGCCTGACGAAGCCCGTCGCGATCGTCCCGGGTCGACGGCTCGCTCGCAGTTCCAAAGCACGGTCGGCCTGGACTAGGCTCGCGCCATGAACAAGCTCGCTCTTGCTTGCGGGGCCGCGATCCTCGCGCTGGCACTGGCCTGCGCCCCCGACGCCGAGGCCCAGATCACCGGCAAAGAGACGGAGAAGACCGAGACCGCGTTCGTCGACCGCTCGCTGGTGTTGCCCGAGATGACGGTGATGGGCGAGCTCGACGGCTCGTACCTGCACTTCGAGGCCGGAGACACGGGGTTCTCGGTCACGATCAACGGAGGCTTCGTCGACCTCGGCGCCAAGTTCGGTCTGCTCGACGATCTCGAAGCCGAGATGGTCTTCCTCAGCATCCTCACCCAAGAGGGCTTCTACATGCCGACCTCGATCGACCTCGAGGGCGACGCGGACTGGGGCTTGTTCCGGCTGGGCGCGACGTTGCGCTTTCTGGCCACGGACGCAGCCGAAATGGGCGTTCGCTTCCGCTTTTTGGCCGACAACAACGCTGTCATCGGCCTGAACGGCGGCATCCCCATCATGCTCCACGGCGGCAACGTGATCCGGCTCGACACCGGGATCGGATGGATCGGGCGCTTCAACCAGCCCGCGGGAATCACGACCGGAGGCGAGACCTCGTTCGGCCTGGTCGACGTGAACTCCTCACCGATGGGTCCGGAGGCAGGCATCCCCTTGCGGCTCGCGATCCAAGCCATCGAGCAGCTGTGGTTCGGCGTGAACACCGGCTTCGGCGCCTTCGACGTCGGCGAGGACGACACCATCTTCTTGCCGCTGGGGGCGACCTTGGGTGGGACGATCGACGCCGATCCGCTGCTCGTCGACGTGATCGGCAACTTCAACTTCCCCTTCTTCGTGACGCCCACGGGCGACAACACCGAGGAACGGGTGCAGACCGAGGTGTGGCAGATTGGCCTCGCCGCGCGCGCCTATTTCGCGCTGCCCAAGTGAGCCTTGTCGGCGAGCTCACGAACGAGCTCGCCGAAGCGCTGATCCATGGGCGTGCGCGCAGCCTTCCAGCGCTCACGGAGTCGCGTGGCGTGAAGCACGACGTCCTCGTCCGGCAGCACCTGCTCGATCAGCTCACGCACCAGCCGGCTGAGGGCCGGGGCAGCACCGCCAGTCGAGATCGCGATGGTGAACGGCGGTCGCAACACCTCGGCGCCCCCGAAAGCGCTGGCGTTCTCGACGTCGTCCACCGCCAGACAAAAGATTCTGCTGCGCTCACAGGCAGCGGCGATCGCTCGTTGCACCTCGCGGTGGTCGGTGCAGGCGACCACCAGCCACACGCCTTCGAGGTCGTCGTCGCGGTACGTGCGCTCGCACAACTCAGCGTCCGTGCCCGCGAGGAGGGAGCGCATCTCCGGAGCGACCTGCTCGGCCACCACACGCAGCCGGGCGCCGGAGCTCAAGAGCGCGGCGGCCTTGCGTGCAGCGACGGCGCCGCCGCCCACCAGCAAGACCAGCTTGTCCCGGAGGAGCAAGAACAGCGGATAGGGGCGCGTCATCGTCAGGTGGATCCGCTCGGCTCGCGCGAGTAGGGTGCGCAGCATGTACTTGGAACGCTTCCTCGTCCAGGGCCAGGTGGCGATCATCACCGGCGGATCCAGCGGCATCGGCCGCGCGACCGCGCACGTGCTCAGCGAAGCCGGCGCCACGGTGGTGGTGTCGGCGCGCAACGCCGGGCCGCTCTTCAAGGTGGCGGACGAGATCCGCACGCTCGGTCGCCACGCCTTCGCGATCGCCGCGGACGTCAACGTGGGCAGCCAGCTCGACTCACTCGTCGCACGCACCATCAGCGAGCTCGGGCGCGTGGACATCTTGGTCAACGTCGCCGGCGGCACACCGCCGATGTCGGCCATGGCCGTGAGCGACGACGAGTTCGAGGCGGCCTACCACTTCAACGTCACCTCGGCGCTCCACCTGTCGCGAGCGGTCGCACCGCACATGGCGAAACAAGGCGGCGGATCGATCGTGAACATCTCGAGCGCGCTGTCACACCGCGTCGACTCGGGCTTCGTCGCGTATGGCGCGGCCAAGGCGGCGCTGAACCACATGACGCGCCTGCTCGCGCACGAGTGGGCGCCCAAGATCCGGGTGAACGCCCTCGCGGTGGGTGCCACCCTGACCGAAGCGCTCTCGATCGTGACCACCATCGACGGTCTGCAGCAGCAGATGGAGGAGCGCACGCCCTTGGGTCGCCTTGGGGACCCGAGCGACGTCGGCTTGGCGGTGCTGTACTTGGCGTCGGGCGCGAGCAGCTGGGTCACCGGCAAGGTGCTCGAGATCGATGGCGGCGCGCCGGCCTCGGTGTGGCCGCTGCCGATCGCCAACGATCTGCCGTGACCCGCCCGGGGGAGCACCAGCAGGCGGAGCTCAGCCTCGTGGGCGGCAAGCTGCGTGTAGTGGTGGTGGCCGACACCCACTCGCGCCCCCACCCAGAGAGCAAAGCGCGCATTCGTGCGCTCGCCCCGGACCACATCCTGCACGCGGGCGACATCGGCGACCCCGAGGTGCTGACTGGCCTCGCGCAGATCGCGCCGGTGTTGGCGGTGCGCGGCAACATCGACGCGGGCATGCAAGGGGTGCCCGACACGATCACGATCGCGGTGCGCGACGGCGCAGACACGCTGATCAAGTTGCTGCTGCTGCACATCGCGGTGTACGGCCCCAAGCTGCGAGCCGACGCGGCCAGGCGGGCACGCGCGCAGGGAGCCGATCTGGTGGTGTGCGGTCATTCACACGTCCCCTTCGCCGCTCGAGATCGCGGCCTGACGGTGTTCAACCCGGGCTCGATTGGTCCACGACGCTTTCAGCTGCCCATCGTGTTCGGCTGCATCGACGTCTCGCGCGAGCGCATCGACGTGCGCCACATCGACTGCGAGACCGGCGAACGTTGGTCGCCACCGCCACGCGTCGGCTCATCGCCGTGACTTTCGAGGGTGGGAGCCTTCTGGTACCACCCGAGGATGCTCCTTCACCGCTCGCTCGCGCTGCTGGTCGCGTTGGCCTTCTCCACTCCGCTGGTCGCTTGCGATCAAGGCGCCAAAGACTCCAAATCCAAGAAGGAGAAGAAGGACAAAGACGACGAGGACGAGGACGAGGACGGAGAGAACGACAAGAAGAAGAAGAGGAAGGGTAAGGACGAGAAGAGCTCCAAGCCCGCCCAGGAAGACGACGAGCCGGAGGAGAAGAAGCCAGAAGAGAAGAAGCCAGCCGCGGGCGTAGAGGTCCCCGGCATCGCCGGCTTCGTCGTCCCGCCGGGCGGCACCCACAAGCACGTCGACATGCCGATGGGTGAGGTGCAGATGAAGTTCGAGAACTACACCTACCCGCTGAAGGACTTCCCACGAGAGAAGCTGCGCGAGGCCTTCCAGAAGCAGCTCACGGACGCCGGATGGAAGGTGAGCTCGAACGGACCAATCGAGTACAAAGTCGAGAAGGGCTCGGTCGCGGTCAAGGTGCTGTTCGGCGAGGCTGGCAGCGACGAGACCAAGATCAACGTGTTCCCCCCCGAAAGCGCGAGCGCCACCCCGACTCCGTCGAGCTCGGCGGGCGGGGACGCGGTGGTGTACGCCGGCACGTACGCCAGTCCTTGGGGCGTCGTCACGCTCGAGCAAGCCAGCGCTGCGCCGACGGCGGTCACCGGCAAGTACCCGCGCGGCACGCTGAAGTGTGGCGCGAATGGCAACAAGCTCGACTGCACTTGGACCGAGTCGAGCAACTTCGGGCGAGCCGCATTCACGCGCGACGCTGCTGGCAACCTCAATGGTACGTGGGGCAGCGGTGGCAACGCCACCAACGGCGGCCAGTGGAACCTGAAGCTGACCAAGGCCGGCGCGCTCAAGTGACTGCGGCGGTGGAGGCTTGGCAGAAGCGGGGCGCGACCTTCGACTTTCGCGGCCATGAGGTGTTCCACCTGAGCGAAGGGGAGGGCTCGGCGCTGTTGTGCATTCACGGCTACCCCACTTCGAGCTGGGATTGGTCGCCCGTGTGGCCCCAGCTGCGTGAGCGCCACCGAGTGGTCGCTTGCGACATGCTGGGCTTCGGTCTCTCGGCCAAGCCACGCGGTCACAGCTACACCATCGACGAGCAGGCGGACCTGCAGGTGGCGCTGCTGCGCGCCCATGGCAATCCCCCGTTTCACCTGTTGTGCCACGACTACGGCGACACCGTCGGACAGGAGCTGTTGGCGCGGCATCGCGAGGGCAGGCTGGCAGGGTTGCGCTCGGTGACGCTGCTCAATGGCGGGCTCTTCCCGGAGACGCACCGAGCCCGGCCGATCCAGAAGCTCCTCGCCAGCCCGCTCGGACCGCTGATCGCCCAGCTCTTCAACCCACGATCCTTCACTCGCAGCATGCGGGCGATCTTCGGGCCGCGGACGCAACCTGCGCCCGAGGTGCTCGACACGATGTACGAGCTGTGCACGCGCGAGCATGGCAAGCTCGCCCTCGCCCGACTCATCTCCTACATGGAGGAGCGCCGTCGCTGCCGCGAGCGCTGGGTCTCCGCGCTCGTCTCGACCGAGCTGCCGCTGTTGGTGGTCAACGGGGTGCTGGATCCGGTCAGCGGCGCGCACATGGTCGAGCGCTTGCTCGAGCTCCGTCCTCACACCGAGGTGCTCCGCCTCGACGTGGGACACTACCCGCAGGTCGAGGCCCCGGAGGCCGTCGCGCGGGCCGTGCTCGCCCACACGCAGGCGCACGACTAGCTAGCTAGAACGTCTCGAGCTCGAGCTCGAAGCGACCGAAGTCGAACGGCTTGCCTGGCGCCTTCTCCACCGGCACCAACCGCTCGCGCTGGCCCTTCTTCGAGAGCTGGACCACCCGATGGTAACAAAACGGGTTGTTGCCACGCCGGCCCAGCGTGGTGTGGGTGGTCCAGGAGCAACCAGCGCGGCACACGTCCGCGTACGCGCACGTCTTGCAAAAGCCCCACAGCTCGTCCACGGTGCGCTCGCGCGCGAAGCGGAGGTTCTCCGAGCGTTGCCACAGATCCTCGAGCGACATGTCGAGCACGTTGCCGCCGTTGTAAGGCTCGGTCGGAAGCGTCGGGCACGCCTTCACCGTGCCGTCGCTCTCGATGCCGAGCAGGTAGATGCCTGCAGCGCACCCTTTCCAATGCGTCTCGCGCCCATAAGGGCGAGAGCGCAAGGTCTGCTCGTGCGGCCCGAAGTAGCCGATGTTGTTGTTGGCGAAGATGTTGAAAGGGATGCCCTGGCGCCCGCTCTCGTCGTACCGCTTCACCGCCGCGAGCTGGACGGCCGCGAGACGATCGATGATCTCGACGATCTGCCAAGGGTCGATGATCCACTCGGGGTGGTCGGCGGCTCGGCCGAGCGGTCCGGTCAGCTGCACCTGCCACACCTCGACGCCCTCGTTCTGGAAGCTCTCCGCCAGCGCCTCCAGCTCGCCGATGTTGAGCTTGTTGATCTGCGTGTTGGTGGAGAGCACCAGGCCCGCCTCTCGAGCGTTGCGCAAGGCGCGTATCGCGGCCTGGTGGCTGCCGAGGTTGCCGCGCAATTTGTCATGGGTGCGGGCGAGACCATCGATCGACACGCCCAGCGAGGTCAGGCCCGCGGCGCGGAACGCCTTGGCGCGGTCGAGCGTGAACGCGCGGCCTCCGGTCTGCATCGACACGCGCACCCCGGCCTGCGCCAGGCAGGTGATCAGCTCCGCGCAGTCGGTCCTGAGGTAGGCCTCGCCGCCGATCAGCGTGACCTCCCGGCTGCCCATGCGCGCGAGCGCCCGCGCCACCTCCAACATCTCCTCCGTGGAGAGCTCGGTGTTTCGCGCGCGACCTGAGCGCGACCCGCAGTGCTGGCACGGCTGGTCGCACTTCATCGTGATCTCCCACACCACGTAGAGGGGGAAGGAGCGACCACGATCCTCGGGACGAATCGCGCGCGTGGGCGCTGGAACCACGTGCCCACGACCTTCAGGCGACGGCTCGCGCCCGTCTTGCTCAGCCACGCGCCGGCTTACTGCGCGCCGCCAGCACCGCCAGCTCCTCCGGCGCCGCCGGTGGAGGGCCCACCGCCGTACGCGCCGCCGACGCTGATGTCGCCGCCTGCACCGCCACCGCCCGTCAGGCCCGCGCCGTACGCGCCGCCGACGCCGATGTCGCCACCCGAGCCGCCATCGCCTCCACCTCCGCCGCTGGCGTCGCCGCCAGTGCCGCCGCTACCAGTGTCGTCGCCGCAGCCGCTCGACGCGGGCGCTGCCACGGCGACCGCTAGGCTCATCAGGAGCGAGGCCGTCGTCCGGTGCACGGAGGGCTGCCTCTGCACGGGCGCACCACAGTTGGGGCACTCGGCCAAAGCAGGCAACAGGTGCGAATCGCAACGCGAACAGCAAGCAAGACTTCCCTGGAAGATCATGACGCAAGCGTCGCTCACTCGGGGCCCGCTCGTCAACGCGCCGCGACTCTGCCGGAGCCAGAGCTCGAAGCGTCGCCCGCGCGGGCGACCCGACCAGGAGGAGTGAGCGGCCACGACCATGCGCCGAGCATGGCCAAGGTCAGCAGGCTCAGGCCAAACCCGATCTCGATCAGTCGCGGCTCGAGCCCGGTGAGCACGAGGTATGCGACGAACGCGAGCGCTCCCCGGTACAGCCAACGGTCCAGCGCGAACCCGCCGAAGGTCAACAGCGCCGCCATGAAGATGGCGTCGGTGCGGAGCACGTCGACGACCTGGAGGTCGCGGGTGATGGCGTACAGGCGATGCAGCACGATGGCCACGATGCCCGTCAGGATCAGCGCGAGGACCGAGCGGTTGCGGCGCAGCGCGAAGACCGAACGGCGGAACAGCCACGCCACGACCAACAGGAACACCATGCCCACCGTCAGCTGCAACACCAGCCCTTGCAGCGAAAAATCGTAACGAAAGTCCGTGCGCAACCCGCCGAGGATCACGTTCGCCGTCGTGAGCCCGAACAGGACCACCATGGCCTTCTTGCGTTGGGCGAGGAAGCGCCGGTCATCTTGCTCGGGGTCGACGCTGACGGCATCTTCGATCACGTCGCACATCTCCTCGAGCGACGCGAAGCGATCCACCGGATAGCGACTGAGCGCGCGCATGACCGCTCGCTCGACCTCCGGAAGCACATGATCACCGGAACGCGGAGGCTCCGGGGCGCCGTCGAGGACAGCAGCCTTGAGCTCCATCAGCGGCAGGTCGCCGAAGGGGAGCCTGTGGTAGAGCGCCTGATACAGCGCAGCGGCGAAGCTCCACTGGTCACTCGCGGGCCCCACGCCGCCCTCGAAGTGCTCTGGCGACATGAAACCTGGCGTCCCCATGATCGCGCCAGCGTGGGTCAGGTTCACGTCCAAGGCCGACCACGGCGTGTTCGGCGCGTTCGCGTCGCTGGTCGCGTCGTCCACTTGCCGCGCCAGCCCGAAGTCGAGCACGCGCGCGCGGCCGTCTCGACCCACGAGCACGTTGGCGGGCTTGAAGTCGCGGTGCAAGAGGCCCGCTCGGTGCGCGGCGGCGAGCCCCCGACCAGCCATCAGGAACATGGCCAAGATCTCGCGCTGCGTGCGCGGCGTCGCCAGCCAACGCGAGAGCGTCTCGCCTTCGACGTGCTCCATGGCGATGAACACGTCGCTGCCATCGAGGCCGACCTCGTGGACGGTCACCACGTTGGGGTGGGTGATGCGCGCCATCGCCTGCGCCTCGCGCATCAGGCGCGTGCGCAGCGCAGGGCTCCCGGCGCCCTTCACCACTTTCAGCGCGACGGTGCGAGCCAACGTGGGGTCGCGCGCGAGGTACACCACGCCCATCCCGCCTTCGCCGAGCTGTTTCTGCACCTCGAAGCGACCGAGCGTGAGGGGCTCGCTCGGAGGCTCCGAGTTCGCGGCGCCGCGCCGATCTGGCCGCGTCTCGGCCAAGGCGTCCGGTTTGGTGGGCCCCGGGTCGAACGCCAACAACGACAGCAGCTCGCGCGCCAGCGCTTCGTCGCCGTCGCACTCCCTCGCAACGAAAGCAGCGCGCTCTGGCTCCGGTAGATCGGCCGCCTCGCCGAACAGCTGCTGCAAGCGATCGGCGCGGTCCGCAGCGGGACCCATCAGCGCCCCAGCTCGCGCGCGAGGAACGCTCGAGCGAAGCGAAAGTCTCGCTCCACGGTGCGTGTGGTCACTCCCCACAGCTCGGCGATCTCGGCGTCGGTGAGGCCCGCGAGGGTGCGCAAGAGCACGACCTGCGCGGGCCGCTCGTGGGCCTCGCTCAGCTTCTCGATCGCGGTCGTCACGGCCAACAGATCGTCGCAGGAGGGAGCGACGGCCTTGACCAGGTCGGCGACCTCGAGCTCGAGCGGACGTTCCCCTTCGTTGCGCTTCTTGGCACCCTTGCGCCGCGCCTGATCGATCAAGATCTCGTGCATCGCTCGCGCTGCGGCGCCAAAGAAATGGGCTCTGCCCGACCAGCCCGGGTCCCCGCTGCCGACCAATGCGAGGTAAGCCTCGTGGACCAGCGCCGTCGGCTGCAGTGTCTGCCCTTGTGGCAGCTTGCGCAGCCGGGCCTCGGCCAGCTTGCGAAGCTCGGCATACATCAGGGGGAGCAGCTGCGCGGCGGCCTGGCGGTCACCGACCTTGGCCTCCTCGAGCAGCGTCGAGAGCTTGGCTGCGTCCGAGCCACTCACGTCTGCCATGGTGAGCGACTCCTCGGGCGAGCACAACTCCATGTACGCTCCCCCGCCATGTCATGGCGCATCGCCATCGGGACGCTGCTGGTCGCGTGGACCGGGTGTGGAGGAGGCCCTGCGCCGCGCACGGAGTACGAGCAACGCTTGGACAAGAGCGGCGCCGCGGCCATGCCCGAAGGCGCATCGCTCAAGAGCTTCAAGCGGCGCGCCGTACGCGGCGAGCTGCGCGAGGGGTTCATCGTGATGCTCGCGGCCGACGAGTGTTACGCGGTGGGCGCCGCAGGTGAGCGCACGATCCAGGCAGTGGCGCTGACCGTCGCTGCACCGACCGGTGCCTGGCTGGCGCGCACGGCCGGTCCGCAGGCCGAGCCGATGCTGAAGGTCTGCGCCAAGGTCTCGGGCCCGCACCGCATCGAGGCCACGATCACGGGCCGCGGCGAGTACGCCGTCGCGGTGTTCGGGCCGCGACCTCCGGGCTCGTCCAGCAGCTCCGCGAGCGTGGCGCCGCCGTCGCTCAGCGCCCGCGCATCCGCAAGTGCCAGCGCGACCAGCCCGCTCGTGACGCCGGCGGCGACCTGCTCGGACGTGGGCAAGGCGGAGCCGTTCTCCCGCGCCGTTCACGGCCAGCACCGCGCGTGTCAGAGCGACGCTGATTGCATCTCGCTCAAGCTCGACTGCAGCCACCTCACGTGCAGCGGCGTGAACAAGCGCGAGCGCGCGAGCTACGCCGCGCCGCTCGACTGTCGCGGCTACACCGGGGTGCTGGGCAACTACGACTGCGACCCTCAGTTCGGCATCGAGGCGCCGCGCTGCGCCGCTGGTTGTTGCGTCAGCGTTCGCGTCGACGGCCGCTGACCGGCAGCGATCTTCGTGGGTGTGGAGCCGTCGTGCTGACGGGCTCGACGTTACTGCGTCCGCAGGTGCTCGTTCACGTAGTCGACCACGCTGGCCGTCTCATTGACGGTGCGCTGGCTGATCGATGTGCGCCGCCCGAAGTGGCCAAACGCCCGAAGCTCGGTCGTCTGCTTCACCGTAGCGCCGTCGACGACGGCGCCGTCGACGGTGAACTGTTCCTCCAGCCCCTCCGCACTGAGCGCCAGGTTCTGCTCGCCCCACAGCCGCGCGGCCATGGCGACGTGGCAACTCACACAATCGATGGTGTCAGGGGAGTGGGAGGTGGGGTTCTCGATGCGCAGCGCGGCGCGAAGCGCCGCTGTGCGCTGATCGGCACTGGCCTGATCCGCGAGCGCCGGGTTCAGAAACAGCGAGAGATCGTCGGCGCTGCCCGAGGCGGGGGTGATTGCCGCGCCCTCGAACTGCGCGCCCGAGCTGTCGTCGTTGTCGAAGCTCTGCGTGGTCGCGGTGGTGGTGGGAATGGTCATCGGGACGAGCTTGCCCGCCTGTCGATCGAAGCCGCCGAAGGTCCAGCGCCCACCGAGCGGCTCGAGCGCCATGAACGTCACACGCGTGAGCGTCTGCTCGCCGGCGTAGCTCAGCAGCGCGTCCCTCAGACCCTGTGCGAACGCGCCCTCGATACCTTGCACGAGCAACGCGGGGTGGGGCCCCAATGCGCCCTCGTCGGCCGAAAGCCCCGCCTGGTTGCGCAACTCGACCACGGTCGCGATGAGCGTGGTGAGCTCGGTGCGGTCGAGCTCGTAGAACAGGTGCACCGCCGCGTCGTTGGCCGTCAGAAACTCGCCACCGGCACCGGGCTGGATGGGCTGCATCACCAGACGGATTTGGTTCTTGCAGTCGGCTTCGCTGGAAACGAGGCCGGGAAAGCAGGGGTCGAGACGCACCGACACGACGCGCAGGAGCGGATAGCTCTTTTGGTTCGTCAGCACGGCGTCGATGATCGGCAGCTCCAGGAACACCGCCTCGGGCAGGAGCTCACCGCGCGCTCCGCTCGCGTCGGCGCCGATCAACGAGGTGCGCTGCGATGCCTGAGCTGGCAACGGGTAGAGGATCGAGACGTCGTGCGCACCCACCGGCTCCGTCAGTGGCTTGGGCTCGGGGACGCTGCTGCTCTCCTCGCCGCACGCGAAGAGCAGGAGCAGAGGCGCGAACAGCCAAGCGCTACGCATGCCATGATCGTCGGCCATGGCGAGCCCACATTCCCCGGGTGGGCCGCCTCAATCATTCCCACCAGCGCCCCGGCGCGCGCACGCGTTGCGCGCCACGCGGCCGGGAAGCGCAATGGTTGCTGGAGCGTTGATGGGGGGGATGAGGTGTTTCTGCGCGGGCTTTGCTGCGCTGGTGCTGGGAGCGTGCACGCGTCCGCCTTCGGCGTTGCCCGCGGTCGCCAGCTGCCAACCCGACGAGCCTCTGAGGCTGGCCGAGCTCGCGATGGCTCAGGGGCAGCTGCTCGAGGCCGATCGACTGATCACCCGAGTTGACGAACCGCCCTGTCAGACGGACGGTGTTCGGCGGTTGGCGCTGTCGCGGGAGATCGCTCGACGCTTGGGGGACGGCGCGAGACTGGATCCATTCGCGGAGATCGCCTCTGCCCGCGCGGCAAGCCAGCCCGAGCGCGCACGTGAGCATTGGGATCGCGCCACACGCGCCCTCGAGCTGCAGACGGGGAGCCCTGCTCGGCCGGTCTACCTGCGCCTCGCGCCCGACGCGGGAGGCCAGTCCGTGCGCAAGGCGGCGCCCATCCCATACAGCGCGTCCGCCAAGGAGGTCTTGTTCGCCACGCGTCGGGGCGTACACGAGCCGATCCGGTTGGTGGAGTCGAGCGAAGAGCTCGGCGCGGGCGGAGCGGTCGTGACGTGGTCGCGTGGCCAGGCTCGTTGGCTGCAGCCGGAGCTGCTGACGGATCCTGTGCTCGGGACCTTTCCGGCGAGCGGCGTAGCCGCGGGGCGCAGGGATCGTTGGCTCGTGGCCTGCGATGGCGCAGGCGTGCACGTGTTCGACGCGCGCACGGGCAAGCCCGAGCGACAGCGAGCGCTCGCTTGTCCGGACAAGTTGATCGTGGCCAGCGCGAGCCGGCTCCTGGCCGTCAGCGACAAGGTCACGGTGATGGACCTGCCGAGCCTCGAGCCGAAGGGAGAGATCCCGATCGGGTATTTCGAAGAGTGGCGGCTGGACCCGAGCGGTCGAACGTTCGTGGCGGTGGAAGGCGGCCGCTACGACGACGACGTCAAGGTGCGCGCGATCGATCTCGAGAGCGCCGCACAGATCTTGCTGCTCGACCGCCCGCAACCGGCGCCGCTCGAGCTCGCCCTCAGCCCGAACGGTCGCAAGCTCCTCCTGGTGGACGAGTCTTCGACGGTGGTCGACTTGCCGACCAAGCGCGCCAGCTCGCTGGGTAGCCGCGTGTTCTACCCGTTTCGGCCGGGCTTCTTCGCCAGGAACGGCTGGGGGGACCTGTACACCCCGCCTGCGCGGACTGGCAGTATCGCGGTGCTCGACGACGGGCGTGCGTGCGTCGAGCAAGGTGGCACAGCGGGCCTGCTGCCCCACTCGGCGAACGAGCATTGCTCGATTGGCCCGGGCGGGGAGGCCTTGGTCGGCCGCGCGCGCTCGACGAACAAGACTCGCTGGGTGTTGCCCGCCAAACACTCCGACCACGCTCAGCGGACGGCGCTCGTGAGCCCCGGCGGAGCCAAGGTGTTTCGCTTGGAGCAGGCGCACCTCGCGCCCAAGGACTGTGGCCTGGAGCCAGACTCGAATGGCAAGACCCCGCCATGCCCTCCAGCCCAAGTGGTGGTGGTCTATGACGGCAAGTCAGGCCTGGAGGTGGCGCGCCATGCGATCGGAGCCCCGGGGGAAGCATCCCTCGCGTACGTGAGCCGAGACGGTGCCACGCTGGGCGTGATCTTCGACGGCTCGGAGCACGAGGCGGGGGAGCTCCGCGAGCTCGATCTGGCTTCGGGTGCGCTGCGCACGGAGAGTCCGAGCGAGCTCGCGACGCAACCGTGGTACCTGCCCAGCATCCGGGGTGGGATGATCCACGTGATGAAGCAGCCAGCGGGTGTGACACGCCTCTGGGATCCTTCGGAGCTGCGCTTGTTGCGGGTCGATGAGCCGGCGCCAGGCGACCGGCTGCTGCCAGCTGGGCTCGACTTCGCGGAGCTCCGTGGCGAGGACGCTCTGACGGTACTGCTGAAGCAGTCCCCCGCCGAGGCGCAGGTGCGCCTCGGCACGCTCGTGCCCATGGGCGATGGGCTGGGCTTGTTCTTCGAAGATGGCCGCATGGAGCTGTTTGGCGTGAATCAGCCCCCGCCAGACTTGGTCTGCGCCTTCGGCGACGTGCTGGCGCCGTTCGAGCTGTGCCACCACAAGCGCGTCGAGGGGGTCTATCGCGCCAGCGTGAAACAGGCCGCAGGCGACGCCCGCTGAAAGCTGATCCAAACGCCTCGCAGGCGGCTCGCAACAGGAGCGTGAGCGTTCGCACCGGGCTGCCAGCACGCGGCCGGTCGTAGCAGTCCACGCTCACCAGGCGATCGAGTATTCAGTCTGCTCGATCCAATAGAGCGGAAGGTGCTCTTTCTTGTGCATGTGCGTGGCCCGCCACAGCATCGTCACCTCGCGCTGCTCCGCTTCCACCAGCACGAGGTCGACCGCCGCCGGCAACACGACCACGGAGTCGCCCACGAACTTGAGCGACACGCGTGGGCTCAACCCCGGAAGCTTCGTTTTGATCTCGCTACCGTCAGGGCTCATGCCCTGAATGCGGATGGTCTCGTCACCTGCGAGGCGATGGCGCGCGAGGTAAGGGTGGGCACCATTGGCGAAGCCATGTTTCGGTCGGTCGATGATGGCCTTCTGTTCGAATCCTTGTTCGAACAATCCGAGCCTGCGCTCGGCCTCTGGCACGCGCTCGTCATGTGTCTCGGGGAAATCGACCGCGAATGCGCAGCGCGGAAACCATGCGTGCGCGAACCAGTCGAAGCCTGCTGGATACGGGCGCTCGCCCCAGCGCTCGAGCGGCTGCACCACCGACTCGAGGCGGAGTCGATCCTCGGCGAACTCGATGTTGGGCCAAGGCAAACCGTGGAGGCCACCCTCGTCCACGAGGTAGCCCCGCCCGGCTGGATTGCGCGGGTACGAGAACTCGCTGAGCTCCTCGTTCTCTGCCGGTTCGATCTGCTTGACGAAGTAGTTGAGCAGCTCCTTGTCGGCGTACTTCTCCTCGGCCGCTTCGTCGGTGCCGCCGTAGGCGCGGTCATAACGCAGCGGCATGTCCGTGAACGGCTCTGGATCGCTCAGCTTGGGCGCGCCCCTGCGCGCCTCCACCCAGCGATCGCCCGTCACCGAAAGCGCTCGATCGATGGACACTTTGCCACCGCGTACCTCGAGGCGGACCTCCATCGACTTGGTGGGCTTCTGGGCGTAGGCGCTGCCGCGCACCACCACGTCGGTCAGGTTCCTCCACGCGTACACGTCGGCGTCGCGCGTGAGCAGCGACGGCTTGGTGAAGCGCGTCGCGACTCGCGCCTTCTCGTAGATCCAATCGTCCACGATCTGGTAGTCGCCTTTGGCCTGGAGCTTTCCCGCCTTGTCGATGGCGAAGGTCATGCCGAACACCACGCTGATGATCGGCTCGCCGTTGGGCGCATCGCCGTCCACCAAGCAAGAGCCGGTGTGCTGGTCAGGCAGTGGGTGACGAATCAGCGGCTCGGTCATGACGTGCGCAGTAGTTGAGCCTCGGTCAGGGCAGCATCTCGCTGCGACCGTCGATCATGCCGCCGACGCGGTCGGCCAATCCGGCCCTCCAATCCGGTGGCGATCCAGGTGGCTTGGGGCCGGTGACCTGCTCGGTGGCCCAGCTCTGCCCTTGCTTCTTGGCCCAATCGACCACTCTCTTCTCGCCCTTGTTCCACAGCTGATCCGCGACGCTCTGGAAGCCGAGGTCCGGCTTGCCACCGGTGACCTTGTTCCACGCGTTGTCCAGCCAACCTTGCCCCGGGATGTTGCTACGGCCGGGGTACACGAGCAACGAGGAGCCGGCTCTGCTCGAGGTGTTGCCCGTCATCCGTCCGAGCCCTCGCATCATGGCCAGGTTGGCCCGCTTGATCAGTCCGGGGGCGCCTCCGCCGGCGCCAGTGCCCCAGCGGTGGAGGAGATTGCCCACGCGGTTCATGACGCCGCTCGAGAATCTGCCAGTGAGCTTGCTGCCGACGCGAGAAGCCAGCCCCTTGGCGAGCTTGCCGGCGAAGCCCATGAGCTTCTTCATCAAGATCTCGAACAAGAGATCGATGGCGTACCGGAGCAGCGCCGAGATCAAGTCACCGAGCGTGAAGCCGAGCACCACCGTCGAGCCATCGGTGTGGATCACGATGTCCGTCGGCATCGTGACGGGATCGTTGCAGGCCAGGTTGACGCCCAGGACCTTGACGAACGGGATCTCGACCGCCACCGGCCCTTTGGGTGCGACCACGCTGCCCACCGCCAGGAACGCCTTGCTCTTGGACAAGAAGATGATGACCGGCAGGAGCAGGTTCGGGTGAATGGGGATGCCGGGCCAAGGGAACAGGTTCCAATGCGGCAAGATGCAGTGCTCGGGCGCGTTGTCGCGGCTCGGCAGCGGCACGCCGTCGAAGATGACCTTGCCTTCGTTCCACTTGTTGGTGCCCATGGTCATGGACCAACCGTCTTGTGCGAAGCCGATGTGCCACGCGATACCCGGCTCGATGTGGGGAATGGGCACCCACACCAAGAACAAACCGAAGTGGCGATCCAGGGTGATGATCAGGTTGGATGGCTTCTTCGGCCAGGTCTCGGCCATGTTCGACTCCTCCGAGCTAGATCAAACTGTGGGTGGGCGAGCGATCGGCCGGAGCCGCGTCTCTCGTCGCTGGTGCGGCACGAACTGGTAGCGGAACATCTTGCGGTACGTGAAGTCGACCAAGCGCTGGCGCGTGTCGACGCAAATCTCTTCGAGCCAGAGCGGGCGCACCGCCGACTTCTCCCCGATGCTGACCTCCACCTCGTAGGGGCAGCTGGGCACGTCGAGCTCGAGCGCACCCTTCTCGGTGAAGCCGAGCAGACGCATCTTGCCTGCCTCGACTTGCTTGCCGGACAGCACGGGGTGGGCGCGGTCGTTGATGCCGCCCTCGATGTCGACATCGACCGTCTTGGTGGCCTCGTCCACCTTGGTGAGCTTCTCCATGCGCAGCGGCCACGCGGGCGGGTACGGCCCGACCGTGGCGGGCTCGGGCTTGTCGTCCCATTTCTCGATGCGCTGGCCGGCGAACACCACGTTGGCAAGCGGAGAGTTCTTCGCGTTGTGCGAGCGCAGGTAGTAGCCCTTGCCAATCGGGTTGTACTTCCACGGCACGGGGCCGTACTCGCCTTCGCTCACGCCACCGTAGGCGTTCTTGAGCGTGATGGGCATGCGCGTGAACGGCTTGGGCTCCGACGGCACCAGCGCGCCGAGCACGCTCTCCCATACGCGATCGCCGAACACGTCGAGCGCGACGTCGTAGGGACCGACGTGGACCTCCACGCGCGTGGCGATACGAGGCTCGGAGCACACCGCGTCACCGATGATGATCACGTCGGTGCCGACGCGTGGGCACAGCGCGTCGGGCAAGAGCTCGCCGTAGTCGCCCAGACTGACCGTGTCTTGCCGCAGCGCCCCGAGCGCGAGCGCCTCGGGCGGGTTGAGCAGGGAGCCGGACTCGGTGAACATGCGGCGCACCCGTACGACCACGGCGTTGGCCATGATGTCGTCGTCCCGCTCGGTGCGAAACAGCGACGCCGGATCCGTGGTCTCGTTGGCGAAGCGCACGGCTAACGCTCTCCCTCTTCGCCGCGCAGCTCACGCGCGTGACGCAGCGGCGCTGCATCAGGGGAGTTGAGCCGCACCCGCTCGCCGTCCAAGCGAACGTCGTCGTTCGCCTGCACCGCCACGTCACCGTGAGTGGCGACGATCGACTGCTCGAACGCCTGCGTGGCGAGCTTGCCCTTGGCCTCGAGCCGCAGATCTCCGCCGGCCACCAGTGCGAGGTCGTTGTCGCTGGTCAGGGTGAGGCTGTCGGCCGAGAGCTGCATCTTGCCCCGGCTCGCCACGCTGAGCTCCGCCGCCTCGATGCGCACGGACGGACCGCGCTCGGTCAGCTCGATCGTGACGCACAAGCGCCCGTCGGGCGCGAGCACGGCCAGCTCGTCGCCACCAGCGGCGGTGCCGGAGCGCACCGCCACGGTGTAGCCCGAGGGCAACACGAGCGGGCCAGCACCGGGAGGAACTTGGGGAGAATCGCTCACGTGTTCATCTTGATGACGCCGGCGTAGAGGTCGAGCTGCGGCCCGCCAGCGATCATGGCCGTGTTGCCCGAGAGCGTCATGGTGCCACCCGCGCGCTCGAACAGCGTCGCGCTGGCGGAGACGGTGACGTTGCCACCGCTGACGGTGATGTCCCCACCCACGATCTCGATCTTGGAGGGACCGCTCAGCTTGATGATCTGCGAGCCATTGATGGTGATGGCGGTCGGACCGATGGTGACGGTCGACCCACCATTGACCACCACCGACGTATCCCCGTTGACCTTGGTGTCGGGCGCGCTGAGCTCCGCGGTCGCGTCCCCTCGAATGGAGAACTCGGCGGTGGCGTGCATGGTGGCGTTGGCCTTGACCTCGAGCTGGTAGTCGGCGTTCGCGTTGTGGGCGGACAGGCCCGAGTTGACAGTGACGGTGAGCCCGCCCTCGATCGTGTGCGTGGCGTTGCCGTCCACCTTGATCGAGTCGTCGGCGGTGATGTTGAGCTTGTGGTTGGCGTCGAAGTTCTGGGTGACGTCGGCCTTGACGGTGAGCCCGAACGTGGAGTTGTAGGTCTGGTTCACCGCGCCAATCACCGCTTCCGTGAGCGTGCCGTTGATGGTGCGGTTCACGTTGCCGGTGACCGTGGTGGTCTGGTTGCCGCCGTAGGTCTGGATCACGTTGCCCAGCACGTTGGTCATGTAGTTCGAGTCGTACGCGCGCTCGACGTCGCCCACGACGTGCTCGTTCTTGAACGATCCGACGAACGCGTCGAAATAGGTGCCGAAGGACGAGAGCCCGCTGCCGTCGCTGGAGAGCTCCACGTTGTGCCCTTGCGGGCTGTTCGCGTCGGTGCCCATCCACAGCTGGGCGTTGGACACCGGCGTGTACTGCTTCATGTACTGAAGCCCCGCCTGATCCTCGATCTCGATCAAGCTCGCGCCGCCGGTCTGGAGCACGTTCTTGGTGTTGTTGCCGCTGGTGATGGGGCTGGGTGTGGCCGCGTTGGGCAAGACCGCGCCGATCACTGGGCGGTCCGGGTCGCCCCCCAAGAAGGTGATCAACACCTCGGTGCCGCGGCGGAGCGGGAAGTGGAAGCCCTCGACCTGGCCGCCATGCGGCTGCGCCATGCGCACCCAAGTGGAGCCCTTGCCGTCCTTGAGCGAGCTCTCGTCGAACTTGAACTTCACCGCGTAGCGGCCTTGGTCGTCGATCTGCGCGTACTGGCTGGTGGCGGGGCCATCCACCACGCCGTTCTCGAAGCAATGGATACGCGGCCAGGGGGTGACGCGGTCGGACCGGAACTGCCCCTCGGAGGGGATGGCCGAGACCGTCACGCGATACACGTCGGGAGCTCGATCGGTGATGAGCGCGTCGAGCTCGGTGGCGCCGTGCACCTGGCGCCCCAAGTGCTGCACCTCGGTCGCGAGGTAGCTCTGGTTGAGCTGCGCGCGAGGGTGGTGCGAGAGCTCGAACTGGTAGCCGCTGCGCAGGTAGCGCGCGCTGCCGCTGCCCTTGAGCACCTGCTGCGAGGCCTTGAACGCCTCGGCCCGGATCTCGGCCAAGCGCTTGCCCTGCTCGGGGCTGAAGAAGCGATCGCCATACAGGCTGATCTCACCCAAACCGCTGGGGGAGACCTGCGACGAGCCGCGCACCTCGAGCGCCGGCTTGGCGTAGTCGTAGTCCGAGAACGAGACCTGCGCGGGCAGCGAGCGGACGCGATACCCCACCGCATGCAGCGCCTCCTTGGCAGCCTCGTCCCCGGTGCTGGGGTGAAACGGCACCGCGAACGGCACCAGCGCCTCGTGCGAGGACTTGTCGTCGGTGATGACGAGCTTCTCTTGTGAGTCGCCATGCTCGAAGAAATAGTAGAGGCCCTCGCGCTCCATCCAGCGGTGGAGGAACGCGAGATCGCTCTCCTTGTACTGGCAGACGTGCTCCTCCGTGGCGTAGCTACCCGAAAGGCGCAGCTCGTAGTCCTCGCCAGCGGCGAGGCCGTTCTCATCCAGGATCGCGGAGATGATCGCGGGCAACGCCATCTTGGTGAAGACCCGGCTGTGCAGTGACTGGCCGAGCTGCCAGAGCTGAGGCACCACGGTGAAGCGGAACACCGTGCGTCCCTCCCACTCGTTCACCAGCTCCACTTGAGAGACGACGCCGTGGAAGTTGAACGGAGGCCGCAGATCGACCTGGCGAAAGGCGAAGGTGAAGCGCGCGCCCACGGCGTCGGACAGGTCCACCATGTCCCCGCGGCCGCGATCGAGCGCCACGTAGACCTCGAACGAGTAGGGGCGAGACAGCGCCTCGACGCCGCGGAAGCCCATGACCCGGGCGCCATCCGGCAACGCACCACTCGAGACGACGAAGAGATCGGAGGCCATGGTCGATTCCTTTCTGCTGGAGCTAGTCTGAAAGCTCCATCCTCTCTACTTGTCCGCGTCCACGACGATGGTGGTCAATAGCTCGGTCTTGGGCCGAGCAAATCCGAAGCGCAGCGTGCCCCAGCTCTGCTTGTAGTTCAGGTAAATGGGCGACTCGGGCGGCTGACGCGGCGTGGGGACGTCCAGCGTGGGCTTGTCACCGAAGCGCGCCTTCACCTGCGCCTGCCCGAGCTGCACGAGCTCGGGGTCCAAGTCCAAGATCACGATCGGCCCCTTGCGGGTGGCCTGCGCCGCCGGCACCCGCACCTCGACCGACTTGATCTCCGGGGGCCGTCGGAAGGCGAGCAGCTTGGTGATGTAGGGGTTGGTGTTGCTCTCGTCCTGGCGCAGCGCCACGTCGAAGAGGTCCTCGACCGCGGTCTGGTCGAGCGGCCTGCGCTCGCACAGCTGCGCGACCGTCTCGAGGAGGTCAGCGCTCACGGGCCACCTCCCACGTTGGCGTCCCAAAAGTCAGCGTAGGCTTGACCGTAGTAATCGTTGTAGCTGCCATACATGGTGCCATCTGGCTTGGGCACGCTGGGCACCTCGCCCGCACCGAACACGTTGGCGATCTCTTGGCGTGCCAGGTCACGGTCGGCGGGGTTGGGGTACTTGTCCGCGATGGCTTGATACTGCGCGCCTTGCTGACCGGCGATGCCGATGTCCGGCCCGCCCGCATTGTTGATCTCGCTTCGAATCGTAGCGTTCGTGAGCGTGGCCTCGGCCTCGTCCTTGAGGTTTCGGTTCACGTTCTGGTCGATGTACTGCTGACGCGTGAGACCGTCGGGCGGCACGTAGGGATCTTGCTCATACAGAGCGTGCCCGGACTCGTGTGCAAGCGTCTGCGTGACGGCCGTGGGGTTCCCCTTCTCGTTCGAATCGATGACGATGATCTTCTTGTTCTTGTCGCAGTAGGAGCCCTGCCCCGCCGGGCCGTACTGAATGGTCCAGCCATCGGCCAAGAGCGCCTGAATGTTGGCCATGAGGGTGGGCGACATCGCGACCATCGCGTCCACGTCGGCACCGAGCCCAGTCGAGGGCGGACCCACGATGGCCAGCGTGATGAGACCGGCCTTGGCGTCGATCAACGGGCCACCCAGGATGGTCACCGCGCCCCCGGCGATGCCGAGGCGGGGGCCGTCGGCTTTGGAGTCGAGCGTGCCTGCGGACTCCATCTTGATGTTGGCGCCGACGATCGAGATGGTGCCGCCCAGGATCTCGATCGGTCCGCCGTTCAGGTTGATCGACGAGCTACCGATCACGCTGACGGACTGGCTGATGATGTCCACCTTGGACCCGCCGTGGACGTTGACGCTGGTGTCGCCGTTGATCGTCGTGTCCGGGGAGCTGAGCTGCGCCTTGGTGTCGCCGCGGATCTTGAAATCTGCGGTCGCGTGCATCCCCGCCTTGGTCTTCACCTCGAGGCTGTAGTCGGCGTTGGCGACGTGTTTGGACAGGCCGTTGACCGTCTCTGTCAACGTGCCCTCGACCTTGCGGTCGGCCTTGCCGTCGATGGTGACGTCTTGGTTGCCTTTCACCTTGAGCACGCTGTTCGCCAGCAGGTCCTCGGTGACGTCCGCGACCACGTGCAGATCCCAGCTCGACGCGAACGACTTGGTGACCGCCTGCTCCACCGTATCGCCCACGGTGCCGACCACCGTGCGCAGCACGTTCATCAGCACGCTGGTGGTCTGGTTCTGGCTGTACGTCTGCTGTACGTCGCTTGCGACGGTGCTCATGTAGTTCGCGTCGAAATTGCGCGTGTGATCGCCCACGACGTGCTCGGTCTTCCTGGCACCGACGAACTCGTGCAGGTAGGTGCCGAACGAGGAAGCGCCGCTGCCGCCGGTGGTGAGCTCGACGTTGTGACCATCTTTGCTGGTGGCATCGGTGCCCATCCAGAGCGAGGTGTTCTGCACCGGTGTGGTCGTGTGCATGTACTGGCCGCCCGCCGCGTCCTCGATCTCCACGCGGGTGGAGCCGCCGGTCTGCAACACGTTCTTGGTGTTGTTGCCGCTGGTCACAGGGCTCGGCGTGGCGGCGGTCGGCAGCACGGCGGCAATCAGCGGGCGGTCCGGGTCGCCGTCGAGGAACTGCACCAGCACTTCGGTCCCTTTGCGCAGCGGGAAGTGGAAGCCTTCGACCTGGCCGCCGTGAGGCTGCGCCATGCGCACCCAGGTGGACGACTGGCCGCCCGCGGCGGTGCCTTCGTCGTACTTGAGCTTGATCGAGTAGCGACCTGCGTCGTCGATCTGGGCGTAGTTGCTGGTGCCCGAGCCGTCGACCACGCCGTTCTCGTACCCAGGAACCTGCGGCCAGGGCGTGCTGCGAGCCGCGCGAAACTGGGTGGCCGCGGGGATGGCTTGAACCTCCACGCGATACACCTCTGGGCTCTTGTCGCTGATCAACGCGTCGAGCTCGCTCGCGCCGTGAAGCTGTCGGCCGACGTGCTTCAGGCTGACGGCCAGGAACGCGGCAGACAGCTCCGCGCGTGGATGGTCGTAGACTTCGAACGTGTAGCCGGAGCGCAGCTTGCGCGCGGTGCCGCGTGCCGTGACTTGGGTCTCGGTTGCCAGCAGCGCCTCCGCGCGAAGGTTCGCCAAGCGAGAGCCGTCGTCGGGGGCGAAGAAGCGATCCGAGTGCATCACCAGCTGGGCGAGCCCGCTCTGGGAGACCAGCGCTCGACCGCTGACACCCAGCGCCGGCTTGGCGTAGTCGTAGTCGTTCAGCGTCACCATCGCCGGCAGCACGTTGCGCTTGAGCCCCAGCTGGTGAAACGCCTCTTGCGCGAGCTCGTCTTGCGACGCGGGATGGAAGCGCACCGGGGCGGACCGCAGCGGCGAGTGCGCCTGCTTCTCGTCCGCCAGGATCAGTTTGTCGACTCCGTCCGAGTGCTCGAAGAAGTAGTAGATGCCCTCGCGCTCCATCCAGCGCGAGAGAAAGGCGAAGTCGCTCTCCTTGTACTGGCTGACGTGCGCCTCGACCGCGTACGAGCCGCTGAGCCGAAGCTCGTACGCGTCGATGCCGTTCTCCTGCAAGATGGCCTCGAGGATCTCCGGCACCGTCTTCTGCGTGAAGACGCGGCTGTGCACCGAGTACTGCAAGCTCCACAGCTGGGGCACGACGGTCGCCGCGAACACCGAGCGCCCGTCGAGCTCGCTCACGAGCTCCATCGCCGACACCACGCCCGAGAATACGAACGGCTCGCCGACGCCCGTCAGCTCCGCGAGCGATCCCGGCTCGCGGCAGGTCAACGTCAGCCGGCTGCCGACCGCGTCCTCGAGCTCCACGTCTTGTCCCGCACCTCCGTCCACGGCCACGTAGATGGACAGCTCGAACAAGGACGACAGGGCCTCCCGCGCCGTGAAACCCATCACCCGGGCGTTCGGCGGCAGACTGCCCGACTGGACGGTGAAGAGATCGCTCATCCTGCCCTTGCTCCTCGAGCGCCAGTATGCAGGAACTCGCAGCCCTGCCGAGCCCCAGGCTCAGTTTCCGCGCATTTTGGTGGGAGCCGTGGTCGCCTCTGGGTGGGGCACGCGCGACCACCCCTACCGCCTGGCGGCCTGGCACGGAGCATGCCTTGGGCTGGAAACAACCTCGCGGACTTCTTCGCGCCGACTGCGGGCGCCCCAGCCCACCACACCACCGCGCAGAGCCCTCAGTGCCGCACCAAGCTCAGGATGATCTCCAACACGATCAGCGCCACGATCGCCACCTCGAGCAGCACCAGACGAAAATCGCGCGCAACGTCGAGCACCAGCTCGAGCGCCTCCTGCACGCTCTTGAGCTTCGACGACAAAGCATCGAAGCGATCCTCGAGGTCGAACTCGTCCTGCAGGTCCTCGTAGATCGCGTCCATCACGGGGTCGTCCCAGGTGGCGTCGGGCTTGTCGAGCAAGTGAAGGATCGACAGCACCTCGGTGCGCGCCTCGATCGCCTCGCCGATGAAGCGGTGGAGCGGCTTGGTGCGCAGGCTGACCCGACCGGTCTCCTTGAGCCTGTCGACCAACACGGCGGTCCTCGAGGACAACGCCTCGACCATGTTCTCGTAGTACTCCATGGCCGCGCTCTGCGCGACGGTCAGGGCGATCACGGAAGCGCGACGCGGCGTCATCTCGGCGATGCACAGCTTGTTGTCGTGCACACCGCTCACCCCCTCGGGATCCTCGAGCACGAGCAGCTCCTCGGCGGCGATCTTCACCGACAGCTCCGGGTAGAAGCCGCGCAGCCGCGCGAGCTCTGCGTCGCGCACGCCGGGCTCGGTCTGGTGAAACACGACGGCGCCGAAGGGGTAGAGGAACATCTCCGCATCGCCATCGAGCGCGACGGTCGCCTCGGTCGGCGTGAGCCGGGCGTTGGGGTAGTGCTGCGCGAGCGCCTTGAGCGAGAAGTTCTGCTCGAAGGCGGAGGCGTGGAATCCGTGCTGGCGCGCCGGCACGGCGGCAGCATACGGGACCGCGCTGGAGCTTTGCTAGCATGTCGCCGCATGCGAGCCCCCGCCTCCATCTGGCCCGTGCTCGCCATGGCGCCGACCGCGTGCGTCCCGGCTGCGCTCGACGCCCCGACCACCGCCCCGACGAAGTTCGCCCGGGGCACGCTCCAGCCGGTCGCAGAGGGGCCGTGCGCCCGGCTGTCGGTGGAGGCGCTGGCGGACCGCCGCATCTTGGTGTTTGGCGACACGGGCTACGAGCTCGCCGACTGGGCCGCCGGCGAGCGGCTCGTGGCCGCGCAGTCGCTGGTGGAGCTCCGCCCGGACGGCGCGCTCCACGTCCCGGCGCTGCTGCGTGGCCTCCCGCACGACGCACGGGGTTACGTGCCGGCCGAGCTACGGCTGGGCGCCCGATCCGATGGCAGCGGCTGGCTGCACGCGGTGCGCACGCGCTACGCGCCGCGGGGGACCGGGCAGCTGTTCGTGCACGAGCTTTCCACCTTCACGCTGCAGGCAGATGGCTGGCGCCCACACGAGCTGGGTCTGGATCTCGGCGCGGGGCGGTTGCCGGAGCTGCCCCGCACGGACGCCTGCGAGCGCGAAGGGCTCGCGCTGGTGCCGCTCACGCACGCGTTCGGGCGCGACGGCAGCGTGCACGTGGCGGGCCGCTGCCAAGACGACCATCACGTCGCGTACGCGGACACCACCCTGGTGGTGGCCTCGGCCAAGCGAGGGGACGATCGCTGGCAGTTCGCGACGCTCCCGGCGTCTGCCAAGCTCGACGGAATCGTCAACACCAGCCTGTCTGCACGCGCATACGATGACGTGTGGCTCTCGGCGTTCGAGCCCTACGCGCCCACCACCGGACGACACAGCTACGTGGTGCACTTCGATGGCCAACACTGGCGTGAGGTCGACCTCCACCTCGACGAGGGTGTCATGAGCCTGGCCGAGAGGGACGATGGCGAGCTCTTCATCGCGGCAGGCCGAGGGCTGTACCGACGCGACCCGCAGGGCATCGTCCACAAACTGACGCTTCCTCCCCCGCGTGGGGTCGCGCCCCCGCCCGAGCTCCACGTCACTCGCGTGCAGACGTTCGCGGGTGGCGACACGTGGGTCGAAGCCAGCCACCGCGTGCGCTTGCCGCAAGGCGAACGAGGCGAGCTCGCGGACGCTTGGGCCAGCGTGCTGTACTCCGACGTGGTGTTGCCTCGACCGCTCTACTGTGACGCGCGCGAGACCGCTTCGAAGGCGGTATTCGAGATCGATGGGAGCTCGCCTTGAGCCACCGCGGCTCCAGCCTGGGGATTGGGCTCTTGGTCGCGTGGGCGAGCGCAGCTCCTTGCGAGGCGCATGCGCTCTTCTCCGAGCGCTACCTCGTGTGTCAGCCGGAGCGAGCCGAGCCGAGCCATCGTGAGCTCCAGCCGCCGACCTCGCCGAAGGCAAAGCCGCTCGAGCGGCGCAAGCGCCCCGCCCCCCTGACCAGCGCGCCGCTGGTGGTGGCGGACGTGTCGCGCGCGGATCCGATCCCCAGCGGACGGCTGGCTCCCGAGCCGGAGCCGGAGCCACAGGTCGTGATGCGCGAGGGGAGCAACGACTTTCGTTGTTTGGGATTGGTGCGCGGGAGAAAGGGGATCGCGCGGGTGGTGGGGGCGCCACCGGGAGCGCGCTTCCTCCGTCACCCGCACCCCGAGAGCTGGATCGAACAGAACATGGAGGCAGTGGGAGCCTTCCAGCTCGCTGAGAATGCCCCACAGCTGCTGCACACGCTGAAGCGGCCGGTCGGCTCGGGGCTCGAGCCGTGGCAGAAGATGAACCGCGTGCGGCTGAAGGTGGCGGCGGCCAGCGCGCTCGCCGACCTTGGCCACACGCAAGCCACGAGCGCCATCCGCGCGCTGGCCAAGGAGCGTGAGCAGCTCGACAGCCCGCTTTTGTGGGAGGAGCTGGTGGCGTCGCTCTCGCGGATCCACCCTGGCGAAGCGCGCGCCTACGCGCTCGAGGCGCTCGCTCGCCTCGCCGCCGTCACTGCGCCTGGGACGCGCGAGACGAACCAGCTGCTCACGCTCTTGCCGCTGTTCGATCAGCGGAGCGATCAGGCCGTGAAGCTCCTCACGCAGGTTCACCAGCGCGTCGATCCGCAAGGCAGCGGCAACGGCTTCGTCTCCTGTCGACTGTTCGCGGCGCGCATCCGGTCGGGAGACGACAAGCTCAAGAGCGAGCTCCGGGGCGAGCTCTCGGTCGACCTGCGCACCAACCGCGCGAGCGTCTGCTTCTCCGAGGCCATGGCCGCGGCCTTTCCCGGCGACGATCCTGCGGAGGTCGACGCGCTGCTCTTTCGGCACCGCTACGAGGAGCTGCTCCGCTTCGTGGCCAAGACCCGCGACCAGAGCCAAGACCAAGTCATCAGCCAAGCTCACGCCAAGATCAGGACCTGGCTCGCTGGGCGTGCGGGGGCACCGGACGTCGCGCTCGACACGAGCGACCGTCGCTTCCACCCCGACACGCGCGCACGCCACTTGGCGCTGGCAGCGGCGCTGGGTGACAAGTCGAGCGACAAGGCGCTGCGAGAGCTGATCTCGGACCCGAAAGACGACGGGACAGCACCCTGGGTGGCGGCGGCTGCTGCCCTGGATCTGGGCCTCGCCGGCGCGACGGACCTCGCGTTCAAACGCCTGCTCTGGGCCAGGGAACACAACACGACTCGGCACTCGTCGCGCTCCTGGGCCAAACGCGGCAGCGTGCACGTCACCGAGCACGTGGAGCTGGTCGACCGGCTCGCGGACCGAGGCGATCCGCGTTTCGTGGTCGGCTTGCTCGATCGCGATCCGTTCGTGCGCGAGGCGGCCGTGCACCTGCTCGCGGCGAAGCGGCCACAAGGCGCGTGCGCACTGGTCGTCGGCCACGCCGACCTGGCCGAGCCGCGTGCGATCCAGGACGCGCTGTGGGCGCTCACGATCCTGGGCGAGAGTTGTCGCGGGGAGATCGCCAGCGCCTGGGCAAAGCCGAGCGCGCGACCAGAGCTGCGCGGCATGGCGCTCGAAGCGCTGGCCATGTTGCGGGACGCCCGCTACGCCCGCGAGGCCAGCCCGCGTTCGCCGGATCCGCTCAAACCTGCGCGCGAACGGGCGCAGATCATCTTCGCCTCCCCGGAATGACCATGGCACCTCGCGCGCTGAGATCACGTGTATGCGGGTTGCTGCTCACGAGCTGCTCGCCCAGCCAAGACCCTGCGAGCAGCGCCGAGCCCCCGCCCGCCGCGACCCCGACTACCATGACGAGCATGAGCAACCTGCCCGCTGACGACTCGAGCTCGTCGCCGAGCGCCGATCCGATCGAACTAGCGGGGCGAGCCTTCGTGCTCGGCCTTTCGAGTGGCGACTTCGCCGCGCTCGTGAGCAAGTTCGATGCGACCATGACGGCGGCCCTGCCCGAGCCGAAGCTGCGCGAGACTTGGGCGGGGCTCGGCGCCGGGGTCGGCAGCTTTCAGGGCATCGAGTCCGCGCGCGTCGAGACCGTCGGCGCCTACCGCACCGCGATCGTCACGTGTACGTTCGCGCGCGCCCGCTTGGACGCGAAGATCGCCTTCGACAAGGAGGGCAAGGTGGCAGGCCTCTTTTTCTCGCCTGCCGCGGAGCCCTACCAAGATCCGCCCTACGTCGATCGCAGCCGCTTCACCGAGTCCGAGCTGTCGTTCGGCGCGGCCGGCTTCGAGCTGCCAGGGACGCTGTCGCTGCCGACTGGCAAGGGGCCGTTTCGGGCCGTGGTGCTCGTGCACGGGTCGGGCCCGAACGACCGCGACGAGTCGGTGGGCGCGAACAAGCCGTTCAAGGACCTCGCGGGTGGCCTCGCGTCGCGCGGCATCGCGGTGCTTCGCTATGAGAAGCGAACCAAGCAGCACCCCACGAAGCTCGCCGGCCTCGAGCTCACGGTGCGAGAAGAGACCATCGACGACGCCAAGCTGGCGGTGAAGTGGCTCGGGGCGCACAGCGCCATCGACAAGACCAAGATCGCCTTGGTGGGCCACAGCCTGGGTGGCTTCCTCGCGCCGCGTATCGGCGCCGAGACGGCCGAGCTCGCAGGGATCGCCCTCTTGGCAGGCAGCACCCGCCCCATCGCGGACATGATGATCGAGCAGATGGAGTACATCGCTGCGCTCGACGGACGCGCCGCGCCAGAAGAAAGCGAGCAAATCGCGGCAGTCAAACGTGCGCGCACGCGCATCGCCGAGATCATCGCGAGCGGCGCTGGCAGGCCGGGCGAGCTGGTGTTGGGCGCGCCCGCCGCTTATTGGCTCGATCTCGCCAAGTACGACGCATTGGCCGCAGCGCGCGACTACAAGCGGCCGATCTTCGTGGCGCAGGGTGGGCGCGACTACCAGGTCACCGACACGGACTTTGGCGCATGGCAGCGAGTGCTCGCGGGCCGAAAGAACGTGACCAACAAACGTTACTCGGAGCTCAATCACCTGTTCGGCGCTGGCGAGGGCAAGAGCTCACCAGCCGAGTACCAACAGCGAGCGCCCGTCGACGCGCGGCTGATCGAAGACCTGTCCGCTTGGGTGCACGCGTTGCCCTAAGTCTCGCTACCAGCAGGCCGCTGGCGCGCTACACTCTCGCGCAGTGAAGCCCTCTCGATCGATCGCGTTCGTCCTCGCCACGCTCGTCTCATGCAGCTCTCCGACCCCGAAAGGAGGCGCACAATCGATCGAGCCGACGGCGACCGCGACGACCGTCGTCCCGCCTCCAGTGGCTGACACGTTGCCCGAGCTCCCTGCCGACGCCCGCGAGGCCATGCTCGCCAAGAACGTCGAGAGGCTTCTCTCTCGCGAGCACGTGCGCGGCCAAGAGGTGGATGACAAGGTCTCGACCGCGGCGTTCCCCAAGTACTTGGAGGAGATCGACGGCGGGAAGCTGTTCCTGCTCGACGCCGACGTGACCGCGCTCAAGGCCTACGCCGACCGCATGGATGACGACCTGCGCGAGGGCGACCTGGTGCTCGCGCGCAAAGGTGCGGCGATGCTCAAGCGCCGCCGAGAGGTCGCGGCCAAGACGGTGGCGGCGATCTTGGAGAAGCCGTTCGACCTCGAGCAAGACGAAACGCTGGAGACCGACCCCAAGAAGCTCGGCTACGCCGCGAGTGAGGCCGAGCTCGAGGGCCGCTGGCGCAAGTTCCTGAAGCTGCAGGTGCTCGAGCGCGTGGCCCAGCTCGAGGACACGGAGGAGGCGCAGAAGAAGCCCAAGCCGAGCGGCAAGGACGCCAAACCGGAGCCCAACAACAAGCCCGCAATCGTGATCCCGCCCACGCTCGAGGGCAAAGAAGAGAAGGCGCGCAAGGAGATCGCTGCCAGCTACTCGGGCCGCTTCACCCGCCTGGCCAGCATGGAGCCGCTCGAGCCCGCCGAGCGCTTCATCAACGCCGTGGCCAGCGTGTACGACCCGCACACGCTGTACCTGCCTCCCGCCGAGAAGGAGAACTTCGACATTCAGATCAGCGGAACGCTCGAGGGCATCGGCGCAGCGCTGGGCGAAGAGGATCACTACATCGTGGTGCGCGAGCTGGTGCCCGGGGGCGCCAGCTGGCAGCAAGGCAAGCTCGAGGCTGGCGACCTCATCCTCGCCGTCGCGCAGCAGAACGAGCAGCCGGTGGACGTGACGGACATGCCGATCGACAAGGTGGTGAAGATGGTGCGCGGCCCGAAGGGCACCGTCGTCACGTTGACCGTGAAGAAGGCGGACGGGCGTGTCGAGAACATCGCGATCAAGCGCGACGTCGTGCATATCGAGGCGTCGTACGCGCGCGGCGCGGTGCTCGATCGCGGGCCCAAGGGCGACGAGGTCGGCTACGTCTACCTGCCAGGCTTCTACGGCGACACTCGCGCGGGTGGCAACGGCCCCGGCGAGCGCAACGCGACGGGGGACGTGCGCAAGATCCTGGACAGGTTCGAGAAGCAGAAGCTCGGCGCCGTGATCATCGATCTCCGCGGCAACGGCGGCGGGCTCTTGGGGCACGCACGCGACATCACTGGCCTGTTGATCCCCGAAGGCCCCGTGGTGCAAACCAAGTCCTCCGATGGCGACATCGACGTGCTGAAGGACGAAGACCCGGCCGTCGCGTACCGCGGAGAGGTGATCGTGATGGTGGATCGCTTCAGCGCGTCGGCCTCGGAGATCTTGGCTGGAGCGCTGCAGGACTACGGCCGTGCGGTGATCGTCGGCACGGGCCAGACGCACGGCAAGGGCACGGTGCAGACGCTGGTCGACCTCGATCGCATGCGCGGCGGCAACAAGGGCGACCCCATGGGCGTGTTCAAGCTGACGGTCGAGGTCTACTACCGCGTCAACGGCGACTCGACGCAGTGGCGCGGCGTGATGCCGGACATCGTGCTGCCTGACCCGGCGGGCTACGTGGAGTCGGGCGAGCGGTTCATGGACCACTCGATCCCGTGGGGCAAGGTGGAGCCTTTGAAGTTCAAGCCCAGCCCACATCGCTGGGCCCTCCCCGCGCTCGCCGCCGGCAGCCAGAAGCGCGTCGCCTCGGAGCCGGCTTTCTCGAAGGTCGACGCGTTCAGCAAGCTGCTGAAGGAGCAGCGCAAAGACACGTTGGTCTCGCTCAAGCGCACGACCTGGCTGGCCGAGCGCAAGAAGGACAAAGCTGCGCTCGAGGCGGTGAAGCCCAAGCTCGACGAGGGCAAACCGCGCTTCGAGGTCGCCTTGCTCGAGGAGCCTGCCGCCGCGCCGGCCAAGCCTGGAGACAAGGTCAAAGGCCGCCTCGACAAGTGGCGCGATGATCTCGCGCGCGACCCCTGGGTCGAGGAAGCGCTACGCGTGGCGGAGGACATGCGCTCCGCCAAGTGAGCGCGGCCCAGCAGGGCTCGGCTCACTGGCAGGCGTCGAAGCCCGGCAGCTCGGAGAGCGCGGAGCACGAGCCTGCCTGGCAAGGGCTCGCGTCCCCGGCGTCGCACAGCTCATCTTCACCATTTGCGCACGTGGACTTGCATTCGGCGCGAGCCAGCTCGCCCGTGGCGGCGAACGCGAGGCAACACAGCTGGCCGTCGCAGTCCGAGGCGCCGTCGCAGGTGATCGCAGCTTGGTTGGGCGCGCAGATGTCGGCGCAGGCCGGCGATGTGCCATCTGTTTCGGCCACACAACAGTTGTCGCACGCGTCAGCGCCACAGGCGACGGCTGCGCTCGCAGGTGGGCTGCCACCAGCGCCCCCTCCCCCCTGTGCGCCGCCTCCAGTCGCGGCAGCCCCTCCCGTCGGGAAGACGAACTTGTCGTAGTCCTGGTTGCAGGCCAAAAGCGCGAGCGCGACCAAGAGCGACGACTTCAAAACGATCCCCCGACGAACAGCGACCCTGGGCCGAAGCGCAGCTGTGCGGTGGTGGGGTCGGGCTTGAAGAACGTGGGCACGAGGAACGCCGCGCCCGCAGCGAGGCCAAAGATGCCGAAGCCCACGCTCACGTTGGCCACCGTCTTGAACGCTTGGCCTTCGGCAGCCTTGTCCTCGAGCGAGGCTGGGCAGCGATCGTTGGGGCAGGCTGCCTCGAGCTCGTCGTGGATGGAGGCATTCGCCGAGCCGAAACCTGCGAAGAACACCATGCCGACCACGCCCACCGAGCCCAGTGCCAGCGCCGTGATCAGCTCGCCGTCTCCCTGATCGAACGGGTGCATGGGGGGCTTCTCCTTCTTGGGCCTCGGAGGCGGCGCAGGCGCAGCCTTCTCGGCGAAGCTCACCGCTCCCTCTTCGCCTGCCGCGATGGTCACCGTCCGTTCGTCGATGCCGCCGAGGCCGCGGAGCACCACTTTGACCTCTCCTGGATCGACCACGATCGGCGCGCTGGTCTCGCGCAGCGGCACCGTGCGCCCGCCGACCAACAGCTCGCCTGTGCGATCCGCCAGGTCGACCTTCAGCAGGCCAATCGTCTTCTTCAGCTCATCCGCCTCCACTCGCGCCGACACCTCTGCCTCTGCGTAGCGCTTGTCTTCGAGCGCTGCGGCCTTGGCCACTTCGACCGCGCCGAGCGCCTCGCGATAGGCCTCGGCGCGCCGGCCGAGCGCGGCCAGCTCACGCGAGATCATGACGCGCGTGTTGGCGCTGGCAACGATGTCGTAGGAGGCGCGGAACTCCTCCAATGCCTTGTCGTGCTCACCCTTCTTGGCGCGGTCGACGCCGCGCTTGAACAACGTCTGGGCAGACTTCTTTTGATCCTCGGTGGCCTGCGAGATCGGCACGCCCGCTGCGTGGATCGGCGCCACCGTCGACATCGTCAAGGCGGCACACACGAGTGCCGCCCGCCATCGCCCCCCCGCTGTCGGCATCCGTCAGTTGTTCGGATCGCAGGTGTTGGTGTCGTTGTCGCAGTTGTCGGACAGGCAATCGTTGTCGTCGACGCAGTTCAGGCCGACTCCACACGAGGGACACTCGTCTCCGCCGCAGTCGACGTCGGTCTCTTGGCCATCGAGCATGGTGTTGCCACAGGTCTCGGGCGAACAGCTACCCTCCTGCGCATCGCAGATGCCGGTCATGCAGTGCGCCCCGGTCGTGCACTCCACACAATCGAAGTCGAACCCACACACCAATGTGTCGTCATCGGGACACGGGTCACCGTCGTTCGGGGTCAGGGTCGGCTCCCCCATCACACACGCCCCGGTGCCGCAGTAGACGCTTGGGGCGTCGGTGTCGTCCGGCATTTCCGTGACGTTGCCCGCCCCGTCGCACACTTGCAGCAGGCAGTCCGCTGCGTTCTGCAGCTCGACCTCGGTGCCCTCGGCCTTGGGCTCCGTACCGCACGTGCCGCCGTTGCAGACCGGGTTCTCGCACGGACCCTTGGGACAGTCAGCGTCCTCTTCGCATTCGGGACCCGTGGGACCGTTGCCTCCACCCCCGGAGCTGCTCGTCTCACCTCCACAAGCTGCGAGCGCCAAGAGAGCGAAGACACAGGGCAAGTAGGGTCGAAGGTGCATTGCTCGATGGTAGCGCACGGTTCTTGGGTTTGTGGAGCGGCTTTCAGGCCTACTCGCCCCGCGAGCTTACTGCGCTCGCAGGCAAATCCTCCCCTTTGGGAAGGATCGAGCGCATGTCGTACGCCCGCCAGACGAACGAGGGCGCGCGCTTGTCGAGGCCGAGCTTTTCCAGGTTGTCCGCAGTTGGCCCGCTGCCCAGGAGCTTCAGCTCCACCGCGCCCGCGCCACCCCACAGCAGCTGATGCCCCGTCTCCACGATCGTGCGCACCACATGGCCGTCTTTCACCGACATCAGCACGAAGGGAATGCCAGGGGTCTTGAGCCACCCCGCAGGACCCAGCGTCAGCTCGAACTCGCCCTTTTGCACGGCGTGGATGCGTTCCTCGGAGAACTCGGTGGAGATGTCCACGACGTACTTGGGGTAGCCCCAGATCTCGCGCCCGGCCGCGCACGCTCCCTCCGTGGTGACGGGCAGGTTCAGGAAGGTGCTGCCGTAGTCGGGCTGCTTCTTGGCGTTGACCAACGCTCCCCAGGTCGACGGCGAGGTGCCCCGGCGCTTGATTTCGACCGCCAGCGCGACCTCGTTGTAGGGGCCAATCGTAGTGTCGCGGTACTCGAAAACGACCAGCTGGACGATGGCCTTGCCCATCAGCGTGAACGGCTCGAACTCATCTCCGTTCGGGATCAAGGGGGCGACCAGCTCCGGGTCGACGCGGTACATCAGCCCCACCACGCTCCCGTCCCTGTACAGGATCGGAAGCTGGCATTCGCCGGCCGAGGTCTGCACCGCTTGCTGGACGACGCCCGCGAAGAAATCATCTGCCATGCGCGCATGCTCGCCGATCCGCCCAGAAAATTCTCCTGCCACGTGGCCCCGAGAGACGGACCCAGCAGTGGTACGCTGGCGCGCATGCTGGCCAGCACGGGACGCGAGGTGTGCGGGATCATCGCCGGGCTCGTCTTTGCGGACGGGGAGTTTCACGCGGGGGAGGAGAAGCTCCTCACGCGATTGTTGGTGCGCTTCGGGCTCCCGCCCGACACCAGGATCGAGCCTGTGCCGGATGCAGGCGCGGCGATCGAGCTGCTGAAGCGCCTTGCGGAGCCCGACAAACACGAGACGCTGACGTTGCTGATCGAGGCCGCTGCCGCCGACGGGGTGCTCCACCCGGCTGAACGAATCCTGCTCGGGGCCGTGGCCGAGGAGCTTGGGGTGAGCGATGCGGAGCTCGATCAGCGTTTGCACACCGCGCTCAGCGCCGCGACTTGATCACCGGCTGCGTTTGCCGAGCAGGAAACGACGGCCAGACCCGAGCTCATCCAGTCTGGTCTGCATGGCCGTTTCGACGTCGCGATAGCAGCGCGCCAGCGCGACCGGATCGCTGGCGCTGGCGGCGTCGAGGTCGGGCCAGCGCATCGCGGGCAAGAACGCGATCGAGGTCTGCGCAGGCAAAGGCACGTACGGCAAGAAGCCTGGCGAGAGCCCCCACGGCACCGAGATGACCAAGGGCAGCACGGCGGTTCGCAGAATCTTGGGGGTGTGAAGCCAGGACGCCAGCCTCGTCCCTGGGGTGAGGACGATGAGCTGCTCGTGGGTGCCCGCGGTGACGACCGGAACGATGGGCACACCGGCAGCGAGCGCGAGTCGCAGAAACCCCGTTCGCCCCGCCAGCTGGATGCGGTGGCGCGCCGAGTACGGGCGAAAGGCGTCGAAATCAGAGCCCGGGTAGACCAGCACCGAGGCGCCAGATGCCAGAGCGTTCATGGCGCTCTCCGGGCTGGCCCGCAGGATGCCGAGCCGCTGCGCCAAACCACGCATGACCGGATCGTGGAACAACAAGTCGTGCGCCATCGCGAACACGCGCCGCTCGGGACCGAAGTGATCGAGCAGGCTCTGAACGGTGAACAGCCCTTCGAGCGGCAACAGGCCTCCGCTGTGGTTGCCGACGAACAACACCGGTCCCGCTGGCACGGTGGCCACGCCCTCCACCTGCACCCGAAAGTAGTGGCGCCCGGCCACGCGGACGGCGTCCGCCGCCCAGCGGACCAGCTCCGGGTCGCGGCGATCCACGGTGTTGGCGGGGGCTCGCGCAGCGCGCCCCAAGGCGCGGTCGAGGGGAAAGCGCAGGAACTTGCCGAACACTCGGTGTGGCCCGAGCAGCAAGCGACGCTCCTCGTCGCTGAGCACGTGACGCGAGCGACGCAGCCACTCGCGCGCATCGGACAGTGCGGTCACGGCGCCATGTTAGTCCAGGCTGCGCACCGGGTCTCGACGCGCTGCACCCCGCCGCCCCGGAGAGCTGTAAGATGCGCGGACTTCGGGAGGTGTGCATGAGGCTCGCTGGAAAGATCGCGTTGGTGACGGGCGCAAGTCGAGGCATCGGGCGCGCGAGCGCGGAGGCGCTGGCACGCGAAGGCGCGGTCATCGTCGCCGTGGCGCGCAATCAAGGCGACCTCACGGACGTCGTTCGGGCCATCGAGCAAGCGGGCGGCAAGGCGTCGAGCATCGTGTGCGACGTGCGCGTCGGGAGCGAGGTCCACTCCTGTGTGGCCAAGGCCGTGGCAGCGCACGGTCGCATCGACATCTTGGTCAACAACGCCGGCATGGGCGGCTACCGCCCGTTCCTCGACTTCAGCGAGGACGACTACGACCGCATCATGGCCACCAACACCAAGAGCACGTGGCTCTTCTGCAAAGAGGTGATCCCTCACATGCTGAAGCAGGGCGAGGGGCAGATCATCAACGTGGCCAGCGTCGCGGGGCTCCAGGGCTACCCCAGCGAGGCGATCTACTGCGCGTCCAAGTTTGCCCAGCTTGGGCTCACACAGGCGCTCGATCGCGAGTTCTGGCAGCGCGGGATCAAGGTGAGCGCGGTGTGCCCAGGCGGCGTCGAGACCCATTTCGCGCTCGGCGACGGGCGGACCGCCGGGAGCGATCACATGAAGGGCTTCTCCACCGCAGAGGACGTGGCAGAAGCGGTGGTCATGGCGGCGCTGCCACGGGCCCGGTCGCGCATCGTGAACATCATCATGCGGCCCATGAACGAAGCCACTTGAGCGCTCAGCGCACGTAGCCGAGCTCGATCTGCGTGAACGCTGGGCCTGTGCCGTCGTTCACCACGTCGAAGCTCGCGAGGTCCAGCGAAGTCTCGATGCGATCGGGCCAGCTCGTGGCGACGTAGAGCCCCAGCCCGAACGTCTGCACGCCGCGCGAAGGCGCGTCCTGGTGGCTCCAGGCCGCACCGTCCGCACTGCGATGGTAGCCGGCGGCGTCGGGCACCAGGAACTCTCCGTTCGCGAACACGACCCGGTCCAGCCCGCCGCCCGCGATGCCACAGTCCGCCCAAGCGCTCCCGTCGCTCGACCGGCGGCAGCCGTCCGCCCCCACGGCGACGAACACGCCCGCACCGAAGGCGATCGAGCCGAACGCCGGACCTCCGGTTTGTTCGGTCTCCCAGGTCGCGCCTGCGTCCGTGGAGCGGGCGGTCAAGCCCACGAACGGATCGGTGTTGTAGGTGTGGCCAGCCGCGACGACCACGCCGTTGCCCGAGGCGATGCCGCGGAAGTGACCAGCGAAGTAAGGCCCCTCATCGGTCCAGGTCACCCCTCCGTCGCTCGAGCGTTGGCGCGCGCCGTTGCCGCCGGCGGCGACGAAGACTCCGTCGATGAAGGTCACGTCGCCGAGCCAGCTGCTCGCGGGGATTTGTGGCGTCCAGTTGGCGCCGTCGAGGCTGGTGAAGATCTGACCCGAGCTCGAGCCACCCACCGCCACGAACACACCATCGCCGTACCCCAGGCCACGGAACAAGTTGTTGTCATCCCCTCCGTTGGGATCGACGACGATGTCGTTCGACCACGTCGCGCCATCGAGCGACGACATGCGGCGACCGCCGTATCCGACGGCCACGAACATGGGCGTCCCGGCGGGTGGACCTCCTGCTTCGCCTCCCCCTCCGGCGCTTTCCCCGCCCAGACCGCTGCCTCCGCCTCCCTCGACGCCGCCTGCGCCGGCCGCCTGACCACCGGCTGCCTCGCCGCCGTCTCCTCGACCTCCCCCGCCGCTCGCGTCGTCACCACAACTGGAGATCGAGGCCAGCAACAGACAAGGAAGCAGAGCGAGCGAGCGCATGTCGCGGAGCGTATCACCCGCTCCGAGTCTAGCGTTTGGGGCGTCGCAACTGCGCGTCGAGCCCCGTCACGATGATCGGTCCGAGCTCCTCGACCAACGCGGGAGAGCCAGCAAAGCCGAGCGCAGCCTCACCCTTGACAGCGACGAGCACGCTCCCCGTGAAGCCCTTGGTGACCGCAGCGATCTGCTCGACGCCAGCGTCTCGAAAGTAGTACACCCGCATGAAGTCGAACGGGCCCCGGCGCACGGCCAACTGAAACGTGCCCGCCCCGCCACGCGCCGCGGACTCGGTCTGACCGCCCGCGCGGCGGACGCGAGTGAGCAGCTCCTCGAGATCGAGCTTCTCGAGCGAGCTCCCGTCGGGCGGCGGTGAGGGGTTCGCCCTGCTCCCTCGCTGCGCGACGATCAGATCGCCCAACACCGCATCGAGCAGCTCGAGCGCAGAACGATCGTCCGCCGCGCTCACCACCAACGCGCGCGCGCCATCGATCGCGAACGCCATCCCTGGCGCGTCGCTCTCGTGGGCGCGACGCAGCAGGTAGTCGTGGAGGTCCGCCTCCTTGAGCGCCAATCTCGCAGAGTCGACCGACACCAAAAACACCGTCGCGAGCCCGGTCGCAGCGACCAGGGTGACATGCGACGAGAGCTCGGGCCCCACGCTGAGCGCGGCGCCCTTCAGCGGATGCCCCAGGGCTGCGACTCGCTGCTGGAAGCTGCGCTCGTCGAGATCCGACAGGCGTCGTCGGGTCGGCTCGAGCGAGGACGAGCTCGCGACGCCGGTCGCCGAACTGGGGGGGCGGGGGGCGATCGGCCGGGCAGGCGAGTCCTTTTGCGTCAGCAACGCGCCCAAGAAGACGCCCACCGCCAGCCCTCCCAGGCCGGTGACCCAAGGCCAGAACAGCGTCGGCGCACCGCCCCGCGGGCCCGCGCGACGCGACAGCACCGTGGCTTGCTCGGTCGGCGCGCGTGCGGGCGTGTCCTCGTGCGGTCGCTGCAGCGCGGTGGTGTCGAGCGCGAGCGAGCCGCCGGGCGCTCGAATGGGCGCCTCGCCGAGCGAGAGCTCATCTCCCGCAGCCACGAGCTGCTCGACGTCCTCGAAGCGGTCCGACGGCAAGAGCGACACGGCCCGCGCGATCACCGCTTCGAGCTCGCCAACATCCACACCGAACGCCCTCGGTGTGGGGCGTGTGCCGGCGACCGGCCCGGCCCCCGTGAACGAGTACGGCGGACGGCCCACGCACAGCTCCGTCAGCAGCAGCCCCAGCGCATGAATGTCGGTCCAAGGGCCGGTCGCGCCTCCGACGATCTGCTCCGGAGCCGCATAGTCTGGAGAACAGAGCAGGGTGCCCCGAGTCGCGGCCTCCTCGCCCGAGAGCCCTGCCTCGAACACCTTGGCGATCCCGAAGTCCACGACCCGAGGCTCGAAGCCCTTCGCCGAGCGCGCGAGCATCACGTTGCTGGGCTTGAGGTCTCGGTGCGCGACCGACGCCGCGTGCGCGTCACCGACCGCCAACGCCACCGCGCGCACGACGGACCAAGCCTCTGCTGCAGAGAACGGAGCGCCAGCGCGACCTCTGAGCTCGTCCGCGAGCGTGCCGCCGTCACACCACTCGAGCGCGATCCAAGGCAACAGCTCGCCTCCAGAGGAAGACTCGACCCCGGCGTCCGAGACCGCGACGATGCCAGGGTGCCTGAGCCGCGCGAGGATCCTGGCCTCGTCGGTGAAGCGGAGGATCTCCTTGTCGCGCCGGCTCGGCTCGTTGGGAATCACCAGGTTCAAGATCTTGAGCGCGACTCGGGTGTCCAGGGTCAGGTGGTGCGCCTGGTACACCACCGCGAAGCCGCCGCGACCGACGACGCGGTCGAGCCGATAGCGCTTCGCGATGATCGCGCCGACGAGCTGAACGTTATCGGGGGGCGACATCCTGGCGCTCGGGATGGTAGCCCTAACGGGATGGCAGCGGCCGGCGCCGATGCGCTCAGCCCGGGGACGGTGATCGAGAGCAAGTACCGCATCGACCGGGTGGTCGGTCGCGGCGGCTTCGCCGTGGTGTACGCCGCCGAGCACTTGGCGTTGTCCGCCCAGGTGGCCGTGAAGGTCCTCTCCCAGGACGCGCTGCGAGACACCGAGCGCCGCGAACAGCTTCTCTCCAGCTTCACTTCTGAGGCGCGGCTGCTGACCAAGCTGCGCCACACGTGCATCGTGCGCACCCTGGACCAGGGCATCTTGTGGGCGAGCGACGGGGCGCCCACCCCCTACTTGGTGCTCGAGTGGTGCGGCGAGCAGAGCCTGAAGAGTCACCTGCTCGCCCACGGCGCCATGCCAGTGGCGCAGGCGCTGGCGATCTTGCGCGGCGTCACAGAGGGTGTGGCGCACGCACACGACGTCGGTGTCGCGCACCGAGACCTCAAGCCGAGCAACGTGATGGTGAGCCCCGGTCCCGACGGCGCGCTGGCGCCCCGGGTGATCGATTTCGGCATCGCGAAGCTGTTCCACGCAGGCGAGGCAGGCGGCAGCGGGCACACCGCCACGCGCTCGGGGGCCTTTGGCTTCACGCCCGCCTACGCCGCACCGGAGCAAGTGGCCGGGGCGCGCACCGGGCCTTGGACCGATGTGCACGCGATCGGGCTTTTGTTCGTGGAGATGGTCACGGGCCACGCTCCCTACGCGAAGCCGCTCGGATCCGGGCTCGCCGCGATCGATGAGGCACGTCCCACACCTGCCGCGCTGGGCGTCGACGTCGGCCCGCTCGAGCCGGTGATCGCCCGCGCGCTGTCTTTGCGCCCGCGCGACCGCTTCCAGCACGCGGGCGAGCTGGCTGCCGCCATCCATCAGGCCGCCTGCGCGATGGGCTTCGCGTCGCAGAGCTCTGCACCTCGAGCCAGCAGCGTCCGCGCGGAACGCGGTCAGCTGCCCAGCCTCACCGAGCTCGACCGCGTCACCGCCAAGGCTCGACACCGCAAGCGGCGCGGCCTGCTCATGGCTGGCGTTGGACTCGGCGTCGGCGCGATCGCGGCCACCGTGACTTCGCTGTCTGGGCTCCTCGGCAAGCCGAGCTCGACCACCCACACGGCCCCCAGCGAGAACCGCGAGGAGCCCCCTCCCCCAGGCGCCGAGGCGAGCGCGAGCTCACCACCCACTGTCCCGCCGCGACGCAGGCACCTCGGCTCACTGTCGCTCGACGAGCTCGGCAAACGCGCCCAACTCGCCGGCTTGAACGTGCGCGGCACGCAACAACGCAGCATGCACCCCGTCGACCTGATGGTCACCTACGAACACGGCGCGAAGATCGCCTACGCCTACCTGATCGAGGTGCCCGTGCCCCACGGCAGCTCGCCCGCCGATCATCCACTGCTGGTGCTCCCCACCGTGCGCTCGTGGATCGAGCTCGATCGGCGTCAAAGCCAAGGCCTCGTGTACGGCATCGCGGGCGCCTTCGTGTTGTCCATCTCGGGCTTCGACGCGGACGTGACCACAAAGGCGTTCACGAAGCTGGCAGAGGGCTTCGAGCTCGACGTCCTGGGCAACTCCTTCACCGGCCCCGATCCCGCTTCGCGTGCGGCCGACACACGACCGCTGTGGCGCGCCAGATCGCTCGCGAGCCTGGGCGCGGCGGAGCTCGCTCTTCGGCTGCACTTCGCGGGTGCGGAGCCTGTCGCCGTGGCAGGTGCTCCTGGTCTGCAGTTCACGCTCACGCGAGGGCCCCACAAGGGCGAGGTCCGGCTCTTCTCCGACCCAGCCAAGGCGCTGGGATTGAGCGCGCAGGGCGAGGCGGGGCAAGCGCACCTACGAGCGCTGCGTGCGCGCAAGCAGCGCTTCGCGTTCGCCACTGAAGACGAATGGTTGATCGCGTGCAGCGGCGGCGGCGAGCTGGCCGAAAGGTCGTTCTTGGTCAAGGTGCTCGACGGGCTGAAGATCGAGGCGCGGCAGGGTGAATAGGCGGCGGCACCCGGACGGCGGTCGAGATCCGCTACGCTGCACGCTCCATGGCGCGCCGAGACCCCGAGCACGAGAACACGACGCTGCGGATTCCACCCAAGCGGGTGCCCGAGGCCGAGACGCTGCGGATCGCCAGGTTCGCACAGCCGAGCGAGCCGCGAGCGCTGGTCGCCCAGCGGTTGGACAGCCTCTCCGACGACGAGACCACCGTCGACCGCTACCGCACCCTCGAGGTGCTGGGCCGCGGCGGCATGGGCGAGGTGACGCGCGCGTACGATCTGAAGATCGGCCGCGAGGTCGCGCTCAAGACGATGCAGCCGGTAGCCAAGGCGGACCAAGCCCAAGCCACTAGCCGCTTCCTCCGCGAAGCGCGGGTGCAAGCGCTGCTCGAGCACCCCGCCATCGTGCCCGTGTACGACATCTCCACGGACGAGGGTGGGCCCAGCTTCACGATGAAGCGTGTCCGCGGCGAGACCCTGTTCGAGATCATGGAGCGATCGCGATCGATCAAGACCTCGCACGGCATCCGACACTCGCGTCACAAGCTGCTCTCCGCGTTCGTGAGCGTGTGCTGGGCGGTGCACTACGCCCACGAGAACGGCGTCGTGCATCGCGATCTCAAGCCGGACAACATCATGCTTGGCAGTCACGGCGAGGTGTACGTGCTCGACTGGGGCGTGGCACGCGTGATCACCGTCGGCGGGGTGGAGATCACAGTCACCGAGCCCAGCGACGACACCATGCCGGGCGACATGGTGGGCACACCGGGCTTCATGGCGCCCGAGCAGGTGCTCGGTCAGCTCGACTTGGTCGACGCCAAGAGCGACGTGTTCGCGCTGGGCGCGATCCTGTACGAGCTCATTACCCTGGAGCCGATGATCGATGGCGCCGACGCGCGCAAGATCCTCGAGAACACGCTCAACCCGGACCGCCAAGCCGCCCCACCGCGAGACATGCCGCCCGAGCTCTACGTGCTCGCGTTGCACGCCACGCGCTTCCTCCGCGAGGAGCGCCTCGCCTCCGCCCGAGAGCTGGCCGAGGCGGTGGACCGCTACCTCGACGGCGACCGCGATCTGGTCCAGCGGAAGAAGCTCGCTTCCCAGCACGCCGAGAAGGCTCGCGAGCTGTCCAACGCGGCGCTCGATGGCCCGCCTGCCGGCCGTGAGGAGGCGCGCGCGTCAGCCATGCGGGAAGCGGGCAAGGCGTTGGGGTTCTTGCCTGACTTCCCGGCGGCGCGCGCGGTGGTCCTGCGCCTGTTGGCCACGCCACCGAGCACCCTGCCCGCCAGCGCCAAAGGAGAGCTGGATCGACTGACGGCAGCGCAGATCGTGTCAGCCATGCGAGACAACGCGGTCCGCAGCGCGATCTGGGTAGCCATGCTGCCACTGTTGGTGTTGCTCGGGCCGCGCTTGCCTTGGCTGCTCGGGGTGGTGGCGGTGGTCGTCGGTAGCTGCGCCGCCCTAGCCTGGTTCTTCTACCTCAAGCGGGTGACCCACTCGAACGCCCGCCTCGTACTTGCGGCGCTCGTGAGCGTGTTGACGGTGACTCTCTCCGGGGTGTTCGGCCCGCTGGTATTCGTGCCTGGCTTCGCCGCCGTGAACACCATGTTGTTCGCAGCCCAGGGGGCGCCCAGACACCGGGTGTCCATCGTCGTCATCGGGTGTGCGTCGTTCTTGCTCCCGCTCGTGCTGGAGCTCGCGGGGCTGATCCCACGAGCCATGGCGTTCGATGACGGGGCGATCCACCTGATCCCACGCCTCACTCATTTCCCCGAGCTCGGGTCCACGGTCGCGCTGCTCGCCGTGAGCGTGATCGGCGTCGTCATCCCCGCGATCGTCGCCACCAGGTTGCGGGATGCGGCGTTCGCCGCCGAAGAGAAGCTGCTCATCCACAAGTGGCACCTGGAGCAGCTGGCCCCCAAGACTTGAGCAGCCTCAGCGGTCCGCCCAGCGTGGCCGACGCCTCAGGATCGGTCGCTCGATGAGGTAGTACGAGAGCGCGCCCGCGATCATGGCGAGCGCGACGCTCAGCGGCACGCTGCACAGCACCGACCAGACCGGCTCGCGGACCAAGCTCTGACGCAGGAACAGTTGCTGCCAGAGGTAGATCGAGTAGCTCAGCACGCCGATTCGCTCGAGCCACGGGTGCAAAAGCCCGCGGCCGATCACGTCGCTCTGCGTGGAGATGGTGCGATCGATGACCAACGCGAACGCGACGTTGGAGAAGCTGACGGCAATCAGGCACCAGATCGTCGGCCGCGTCTCCAGCAAGTAAGTGAAGAAGGCAGCCGGGAACAGCAGGTAGGTGAGCGCAGTCCCGCGCGTGAACGCGAGCAGCCGCGAGAGCAGCTGACCGACTGCGCCGAGCTCGGCGCGCGCGTCGTCGTGCCGCAGAAACGCAACCAAACAGCCTGTGGCGAGGCTGTCAGCGACGGCTGGTGCGGCTTGCCACACGAGCGAGTCCAGCTCGGTCGGCAACATGCGCAACACGAACAAGCGCGCGAACGGAGAGATCACGCAGGTCGCGAACGCCACCCAGAAGGCGGCGCGACGCGGGAGCAGACCGAAGGCCAGAGGCCAAAACAGGTAGAACTGCTCCTCGACCGACAGCGACCAGATGTGGCTCACCAGCCAGCTCCGCTCCACGTCGAAGTTGGTGGTGTAAGTCAGGGCGTGGACGACGTCGTCGAGCGGCAGCGTGGCCGCGCCGAACCACGACATGATCGATATCGCGGCGATGTAGACCAAGAAGGCGGGCAAGATGCGGAACGCGCGGCGCACGTAGAACGCCTTGATGGAGATGCCTCCGTGTTTGTCCCGCTCGTCCAAGAGCAGCTTGGTGATGAGCAGCCCCGAGATCACGAAGAACACGCGCACTCCGACCTTGCCCCAGGCATGCGCGCGACCCAGCGGGATGTGCCCTCCGCCGAGCAGAGCGGATCCCGCGACGTGCGAAGCCATCACCATCAGGATGGATATCGCCCTCAACCCGTCGAGCCCGTAGAGCCGCTTCGGCGACGACACGGTCCGGACCTTACCAGTGGGCCGACGTGGCCGGCCTTGCTATATCGCCGCCATGCCGTGGACGGGAGAGAGGGCGCTGCGGGCCGCCATGCGGCGCAGCTTGGGGCTGGTGTTGGGTCGCAGACTGCCCGTGGTCAGCGGTGAGCTGCGCGTCCTCGGCCCCGCAGCCAACGTCTCGATCTTCCGCGACGCCGTCGGCATCCCGCACATCCACGGCGAGAGCGAGCACGACGTCTTCTTCGGCCTGGGATTCTGCCACGCGCAAGACCGGGGCACGCAGCTCGAGCTCTCCCTCAGGACCGTGCGCGGCACGCTGTCGGAGCTGGTGGGGCGCGACGGCATCGCGGTGGATCGGCTCTCGCGCCGCATCGGCTTCCGGCGCGCAGCAGCGCAGCAGCTCGAGAACATGCGCGCCGACGTCCGCGCACAGATCGAGGCCTACGTGACGGGCATCAACCAAGGTTTCGCGCGCGGCACGAGCGGGCGCGCGCATGGCTTGGCGCTCTTGGGCGCGGAGCCCTCGCAGTGGGAGGCGGCAGACGCACAGGCGCTGAGCGTGCTGCTCTGCTTCGCGCTCGCCGCCAACTGGGATGTGGAGCTGATGCGCTACGAGATGTTGCGCCGCGACGGCGCAGAGGCGCTGCTCGCGCTCGACGCCCCTTACCCAGGGGACATGCCCAGCGCAAAGTCGCCGCTCTTGCCCTCGGGTCACGCCGGGCTCGAGCTGAGCCGAGACCTCGACGCGCTGCGCGCTCTGTTCCCGCTGGCGGGCGCGTCGAACGCGTGGGCGATCGCGGGCTCGAAGACGCGGAGCGGCAGACCCCTGCTCGGCGCCGATCCGCACTTGCCGCCGGAGGTGCCGGTGCACTGGTACCTGGCCCATTTGGCGACTCCCGAGATGCGCGTCTCCGGCGCGTGTTTCGTCGGCATCCCTGGCATCGGCATCGGCCACAACGAACACTGCGCTTGGGCCGTCACCGCGGCGCATGCAGACAACACCGACTTCTTCCTGGAGCAGGTCGGTGAGGACGGACACTCGGTGCGCGACGGAGATCGCTACGTGTCGTGCGAGGTGCGGCGGGAGGTCATCGCCGTCAAAGGGGCGGCGCCGATCCACGAGGACGTCCTCGAGACGCCGCGGGGCCCGATCGTCGGCGCGGCGTTGGGCGGCCCCCGAGAAGAGCTCTCGATCTCCGCCACCTGGCTTTCTTCGCGCCCTTACACCGGGCTCTATCGAGCGCACGCTTGCCGCGGCCGCGCCGAGTTTCACCGGCTGTTCGAGCAGGCCAGTACGTCGAGCGTCAACGTGGTGTACGCGGACCGAGAAGGCGGCATCATGTGGCGGCTCGGGGTCGAGGTCCCCATTCGAGCGGCCGGTCACGGCACGTTGCCTCGGCCCGGCTGGACCGGAGACGCTGGATTTCGCGGCGTGGTGCCATTCGAGGACATGCCGTTCGTCGAGGACCCACCCGAAGGCTTCGTCGCCAGCGCCAACAACGCCCCAGAGGCCAGCGGAGCACCTGGTCGACCGTTCTTGGGCATCGACTTCCTCGATGGCTACCGCCAGCAAGTGATCGTCGAGGCGCTCTCTGGGCGGGCAGACTTCACGCTCGAGGACATGCAGGCGCTTCAGCGCGACGTGCGCTCGATCCCGTGGGAGCAAGTGCGGTCCAAGCTGCTCTCGCTCGAGCCGACGGAGATCGACGCGCTCGTCGCCAAGAACCTGCTCGTGTCTTGGGACGGTCAGATGGACGCGGACTCCGTGGCGGCCTCCGTGTGGGCGCTGTTCAGCGCCAAGATGATGACACGCGTCGTCCGCGCCAAGGCTCCGCACACCGCGGGGCGTGCGCTCGGCGCAGGGTTTCACGAGGCGCTGCCACACAACACCATGATCACCCGCCGGCTCAGCCACCTGTGCCGCCTGCTGCTCGAGCAACCGGAGGGCTTTCTGCGTGAGGGGTGGCCGCGCGCCTGCGAGCGCGCGCTCGCGGACGCAGTGAGCACGCTGCGCAGCCGCTGCGGCGACGATCTCGAGGCCTGGGCTTGGGGGCGCGCGCGTCCGCTGCGGCTCTCCCATCCGCTCGGCAAAGCCGTGCCGGCACTGGATCTGGCGCTTGGCGCCGGACCTGTCGCGTTCGCGGGGGACGCTTCGACCGTGCACCAGGGCACGCTCGATCTGATCGAGCCGCTCAAGAGTCCGCTGGCTGCCCCCACGCTCCGCGTGGCGATCGACGTGGGCGCCTGGGAGAACAGCCGCTTCGCTCTGATCGCAGGGCAGAGCGAGAACCCGCTCTCGCCTCACCACTTCGATCAGTTCGAGGCATGGCAGCGCGGCGGCTTCGCGATCTCGTGGACGCGCGAGGCCGCGCAGCGCAACGCGAAACACACGCTTGTGCTCGCACCCGCGTAGGTGCGCCAGGGCGGAGGTCAGCTCAGGGCAGGACCGTCAGCTCCTGATCGAACTGCTTGCACAGGACCGGGCATGACTCGTCGATGCGGACCTCTTCGTACTCGCGGAACGTCTCGTCGGCGAGCGACTCATTCCCGAACAGGACGCGAACCTGCACCGACTCCGGGGCGCTCGCGAACGCGATCTCGAAGCGCTCGACCACGCCCGTCTCGCCCTTCACCATCTCGAACGTCGGTCGCTCCGCGTCGGTCTGCAGGGGCATCAGCGGCTCACACGAGGTGGCGTCGGGGGAGCCGGTGATGACGCAGTCGGTGGCGAATGTCTCGCCGTAGGCGAGGATGTCCACGTGGTAGCTGCCGATCTCGAAGCCAGCACCGCCCGGAATCACAGCCAGACGAAAGCTGTCCTCGCAGGCTTCGCCGTCGGAGCAGTCGACCTCGGTGTCCACCTCTGGGTCGCACCCCGGCGCCAGCGACAGAAACGCCGCCAGCGACAGCGAGGAAGAGAGCGCGATCAGTCGTCGGAGCGAGGAGTGGGAAACGTGCATCGGTACTTGGCTCTTCGGGAGAAGGCTCACTGCGGGATGTCGGGATCGGTCGGCGGCACCAGGAAGTACACGTCACGCTCGTCCACGAGTGAGCCGTCGCCGAGCACGCGGAGCTTGGCCACGAACACCTGCGGGGCCTGGGTGGGCATCACCGTGTTGTTGACGGGCACTGGGTGCACATCCCAGCACACCGGCACGCCGGGCAACAGATCCGGGTAGGCGTCGTCGTACGAATCGGCGTTGGTGTCGGTGGTGGTCAACCCGTCCGTGCACGCGGCGTCGGTGAGATTGACCTCGAGGTAGTCGATGAACTGCAGCGCGTCGCCAGCGTCCCCGGGCTGATCGACCGGGTCGATGGTGACGTCGATCGGCTTGCCCTTCACGATGTCGAGCACGGCTTGCACCGTCTGCGCCTCGACCGCTGCGTCGGCGGCGGGGTAGATGAAGGGCTGGCCCATGGCGTTGAGCGTGTTGGCCGCGATGCCGAGCGCCGTGTTGACCTGCACTTGCTGGCTGCCGTCGTCGGTGCCGTACAGGCCCACGTACTTGATGTCCTGGGCCTGCATCTGGGTGCCGGCGTAGTTGGCGGTGAACGCCGAGCAGCTGGCGCCGCACTGGTTGTCCGCGTCGGACACCTGGATGTAAATGCGGATCGCCTCGGGTCGGAAGCCGGGGCAGCCGATGCCCGCCACTGCGCAGTTCATTTGAGCGAACGGGATCCCGGGGCACGCAGCTGGGTTCGCCACGCACGCCGGCGGCTGGAACACGGCCTCGCCGCCGCCCGGGTAGGTTCCCGGGTCGATGGAGGCGGCAGTGACAGCCGGGTTCGGCTGCAGGCTGACGATGTTCTCGTAGGTGTTGAAGTCGTTCCAGTGTCCGACGCCGGTCCACATGTCTGGCACGCAGCCTTGGCCCAGGTTGGGATCTTCGATGCAGCCACCGTTGAAGCAGACCTGGTTGGCGGCGCAGTCGCTGTCCAGCAAGCAGGTGGTGCCGAACTCCTGACAGCGGAGCGTGTTGACGATGTTGGCGAGCTGCGTCTCGAGGGTGTTGAACTCCGTGATCATGGAGCCGGTCGTGTCGATCGAGAAGTACAGATCCGCGAACTGGATGTTGGTCCGGAAGTTCAGCGTGTCTTCCATCGGCGTGGTCGGCTCCTCGTAGGGCACGATGAACACGAAGTCGCCGTTGGCCTGGGGGTTGTCGTCGGGGTTCGTGCCGTCGGTGCCGGCAGCGACCTCGATCAGATCGTTGACGCCGTCCCCATCGGTGTCCTCCACCGTGGGGTCGGTGCCGGCCTCGGCCTCGAGCAGGTCGCTCAGGCCGTCGTTGTCCGAGTCCGGGTCGAGGAAGTCGGGCGTGCCGTCCGTGTCGGAGTCGACCGGCGGCGTGGCCGGGTCGTTGTCACCGGCTTCGACGTTGTCGAGGATGGTGTCGTTGTCTGCGTCGAGGTCGTAGCGGTCGAAGAAGCCGTCGTTGTCGGTGTCGAGCTCGGGGCCCTCTGCGCGATCGGGGATCGTGTCGTTGTCCGAGTCGAGATCTTGAAAGTTGTCGGTGCCGTCGGTGTCGCAGTCCGCGGGGTTGCTCGAAGAGCCAGCCGGATCCGGCGCCTCGTCGTTGTTGCAGTCCGCCTCGGCGCCCACGATTTCTTCGGCGTCGCTCGCGCCGTCGTCGTCGTCGTCGTCGTCGAGCGCGTTGATCTCGCCGTCGTCGTCGAGATCGCCTTCCGCCTCGTCCGCGTCCAGGATGCCGTTGCCATCGGCGTCGGTGTCTTGGAAGTTGGGCGTACCGTCTCCGTCGAGGTCCGCGGGCGGGGTGTTCGGATCGTCATCACCCGCCTCGACGTTGTCACCGATGCCATCGCCGTCGGAGTCGGTGTCTTCCTTGTCGGGCGTGCCGTCCCCGTCGGTGTCGCCTTCGCCCTCGTCCGTGTCGAGGATGGTGTCGCCATCCGCGTCGCCCGGCTGCGGGACGCCGGCGCCAGTGCCGCCGCTGCCGCCGGACGGGTCGTCACCAGGAGCCGCGCTGCAGCCGGGGTGAGCGGCCATCGCCACCGCGACGAGCGTGCTGACGAGCAGCGTCGAACCGAAGCGCAGACGCGGGAATTTGGGCTGGAAGGAAGAGGACACGACAACCTCCGATCGAAGGCGCGAGCATAGCCGAAACGCGCTCGTTTGACACGCCTTGATCGTGCGCTTTGCCGCGCGTTCTGCCTTTGCTCGAGGACCAGACACTGCTAGGCGCTGGGCCATGATGCGTTGGCAACCTGCTTTGGTTCTCTCTTCGTTCGCCCTTCTCGCCTGTGCGACCGAGGTCAACTCGTCGGGCGCCGGGGGCTCGGGCGGAGAGGTCCCGAGCACCGGCGGCGCGGGCGGCAGCGGCGGCACCGCGAGCAGCGGGGGCGCGTCGATGGGCGGCGCATCGGTGGGAGGCGGGGGCAGCGCAGAGGGCGGCGGCGGCGGGACGGCTTGCGCGCAGAACTGCGCCACCATCCAAGTTCCCGATTGCTTCCAAGCCGTTTGCAACGAGGCCACCGGAACCTGCGACGTGGGCCCTGCTCCCGACGACACCCCGTGTGAAGACGGCGCGTTCTGCACCGACGGCGACACCTGCCAAGGCGGCGTGTGCCAGGCAGGCGGCCCGCTCGATTGCACCGGGGGCATGCCCGCACCGTGCCAGCAGTCCACCTGCGACGAAGACGCCGACGAGTGCCTCGCCTCCCCGTTGCCCAACGGTTCGGCTTGCTCGCTCACCGACCTCTGCCAGCTGAATCCGATCTGCCAGAACGGCGCCTGTCTCGGCGCGGCCACGGACTGCAGCGGCTTCTCGAGCCCGTGCGGGCTCGGGCTGTGCGAGCCCACGACCGGCGCGTGTTACGCGATGCCGCTGAACGACGGCGACCCGTGCAACGACGGCTCGAGCTGCACCATCGGCGACGAGTGCAACGGCGGCACCTGCGCGGGCACCCCCGACCCGACTTACACCGTGTATTTCACGGAAGACTTTTCCGACAACTCGGCGGGCTGGACGCTGGGCACCGAGTGGGCCATCGGCCCGGCCATGGCATCCCCGCCAGCCACCGGCAACGGGGACCCCGCAATGGATCACTCGGGCAGCTCGGACAACGGCGTGGCGGGCGTTGCCATTGGCGGCAACTGTTCCACCGCGCTGCACGGCTTCTACTACTTGGAGAGCCCCATCATCAACACGGCCGGCGCTCCGGGCGCGGTGTGGCTCGAGTTCTGGCGCTGGCTCAACAGCGACTACACGCCGTTCATGCAGAACCAGATCGAGGTCTACAACGGCACGAGCTGGGTGGTGCTGTGGCAGAGCGGTTCGCTGTTCATCACCGACAACGCGTGGACCAAGATCAGCCACGACCTCACCGCCTACAAGAACGCGAACATGCGCGTGCGCATCGGGTTCAACGTCGGCTCGAGCGGCGTGTTCACGATCGGCGGCTGGAACGTGGACGACCTGACCATCGCCAGCGCCCCCTGCAACTGAGCGCCTCTGATCGGCGGGCCTTTGCCTCGCGCCCCGGTGCTGCTAGCCATGGAGGCATGAAGCATGTCTTGCCTGCCTTGTTGCTGGGCCTGGGACTCTCTTCACTGGCGGGCTGCGCGGAGGAGGACACTCTCCTGGGCGGCGGTGGAAACCCGCCTGAGGGTGGGTCGGGTGGCACCGGCGGCACCGCTGGCAACGGCCCTGGCGGCGCCGGTGGCGGCGGCGCGGCAGGGGGCGCCGGTGGTGGTGGCGCCGCCGAGGGCGGCGGCGGCGGCACCGTGGGCTGCGTGCAGAACTGCGCCCTGATCGATGTGCCGGACTGCTTCCAAGCTGTCTGCAACGACCTCACCGGCAACTGCGACGTGGGGCCCGCCCCGGACGACACGCCCTGCGAGGACGGCCAATATTGCACCGACGGCGACACGTGTCAGAGCGGGGTGTGCGAAGCAGGCGGGCCGCTCGACTGCACCGGGGGCAGCACCGATCCCTGCCTGATGTCTGCGTGTGACGAGGACGCTGACTCCTGCGAGAGCACGCCGGTCCCGAACGGGACCGTGTGCACCCCCACAGACCCGTGTCTGAGCGGGGGACAGTGCTCCAACGGGCAGTGCCTGGGGGCGCCGATGGATTGCTCCGCGACACCCATCAGCTCGACGGAGTGCGAAGCCGCGCAGTGCGACTCGGCGACTGGAACCTGCGTCGTGGTCCAAATCAACGACGGCTTCCCGTGTGTGTTCGGCGACATCTGCGAGAGCAACAAGGTGTGCAACATGGGCGTGTGCGAGGGCACCCCCATCATGGGCTGCACCGGTTGCACCGAGAGCGAGCCGAACAACACCTTCCTCGAGTCCGACACGGGCGTCGGCTGCGCCTCGTGGGCAGGCGCGATCGCCGTCATCAACGACAAGGACTGTTTCCAGGTCGACGTCGCCACCGACGGCTCCCGCATCTACGCCGAGACTGTCGACGTGGGCGGCAGCGGCTGCCCGACCGGGTTCGACTCGGTCATTCGCCTGTTCAACTCGAGTGGCGTGCAGATCGCCAGCGACGACGACGGCGGCACCAACGCATGCTCGCTGTTCACGCCGACCACCGCAGGCACGACCAACCTGCTGGCGGGCACCTATCACGTGTGCGTGGAAGACTTCGGCAACAACGGCACGTCGCCGCCGTACCTGCTGCTCGTGAGCGTGCTTGGCCCCGGCTGCGGCAACGCCATCGTCGAGGGCGCAGAGGAGTGTGACGGCAGCGCGCTCGGGGGCCAGACTTGCGTCACGCAAGGCTTCGGCTCGGGCACGCTCGTGTGCGACTCGGCTTGCCTGTTCGACACCTCTGGCTGCGCCGCGCCGTTCTGCGGTGATGCGTTGGTCAACGGCGGCGAGGACTGCGACGGCGCGAACCTGGGCGGCGCCACTTGCCTCTCTCAGGGCTTTGCAGGCGGTACGTTGGCGTGCGACGCCAGCTGCAACTTCAACACCGCCGGCTGCTCAGCCTCCGGATGCGGCAACTCCATCCTGGAGTTCGACGAGGACTGCGACGGCTCGCCGGCCGGCTGCTCGGGCACGTGCGAGATCTACACCTGCGGGCCCGGCCAGGTGCCGTTCTCGGTGACCTCGACCAACGTGCCGGTCAGCATTCTCGATGTTGCCACCGTCAACAGCACGCTCACGGTGCCCACCACAGGCACCATCACGCAGGTGGGGGTGCAGTTCAATATCACCCACACCTTCGACGCCGACTTGGACATCTCACTGGACGCGCCTGGTGCGGCGCCGATCGACCTGACGAGCGACAACGGCAGCAGCAGCCCCAACTACATCAACACGGTGTTCGCCTCGACAGCGACCGCCTCCATCACCACCGGCTCCGCGCCGTTCACGGGCGTGTTCCTACCGGAAGTCGCGTTCACCAGCGTCATCGGAACGGCCGCGAGCGGCACCTGGACGTTGACCATCGTGGACGATCTTGGCGGCGACGTCGGCACGCTCAACGCTTGGCGCGTGTTCGGCTGCATCCAGCCCTGACCCCGGATCGGCGGAGGCGCGCGAGAAGCTCTCGGAGGGAGCTTTTCGGCGCGCCGCAGTGCTGCTAGCGGTGGGAGGATATGAAGCACCTCTTCCCCGCTCTGATGTTTGGCCTTGGGCTTGGCTCACTCTCCTTCGTCGGCTGCGCCGGGGAGGAGACCATCGGCGGTGGAGGGGGCGGCGCTCCTGAGGGCGGGTCCGGCGGGGGCACGGGAGCCGCCGCGGGAGAGGGTGGCTCGGGCGGGTCGGGCGGCGGCAACGGCGGCTCCGGCGGCGGCAACGGCGGCTCCGGCGGGGCCGAGGGCGGCGGCGGCGGCGGCACGGGCTGCGTGCAGAACTGCGCCCTGATCGATGTGCCGGACTGCTTTCAAGCCACGTGCAACGAGCTCACGGGCAACTGCGACGTCGGCCCCGCCCCCGACGATACGCCGTGCGAAGACGGTGAATTTTGCACGGACGGCGACACTTGCCAGGGCGGCACCTGCGAGCCCGGTGGTCCCACCGACTGCACCGGCGGCAGCACCGACCCGTGCCTGATGTCCGCGTGCGACGAAGACGCCGACACGTGCGAGAACACTCCGGTCCCGAACGGCACTGCGTGCGTCTCGACCGACCCATGCCTGAGCGGCACCGCCTGCTTCAACGGCCAGTGTCTCGGCGCCCCCATGGACTGCTCCGCCACTCCGATCGGTTCGACGGAGTGCCAAGCCGCGCAGTGCGACTCTGCCACGGGGATGTGCGTCGTCGTGAACATCAACGACGGCATCAGCTGCGTCATCGGCGACATCTGCGAGAGCAACAAGACCTGCAACATGGGCGTGTGCGAGGGCACGCCCATCTCCGGTTGCACCGGCTGCACCGAGAGCGAGCCCAACAACACCTATCTCGAGGCCGACTCGGGCATGGGCTGCGCCTCCTGGGCGGGCGCCATCACCGTCATCGGCGACAAAGACTGCTTCGAGATCGACGTCACCGTTCCTGGCTCACGCATCTATGCAGAGGTGGTCGACGTGGGCGGCACGGGCTGCCCGTCTGGCTTCGACTCGGTGATTCGCTTGTTCAATTCGGCTGGCACCGAGCTCGCTTCCGACGACCAAGACGGCAACGCTTCCTGCTCCGCGTTCCTGCCGACCGACGCGGCCACCACGAACTTGGCGGTCGGAACGTACTCGGTGTGCGTCGAGGACTGGCTCAACAACGGTACGTCGCCTCCCTACTTGCTGCTGGTCAGCGCGCTGCCCCCCGGCTGCGGCAACACCATCATCGAAGGCACGGAAGAGTGCGACGGCACCGCGCTCGCTGGGCAGACGTGCATCACGCAGGGCTTCGGGTCCGGCACCCTGACCTGCGACGCCAGCTGCAACTTCAACACCACCGGCTGCGCCGCGCCCTTCTGCGGCGACGCCCTGATCAACGGCACCGAGGAGTGCGACGGCGTCCAGCTCGGCGGCGAGACCTGCATCAGCCAGGGCTTCGGCTCTGGGACGCTGGCTTGCGACGGCAGCTGCAACTTCAACACGGCAGGCTGCGCCGCACCGTTCTGCGGCGACGGCATCATCAACGGCACCGAAGAGTGCGACGGAAGCGCCCCCGCCGGGGCCTGCTTGTCGCAAGGGTTCGCGAGCGGCACGGCCACCTGCGCCAGCTGCACGCTCAATACGGCGAGCTGCGTGGCCGCGACCTGCGGCAACGGCGTCCTGGAGAACAGCGAGGACTGCGAGGGTGCGGCGCTCGGCTGCAACGCGTGCGACCTCTACACCTGCGGCCCCGGGGAAGTCCCGTTCTCCGTCTACTCGGACGACGTGCCCGTCGCGATTCCCACCGCTCCTGCGACCACCGGCACGGTCAGCAGCACGCTGACCATCCCCACGACGGGCACCATCACGCAGGTTGGCGTCCAGTTCAACATCAACCACACCTATGATGGCGACCTCGACATCTCGCTGGATGCCCCGGGCGCCACTCCCATCGACCTCACCAGCGACAACGGCGGGACCGACGAGAACTACATCAACACGGTGTTCGCCTCGACCGCGGTCGCGTCGATCACGACCGGGACAGCCCCGTACACGGGCGTGTTCCTGCCCGAGGTGGCCTTTACGAGCATCCTCGGCACCCAGGCCAACGGCACCTGGACGCTGACCATCGTCGACGACGCTGGAGGCGACATCGGCACGCTCAACGCCTGGCGCGTGTTCGGCTGCATCCAGCCCTGACGCTCGGTCGCTGCGCACTCCCTGCGCGGCCCCGCAATCCCCGCAGCGCCGGCCGTCCGTGCAGACGAGCCGGCGCCGCCGTTTTTGAGAACGGCGCAGCGCTTGCACAGCGACGGCGTGATCAAGATCGCCACCTCCCAAGAGCTGCGGGTTCGCGACGTGATGTCCACCGAGGTGCTGACGATCCCGTTCAGCGCCACGGTCGAGACCGCCGCCAGGCTGCTGCACGAGGCGCGGGTCAGCGGCGCGCCCGTGGTCGGCCCGAGCGGTCGGGTGCTGGGCGTGGTGTCGACCAAGGACCTGCTCCATCCGCAACGGTCGCTCGCCCTCGACGCGTCGGTGGCAGACGTGATGACACGCGTCGTGTTCGCCGTGCGCGCCGACGACGCGCTCAAGTGGGCCATTCGGCTGATGGTGGAGGAGCGCATCCATCGCGTGGTGGTGGCCGACGAGGCGGGCCAATTGGCGGGCATCGTCAGCGCGATGGACGTCCTCGCAGCGCTGGTCCCAACGGGCGAGCCGGACGACGTCTCGTTCAGCTACCTCGACCTCAGGAGCTGACAGACCGGACTGCGCGGCGTCCCTGGTCTCGACGCTGGATATCGTTTGGCCGCCCTTCGGGCGGACTGGAGCCGCTATCTTCTCGGCATGGCCGAGGCGATGTTCTTCGACTTCAGGGAGCTGTTCGATCCGGACGAGTACCTCTACTTCATGGAGGACTCGCTGCGCGAGGAGAACACCCCCGCGCAAGTGGACTTCGTGCTCGCCAAGCTGGGGGTGGTGCCGCCACAGAAGCTCGTCGATCTCGGCTGCGGCCACGGCAGGCACGCCCTCGAGCTCGCGCGTCGCGGCTTCGCTGTGACCGGCATCGACCTGGTCGAGGGCTTCCTGGAGCACGGCCGGCGGGTGGCCGAAGCCGAGGGTCTGTCGGTGCAGTTCGTGCGGGGCGACATCGGCGCGCTCGACACGGAGGCCGCCTTCGACGGGGCCATCTGCCTGTTCGACGCGTTCGGCTTCTTCGACGACGCGCATGCCTTCGCCACGTTGCGCTCGGCGCACAAGATCCTCGCCGAGGGCGGCAGGCTGGTGCTCGATTTGCGCACGCGCGAGTGGATGGTGCGCTTGCCGCCGGCCTCGGTGCTGGACAAGGGCAACGGCGACATGATGATCGACCGTCACCACTTCGACTTCGAGAGCGGACGCTTCGTCGATCGACGCACGTACGTCCGCGCAGGCAAGCAGCGCGAGGTGATGTTCTCGGTGCGGCTGTACGCCTTCACCGAGATGCGCTTGATCCTGCAGTCGACCGGCTTCGAGGTCGAGGGCGTGTTCGGTGGCTTCGACGGCTCGCCGCCGTCGGTGGGCAAGCCGCGCACGGTGATCGTCGCGCGCAAGGTGGCGCTGCCGTCCACCGGGACGGGCCCGTGAGACACTGCCAGCACGCGCTGGTGACGGGCGCGTCGAGTGGGATTGGGCGAGCCTTGTCGCTGGAGCTCGCGCGAGCAGGCGCAAGAGAGATTCATTTGTTGGCGCGGCGCCGCGCCGAGCTGGCGACGGTGGCCAGCGAGGTGACCGCGCTGGGCGCGCGCGCGCACGTCATGGTGGCCGACGTCGCCGACACGGAGCAGCTGGTCGCGAGCCTTCGGGCGCTCGACGAGCGCTGCGGCGGACTGGATCTCGTGGTGGCGAACGCCGGCGTGGGCGCAGCCCAAGGGGCAGACCCGATCGCGTGGGAGACGTTGCGCGGGCCGCTGGCAGTGAACGTAAGCGGCGCCGCCGCGACGTTGACCGCTGTGGCGCGCGACATGGCGCGTCGCAGACGCGGACACCTGGTCGGCATCGGGTCCATCTCCGCCTACGCAGCGCTGCCTGGCGCAGCCGCGTACTCCGCGCCCAAAGCGGCGCTCTCCATGTTGCTCGACTGCCTGCGGCTCGACCTCGCTCCACACGACGTGGCCGTCACCCATGTGCGGCTGGGCTTCGTGCGCACGGCGATGGTTCTCCACTCCACCCACCCCATGCCGCAGCTGCTCGAGGCAGACGCGGCCGCACGACAGATCGTCGCTGCCCTGGCCCGTCGGCCGCGCGAGATCGTGCTGCCGCGCGCGCTTTCGCTCTTGGCGCGAGCAGCGGGCTCGCTGCCGGAGGCGCTGCGCGAGCGGATGCTCCGGCGTATAGTCGGATCCGGTTGAGCCCCTCCCCCGTCCCTTCGCTGGTGAAAGGAAGCGCGATCCGCGAGTTCGTGCTCTGGTACGAGGCCGAGCACGGACGGGACTACCTGCGCGACATGACCCAGCGGATCAGCGGGGAGCACCGCGAGTACGTCTACCCCGAACGCGCAGCGTTTGGCTTGGTGGCAACGGAGTGGTACCCGAGCGCGCTCGTGTTCGCGCTGCTCGATGCGGTCGCCCTCGGTCGCAGCGACGAGGAGATGAGCGCCATCGTCGAGGCGGGAACCAGCTTCGCGGTGCGGAGGCTGTCGCGCGGGCTGTACCAGTTCCTGTTCCGCATGGTCGCGAGTCCCGGCCTGTACGCAAGACACATCCAGAAGGCCTGGAATCTGCTGCACAACACCGGTGTCCGGCGCATCGTGATCGAGCGCGAGGGCCTCGCCGACTCCACCATTCACGATTGGCCTGGCCATCATCGCTGGCTGTGCGAGATCAGCACCGCGACCATGCGATCGGTCTTCAGCGCCATGGGCTGCCGTGAGGTCAGGCTGGAACGCCTCAGCTGCGTGAGCAGCGGGGCCCCGCTGTGTCGCGCCAAGCTCGGCTACTACGACCCATGAAGGCCCGGCTGTCGCAGACCGCACGCGCTTTCCTCAGCGAGGGCCGCCAGGTGGCGCGGCGCTCGCGCCGCAGGCTGTTCCGGCGCCTCACGGTGCCGGGTGCGCGCGTGCTGTTCCACCCAGCCTACACGCTGCCAGTGCGCGGCATCGTCGATGGGCGGCGCGCCGCCCGGGTCGTGGAGCACCTCGTTCGCGAGGGCATGCTGTCCAGCCGCGACTTGATCCGCCCGACCGAGCTCTCCGCGCGCGAGATGATGCGCGTGCACGACCCGGAGTACTTGGCGCGACTGGACGATCCCGCGGAGCTCGAGCGCATCTTTGCCTCACGCAGGCGCGAGGCGATCGACCCAGGCGTGCTCCTGCACGCGCAGCGCATCGCGGCCGCGGGCACTGTCCGCGCCGCCGAGCTGGCGCTCGGGCGGCGTTGGTCCACCGCCCCCGTCGTGAACCTGGCGGGCGGCTTCCACCACGCGCGCCGCGCTACCGCCGGCGGTTTCTGTGCCGTGAACGATGTGGCGTTGGCCATCGATCGCGTCCGTAGCGGCGGCTTCAACGGCAACATCCTCGTCGTCGACCTCGACTACCACCAAGGCGACGGCACGCGATCCATCTTCGCGGACGATCCGTCGGTGACCACCTACTCGGTGCACGCCCAGAGCTGGGATCAGGACACCGCCGCGTCCAACTTCGACGTGGAGCTCGGCTCCGCGATCGGAGACGAGACCTACCTGCGCGCCCTACGCGAGACCTTGCCCGAAGCCTTCTCGCGCGCCAAGCCCGAGCTCCTGTTCTTTCTCGCCGGAGCCGATGTCGCGTCGACCGACACGCTGGCCGACTGGCGCGTCAGCGCCGACGCCATCCTCGAGCGAGACCGCATGGTCCTGTTGCGCGCGGCCAGCATCCCGACGGTGATCCTGCCGGCCGGGGGATACGGCCCAAACGCCTATCGCTACACGGCGCGCACGCTCGCTTGGCTGTTGAGCGGAGAGGACGTGCCCATCCCCACGGAGGAAGAAGCCGCGCTCAAGTCCTTTCGCGCGATCCGAAGATCGCTGGAGAGCCAAGAGCTGCACGCAGACCCGACCGACCACTCGGATCCGTTCAAGCTCACCGAAGCAGACATCTACGGCGACCTGTACCAGAAGACGCCAGACCGACGATTCTTGGGGTTTTACTCCTCGTTCGGGCTCGAGATCGCCTTCGAGCGGTACGGCCTGGCCGATCACCTCAGGCGCCGCGGCTACCCGCATTTCGTGATCGATGGCGACCTCGTGGTCAAGCGCGGCGAGCAAGGGGCGCGCGTCTATGGCGACGACACTCGCCACGACTTGCTGATCGAGCTCACGCTCGCGGAGCGCGTCGTCGACGCCAACGCGAGACTGATGTCGATCGAGTGGCTGACGTTGCAGGATCCCAAGCGCAAGCCCTCGGGGCCGCTGTTGCCAGGGCAGAAGCACCCAGGGCTTGGCTGCCTCGAGATCATCGTAGGCATGTTGATCATGGCCTGCGAGCGACTCGGGTACGATGGTCTCACGCTGGTGCCATCTCACTTTCACGTCGCGGCGCAGGCGCGCCGCTTGTTCTCCTTCTGGGATCCGAAGGACGAGGCGCACTTCCTGGCGCTCTCGCGCGCCACCCATCACCTTCCCCTGTTCGACGCCTCACTCGCGGTCGCCCATGGATTCGTAGTGGACAAGGCGTCGGGAGAGCCGCAGCACTATCATCCTGCACGCATGGTTCGACCGGTCAGCGCGGAGCTCAAGTCACGCGGAGCAGATCCGGCCTACGCCCGCGCGGTGGAAGAGGCTTCGCGGGGCCTCGCGTTCGAGCTCCGCTGCCAGCCGAGCGAGTGAGACATGGGCCGACTCGGGCGCCGATCACCAGCAACGGCCGCCGCAGGTCTGGCGTTGTGGTGTTGGGCGTGGCCGCTCCACGCTCAGGAGACCGAGGTCGAAAGGGCGCTCGCCCAGATCAGCGAGCTCCCCAACGTCGTCATCGCGGAGCTCTTGACGGCGCTGCGCGAGGCTCGCGGCGCAGGCGTGGAGCTCTCGGGCGCGGGCTACCAATACGCTGCCCCCGCGACGCTGGAGCGCCCTGGGCCGGACGGGGATCGCCGGCTCGCGAGCCACACCTTCCACGCGCGCGTGCTGGTCCCGGTCCCCGTCTCACGCCGCACCGCGGTCGCCGCTGCGTTCGCCTACGAGACCGTGACCTTCGACGTCGCCGGCGAACTTCCGGGGATTCCGCGCGCTCCCCTGTTCGGCTTGAGGAGCCGGATCGCGCTCTTGCACCAGCTCGGCCCTCGCTGGAGCTTCAAGAGCGCCGTCGAGGTGGCCCTGATGAGCGATCTCGGCCCGGGCATCGACCGCGCACCGACCATCGACGACCTCCAGACTGGCGCGGTCGCACTGTTCGACGCGAAGCTAGCCCCGTTCGCCACGCTCTCGTTCGGGGGCTTGATCTCCTCGCAGCTGCCGCTGCCGATTCCGATCCCCGCGGTGCGCCTCTCGCTGGAACACGAGGGGCTGTCCGCCGAGCTGACGGTGCCGACCAACCTCACGCTCGGCTACGCCCCCCACGAGCGCGCGACCATCGGGCTGCGCGGCGCCATCTCGGGCAACAGCTTCCACCTCATGGCGCGGGGCGACACGCTGTCGCAAAACGGCGTGAGCGTCGGGCCCTTCGTGGCAGTGGAGCCCCTCAGAGGCTTCACGGTCGAGCTCGGCGGAGGTGTCGCGCCGTGGCGCCAGCTCCGCCTGACTTCCGCCGACGAGACCCGCGTGCAGAAGCTCGACCCCAGGACCGCAGCCACCGTGAGCGTCGACCTCGGCTTTCGTCTTTGAGCTGAACGAGCTCGGCTCAGCGGGTCAACTGCGCGAGCAGGCGACGCTTGAGCTCGCCCTCCGCGGCGCGAGCGCGTTGCTCCACCACGCGGGAGCCGTCCACCGGATCTACCGCCAAGAGCGCGCGCGCGGCGGCCTCGAGCACGATGGCGCTTCCGTCCTCGTCCGCGCCCAGCCGGAACACTCGTGAGATCTTGGACTTGGACAGAAGGACCCGAGTGAGCGCCGCGGCGGCAGCAGGGCGGGCAGCGGGCGCGGCCCCGCCCAGCGCAGCAGCTGCGGCGGCGCGCACCTCGTCGCTCCCTGCGATCAGCAGCTCGTCCACGCGTTGAACGGCCGCTGCGTCCAGGCCTCCGACTCGTTGAAGACCGATCAGGCTGGAGAGGCGTACGCCCTCATCCTGATCGGACAACGCGCTGATGAGGGTGGGCCGCACCCGTTGCCCCCAGATCGCGGTGAGCGCGCCCAGCGCGGCGCGGCGCACTTGCGGCGCAAAATGTTGCGTGAGTCGATGAACCGTAGCGCCCACGTCGTCGGAGGCGCCCTCCGGCACGGCGCGCAGCACGTCCTCGAGCGAGAACACATCGAGCGAGTCCGGGCCTGCGGTTCGAAGCGCTCGCGAGATGGCGGGGAACGCGGCGCTTCCGATGGCCTTCAGCGTCATGGCGAAACGCTTGCGCGCCCCCAGATCTAGCTCGTTGCCCAGCCGGTTGCGAACGTTGCAGAGCGCCTGGGCGCCGTGCGCCCCTGTGACCACGAGCACCGACTGGGCGGCCTCGTGGGAGGCGGCGGCTCCGCGCATCAACACCAGCGCGACGCGCTCCAAGAACGCTGGGTCTTGGAGACCGGCGATGGCGCGCGTGGCAATGGGCGCCCGAAACGGGTGCGCCCCGTCTGCAGCGTGCGCAGCCAAGGTGCGGAACGCGTGCGCGAAAGCGGTCAACCGCCCCTGCGTGACGAGGATGCGCATCGCCTCTTCCACCACGCCGAGCTGCGCTGCATAGGCCGACTCGTCGTGGAGGGAGTCGAGCTGCGAGAGCGCGCGGACCGGTGACGCCACCAGGTCCGCCGCACACTGCTCGGCGAGCTTCTCAATCCTGAGCTCGGCCGGAACGTCCTCTGGGCTGAGCACCGAGCGGGCGAGCAGCATGCGCAGCAGCTCGTCCGAGCTCTGCCGCCGGTCGGCCGACAGCCGCCGCGCCAAGAGGCGCACGAGATCGACGGGAACCGCCGCGCTTTGTTGCAGGAGCTCCTGCGCCAACGAAGCGAGCAGCTGCGCACAAGGAGTATGCTCGAGGCCGGCGGCGATGGCGCAGGCAACATCCCAGGCCGAACACTGCGCGACCGCGCCGACCAGGTCGGAGCTCTCCAGCAGCTGCCGAGCCTCTGCCGCACCCGGCAAGAGCCGGAGCACGGCCGCGACCTCGCGCTCTCTGCCGGCGCGATCGCCGTCCGCGAGCACCATCGACAACTGCGAGGCCACCAGATCGACAGACCAAGGCAGCGCGCGGTGCCGACCGAGGCGCGCAGATTCCGTCAGCAACAGCCCGTGCGCGGACCGCAAGCTCGCCGGCTGCGGGGCTCTGATGGAGTCGAGGAGCGTGCTCGCCTCTCCCGCCTCGATACCCTCACGCACGGTGAGCGCCAGGATCCCGCGTCGCGCCAGCGCCTGCGCGAGCACCCCCGCAGCGGGGGCCGGAGCGAGCGCCGCCAGCAGCCGGGGTGGTGTACTGGGATCGGTCACCATCAGGTCGGCCGAGCCCGCCTCCGAGCGGAAGAGCGAGAGGCGGTCACGGCCCTCCAGCACGTGCGACAGCTCGAGCAGCGGCGCCTGGCCGGGCGCAGCGACGAACCTGCGCAGCGCTTCGACCAGCGCCGCCAGCCCGGACGCCGGATCCTCCAGGCGCACGCGCGCCCGCGTGACGTGGAAGTCTCGCCGCTGACTCTCGGGGCCGCGGCTCGAGACGGGCGCGGTGGCCGTCGGCGTGGGGTCCGTCCGTTGGCTGTCCGCCCGTTCCCGCATCGCCTTCAGGTCGTTGCGGAGCTCGCGTGCGTTGGCGTGACGCGCCCCCCGCTCCTTGGACATCGCCTTCTGGATGATGCGCTCGAGACGCAGATCGATCTTCGGGTTCAGCGCGCTCGGCGGCGTCGGCGTGTGGGTGAGCTGCATGCTCAGGATGCGCCTGGGATCGTCGTCGTCGAACGGGAGCTTGCCGGTGGCCAGCAGGTAGAGCAGCACACCGCAGGCGTACACGTCGGTGCGAGCGTCGAGCGCTTGCCCGCGAACCTGCTCCGGCGGCATGTACGCGGGCGTGCCGCAGGTGCCCAGGAAGTTCGCGAACTGCTCGCCAGACGACAGGTCCGTGCTCATCGCCAGGCCAAAGTCGCACACCTTCATGCGCCGCATCGGCTGCCCGTCGTCGTCGACTGCGGTCACCGCGACGATGTTCTCTGCCTTGACATCGCGGTGCACGATGCCGCGATCGTGAGCCAGCGAAAGCGCCGCGCACACTTGGCTCACGTAGTCGACGATGGTCGGGAGCGGGAACGGCCCCTCCTTCTCGACCAGGGTGGTGAGCTCGGCGCCTTCGAGCAGCTCCATCACGATGTAGAGCAGGCCGTCGTCGTCCTGGCCGAAGTCGAAGACGCGGCAGATGTTGGGGTGATCGAGGCGGCAAGCCGCCCGAGCTTCGCCATGAAAGTGGGCTGTGAAGCCTGCGTCGTTGGCCAGCTCCGTGTGCAGCAGTTTGATCGCGATGGGCCGGTCCAAGAGCAGGTGGCGCGCGCGGTACACGCGGCCCGCAGCCCCGCTGCTGATCAACGATTCGACCTCGTACTTGCCGCCCCCCAACAGGCGCCCGCGAAAGGGGTCGTCGGCCGGCTGCTCGACGAGTGGCCGTGAAGCGTGCTCGTCCAGGAACGCTCGGAGGTCGGCCTCGCCCTGCGCGCCCATCGGTCGCAGCGCCAGCAACGCATCGCGGCTCTGGGTGGGTTCGGCCAACATCGCCAACATGGCCACCGGTCGGGTCAGGCCGGGGCAGGACAGCTCGATGGCGTAGCGGACGCCGGGCTCCGGGACCTCGTCGACCCGCAGCCGCAAGCGGCCGCGATCGAGCGCCGCCTCCACCACGCCCGCCACTTCGCGTGCGCTCCCAAGCGCCGCGACGAGCAACGGCAAGAGGTCGTTGCTCATGGTCGAGCTGGCGCGCGCGCCACTCATCGAGCTACCTCAAGAAGGGCTGCCGACACCTGCTCATCACACTTCCGCGCGGCCCCCTCGTCAACGGCGTCGTGCCGGGGGCTCGGGTTTCAACGAGACTCGAAAAGCAGCAGCTGGCGCGGGGGCTCTTGATTCGAAAGCGCTCGTGCGCGGGGAGGCTGGGGCAAATTGCCTCGGTCGGCCGGCGCGAGCGCCAGCTGGCGATAGAGGCTCGCCTCTCGGCGATAGAAGCCGCGCGTGTGGAACGAGTCTTTCAGCTTCAGGAGCTCGTAGTCCAGGTGATGCACCAGCTCGTGCAGCAGGGTGCGCACGAAGGTGCGCGGCTTCACCACCTGGCGACGCTCTGCGGTGCGCATCCACACGCTGATGACGGCCACGGCCGCCTCTTCGCGCACATACAGTCCATGGAGCTCGCTGCTGTCGTCCTTGGGGCGGCGCGACAGCACCTTCACGAGCAGCCGAGGCACGCGGCACGTGTCGCAGATGGCGTGAGCGAGCCGCTGCGCGGCGCGAGCCGCACCACGCCGATCCTCACGGGTCAGCTGCTCGACGAGATCTCGGTGAGCGTCGCGCGGCGGCCCAGCATCCGAGAGCTCGACGCTGCCGACCGCGTCGCTCGCGTCGTAGATCCGCTGCGCGACCTTGCTCAGCCGCGCGTAGTAGGAGAAACGCTCCGTCTTGCGAGAGGGCTCGCCGCCGCTCATGTCACGGGAACTCGCACTGCTGCGTGGCGTCGTTGCAGAACGATCCCGGTGCGATGAACGGGCAAACATCGCCGAAGAAATCGCCGCAGGGCGGGCCACACGCGCGCACGGTGTGGTCGTAACACAGGTGGCCGTTGTCGCATTCCGAGCTGTTGGCGCAGCGGCAGTTGAAGTCGTCGATCACGTTGTTGCCCGTCTCGTCGAGGCCATTGCAACACTCGGTGACGTACACGTCGCTCGCGCTGCAGTCCTCGTCCAGGCAGTCGACGGTGCCGTCGCAGTCGTTGTCTTGCCCGTCGGTGCAGCGCCCTGGAGCGAACTCCGGCTCCGGGGCGAGCCCGCCGTTGCAGTTCAGGCAGGGGCCCACGGTGGTGCAGTCCGAGTCGGCGCAGTCGACGTAGACGTCGCCGTCGTTGTCGATGCCGTCACCGCAGATCTCGGGCGGGTTCTCGATGATCTCGACGTTGAGCACGAACGGCCCTTCGTTCGCGCCTTGCTGCGGGTCCACGGTGTAGCCGTCGAGGAAGACGTAGTACGTCCCGGGGTAGAGAATGGTGAAGTCCAGGTTGGCCGCCAGCGCGCCGGCGCTGTCGTCGTCGCAGCCGATCTCGAGCCCGGTGTTGCACGCGCCCGTACGCACGTAGAGCACCGAGTCGAAGCTCGTGCCGCTCGAGTCGAGGTGCACGAACGAGGGCTCGTCGAGCACGAAGAAGAACACCGCCTCGCCCGCGCCACCTCCACATGAACCCTCGGTCTCGTTCACGTGGCCCGTCGTGTCGCCGGTGTGCGTCGACGTGCCGGGGATCAATTTGGGCGAGAGGCAGTTGGCTTGCTCCTGTTGGCACAGGGGCGTGTTGGCGCAGTCCGGGTCCTGACAGTCGATGTCACCGTCGCCATCGTCGTCGAGCGCGTTGTTGCAGATCTCGGGGACAGGCGTGCAGCCTGGAGCGAACAGACAAGCATCGTCTGCGCAGTCGATCTCGAGATCGCAGTCGTTGTCGCTGCCGTCGTCGCACACCTCGGGCTCACAGCGTTGGCAGGCGGGCGAGGCGAAGCAGTCCGAGTCTGCGCAATCAGGGAGGGTGTCGCAGTCGTTGTCCGTCTCGTCGTCGCAGACCTCGGGCGTGCCGGGCGGCACGCAAGCGCACGGGAACAGCCCCTGACAGTCGGGGTCTGCGCAATCGATCAACAAGTCGCAGTCTTCGTCCTGGCCACCGAAGCAGGTCTCACCGTTCGCCTGACACTGACAGGCCGGCTCACTGGCGCAGTCGCTGTCCTCACAGTCGAAGATGCCGTCACAGTCCTCGTCGAACCCGTTCTGGCAGAAACCGCTCTCGCTGGGCAAACAGCCGCACTCCGGCGTGCCCGCGCAGCTCGCGTCGAAGCAGTCGACGATCGTGTCGCAGTCGTCGTCCTCGCCGTTGGTACAGTCCTCGGGCTCGGGCTCGCAGCCGCACTCTTCTCCAAAACAAGCGGGGTCGAAACAGTCGGAGACGCCGTTGCAGTCGTTGTCGGCGCCGTCCGTGCAGTCTTCGGGGTGGCCGGGGAAGACGTCTGGGTTGAGGTCGTTGCAGTCGCCGCCGCCGCACGCGACCGCCACCGCGCCGTCTTGATCGTCGTCGCGCAGCGGGAACGAGCACTGTCCGCCGTCGCACAGGTTCGAGGTGCAGGCGTCGAAGTCCTCGCACTCTTGCCCGAGCACGCAGTCCGAGGGGCCGCCACCGAAGCCTCCTACCGGTCCGCCGCCCGCAGGAGCTCCACCCGAAGGCACCCCGCCAGAGCCGCCTGCTGGCCCGCCGCCAGCCGCCTGCCCACCGTCCTGCCCCTCGATGGGATCCAGACCTGCACGGCCGCAAGCAAGGACGGACGCGAGCAACAGGGGAGTCCACGATGACCGGAGCAAGGAACGGGGCATGTGCGTCCTCGGAGGGAAGGGGCGGCAGGCGCACTCTAACCCGATTTGGCGGGGCAAAGGCCCAAGACAGATCCAACCTTTGCGCCGGGCGTGGCCCGCGACTACGGGAAGGGCGGTGCAGGATCCGGCAACGACCCAAGCACCCGCTCCGCCGGGGGGCGACGCCGCTCCGGCCACTTGGGTCGGGTCGAAGGCCACGTTCGTGGCGATCGGGGTGAGCTCGCTCTTGTTGGCGATCGTGATCATCGCGCTGGTGATCCGAGCGCGGATCCGCGCCCGCGCTGGCGACGACGTCGGGCCGATCTCGTCGCGCGGCTCGGTGCGACCGGGCCCTCCGTCGTCGCGCCCGCAACGCCGGCCATGACCGCGCCCGACGAAGACGCCCGCGCACACGACAGCGGCGCCCTCGTTCGCCGCATTCTCATCGCGATGTTGATCGGCGTAGCGCTGTACGGCGCGCTCGTGCTGGTGCGCGGCTGGCAAGCGATCGGCGCGGAGCTGGCCCGATTCGCCTGGTGGGCGGCGGCCGCGGCCTGCGGGCTCTCGCTCGCCAACTACGCGCTTCGGTTCTTGAAGTGGGAGTACTACCTGGGAGTGCTCGGCGTCGCGCGCGACGAAGGCGGACGGCGCGTGCTGCCCTGGTGGGAGAGCCTGCTCGTGTTCTTGTCTGGGTTCGTGCTGACGGTGACCCCCGGCAAGGTGGGGGAAGTGTTCAAATCGTTCGTGTTGTTCAGGCTGCGTGCCGTGCCCATGACCCGCACGGGCCCCATCGTGGTGGCGGAGCGCCTGACCGACTTGATCGGGGTGATCGCGCTCATCACCGTGGGCGGCTCGACGTTTCCCGGGGGTCTGTTCTGGGCGGCCATGGGTAGCGCAGTCGTCCTGCTGCTGCTCGCGTTGGTGATGTTCCCGCGGCTGGTGCTCTCCCTCTGTGCGCCCCTGGCCCGACTGCCTGGCGGCGCGGGTCGCGTGGTGACGCGGGCGATGCCCAAGCTCGAGCTTTCGTTGGTTTCGCTGCGCGCGCTCTCTTCGCCGCGACACTTGCTGGTGCCGTCCCTGCTCTCGGTGTGTGGGTGGGCGCTCGAGGGCGTTGCGGTCGCGCTGCTGCTGCGTGGCTTCAGCCAGGAGTTGCCGGTCTTGAAGGCGCTGTTCTTCTACGCGACCGCCACGTTGGCGGGCGCGCTGGTGCCAGTGCCCGGGGGCCTGGGCGTCACCGAGAAGGTGCTGGAAGAGTCGATGGTGGCGATCGGCGGAGTGCCCGGCCCGATCGCCACCGCCACGATGATCATGGCCCGCCTGTCGACGCTCTGGTTCGCCGTGCTGGTCGGCTTCGTGGCCCTGGCGATTCTGCGCGCGAAGAACCCTGCGTTGCTCGGGCAAAACTCACGCTCGCAAGAATAGGCTTGAACTCCCGTTCGGGCCCATGCTAGCCCGCTCTTAGCCGAGGATTCTTGGCTACTTGTTGGTTCACCTGCCAAGCAGGTGCATTGTTTGTGGTGCACCGGCCTCCGGGTGCATGGACCTTCGCATGCCGACCATCGAACGCGGTCTGCCGCTCGTGCAGCACGTCATTACGACCCTCAAGGCCCGCGTGGCCAAGAAGGGTGGCGCCGCGCCCGTGGGCGCAGGCCGAACGGCACTCGACGCGCTGGAGTCGAAGCTCATGGTGGAGCTGCCTCCGACGCTGCGAACGTTCCTGTCGTTCGATTTCACCTTCGCGAGCTTGGGCAAGGGCTGGCACGGCCGCGCGCGCTTCGGCGCGAACCCGCAGGCGCCACGCCCCCGACTGACGAGCGCCCGCAAGCTGGCAGAGGCGCGCACGGACCTGGGTTGGACGGACTCGCACATCCGCACCAAGCTCCTCCGCCTGCCGAACCGCCCCCGTCACCCGTGGAACGTGCTCTACCTGGGAGAGGCTCGACGCGACGGCGAGCTGCTGATCCTGGGCGTCGACCATGAAGACACGCTGGTGCGCTTCTGGCCGCGCTACACGGCGTTCGACCTGTACCTGGCCGAGCAGGCCGGCCTGGTCGAGCTCCCCGAGCAGGCTCGCCTCGAGGATCTGGAGTCGCACCTGGCGTTGAACCCGGAGCTCGGCAGCGCGGACTCCGACGACGACGGAGACGGCGACTACTGAGCGGCCCCGCGCCACTGCTCTTCACCCTGGCTGGGACGCAGCCTGAGCGGGTGGACAAACTGGTGGCCCGTCTGCTCGGAGCATCGACCTCGCGTGCCGCGGTGCAGCGCTGGATCGTCGAAGGTCGGGTGTTGGTGCAGGGAGCGAAGTGTCGAGCCTCGACGCTCGTGCCGCCAGGCGCCACCATCGAGGTCAGCCCGGGCCCCCCGCCGGCCACCGAGCTGGCCCCGGACTCCTCTGTCGAGTTCGAGATCGTGTTCGAAGACGAGCACCTGTGGGTCGTGGACAAACCCGCTGGCCTGGTCGTGCACCCGGCCAAAGGGAACTGGTCCGGAACGCTCGTGCACGGCCTCTTGGCGCGCGGGCTCGACAGCGACGCCCTGGCCGAACAAGGGGCTCTGGACCGCCCTGGCGTGGTCCACCGGCTCGACAAAGGCACCAGTGGCCTGTTGGTCATCGCCAAAGACCCCTCCACCCGCGAGGCGTTGCGTGCGGCCTTCGCGCGTCATGACATCGACCGCGAGTACTTGGCCATCGTGGCGGGCCGGCCACGTGGACGCACCATCGAGACGCTGCACGCCCGCAACCCGCGCGACCGCATGCGGTTCACCTCGCTGGACTTGACGACCGGCAAGCGCGCGGTCACCCACGTGCGTGTGGTCGAGCAGCTCGCGCTCGCCGCCCTGGTCAGCTGCACGCTCGAGACTGGGCGCACCCACCAGATCCGAGTCCACCTCGCGGAGCAAGCCAAGACGCCAATCCTGGGCGACCCGCTCTACGGGGGCCGCCCCAAATCCCCTGAGCTAGCGCGGCTCGCGGCCAGCCTGGGACGGCAGGCGCTCCACGCCAAGCTGCTCGGCTTCGTCCACCCTGCGACGGGTCGCCGCGTCCAATTCGTCAGCGAGCCGCCAGACGACTTTTTGGCAGTCCTGCAGGCGCTTCGCGCGCGCTGAGTCCGCCCGGAGGGCGGCCAAGCGACATAGGGGGCGAGACCACACGACTCGCGTTGTCGCGGGGTCTCTTCGCGGCCTCCACTTGCGAGCGTCAGCGAGTTCGCGACGAGACACCGCAACAAGAAAACTAGGGACGCCCCAAGAGCGACCCGCAGCGCTACCCGGAACCGCTACCAGACCTTGGACTTCACGTGGCCCTTGGACTTGACCAGGATGTCCACCAGCGCGCGATCGTAGAAATTCTTGTGGTAGAGGTCGGCCGAGACGCGGCTCTTGTACAGCGCGCGGCCCTCTTCGATCTCCTCTGCCAGCGAGTTGAAGAGATCGTCTTCTTGGATGCCTTTGACGATCTTGTCTTCGTTGTAGAGGGAGAGGTCGCTGGCGATGGCGCGAGCGAGGCGGCGAGCTGCTTCTTCAGTCTCGATGAGAGCCATGGCGCGTCATCATCCGCGGTCTCGAGAGCTCTGTCAAAGTTCTCCGGCCTTGCCGCGCTTCGTGAACACGGGCGCAGACACGGTCGCGGCCACCGCCAAGAGACCCGAGGTGCACACGAGCCCATAGCGTCCCGATCCAAAGAAGACGGCATGCACCGCGGCGGTGCTGCCCACCAGCGCAGCGCTGGCACGCAAGGCAAAGCGCCGGCCTGGTGCGAGCGAGAGCGGCGCGGAGGCGGCGAGCAGCACGAACAACAGGTGCGCCGCCCAAGCCCAGGGCAAAAACGCGGTGGCGCCGAGCGCGTGGGCGAGCGGACGCTGCCGCGACGACGGCAAGTGTGCTCGTGCCGCACCGACGATGGCGAGCGCCAGCAGCATGCGCTGCAAGAGTGTCTCGATGCCCCCCAGCGCCAGCTTGGCGGCCGCCGGGAACGCCTGCGGGTTGCTGGCGTGGAGGTACCACGCTCCGGCGCCGCCATAGTCGAAGGTCACCCCGAGCTTCAGCGGCACGAGCGCGGCCCACGCCCACGGGTCGGCGGCGATGACGCGGCGTGCTTCGCGCGCAAAGCAGCGGTCCTGAGCCACGTCCCCAAAGGCCGCGGCGCACGCGTCTGGGATGCGTAGCGGCAACCAGCCACCGCGCGCGTCGGCGTACGTCCCGATCAACAGGTTCCATCCGCCGTTGGTGCTGACGAGCGCGCACTGATCGAGCTCGGCGCAGTTGCGGAGCGTCCAAGGCAACACGAACAGCAGCGCCGCCGCGCTCACCAACAGCGCCGAGAGCAGCGCGCGCAAGGTGCCGCGGCCGATGCCCGTGCAGGCGCCGAGGAGAGGCAGCAAGAGCGCCGTCTGTGGTCGGATGAGGGTGGTGGCGCCCAGCAGCAGCCCCATCAGCACGAGCCAACCTGGGCCCCCTCTGCCGGCCGAGCGAGCCTTCGCAGCCACGAGCAGTGCGCCGGCCAGCAGCGCTGCCGTCACCCCCTCCGTCATCAGGGCTGGTGTGTAGGACAGAAGCCCGGGGTGCAGCGCGAAGCCCACCCCCGCGAGCAGCGCCGGCCGGCGCCCCACGACCTCGTCCGCGGCCAGAAACAGCGCGAGCGCGCCCAACGCCCCCAGCCCCGAGTTGACCACCATGGCGACGCCAGGCGCCGCGCCGAAGGCTGCGTAGAAAGCGCCGAGCACCGCGGGGTAGCCGACCGGATAGTGCGCCACCGCCTGCTCTGCCCCGTCCCACACCCAGGTGTACCCGCGCCCAGCAGCGAGGCGGACGGCGTGCTCGTGGTAGAAGGTCCCGTCTGCCGTGGGCGGAAAGGTGTTGTACGCCCAGCCGACCACGAGCAGGCGCACCGTCAACGCCAGCGCGAACACCGCTCGTGCGGGCGCGGCCAGAACGTGGTCGAAGACCCCTCTCACGGCCCCAGCGACGACGGCGTGAGGTCGAGGTCCTCGAGGGCTTGCACCACCTCGCACTGCGGCAACCCCACCACGTTGGAATAGGACCCCTCGATGCGAGGGATGGCGAGCGCAAACCAGCCCTGAATCCCGTACCCCCCTGCTTTGTCTGCGCCGTCCCCCGACGCGGCGTATCGCTCGATCCAAGTCTCGGGCAGCGGCCTCACGAAGACTTGGGTCGTCACCGTGCGCGCCAACACTGCGTGATCACTCGCTCGTTGCAGGGCAAACCGGGTCATCACCTGATGCACCCGGCCCGCGATTCGACGAATCGCCGCCACGCGGTCCTCGTGAGTGTTGGGTTTGTCCAGAATTTCGCCGTCCACCGCGACGACCGTGTCCGCCACGAGCCGCGCGGCGTGGGGCCGGCCGGCAACCCTGTGCAGGGCAGCGAGCTTCGAGCTGACCACGCGTTCCAGGTACGGGTGAGGCTCCTCTGCCACGCCCACACGCTCGTCCACGTCGACCGCGACCACTGCCGTGGGAATGCCCAGCCGCTCGAGCAGCTCCCTTCGCCGCGGCGACCGCGAGCCCAACAACAGCGGCAAGCTCTCGGACAAACCGCCCATGATGCGAAAGCAGATAGCTCACGGCCCCTCCCTTTGCTAGACACGGACCGAATGCGAGCCCAGCTTCGGGTTGCGCTGCTCTTGGGCGCTTCGCTCGCGGTTGTCCGCGAGAGCCGCGCGGACGATTGCGAGCCGCGCCAGGGCCTCTCCACGTGCGTCGACGTGGACAATCTATGGGCTCGGCCCGGGTCCTCCGCGTTCCTGAGCTTGGGGCCCACCGAGTCGACGCCGGCGGGCGAGGTCGCGTTCGGAGCGCTCGTCAGTTACCAGCGGCGGCCGATCCGGCTCGAAATTCCGGGCCCTTCGCTCGAACCGCGGCAAGTGTACGTGGTCGACAACGCGCTCGGCATGACCTTCCTGCTGTCGCTGGGCGTGGCAGAAGGGCTCGAGGTCACGCTCGCTTCTGCCGCCACGCTGTACCAAGACGGCGCCGGGCTGGCCGCCATCGACGGCAGCGATCAGGCCCTCACCCGGAGCGTGATGCGGGACCCCAGGCTGGGGGTGGCGTACACCTTCGTGCGCCGCGAGCGGACCGCGGACGCCGAGGGCCTCGCGCTCACGGGTCGCTTCGAGGTGGCCGCTCCGCTCGGCGACGGCGAGGCCTTCGCGGGCGCGCGCGGCGGCACCTTCGTGCCCGCGCTGACGGGCAGCTACCGCGTGGGGCCGTTCGAGGCCGCCGCCGAGGTGAGCAGCCGCATCCGACGCAAAGAAGCGCTCGGGGACGCCACCTGGGGGAGCCAGCTCGGGGCGGCGCTGGGCGCGAACGTGGTCGTGTGGGAGCCGGCAGGGCTCTCGGTGGGCGCCGAGGCGTTCGCGCTGCCGGTGCTCGAAGCGCAAGCCGGCGACGCGCCGGTGCTGACCCCTGCCGAGTGGATCGCGTCGGTGCGCAGTGCACCTTTCCTGTCCGGCGACATCTTCTTTCACGTTGCCGGCGGAAGCTCGATCCCGCTCACCGCGTCCGCTGCCACGTCCCCCGAGCTGCGCTTCTCGTTCGCCGCGGGGTACGCTCCCCGAGCGCTCGACAGCGATCGCGACGGCGTGCTCGATCGCGACGACAACTGCGTCCGCGTGCCAGAGGATCGGGACGGGTTCCAGGATCAGGACGGCTGCCCCGACCTTGACAACGACGCCGACGGCGTCCCGGACCCAAAGGACCGCTGTCGGGACGCCGCCGAGACGGTGGACGGCTTCCAGGACGACGACGGCTGCCCGGACGACGACGACGACGGCGACGGCGTACCCGACGAGGAAGACGAGTGCCGCAACGAGAAGGAAGACAAAGACGGCTTCAACGACGCCGATGGTTGCCCTGATCCGGACAACGACGGCGACGGCACACTGGACGCCAAGGATGAATGCCCGCTCGGCAAAGAGGACAAGGACGGCTTCCGCGACGCGGACGGCTGCCCCGACCCCGACAACGACGCCGACGGCGTCCTAGATGTGGACGACAAGTGCCCCGTCGATCGCGAGGACGTCGACAAGTTCGCGGACGCGGACGGCTGCCCCGATCTCGACAACGACGACGACGGCGTGCTGGACGGCGACGACTTGTGCCCCAACGACGCGGAGACGCTCGACGGCAAGGACGACGATGACGGCTGCCCGGAGCCGGGTGCGAAGAAGCTGGTGAGCCTGGCCAAGGATCGCGTCGTGTTCGTTGATGCCGGATCGTTCGTTCCCCGCAAAGCAGAGCTGAACGCCGCGTTGGCAAACCAGGTGCGAGCCGCGGCGCGGCTGCTCAAGCCCCGCGCCGCCCAGGCCCAGATCGTGGTGGAGGCGTACGCTGACGGCAACGACGCGCTGGCGCTCAAGCGCGCGCAAGAAGTGAAACGAATCTTGGTCGAGCAGGGGATCCCCGCTCAGCGCATCAGCGCCGCGGCAGGCGATCACAGCCAGAAACGTACGCAAGGCGCGGCGCCCGTGGACATCACGTTGCTCGCGAGCGCCGAGCCCAAGAATCCAGGAGAACAGTGATGGTCTGGCACGCTGCATCCTTCCAATCGATCGCGCTCCCCGCCGGCACGGACCTGGTGGGCGAGCTCGAGAGCACGCTCAAGCGCTCGCGGGGGCCGTTCACGATCGACGGCTTCGGCGAAGTGCGCGACCCCCTCCTGTGGGTCAAGAACGACAGCGGCGAGCGGGCCGAGGTCGCGCTGACCGGCGAGTGGGACTTGGTGTCGCTCAAGGGTGGTGGCGAGGACGCTGGCGCGCTCACCCTCATGGGTGTCGTGCATCGGGGGAGCGAAGGCCGCACCGTCGCGGGGGTGCTCGTGAGCGCGACCGTCGTCTCAGGGTGGCTCACGGTTCTCGGTCCCAGCCCTGGGGCCGAGACCGCGCAGCTCGTGAGGCCTGCCACGGCGACCGCTTTGGCTCCCCCGCCCACGACTCCCGGCCCGCCGCAACCCGCGGCGCCGAGTGCCGCCGCGCCGAGCCCCCCACCTCCGGAGCCCACGCCCAGCCCGGCGCCTGCACTGGTCAACGCGAGCGCCTCGCCGCCACAGGCCGGCAAGGAGCCTCCGCCGTTTGGGTCCTCTGGCACGTTGCCGAAGCGACCGACCGCTGTCGACACGTCGCTCGATCGCTACCCCGAGGACGGGGACGAAGTGAACCACTTCGCGTTTGGGCACTGCGTGGTGCTCTCGAGCGATGGCGAGCGACTGCGGCTGCAGCAAGTGCGAGACAGCCGCGTTCGTGAAGTGGCGATCAGCATGCTGGCCGTGGAAGAGGCCGCGCCGCTCGAGAGCGGCAAGCGCACTTGGGAGCTGCGCCGCAAGCGCTGAGCTCTCAGATCCGGCTCTTGCTCACCTCGACGTAGTCCCCTGCTTGCAGCAACACATCCGACATGCGCCCATCGCGGATGTCGTCGTAGCTCACGATGTCGATCTTGGTGCCGCCCTTGGCTGTGCGCCGCTGGATGATGATGCGGTCCTCGTCCGCGATGTCGGTGAAGCCCCCGGCCAGCGAGACCAGCTTGAGCAAGCCCATGCCAGGGCTCAGCGGGTACGAGTCCGGCTTCTTGACCTGGCCCGTGATGTTCACCCGCTTGGAGAGGTAGGCGCGCACGACGACGCTCACTTGCGGGTCGCTGTAGAACTCCCCCTCGACCAGCTTCCGCTTCACCAGCTGTTCGATCTCGTTCGGCTCCATGTCCACGATCACGGTCGCGCCGATGAACGGCAGGTTGACCGTGCCGTCGGGCGCGACCTTGTAGTCCTTGGGCAGATCCTTGGCGCCGACGATGCGGATCTCAAGCTCATCGCCCACACCCAACGTGGTCGCGTGAATGGGCGGCGGCAAGTCCGGCGGTTTGACAGGGCCGTACTCGCAGCCGAGCACGAACCAGAGCAAGAACATCACCGCGGCCATCAGGCCGCGCGCTGTCACCACATCACTCGGGCGCCTAGGTAGGCCTGGAATCGCTGCCACTGGAGCTGCTCGTTGGTATCACCGCTCGAAACGGTCTGGTCGGTGATGTTGGTGTCGTAGCGCACGGTGGCGTTCACACCAAAGAAGTCGAAGAACCGATACTCGCCGAACACCGAAGGGTCGATGCGGATGGTGGTGAACGAGTCGGTGCCCAAGCTCTCGATCGGTGGGTAGACCACCGCGGCGACGCCACCGTCCACGATCAGCAAGAAGCGCCCTGCGAACATGTACGAGAACTTGAGGTAGCCGCGGTTGATCTCCTCGTACGTCCCGATGTACGCGTCGGCGAAGTCGCGGGTGAAGCCTGCCGCCAAAGAGGACAACGAGAGCGTGGCGGCGGCCGGGTCGTTGCTGGGGGAGGGCGTGATCAGCCACTTGACCTCCGCCTGCCCGATGAAGCTGTCGAAGTCCTGCGGAGCATCCGACTGGTAGAAGCTCGCTCCCCACCCGCCCATGGCCAGCACCGCGAACGAGTTGGTGATGAGGCCGTTGTAACCGATGCGAGCACGCATCGGGTGCGAGTCGGTCTTGTCCGTGGCGTCTGGGTAGTTCACGAAGCTGAAGCGCCCATCGAAGGTCAGCGCGGAGCGCGGCAAGAAACGCCAGCGGCCGCGGGTCTTGATGTCGTGGTTGAAGTTGTTCAGCTGCGTGAAGTCGCCGTTCTCGAAGATCGTGCCGATGAAGTCGTAGCCGAAGCGCCAGTCGAACATGCCGCCGCCGGGCGCAAACCCGATCTCGCCACCTGCATCGGGCACGAGCCGGTTGAAGCTCTCGGCTTGCACGCCGATGTTGGAGGGCTCGATGTTGCGCGTGAGCCCGCCGTGCAAGCTGCCGAACACGACGCGGCCGGGAAAGAAGTCCAGGTTGAAGTCGACACGACCGCCGAGGTTGCGATTCTCGGCCATGGCATCCTTGCCCGCTTGCCCGCCCGAGACCGGGAAGAACTCGTCGTACGTGGCGTGGATGCCAGCGCGAAACTGGACGGCAGGTGCGTCGGTGCCCGGCTCGCGTCGTTGCGGTCCGAGCGTGGAGACAGAGAAGGACGGCGTGATGCGCAAGCGCAGGCTGCCGATTGGATCCTCGTCGTCTGCGCGACGGAAGTAGTTCATGTCGTAGCCGAACTCCGCGGCCACGCCGGGGTGCAGCTCGAAGTTGCCCACCTCGATGCCCTTGCCTTCGGTGTAGCGGCGGTCCGAGAGCCACGGCTGCGTCTGCGCGGCGGCCTGCTGCGGCGCGAACAACGCGGCTCCCACCAGCAACGCGGAAGGCAAAGATGCAAAGAGAAGGGATCGACTCATCTCAGGTGCTCGCGGTGCGCACGCAGCGCCCCCGCCTCTCCGAACCACGCTGTTGACTCCGACACGAACCACCGCGCGGCCACGCGGCGGCCAGGACACAGGCCCGTCGACTGCACCGAGCGTGCGGTAGGGGTACAAGGAACCCAGGCCCGCAGCAACCCCCTCAAACGATCACCTTCTTGCTTCTCAGCCATGTGTCGAGTGCGCGACGCGTGTGCCCCCGTGGGCCCAACCCCAGAACCCATTCACCGACGATGCCCATCCAACGCGCGGTCCATCGGGCAACTCACCTGGCTTGCCAGGTGAATCGCAAACGTTTTACAGGATGCAGCTCGCGCAGTCCGGCGGATCGACCACGACGGTGAACGTGGGGTACTCGGAGGGATCCTCCTCCGGCAAGTTCTTGTCGATCGTCGTGGTCACGGACGACTGGCCCACCACGCCGACTTCTTCGCCGACACACTGGTTGGCCTCGGTGGCGAGCTGATCCGATCGCTGCCTCAGCACGCTGAGGATGGTGAACTCGTGAGTGGACAGATCCTTGTCGCCCCGCTTGACGGCGGCCGCGAGCGCGTCACGGCGCTCCTGCGCCGAAGCGATCGCCACGTTGAGCTGAGTGAGCTTGTCGTTCAGGCACAGCGTCTTCACGACGTCGCGCTGCTCGCGCGCCTCCATCAGCTGGCGACGCACGTTGGAGCGAGCTTGCTCCATCTTGGCCATGTCGCCGTCGGCCTGGGTCAGCTGCTGTTGGGGCGTCAGGCTGACTTGCGTCTGCAGGCCAGCGTTCACGTCACCTGGCCCGCCGGGCGGGCTGTTGGCATCCGGACCGCCTTGAGCGATGGCCACTCCCTGCCCCACACCCAGGGTGAAAAGCGCAGCAGCGACGAGGCGAACAGTGCGAGCGCGGTCCATGCAAGCCCTCCAAGCTCGGAGAAGAACTCCGAGCACCTCGGCAACCGAGGAAACAGCGTTGGAAGCGTACCCAGGGGAGCCCCGCGCTGTCAACGCGGAGCCCTACCTGACTTCTCTTTGGTGCGGCACGCCCACGGGCCATTCAAGGGCTGGCTGGCGTGGGAGCGCGCTCACTGCGGGAAGAAGGACACCGGAATGACGATCGTCGCGCCGCCGCCCTCTGGCTTATCGAACTGAGCACTGGACACGCGTGAGGCCACGCACGACGTCACGGTGCCGGACAGCCCGCCTCCCCCGGACGGGCTGGCGCTGAGCACCTCGCCGTTCGGCCCGATCTTGGCGGTGATGCGGACAGAGCCCTTCATGTTCGGGTCCTCTTGCAGGCCACGGTTGTAGCAACGGCGGAAGCCCGCGGCCATACCAGCCACGACGGCGCCGGCGTTCCCGACCGAGCCGCCGGACACGGAAGCGCCACCGATGGCCGCGTTGCCCTTGGGTCCTTCGACCTTCTTGGCGGTGCCTGCAGCGGCCGGCCCCTCTCCCGAGCCCTTGTTGCCCAGCTTGCTGAGATCGCCGCCCCCACCAGGCCCGAACTGACCGGCTCCACCACCCGCCAAATTCAGGTTGCCGATGCTGCCCTTGCCCGCGCCGGCGCTGGAATTGGCGGCGTCGTTCAGCAGCGAGAGCGGCACGTCGCCCGAGTTCAGCACCCGGTCGGTGGACACGCCCTGCGAGTTCAGCGCGCCGAACATCTGGATGTCGAGCGCTGCCAAGTCGTTGGAGATCTGCGACGCGCGGGCGTCGCTGATCGATCCGGCGTTCTTGGCCGGTCCCGCCCCCTTGGCGTTTGCGGCAGCCTTGGGCGCAGCGGCCTCGGCCGTGGCTTGCGCGGTGGCGGTCGCCACCACCTCGACGTTCTCTTCCTTTTGCTCGGGCTGCGGCGGCGGGGGGAGGCCTTTCACAGCCTCGATCAGCTGCTGCACGCTGAGCTCGTCGTCGACCGGCGGGTCCATCCAGTCGGAGTAGATCGAACCGATCAAGCCGAAGTGGAACAAGAAGGAAAACGCCGCGATGATCGTGGTCGTCCAGTCGATCACCAGGCCCGCTTTCACCGACACGGGCAGCTGCGGGCGCGGCTGGATCGGCGGCGGCGCGACGAACTGGAACAGGAACGTGGTCTCGCCGATCACCACCTTGCCACGGGCGTCATCATTCAGCGTGATTTGGTAAGCCTGCGCTGGCCCCTGCTGCACTCTGCGCGCCTGGCCACGCAACGCGGCCAGATCGCTGATGCCCGTCTTGAGCGCCACCCTACCCGTCATGCCATCGAGGAAATTCAGGCAATAGTCGTTGCCCACCAGCTCGAAGAGCTTGAACGTCGGGGGCAGGTTCTTGGTCGGGAGCACGAAGGTGCTCTTCTCGCTCGGACCGACCAAGACGTGGGTGCGCTGCTTGATGACGCGCTCCTCGATCACCTTGCCGCCCTGAACCAAGCCGATGCGCAGCACCTTGGGACCGGTGGCTTGCGGCATCGCCCGCATTACCGCCGTCATTTGTCCGGGCCGCTGCGCCTGAGGATTCGTAGAGGGCTGGGTCATGGAAAGAGGCTCCGCTGTCTGCGCTCGGGATGGGGGTGCGTTGGGTGAGACGCCGACGATGTTCGGAAGTTCCAAAAGTTTACATAGGCGAGGCGGACCGGTCCAGCCTGCGTCTTCCCCCAGCTCGTCGAGCGCCCTTGGAGCCGCGAATGGGCGGTGATTCGCCCACGTTCGGAAACAGGGCGCGCACGAATTCGTCGGCCCGCGAGCGTTGCTCCCGCTCGCGCGCCGATGCGGATCTTCCGATCAGGTGGACGACGATCGCCACCGCGAGCCCCACCAGCAGCGCCCACGTCGCCGCTTCGCGCGCTCCCTGGGCCATGGCCCACGCGGCCATCAGCACCGCCGACAGCGCTTGGAGTCGAAGCGCCGACCAAGCCCAGCGATCACGTCGAGCCCACGCCGAGCCAAGCTCCGCCACGGCTTCGCTTGCGAGATCCACCCGCTCGGGCTCGGTTTCGGCAGCGGCGATGGCGCGCGCGAGCTCGCCCTCCCAACTGCCGGGCGACGTCCGTGTGGCCAGCGCCGAGCTTCGAGCGGTCGTCTCCAAGCGTTTGACACTCGGCATCAGGCCCGCGAGCGCCGCGCTGGGCCCGCGAGAGCTGCCGAGCCACTGCGAAGTGGCCAACAGCAGGCTGGCGCCAGCGCTCGCTGCGAGCCCGAGCCCCACGACCCACGACGAGTCCACCTGTCAGAACGGGTCCCGGTAGATCGCCTTCTCGATGCGCTCGAGGAACGGTTGTCGCAGCTCCGCCAACGTGAGCTTGGGCTGGATGCGGCTGACATCGACAGCGGCGATGGGCTTCTGGATGCGGCCGGTGATGGTCACCTCGGCGAGCGTGATCACCCCTCGCCCGCCGCCTTCTTTCTTGTCTTGCGCCCGCGCCTCGGCGGGCAGCACGAGCGCCAGCAGCACGGCCGCAGCTCCAGTCGACAGAGCACGTTTCATGTGCGTCCCTCTCGTCCTCAAAACCCGCCGCGGGTGAGGCTCTCTTCGATGCGCTGCACGAAGAGCTGCTTCAGCTCGAGCAGCGTCAGCTTCGGCGCGATGCGCGAGATCGCCACCGCCGCTTGGGGCCGCGCAGCGCGCGACGTGATGACCACATCCGGCGTGGTGATCACGCCTCGTCCGGCCTGTGAGCCGTCGGCCATGGCCGTCGAAACGGGGAGCGCCAGCGTGGTCAACAACCCGATCGTGAAGACTCTTAGGCTCATGTTGGGCTCCTTCATCACTTCTTGTCGTCTGGCTTCTTGTCGTCGGGTTTGGCGTCGCCACCGGCCGGTGCTGCCGGCGCAGCGGGAGGTGGAGGTGGCGCGGCCGCGGCTTGCTGTGCAGCTTCGAGCTCACCGCGCTTCAATTTGGCGCGCGCCAGCAGCTCGTCCGAGTCGTCGGACTCACCCTTGTTGCGCAGCTCTTGGAACTTCTTGAGCGACGCGGTGGCGGCGTCCACCTGTTGCATCGGCGTCATCTTCGGCACCGAGGGCGCGAACAGGTACAGCAGGCCCAAGTTGTAGTGGGCCTGGGCCAGGCTCGCATCCTTGCTGAGCACGTACTCGAAGCGAGCTTTCGCATCGGCGATCTTGCCTTGCAGTCGGTAGCAGTCGCCGAGCAACAGGTGGGCTGAGAGGTTGTCACCGTCGAAGCGCAGCGCCCCCTCCACAAGGGGCTGCGCCTGGTCGCCGCTCCCAGATTGGAGCAGGAAGGTGGCGAGCTGCACCCGGGCTTCGACCAGGTCGGGCCTGCGCCCGACCGCCTTGGTGAACTGGTCCATCGCGCCGGCGCGGTCGCCTTGCTCTTTGTAGATCAGGCCACGGAGCAGCAGCGCCTCGGCGTTCTCTTTGTCGCGAGGCGGGTTCTCGGCGTCGTACCCATCCAGGATCGCCTTCAGCGCGTACAGCGCGAGATCGATCTTGCGAGCGCGGTAGTAGTCCCGCGCGATGACTACCATCGCCGGCTTGTAGTCCGGGTTGAGCTTCAGCGCCTCACCCGCCAAGGTCTGTGCGCTACCACTGTCTTTGGCCAGCGACTTGACCTCGGCCAGGGCCGCGAGGACCGCGGCCGACTTGGGGATCTGGTTGCGCTTCTGCGTGAGGAACGAGTCGGCCTCGCTGGTGTTGCCTTTGCGCGCCTTGAGCAGCGCCCAGCTGACGATCGCCGGCTCGTAGTCGTTGATGATCGTGTAGGCCTGCTTGTAGCTCGCGAGCGCGCCGGCGTCGTCCTTCAGGCGCTCCTGCACCACGCCCAGCGAGTAGTAGGCTTGAAACGCCTTGGGGTCGGCCTGCGTCGCTTGCTGGAACAGCTTCTTCGCGGTCTGCAGGTCTCCGCTCACGAACGCTGTCATGCCCTGCTGGAATGGCCCCAGCGCGGCGTCGCTCATCTTGGGGCGGTTCTGACCGATGCCGGCCCCGCTGCCGGTGTCTTGAATCGTCCACTGTTGGCCAGGCTTGGGGGTTCCGGTGAGGTCGCCGACGCCCACGTTCCCACCCCCCGCGAGCGGCACCTTGGGGGGCTCGTCCTCGGTGCACCCGACGCCGGCGACGAGCGCCCACGCCAACAGGATCAGCGGTCGGGAGAATCTCATACGGGCCTCGACAGAGCGACGGAGCACATAGGATGAACCAAACGAGACGTGGGCGCCACGGTCACGGGCCGGCGGGCAACGCCACCGGCATGCCGTCGGCGGACGGGTCCTTGGTGAGACCGGGCCGGGATCGCAGGAAGATGTTGTCGGTGTAGACGAACGCAGACTTGGTATCGGGGTCGACCACACCTTGCGAATAGTCCTTCATCTTGGGGTTGCCCAAGATGTCGGTGAAGAAGGCCAGGCGCCGGATCGCCTGGTCGATCGCGTCCGTCCGCACCTTGTACGCTTTGCCCCACACCACGGCTTCTGCGTAGAACTTCACCATCGCCTTGTCAGCGTCGTCGAGGGCACGTTCACGGGCCGCGCGCCACTGCTCACGGCGATTCTGTCGGATCGCGTCGGCCTGCTCCTGCAGGTCTTCACGGTCGCTCGTCTCCGCGAGCTTGAGCAGGCGCTCCTCCTTCTCCGTGTAGAGCTTCACCTGCGGAGGAGTGGCGTTGTACAGGCCGGTGCGACAGGAGTCGTACAACGACCCCTGGCGGGCACGCGTGGCCACGCTCCACTTGGGCGAGACATAGGTGTCGATCACGGTCTGGAGCTTGGGGAACCAAGTGTCGTTGGCCTCCTTCATGTCCTTCTCGAACTTCTCTTTGACCTTGTCGATCACCCCCTCGTACCGGTGGTGGCCCGTGTCGTAGTCGAACTTGTCGCGCAGCTGCGCGTCGATGGCGAGGTAGGCGCACTCGGCCGCCATGTCGGCTTCTTCGCTGCCGAGCGCGGCGTTCTTGCCGCCTTCGTTGGCGCCGGCCTTGAACGTGTCGAACGCCTTCATGGTGTTGCTGCACCAATCCTTGGCCTTGCCGTCCTTGCCGATGCGATGCCCCTTGGAGGCGTAGTACGCCGCCCGCACCAGGTAGGGCGCCGCCTCCTTGGTGTTGCGGTTCTTCTGGTAGTAGGCCTCCATCGCGCCGATGGCCTTCAGCCGCGCGCTGCGGTTGGCGCCATCGTCTGCGCCGTTCTCGTCCCAACGCTTCAAGTCGGCGGTCGCCACCAGGTAGTCGACCTCCATCTTCTGCTTCACGGGAGCATTCAGGCCGTACAGCGTCTGGCGGGCCGCCAAGAGCTTCTCGTCGTCGCCGATGTTGGCGTAGAGGATGACGGCATCCGTCGCCGCGCTGCGCCGGTCGGCCTCCGTGAAGCGCTTGTTCTTGCTGATGATGTCTGCCGTGTCGGCGGCAGAGCGGTAGTTGAAGAACAGGACGTACGCCTTCTTCAGCTCGTCGTTGGCGAGCTTCAGGTTCGTGAGGCGCTTCTGGTACTCGCCGGGATCGGCCGGGACGGGGGGGCTCGCCTTGGGATCGCCCTTCTCGAGCGCGGCCAGCTTCTCGTCGCCGCCGTACTCTTTGATGAAGAGCGAGTACATCGCGATGGCGTCGTCGTACTCGCCGACCTGCTTGAACGACTTCGCGCCCAAGATCGCTGCCTCCGGCGCCTCGTTGCGGGAAGGCGCCTTCTCGAGCGCGACCTTGTACAGGGCGCCCGCCTTGCGCCAGGCCGCGTCTCGGTTCGGTCCGGGGGGCATCTTCTCCGCCTCCTGGTAGGCCGCGTACGCGTCTTGGTAGAACCCCTGCGAGACGGTGTCCGAGGCGACCTTGCCCTCGAGCGCCTTGCCCTCCTCGGTGATGGCGCAGCTCTTGGTGGCCACCGCTTCGCCCAAGCGCCGTGCTTCCGCGGCGTTGCGCTCGAAGGCGGCCATCGAGCGCAGCCGATCCCAGGCCTTGAAGCCGTAGGGGGTCTTGCCGCATTGCTGCTCGTAGATCGGCGTGAAGCGCTTGCGAGCTTCTGCGAACTCGCCGTACACGAAGTAGTAGTTGGCGATGTCGAACTCGTAGACCTGAGCCTGCGGCAGGTCCATCTTCTCGACGTCGACCTTCACGTCGACGCTCTCGGGCACGCGCTTGATGTACTCCTCACGTGCGGCCATGGTCGCGATCACCGCAGGTGGGATCGGGAGCTTGACCACCTTCGACTCGGCCCCCTCGCCCTCGATCTTCACGCCGTCGCGCAGCTCGATGCCTTCGGCGCCGTTGGTGTTCTTGTGGCGCTTGTACTGGTCTTGCAGCTGTTGGTAGGCCACATCCACCACGAAGAATGCCGCCGGCTGCAGGTACTTGCTGTCTTCGTTGGAGTCGCGCACCGCGATCGCAGTGGAGCGTGCGACCTTCACCTGCTCTTCGGTCGGGGAGCGATCCATCGCCACCGTCAACACGATGATCATGTGGTGCGCGTCAGCCAACCAGTAGCGGCTCTCGTACGCATCGCTCGAGTTCTCGTCCTGCGTCAGGTAGCCCTCCCAACCCTGCGCCGCCATCTGGTACTCCTTCAGCGCGCGTTCGAACAGCTTCTCGCGGTCGGCCTTGTCTTGGCTCTTCAAGCCCTCTTCCGAGAGCGCACGGCCGGCGTTGGTGTGATCCGCCGCGGCGCGGCGCAACCCACCGCGCACCAACCGCTCCGCCGTCTGGATGGCCTCCGGGTCGTTGATGCAGGCACGGGTCCACGGTTTGTTGGCGCCCACGTACTCGGCGAGCTTGGTGCGTGCCTCGAGCGCCTTCTTGGAGTTCTCCTGGTACTCCGCGGTGCCCTCCTTCGACTGCCGCGTCATGGTGTCGTAGATCTCCGCGACCTGGTTCTGCACGACAGGCGCGCCGCAATCCATGGGCCACTTCTGCAGGATCAGCTCGCTGATCTCGATGGTGTTGCGGTACTGGTTCAGCTCCTTGAACTCTTGGGCCAGCGCCTTATAGATCTCGACCGTCCACTTCTCCTTCTGGGGGATCAGCGCTTCGTCTTGCACACGCTCGATGGCGATGCGCATCTTCTGCTCTTGCTTCTTGGGATCGGTCTCGGTGTCGAGCACGTCGTTGCGCGGGATGTACGGCTCGTCCGGCCCCGGGCCGTCGAAGTCCAGGTAGGTCAGTGACCCAGCGATGTAGGTGAACGCCTCACCGCGGAAGTCGGAGCCGGGATCACCGGTGAGCTTCTCTTGCTCGTCGGCGTAGCGCAGCAGCTCGACGAACTGAACGACGCTCGACTTGAACCGCTGCTGCTTGAAGAACGTCCAGGCGAGCTTGTACATCGACACGCCGTAGATGGGCGGCTTCTTGAACTGCAGCGAGTTCGAGTAAGCGGCCTGCGCGCGGTTGAAGTTGAAAGCGCCGCCTTCACGACCGACCTCGTTGAAGTGGTAGTCCCCGATCAGCCACCACACCTCGGCCACATAACGCGGGTCCTGACCAGCCAACGTCTTCTGCGCGATCGCAACGCAATTCTGCGGGTACGGGTTCTGGAACACCGTCTCGTCGACCAGGTCGTCGCCGGGGTTCTTCTTGCCAGGCTTGGGCGCCGGGCGCGCTGGAGCCTTTCCTCCCTTGGTCTTCATCGGCTCCGGGTGGCGTCGCTCCCACTCCTGCCAATACTTGTCGTCGTGGTCCTGCGGCAGCGGGTTCACCACGTCCTTGTTGGGATCCTTGGGGTCCGCTGCTACCGGGTACGCGTACACGTTCTTGCACACGAGCGAGCGCCAGACCTGCTGAGCCTCGGGCTTGCGGTTCGAGTCGTTGAGCGCGTGCCCAAGGTAGTAGAAGACGCCAGCGAGCTCTCGATACTTGGGGAACTCTTTGATGATGCGCTTGTACAGGGCGATGGCCTTGTTCAACCGCTCCGCCAACTCCTCTTCGGAGATGTCGGCCTCTTCTGCGCGGGCCTTCTCTTCGTACAGCGCGGCGAGCCGGAACATCGCGTCGGGCGTGTTCTCGGGGTGAGCGTTCGCCCCGCTGTAGCGCTCGATGAAGATCTCGAGCCGGCGGATGGCCTCTTCGCGCGCGTCGATCAGCGCCTTCTTCTCGATCGCCAGCTCGCGATCCAGCGCGGACAAGATGCGGCGCTTTCGCTCCTCGTAGTGGTGTTTGACGATGCGGGTGATGGTCGAGCGGTACTCCTTCGCGTTGGCCTCGTACGCGTTGGCCTCGCGCTGCAGCTCCGCCAGAGCGGCGATCTGGTCCGCCGTGGGGTCAGGAGGACCGGGCACTTTTGCCGGCATCGCCGGGGAGCTCGGGAGCGACGGCGGGGGCGCGGCCGACGCGGACGCACTCGGAGCCGCCGAGGCCGATGGCGCAGCGGGTGCGCTCGGTGCGGCGGAGGCGGACGGCGCGGCGGACGCGCTGCCGGACGCGCTGGGGGCCGGCTGTGCGCTGACGAACGAAGGCCCGACGGTGCGCGGCACGGCGGCGCACACGAGAGCGCCGAGCAGCGCGCCGCGCAGCACGCGCGCCACACGATTGCCCACGGTGGAGGAAAGCTTTTGAGCCATGACTACTTCTGCTCCTCTGCGCTCTCGCCAGCGTCATCGAGCACTTCGGTGAGCTCCTCGCGGAGCAGGCGTTCCTGCTGCGAGCGCTCTCTTTGCAGCGTGCGCACGCGCGTGATCTCGTCCTCGCGGACCTCCCACGCTTGCTGGGTGATCCCCACATCCGCGCGCAGCACCATCGACTTCAGGCGGTCACGCACGAAGCCGAAGTTGCGCATCATCACTTCCCCGACGAGCACGCGAGCCTGACCGTCGAGCTCTTCGAGCCGCACCTGATAGCCCACCAGGTTCTTCGTCTCGGTGGCGACCTCGGCGATCACACCTTGGGTCTTCTTCTCGACCTCGGCTTCGATCTCGGTCTTGATGCCGTTCACTGACGTGTCTGCGTCGTCGGCTTGTTTCACCACGGGCAGCGCGCGTTTGGCGTAGCCGGCGACGCTCCCGCCCGCGACGCCACCGGAGGCGAGCTCCAGCTCTTGGCGCAGAACCTGGGCGTAGCGCCCACGAACCTGCTCGTCCTCCACGAAGCGTTGATCGCCGAAGCCCGCCGTCACCCGCCCCGAGCGGATCATCTTGCGCAGCGCCTCGATCTGCGTGCGGTACACGCTGATGTCGCCTTCTTCTTGTTTGATCTGTCCCTCCCAAGCGGTGATCGACGCGGGGTCGCGAACCACCCCGAGCGAGCTCCCCTCGCCCATCACGCGTCGCAGACCGTTCACGATCGCCTGGTTTTGGTTCACCTGCAGCTCGAGTCGCTGCACGCCCTGCGACACGCGGTTCCATTGCCGCTCGGCCTCGAGCTCTCGGGTGGCGAAGTCGGCGTCCGTGGTCGGGAGCTTCTTGAGGCGGGCCTCGAGCGACCGGCGCTCCGCACGCACGGTCTTGATCTCGCCGCTGAGCTCGTCGTCGTCGACGTCCTCCAGCCCCTCGGCCAGCGTCAGCCGAGCAAGCGCGGTGCGATTCAAGCTGCCGAGAGCGCGCTCCATTCCAGCCTTGAGCTCGGGGAACGCGCGAACACGGGCAGGAGAGTTCAGCACCGCCGAGAGACGCTCGACCATGTCGTTGCTCTGCGCGAGGAGATCTCGGCACTCACCGATGTCGTCGACGATGCCGAAGGCCGCGTCGCCATCTTCCGCCTCGCGCGCCCACTCGAGCGCGACCGGAGGCAGCGAGCTCACGTCCCCGGTCTCGAACTCCTTCTTGGTGAGCTTGTCGTAGTAGGCGCCCGGATCGCTGGTCGAAGCCAGGAAGGCCTCCACTTTTTCGCGCATCGGATCGTAGGTGGTCTTGAAGCCTTCGTACGTCTTCAAGGCCTTGTCGAACTTGCCCGCTCGCAACATGAGATCGCCGCGGAGCAGCGTGCCATCGGCGATGTTCTGGCCCTTCGGGTCCGCGACCGCCAGCACCTCGAGGGCACGCAGCGCTCGGTCGGCGTCGCCGAGCTTCACGTACACCCACGCGAGCTCGTACAGCATGGTGCCGAACTCGCTCGAGGCTCGATCGATCTTGTTGTAGGCGGCGATCGCCTGGTTCAGCTGGTTGGTCTCGTAGAATAGCCGCCCGACCGCCAGCCACGCCTGATCGATCACCTGACGATGGGCCTCGGTGTCGGGGGGCATCTGGGTGACCTTCTGGAACAGGTCCACGGCGCCGGCGTAACGCTCCTTGGGCACGGGGGGCGGCTCGTCTCCGTCCTCCAGCTTGACGGGAGCCGGCGTGGACTCCTTCACCGCGATGAGGCCGAGCAGGAATTTGGCCTGGTGGGCATACTCGCTCTTGTCATCGATGCCACCGAGCGCGCTCTTGGCGGCGGGGTAGTCCTTCTTGGCGATGAGGGCCTTGCCTCGCGCATAGGTCAGCAGCGAAGCCGCCGACGGCGGGGCCTTGTCGATCGACGCGAGCACGTCCGCGAGCAGCGCCTCGTCGCGCTTGCGCATGGCGATGTCCACCAACCGGGCGAGCGACTTGGAGAGGTACGGTCCGTACTTCGGATCGTCCGAGCTCTTCGCGATTTTCTGGAACACCCTCCGCGCCGACCAAAGCTGGTTGGAGCGGAAGTAGACCTCACCGAGCAGCGAGAGCGCGTCGGGGTAGGCAGTGACGTTGTCGGGGTACTTCTCGATCACCTGGTTGAGCACGCCCGCGGCGCGGTCGTAGTCCTTGGCGCCCATGAGCAGCACCGCGTCGGCGATCTGCTGCTGCGGCGTGCGCTCGGCGCGGGCCTTTTGCAGGGACTGCTTGATCGACCCCACGCCCGCCGCGACGCTCGTGACCTGCTGCGAAGCGGTGGTGAGCGCCTCTTCCGAGTCGATCGCCCGCGCCTCCCCGGACCACATCAGGAGGGCTGCGGATACCGAGCCAAGGAGCCCGAAGAACGAAGAACGACTACGCATGACTGGACTCCTGGCACCTCGACCGAAGGCCGGGGAAGCGCGCCCGCGTGCGGCCGGGCGCCATCGAACGTGCAGCGGTTCTCACGGCCGTCCTATTTGGCTGCAGGCGGGGCGGCGGGCTGAGGAGCGTCCGCCGGCGCCGTCGAGCCGTCCGCCAGGCCGCTCTGGATCTTCTCGCCGTAGCGGATGGCCGGCCTCTCCTCGAGCGGCGTCGTCACGCTGCCCTTCTCGTACGCGATCGCATCCAGCGAGATGGTCTTGCCCTCGACCGCGGAGAACGAGTGGCTGGAGCGCACCTCGAAGCGATAGCCGCGCAGGTAGGAGAACACGCCGTAGCCGTTGCCCTGCAGGTTGATCAGCACCTGCAGCGTGTGGTCGCCGGGGGGGATGGAGCCGTTGAAGATGGGGATTTCATCTTGATCGCCAAGCGCTCCCGACTGGTCGGTCTTGTTGTACTGCACCGCGCCGTCGAGCACGAAGAGCGCGCGTGTCAGCCGGAAGGCGTCCGAGAGATCGTTCTTGAAACGCACGATCGCTCGGGAGCCCGAGCCGCCGCCCGAGAGGATGGTGTCGCTCAGCAACGACAGACGGGTATGGCTGCGGCGAATCTGCTCCTTGAGCTCGTCGATCTTCTGCTCGAGGTCGCGCAGCCTGACCGCGTAGGTTTGCCCGTCCATGGGCGCGCCCGCCGCGCCAGAGCCGGTGGCCGCCGGAGCCGCCACCGTGCCAGCTGGGGCGGTCGCGGGAGCCGAGCCAGTGGTCGCCGCGCTCGCCGACCCCGCTGCAGACGCAGTCGGTGCGGCCGTCTTGGCCGCCGAAGCCGCCGCAGAGGCCGAAGGCGCGGCCGACGCCGCCGCGCTCGCGCTCCCCGGAGGCTTTCCTCCGGTCGGCTGCTGGGCGACTGCCATCACCCCGATGCCAAAGGTCAAAGCAAGCGCCCCCAGAGAATGAACGAGTCTTTTCACGAACGACCTCTTTGCTCGAAAGCAAGGACGGCGAAACCGAGGGACCCCGACGTGAGGCCCTCGTGGCACGGATGTGCGGTGTGGCGTGAGTCTATGGGGGTGCTGCCGCGCTTGCAACCGGCGGCCGCCGGAGAGCACGGAGCTTGCGGGCGTGAAAGTGACGTGGGTGCCAGGTTGCAGTAGGCTCTGCCCGCATTCGTGCGGCACAACAGGCGCAGGATCACCGTTTCGAGATCCATGGTCGGTACCAGATCCGAAGAGCCCCTCATCCGTCTCAAGGGTGGTTCCCAAGAGAGCGGCGCCCGCCGGCCGAGGGCCAGCTAAGTGGCCGCAACGAGAGAGGAGGTCACCGACGAAGCCCTCATGCTGCGCTACCAAGGCGGCGACCGGTCCGCGTTCGCGGTGCTGGTGCGTCGCCACAAGACGGCCGTCTACAACTTCATCTTGAGGCACATCCGCACGCCGAGCCTGGCGGAGGACCTGACCCAAGACGTGTTTGTTCGGGTCGTGCAGAGCGCGGCCGAGTTCCGGCACTCGGCCAGGTTCACCACCTGGGCGTACACCATCGCCCGCAACCTGTGCATCGACCAGGCACGCAAAGCCAAGCTGCGGCGACATCCGTCGCTCGACCAGCCGAGCGGCTCGGATGAGGACGGGCCCTCGCTGGGAGAGCGCACGGCAGACGAGCACCACAGCCGCACGGTCGACCGCAGCGCGATCGGCCGTGAGGTGGGGGGCCACATTCAGCGTGCGGTGGATGACCTGCCTGAGGATCAGCGAGAAGTGTTCTTGCTTCGTGAGGTCGCCAACATTCCTTTCAAGGACATCGCGACCATGCTTGGGGTGCCAGAAAATACCGTGAAGAGTCGGATGCGCTACGCTCTCGAGAGATTGCAGCGCGCCCTGGCCGAGTACGAGGACTACGCCAAGAGCCTGAAATAACGACGATGGATTGTGAGAAGTTCGACCAGTGCGTGATGGACGCCCTTTACGGGGAGCTCGACGAGCTCACCCTCGCGGCGGTCAAACGTCACGTCGAAGGATGCGCGCGCTGCGGAGCCGCTTGGGCATCGCTGAAGGCGACACGCAACGGCACCATCCTGCCGCTGGAAGAGCCCTCCGCGGAGCTGGAGCAACGCATTTTGGCTGCGGAGCGGGCCGCCCACGGGCATGCCCCTTGGCACCGAAAGCTGCTGCGAGCTGCCGCTTGGGCGGGCAGCCACGCGATGAGACCCCAGCTCGCGATGGCCGCTCTGTTCATGTTCGTGATCACCTCGAGCTTGCTGCTGCTCAGGGCGCGCCCGGGAACGATGGCACCGCCGGTCCAGGTGAGTGAGCAAGGTCGACCCGAGAGCGCCGCCGCGGAGCGAAAAGAGGAGAGCGACGACGAGCCGGCGGCGAAGAAGCGCAAAGCCGGCGTGGGCCGCAGCGACGAGTCCCTCGAGGAAAGGGCCAAGTCCGACGCTGACCGCCCCGCCGCAGCCGCCCCCGCGGCGGCCACCGCCGCAGCCTCGGCTGGCCCGGCTGGGGACGCCGGCGCGACGCTGGCCGACGCGCTCGCTCTGCGCGACAAGTCGGGGTGCAGCGCAGCGATGCCGGCGCTCGAAGGGGTCGCCAAGAACCGCCCGGGCGAGGCCAAGCTCGCCGAGCAGGCTCTGGCGGCGTGCAGGCAAGAGGACAGTACCTCCCAGCCCGCCGCCCCGTCGCCCGCGGCTTCGGGCTCTGCGAGCGCGACTTCGACCAGCAGCAACCCTCCGTGACGCGCGGTCGCATCTGACGATAGACTCCGGGGCGATGCGCTTCGCTCGGCTCGCAGCCTCGTGCTCCCTGATGCCCCTGTTGGTCGGCTCGTTCTGGGCCTGCAGAGCCGGCCACGTGAGCGACATCGGGTTGGTGATGAGCGCGCCGCAAGGCGTGCTCGATGACGCTACTCGCGTCACGCTGAAGGTGTTTCCGGCCGAGGGGAAGACCTGTGCCGAGGACGGAGGTGTCGACGGGGTCCCTGCCGACGCGACCAGCTTCAACCTGACCAAGTCTCAGGCGGGCGGCACGACCGCTTGGGAGGCGGAGATCACGCTGGAGCGCGGCGACACCGAGCAGATGTTCTTCGTGGAGGTTGCTGGCGACGCAGGGTTGCTGGCGCAGGGCTGCAACACGGCGGTGATCGACCAAGATCCCGTCGAGGTGAACATCAAGGTCGTGCGCTTCGTGGAGCCAGATTGTTGTGGCGACGGAGTGGTGCAAGCCACGGAGCTGTGCGACGAGGGCGGCGACGACACCTGCGGCGGGAGCAGCGCGAGCGCCGCGTGTGCGGCCGACTGCACGACGATCCCGGTGGTGCTCGACGACGACGGCCTGGGCAACCCGGTCGCCGTCGGCCAGACGCACCTGGCGCTCGCGTTCGCGCCTGGCAGCGATCAGCTCGACGGAGGGCTGCGCGCAGCCTGGAACTGGTCGGAGACCTCGACCGACCTGGGCATCCGAGCGCTGCAGAGCGACCTGACACCGGTCACGGAACCGGAGCAGCTCGCGGTCGCACATCGTGTGTACTTCCGCTGCTCCGGGACGGACCAGCCGGCCAACGGTGTGCAAGAGTCCCCCAGCATCACCGCGCTGGGCAACGGCGCGGCGTTGGCCTTCCTCTCCAGTGAGCAGCAACCCTTGCGCCTGGACGCTTCGGTGCTGTTCCTGAACGATCGCGGCTGCTCCGACATGCTGACCGCGCTCGTGGTCAGCGACGAGAGCTCGGGCGTCGACGATATCGACGTCGCCAGCGGTCCCTCGAACACCGCGCTGGTGGTGTGGGAGCAGAACGGACGCGTATTCGGCCGCACCTTCGACGGCACCGATCTGGGCAGCGAGACGATCACCATCTCCGATGACGGCGCGGCGCCGCGCGTGGCGGGGTACAGCGGCGGTTGGGCGGTCGTCTACCAAGGCCCCGGCTCGGGCGACGACAACGGCGTGTTCTTGCGTCGAGTGGGCACGGACCTCAGCTTGGACGCAGCCACGCTGGTGAACGCGTCGACCGGGGGCGCACAAGATCAACCGGACGTGGCCGCTGCCGGCGATGGGGCGCTGGCGGTCGTGTTCCGGAGCGGACAGAACGTGTTCTTCCAGCGCTTCTCGCCCAGCGACGAGCGCGTCGCCGGCGATCAAGACGCAGGCATCGCAGCGGCCCCCTCAGACGGCGAGGCGTCGCCGGTGGTCGCGGCCGCAAGCTCGGGAGACTTCTTCGTCGCCGCGTGGCAGAGCGGCAACCAGATCCGCAGCCGCTTCTTGGGCAAGTCCGCGGGCTTCTTGTTCAACAACGTCACCGGGCAGAACGACGACTTCGATGCCAGCGCTGGCGCGACCGCGCCCACCGCTCCGGCCGTGGCGGTGGGTGATTTCGTCGCCATCGGTTGGGACGACCAGAGCTCGTCGATTCCCGGCGTGATCGTCCGCCGCTTCCCCCTCCCCAACTGATCTCATTTCACGATCAGCTTGCCTCCGACGACGCGGTCGTCGCGTTCGCCGCCGTCGGTGACAGGCATCCGCTTCTTGCCCTGGAAGAAGCCGAAGAAGAGCCAATACTCGCCCGGCGTCAGGTTGGGCTCGAGCCGCACTTCGGTCTCGTCGCAGATGACGTCACCCGGTTGCCAGAGGTGCATCGGGTAGCGGCCAGCGAGCGGCGGGTGATCGACCGTCTGATGTTTGTCGTTGCCGTCGATGTGCACGAACACGTCCCACGCGCCCTTGATCCGTTGCTCGACCAGGAAGCAGAGCCTGAGCGTGAAAGGCTTCTGGGGTCGGACGTAGGGCAGCGCGCGACCCTTGTCGTGGGCCTCCCAACCCAGCACCTCGAGCGAGTCTCCGAGCCTGGCCGACACCGGCTTGGCCAGGAGCGGCCGGCTGGACAGCACGAAGGGGTCGAATGGATTCTGGCTGGGGAGCGCGCCCAGCTCGTTGGAGACCAGGACGTTCTGGCTGGAGCGAGCATCGAGCACCGGTACGTTGCTGGCGTGTTTGCGGCGGTAGAGGCTGTTCAGCTTCGGCAAGTCACGGGCCTTGAGCACGAGGAATCGGCGCGCACTTTGGCTGCGGTCGAGCCAGTTGTGGGCCTCGACCACGTCGTCGAAGCTCGTCGCGTGAGTGCGCCCGTACATCGCACCGGCGAGCGGACTGGTGCCCAGCAGCGCCAGCTCGTCGCTGGGTCCGGCCTGCGCGACGAACACCTGCAGCACCCCCTTCGGGGAGAGCTGGTCCGCGAGCGCCGGGTAGTACCCGAACGAGAGCCAAGCACTGGCGCAGACCGCGCTGATCATCAGCGCCGCGCCGCGCGACAGGCGCGTCAACCGCAACGCCGCACGAAACGTGTCGCGAACAACGACCCACGCGAGCGGCAGCGTCACCAGCAGCAGCGGTACGGCCCACCAAGCGATCGTGCCCCAGCTGACGACCGCGGGCGGCAGCTTCTCCACGCGAGCCCAACCCGCGCGACCTCCGACCACAATCATACCCGCCAATCCCACGAGCCCGGCCTCGAGCACCACGAACGAGAACACCAGGTTGCCCTGGAAGGCCTCATACAGGTCGCTGCCTCGAGCGCGAATGTCGGCAACCAGCTGTCTGGCCCACGAGACCAGCCGCGCTCCGCTCTCGGCGACGGGGAGGGGCCGAGGATCTGGCGCGAGGAGAAGACTGAGCCCACCGCAAGCGCACACCGAGAACAGGGGGCCAACGAGCGCGCGCTTGGTCGCGTCTCCGAACGTCACGGGGAAGGGTGTGTCGACACCGAAGGCCGCCAGCATGCGAGCGGGCTCGCGTCCGAGATCCACGTACACGATCAGCGTGGCCAGCACGGCCACGAGGGCCGCCACGGGCAGCTCGCGATCCGAGTCGCAGTCGTGCGCCAGCAAGCCCACCGCGCAAGCCAGCGCGGCCACACCGAAGAACGGCAGAGCACCCGCCCACGGCACCACCAGCGACGCCGCGCCGAAGCTGAGTGTGCTCGCGAGCAGGAGCAACAGCCGCACGAACGCAGCCGCCGTGACCTCGCCACGACACGGGCGCGAGAGCAGCGAGCCGAGGGACACCAAGACCACGCCGCCCAACGGGAACAAGCCGTGCCCCAGCTGGCGCACCAGCCGATCGAAGGTCGCGTCGGCCGCCGGTGATGCGCTCAGCGTCATGCCTGCGGCCCGCAACAACGGTGCCGGCGCGCCATCGCCGAGGGAGCTGCGGGCGTGAGACACCACCAGCGCGAACCAGATCACGCAGCCAAGGCCAGCGATGACGGCCCCCGCTCCGACCACGCCGAGCCTGGCGGGCGCGCCGCTCCAGCGCCGCGCGAGCCACGCCGCGAGCCCCCACGCGAGCAACGGCGCCGCCAAGCCGAACAGCGCTCCGCGCGAGAAGAAGCCCGCGGCGAGCCCGAGCGTGCCCCACGCAAGCGCCAGCAAGCGATCCCGCCGCGAGCTCGCGAACACCGCCAACGACAGCCCGCTCATCGCCATCGCGAACGCGCTCATGGCCACGATGTCGCCCAACATGGTCCTGGCTTGCAGCGCAAACAGCGGCAGCGCGAGCAGCGCCGCGAGCGCGTAGAAGCCCGCCTTGGGTGCCACGAGGCGCGCCATCAGCGCATAGACGCTGAGCGCCCCGGCAAGGCCCCACAACGCGAACGGCAGCCGTCCCGCCCAGTCCGCCACTCCAAAGACTCGGAACGACAGCGCCATGGAGGTGAACGGCAGCTCTCCCATGCCGAGATCGCCGGTCGTAGGCAACGACGCTGCCTCGCCAGTGCGCGCGAGCTCGCCGGCGCCGAACAACGCCACCGCCAGCCGTCGCCCGAGCTCGGCCCGGTCGGGCTCTATCGGGTCCCAGGCGCCAGCCCAACCAATGGGCAGAAGCAGCCACGCGCCAGCCAGCGCGACGGCGGCGAGCGGAGTGCTGACAGCGCGCGTCCGTGCCACGTCGCGCGGACCCTACCAGGTTTCTTCCCCTGTTCCATTGCCTGCTACCTTGCTCACCAGTGTGGTCCCTGCGAACAGCTAGCGCGGGCTCGTCGCCCGCACCGAACGGGCAGGCTTCCAAGCGGCCCGAGGAAGTGGAGCAGCGGGCCGTCGTGTGCGCGGCGTGCAGATCCACGTTGTGCGACGAGCGTGCGGCGACGGAACGGTTTGGCTCACACCACCACGATCGCGTCAACCCCGCGGGGTTCACCTTCACGCTGCACCTGTTCGAGCACGCGCCAGGTACCCGCGCGGTGGGCGACGAGAGCAGCGAGTTCGCCTGGTTCCCCCATCACCGCTGGTGCGTGCTCGCGTGCGCTGCGTGCGGTCAGCACGTGGGTTGGCGCTTCCGTCGTGATGATTCCTCCTTCGTAGGCTTGATCGCATCCGCGATCGCTGGGAGCAGGTCGTGAGCGACGACGATGACGACGTGTACGTGGTCCCGATCGAGGATCACATCGACCTGCACTTCTTCTCCCCGCGCGACGTGCCCTCGGTGGTGGACGAGTACTTGCGCGCCGCGCACGAGGCGGGCTTCGCCGAGGTGCGCGTGATTCACGGGCGCGGCAAGGGGGTGCAGCGGCAGGTGGTGCAGCGCATCGCCGAGCGGCACCCGCTGGTCAGCGGCCTGAGCTCCGACGGCCTCGGCTCCACGATCGTGCGCCTGCGCTCGTAGCCAGGTGGTAGGCTGCGCGCGTGGCGACCGCGCCGCGTCCGCTTCGTGAAGCCATCGCCGCGAGCGCCGACTCCGGCGCGCAGCGGGCGCTGTTCGGCGACGCTCTCGGCGACGAAGTCGCGGAGCAGATCGAGCGACATTGCGCGGTGCACCTGGGCGCAGATCCGGTGAGCGTGCGCTTCTGGTCGGCCCGCCGAGGGATCACCGCGGGACTGAGCTTGGACGACGGGACCAGCGTGGTGCTGCAGCTCGGCGACAAGCGGCACGAGCGCGCCCTCGTGGCCCGATGCCAGGTGCTGCGACACCTGGCGCAGGCAGGGTTGCCGGTGCCCACCGTGTTGGCAGCGCCGAGCGCGCTCGGACTTGGCGTCGTGCTCACGCTGAGCTTTGCCGAGGTCGGAGGCGCGTTCACCGCAGAGCCCCGTGACGCGCGGCGGCTCTGCGGTGAGACGCTCGCGGCGATCGCGCGGGCGGTGCACGAGCTCGCGGTACCGCCAGACTTGCCCGAGGACACGCTGGCGCCGCCTCGGCGCGGCCCCTTGTGGCCGGCGAGCACCGAGCTCGACGACGACGACTTCGAGCCGAGCGAAGACGAAGGGCTTGCCGCGATCGTGGAGCTCGCGTCGGCCGCGAGATCGCTGATCGCTCGCGCACAGGTCCCGAGCGCCGAGCATGCGCTGCACTTGGCGCTCGGCGGTGAGCACGTCGCCACCGACCGGGGCCGTGTGGTCGCCACCTTCGGCTGGAGTCAGCTCCGCCGATCGACGGAGCTGGTCGCGGTCGCGCGGGCCGCAATGCATCCCGAACGTGCCCGCGCTGATGAGGCGCCGCTGCGGTGGCCCACACCGGACGAGTCGGATCTGTTGGTCGCAGCGTTCGTCGAACAGCGCGGCCAGGCCTTCGACGAGGCCTCGCGCCGCGCGCTCGCCGCGCAGCGCACGTACGCGCTGGCGCTGGCGGCGCGGCGCGAGCACCAGCTCCACGCCCCCGCCGCGCGCGGCAGCGCGGAAGAGATGTTGCTGCGCTACGGGGAGCGCTACCTCGTGGTGCGCGGATAGGCTGGCGAGACCTTCAACGGACGGGCCGCGGCGCGCCCACGAACTCGCTGCCAGCGCTCGTGGTGGCCTGCCCACCTGCCTCGAGCACCGCCCACCGCACGCGCTCGGCGTGACCCGCGCCGAAGGGACCGAGCGTCAACACGAAGCGGCGCTCCGGCTGCTCGGCGCGGGTCTCGAAGACGAAGAACGGGAGGGGCGTCTCGAAGTGCTCACGCGCGCGCTCCAAAGCAGCGACGTCCGCTGCCCGCCCGAGCTCGACGTAGTGGCTGTCGGCCAAGAACAACGAGAACGTCCCGAGCACTTCGCCGTCTTTCGACTTGGGGCTCACCAACGAGCCCTTGCACAGCAAGGCTGGGCTGACCGTGAGCGTCTCCACCCACGAGAACAGCGACTCCTTGGCCCCTTGGAAGCGCACCGAGAAGTCCACTCCGGCCACCACGTCGCCAGCTGCCACAGGGAGCGGGATCTCGGAGTAACGTTGCGGGCTGTCGGCGGCGAGGAACGCGGGGGCGCACCTGCGCTCGGACGCCCCGACCCGCGCGCACAGCTCGAGCGGCCCCTGCTCCAGCGTCTTCTTCAACGCCTCTCCCGGCACGAGCCCGCTGAAGCGCATGCGGTACGCGCCGCGGCCGAGGGGCGCCGGATCACACTCCACGCAGGCTCTTCCCGAAGGACACTCCTGCCGTTGCTTGGCGCAGTCGCTGCCTCCGCAGCAGCTCTCGGAGCACGCCGGGACATCGATCGCGATGCGCGTGGGCGCGGCGGCGCTCCCCGAGGCGCTCGGGAGGGTCGGCTCGGCAGCTGCGCTCGGCCCCTGTGGTCGGGGCGAGGCGAGGTAGAGCGCCAACATCGCAGCAGCCCCCAACATCCCGGCGACCAAGTGCGAGAGCACGCCCAAGCCAGGCTGGCCCGCACGCGGCACGGAGGGTTTGCGCGCCCGCTCGATCGGGACCACCTCTGCGCGTCGAAGTCGGGCCGCACCGGTCGGTGGCTCCCGCAGAGCAGGCGGGAGCTCACCGCGGAACTCTACGGCGTCCGCCTCGGCTTCAGCGACCTCGCGCTCGGTCTGCGGAAACAGCCCGCCCAGCGCGCGCCGCAGGCCCGGGTCGAGCCGCTCCGCCAGCCGCTCGTCGTCGTCGTGGCTCATCGCTCCTCCTCGGGTCCCGAGCCCCCGCCCCGCAACAGCGCGTCGAGCTTCTTCAGCGCCCGGCTGCGAATGGCGCGGATGTTTTGGCTGTTCGTTCCCCAGCGCGCGGCGAGCTCGGCCGAGACCTCGTTGGGCAGACGCTGGTGCTCCTCCCCGAGCCGCTGGTACATGGCCGTGACGCGCAGCACGTCTTGCTCGCGCTCGCTCAGCGTCGCGAGCGCCTCGCGCAAGGCGCGGAGCTCGGGGGACGACGGCGGCGCATCGTCGTCCTCCTCTGCGATCACCCGCTCGAGCAGGGGGGACGCCGACACCTCCGCGGGTCTGGCGAGCGAGTCGATCACCAGATTCTCCGCGATACGACCGAGCCAAGCGCGCGCACGACGGCGCGCCTGCTCGGGGTCCACCACGCCTCCGCCGCTGTACGAGGCAGCGTACGAGAACGCGCGCTGGAACGTCTCCTGCACCAAGTCCTCCGGCGAGACCCCGCACAGCCGCGACAGAGCAGCCTCGCGGCGCTTGACGACCCCGTACAGGTAACGCACATGCCGGCGGTACAGCTCCGCCTCGGCGGCACGGGCGGCGGTCGGGCGCTCCTGTCGCTGTGCGGCGAGCGCAAATAGTGCCTCGTCGGTGGCTTCATGGTTGGGGTCGGCAGAGCTCAACGGAGTCCTGCCCCCCTTGTACAGCCAAGCGTGACGCCGCCGGCCGAGAACCGGCTAGTTCGCCCGAAGGGCGGCGAAGAACATCGAGGGCGCGAGACCAGACGGGGTATCGCGGTGTTCGCACGACCTCCACTTGCGAGCGTCAGCGAGGGTCGCGACGAGACACCGCGACGAGAAAACTGGGGACGCCCCCTAATTCTTCGAGGCGAGCTTCATGGACAGCGCGCCTGCGGCGCAGGCCACCGCCGCGATCACCGCGAATGCGATCGGCAGGTTGGGCCCGGGCCCCGCCGGCGCCCCGGCGTCGTGGGGAGTTGCCTCGGCGGTCGCTCCCTCGGCGTGTGGCGCCGGGTGCGTGGGTGCCTCGTGTGCAGGCGCGGGCTCGTGTTTTGCGGGCGCATGCTCGGGCGACTTGGTGCTGTCGCCTTGTTTGATCAGCTCGGCCTGCTGCGGGTGCTCGCCCAGCCACTCCACCTTGCCGTCGTCCAAGTGGTAGAGGCCGCCGACGATCCGCACCTTGCCTGCCTTGAGCCGCGCGCGCACCAGCGGGCTCTTCACGATCACGTCCGACATCGACTGATACACGTTGCTCACGATCGCCGGCTCGACGAGCGACTTGGGATCCGCGCCGGGGCTCTTGGCCTTCTCGGCAGCGACCGCCGGAGCGATGTTGTCCACCAGCTCCGGGATGTGACCGTGAACCTCTGCGCCGGTCGCGACGGCGGTCACCGCGCCGCAGCGCGTGTGCCCCAGCACGACCAACACCGGCGTGCCCAAGTGATCGACGCCGTACTCGATCGTCCCCAGCTCGTCGGTGTCCGCCACGTTGCCCGCGACGCGCACGGTGAAGACGTCACCGATGCCCTGATCGAACAAGAGCTCTACCGGCACCCTGGAGTCGGAGCACGAGAGCACGGTCACCACCGGCTTCTGCCCAGCAGCCACCGCGCGCAGCCGCCCGAAGTCCTGCCTCGGGTGTGACGCTTTGCCGTTCACGAAGGCTTCGTTGCCCTGCCGAAGCAACGTGAGCACTTGGTCGGGCTTCACCGCTTCTTCGGCGGGACCCGCCGAGGCAGAGGAGGACGCCTTGGCGCTCACCGACGCTGCGGGGACTGGCTCCGCGGCGAACGTCGAAGACACGGTCGCGACCACACCGAGGAACAAGGAGAGTTGGGCGAGAAAGGAGGGCTTGTCTGCCATGCCAATGCCCCGAAGCAAGGGCTAGGCCGCCGCCAACGCCTTGTTTTCTTTGACCACCGGCGGTGCGGCACCACTGCTCGGACGACAAGCCGCTGACAAGACGCCACCCGCATGACGCCGCTGGTTGTGGTAAGGGGGCGCGTGACCGAGAAGCGCAAGCGACCTCCGGCGGCCAAACGAGCTGCCCCGCGCAAAGCCCCGCGCAAGGCTTCGCCGACGCCACCGCACGAGCCGGAGCAAGCCTCTGGGGTGTTCCGATCGGGCACCATCGCCATCGTGGGGCGCCCCAACGTGGGCAAGAGCACGCTGCTCAACGCGGCGCTCGGCACCGACCTCGCAGTCGTGACGCGCACCGCGCAGACCACGCGAAACACGCTGCTCGGCGTGGTGCGCAGGCGCTTGCGTTCGGGCGATGACGCCGAGCTCCGACTGCTCGACACGCCAGGCCTGCACGACGGCAAGACCGCGCTGAACCGCCGCATGAATGGCGCCGCCAAGGCCGCCGCGAGCGAGGCTGACGTGGTCGTGTTCGTGACCGACGTGCCCCCGACCCCGAAGGGCGTCGCCCGGCCGCACAGCGGCGACTTGGCGCTGCTCCGGGCGCTCGGTGACGAGCCCAAGAAGGTGCTGGTGATCAACAAGGTGGACACGCTGCGCGACAAACGCTGGCTGCTCGGCCTGATCGACGCGCTCAGCCAAGCGACGGCGTTCGCCGCGGTGGTGCCCATCTCCGCGTTGACAGAGGACGGCGTGGACCGCGTGCTCGACGAGGCCGGTCAGCTCCTACCAGAGGCGCCCCCCAGCTTTGGCGAGGACGACATCACCGACCGGCCGCTGCGCTTCTTCGCCGCCGAGTATGTGCGCGAGCAAGTGCTGCTGCGCGCCCGCGAAGAGGTGCCGCACGCCACGGCGGTGTCGATCGACGTGTTCGAAGAGCTGGGCGACCGCGCCACCATCACAGCCACCGTCCACGTGGAACGGCCGGGGCAAAAGAAGATCCTGATCGGCGAGGGTGGCGCCATGCTGCGTGCCATCGGCGAGAATGCGCGCAAGCGCATCGCCGAGCTGATGGGCAAGCGAGTGCACCTGGAGCTGTTCGTGCGCGAGACACCGAGCTGGCGCGACAAGGCCAGCTTGCTGAGCGAGCTCGGCTACGAAGACGCTGGCCCGGCACCGCGAAAGCACAGGCGCGCAACATGACTCCTCTCGTCGCTGTGGTGGGCCGCCCCAACGTGGGCAAGAGCACGTTGTTCAACCGATTGACGCGTTCGAGGAGCGCGATCGTCCACGACCAGCCCGGTGTGACGCGAGATCGGCACTACCAAGCGTGCGAGGCGAACGGCCGCCGCTTCACGCTGATCGATACCGGGGGCTTCGACCCCAGCGGCGGCGACCCGATGTTGGCCGGCATCAAGCGGCAGATCGATCTGGCGATCGCCGAGGCCGACGTGATCGTGTGCGTGCTCGACGCCCGCGAGCCTGCCACGACCATCGACCACGCCGAGATGAAGCTCCTGCGCCAGGCCAAGAAGCCGGTGGTGTACGTCGCCAACAAGGCCGACAGCGATCGGCTCGAGCTCGAGGCGGCTGACCTTTACCGACTGGGCATCGAGCGACTGTTGCCCATCAGCGCGCTCCACGGCCGCAACATCGACGAGCTGCTCGATGCGGTGGTGGCCGCGTTGCCCGCCGCAGACGAGGAAGAGCTCGCCGAAGAGGTCTCCGAAGCGGAGCGTCCCGACGGGCCGCCGCGCATCGCCATCATCGGCAAGCCGAACGCCGGCAAGTCGAGCTTGGTCAACAGGCTCTTGGGCAGCGAGCGCATGCTGGTCGACGATCGGCCGGGCACCACCCGCGACGCCGTCGATTCGCTGGTCGAGCGCAACGGCAAGCAGTACATGTTCATCGACACGGCGGGCATCCGGCGCAAGGCCAAGGTCAGGAAAGAGGATGACGACGTCGAGGGCGCCAGCGTGATGCTGGCGATCCGCGCGATCGAGCGCTGCGACCTGTGCGTGCTGCTCGCCGACGCACACGAAGGGGTGGCCGAGCAAGACGCCAAAGTGTTGGGCTTGGCCGTGGATCGCGGCCGCGGCATCGTGATCGCGCTCAACAAGATCGACCAGCTGGACAAGCAGGAGCTGGCGAAGGCCGAGACCGACGCGCGTGACAAGCTCTCGTTCGCGCCTTGGGCGTCACTGGCCAAGGTGTCGGCCAAGACGGGCCGCGGTGTCGACACGCTGCTGGCCACGATCGACCGCGTGGCGGCCTCACACAAGAAGCGCGTTGGTACGGGCGAGCTCAACCGCTTCTTCGACCAGGTGCTCAAGACGCACCCGCCGCCCACCCACGGCGGCCGCGCGCCTCGCTTGTTCTTCATCACGCAGGCCGAGACGCGGCCCCCCGGCTTCGTGGTGATGGCCAGCGACCCCGACAAGATCCATTTCTCCTATCAGCGCTACGTGCAGAATCAGATCCGCAAGAACTTCGAGTTCGAAGGCGTGCCGATCGTGGTGAACTACCGCAAGCGTCGGCGGCGCGGCGAGGAGACCGAAGGTCAGCGCCGACCCGCCAAGAACGCGCGACCGCGCGGGGACAGCTCGTAGCCGACCTCGAAGCTCATGGTCAGGCCGAGCCTCTTGAGCTTCACCACGTCGCGCTTGAGCTCCAAGGTGACCCGATCGAGCTTCTGGGCGAGCTTCGAGGCGGCCACGCGCGGGTGCTTGGAGATGATCTTGAGCGTGTCGCGCGTCCAGGCACCGTGGGCCGAGCGCAAGTCCATGGCGGAGAGCTTCTCGGCGATCTCCCGACGCTCGGCGGCCGAGAGCTGATCTTGCATGGCAAGTGCCGTGCGGTCCCCGTCGCCAGCGTGGTGGAAGCGCACGCGCACCACCTCGTGTTGATCGCCTCCACCCGTGCGCTGCGCGATGTAGGCGAGCAGCTCGGTGCGATCCGAGAAGCCCGCGGCGCGCGCCTCAGGCTCGCTGATGTCGCCCACGCGCACCACCGCCACGTCGTCGACCTCCAGCACACCGATGGGATGGCAGCGGTAGCGCGACCCTGGCTTCACACGCGCCGTCTTCCAGGAGCGAAAGGTCAGCGTGGTGCTGCCGTCGAGCAGGCCCTGGTGGAAGCGCTTCTCGAACAGGATCATGGCGCGAGGACGGCGCTGATCTCGCTGAGCGCGCCCAGATCGTACACGTCGGCGGCGAAGGCCGGCACCATCACGGTCCTGGTGTGCTCGGCCGCGACCCCCTCGAGCGCGAACAGGTGCAGGCGGTCGAGCTTGCCCTGACGGTGCGCGTCGCCCAGCGCCGCCGCGCACTTCTCGCTGGTGTCCGACGAGAGCCCCAGCGCGGCGAGCTCTTCGCGCATGCGAGGATCGCTGGCGGGAAACTCCGGGCTCACGCGGTTGATCACGAACGCGTCCGGGTGCATGCCTTCCTTCTGCAGGCGCTCGGCGAAGAACACCACCTCGCGCACCGCCAGCGGGTCGGGCGTGGTCACCAGCACGTAGGCCACGTCAGGCCCGCGCAGCGCTGCGGCCACTGCGTCGGCGCGCTTCTTCCAACCGCCGAACAGCGCGTTCATCTCGCTGATGAACGCGGCCACCTGCTCCAAGAAGCCACCGCCGGTGACCTTGCTGATGGCCTTGAGCAACACGGCGGTGGACTTGGCGACGAGGTTGAAGCTCAAACGCCCCGAGCTCTCGAGCGCATCGACGAACCAGCGGATGGCGGGGCTGTCGATCGCCCCGACGAGGCGCTCAGGCGCGTCTAGGAAGTCGAGCGCATTGGCCGTCGGCGGTGTGTCCAGCAAGATGATGTCGAAGCGCGGATCGTCCCGCAGGGCGTACAGCTTCTCCATCGCCATGTACTCCTGCGTGCCGGCCAGCGACGTGGAGATGTAGCGATAGAGCACGTTGCCCAGGATGCGATCGCGCCGGGCCGCGTCGGGCGCGAGCTGCGTGACCAACCCGTCGAAGGTGCTCTTGGTGTCCACCCTCATGATGTGGAGCGACCCGGCCTCGGGCACGCCGACCTTGGCGAGCAAGCCTTTGTCGACGGTGGTGGCCTCGGTCGAGGCCCACGAGAGGCCCAGACTCTGTGCCAGCCGGCGCGCTGGATCGATCGTCAGGCACAAAACGCGTTTGCCCTGTCGGGCAGCAGCCAACCCCAGCGCCGCCGTGGTGGTGGTCTTGCCGACGCCGCCGCAGCCGACACACAAGACGACACGGCGCTCCGACAGCAAGCTCGAGAGGCTCTCGGCCGAACCCAAGGTGCCTCTTGTTAGCACCTTTGGGGGGCCACCACGTGAGAAAGAAGCGCGGGCTCTCGCCCCCATGACGCGGGTCTCGTGCTGCGTTCGGCAAGTCCCCAGCAGCCCCCTTGCGGATTGGCTCAGAGGACGTGAGGCTCAGCCGGCGTGACGCCACCGGCGGAGGATCGTCGCAAGTGGCGGAGGCAGCAGTGACGCGGCAGGAGTGTGCGCGCAGCGCTGGAAGGAGGTCTAGCTGCCCAGGATGCGGAGCACGCCCGCGCGCGCGAGAGACAGCGCCTCGCCTCGCAGCGCGGTGCCGCCGCGGCCGCACAAGAACGCCGGTTGACCGTCGATGTCGAGCTCGAGGCGTTCGACCTGCGCAGACAACGAGGCGATGCGCGCGCTCACCGTGGTGCGGACGGAGGTTTCGGTGAGCAGCGGCGTGTAGGCGGCGAGCTCCTCGCAGACCGGCCAGGCGCCGGCCCCGGCAACCATGCAGCCCGCGTCATCCACCAACACCACTGCGTCGAGCGACGCACGGCGACGAGTCTCCGACAGCTGGTAGTGAAGCGCCGTGACGATGTCCGCGCTGCGGCGCCTGCGGCGCTCTTGGACTTCCGAGGCTGAGGTTCGGTTCACGGCCGCGATGGTGGCTGCGCCCGCTCGCGGGGGCCAAGATTCACGCACGCCCCCACAGCGGCGACCGTGCTAGGTTCCGCGCCGTGCGCGGCTTCATCGACCTGCACAGCCATTGGGTCGCCGGAGTGGACGACGGCGCCAAGACCCACGCCGATGGAGGCGCTCTGCTCAAGGCGCTCTGGCAGGCCGGCTTCGACTACGTGGTGGCGACGCCGCACATGCGGCCCGGCATGTTCGACAACGAGCGACCAGGCCTGACGCTCGCCTTCGGTGAGACGGCCCGCGCGGTCGGCGCGTCCGAGACCACCGCGCACGGCGGCTTGCCGCGCGTCGGCCTCGCGAGCGAGCACTTCTTCGACGACGTGGTGTTCGAGCGGCTGGTGACCGGCCAAGGCCTGCCTTACCCAGGCGGCAAGTCGGCGCTGGTGGAGTTCGCCGTCGCTCGCCTGCCCGCCCGCGTGGAGCACCGCCTGATCGACCTCAAACGCAAGGGTCTCATCCCGGTCATCGCCCACCCCGAACGGTACGAGCAAGTGTGGAAGGACCCGGCCATCGCGGAGCCGCTGGTGGACGCCGGAGGGCTGCTCCTGCTCGACGTGGCGGCGCTGGCCGGCAAGTACGGGCGCGCGCCGCGCAAAGCCGCCGAGGCGCTGCTGGATCGAGGCCTCTACTTCGCCGCCTGCAGCGACGCGCACAAGGCGCGCGACGTCGAGGACGTCACGCAGGGGATCGAGGAGCTCGAGCAGAGCGTCGGAGAGGAAGAGGCTCGGTTCCTGCTGGTGGATGGCCCAAGTCAGATCCTGAGCGGCAAGATCGAAGGCTGAACCGTCGCGCGAACGAGTGCACCAAAGGCAAAGGTATGACTGAACGGATCGGCATCATCGGGTTGGGCTACGTGGGGCTGCCCGTGGCGTTGGGCTTCGCGCGCAAGTTCGAGGGGGTGATCGGCTTCGACATCCACCGCGACAAGGTCGAGGAGATCCGCCGCGGCTTCGACCGCAACCACGAGATCCCCAGCGAGGAGCTGAGGGCCAGCAAGCTGCACGTGACGAGCGACCCCGAGGACTTGAAAGGCTGCACGTTTTTCGTGGTGGCGGTGCCCACCCCGATCGACGAGCACAACGTGCCGGACCTCACCCCCGTGATCCGTGCGTCGGAGACGGTCGGCGCCGTGCTCCAGAGAGGTGCGGTCGTGGTGTACGAGTCCACCGTGTACCCAGGCGTCACCGAGGAGATCTGCGGCCCCATCTTGGCCCAAAAGAGCGGCCTCAGCCGCGAAGACTTCCGCCTGGGGTACTCGCCGGAGCGCATCAACCCAGGCGACAAGGAGCACACGCTCGAGCGCATCGTGAAGGTCGTCTCGGGTGAGGACGGGCCGACGCTCGATCGGGTGGCCCGCGCCTATGCCGCGGTGGTCGATGCGGGCGTGCACCGCGCACCCAGCATTCGCGTGGCCGAGGCCGCCAAGGTGATCGAGAACACGCAGCGCGATCTCAACATCGCGCTGATGAACGAGCTCGCGCTGATCTTCGATCGCCTCGGCATCCGCACCAAGGACGTGCTCGACGCCGCCGCCACGAAATGGAACTTCTTGCGCTTCTCGCCGGGTTTGGTGGGCGGCCACTGCATCGGCGTCGACCCCTACTACCTGACCATGAAGGCGCAGAGCTTGGGCTACCAGCCCGAGGTGATCTTGGCTGGTCGCCGCATCAACAACGGCATGGGCGCGTTCATCGCGCAGCGCCTCATCAAGATGCTGGTGCTCGCCAACAAACCTGTCCGCGGTGCGCGGGTGGGCGTGCTCGGCATCACCTTCAAAGAAAATGTCAGCGACCTGCGCAACAGCCGCGTGCCAGACATCCTGCGAGAGCTCACGGACTACGGCATCGAGCCGCTCGTGACCGACGCGCTGGCTTCGTCCGAAGAGGCGGTGCACGAGTACGGCGTGAAGCTCCGACCGCTCGACGAGCTGGTCGAGCTCGACGCCTTGATCCTCGCCGTGCCGCACCGAGCCTATCTCGACGCCGGGGCCGAGCGGATCGCCGGCCTGGTCAAGGAGGGCGGCATCGTGATCGACGTGAAGTCCGCCCTTTCGCCCAAGCTCGGACGCGGCCTCAGCTACTGGAGCCTGTAGCCGGGCGACGAGCTCAGTCGAAGCGAGACGTGAGCTCGAGCGTGAACAGCGAGATGTCGCCGGCCACGCCAGCCTGCGTGTCGACCACCGTCAGCGTCCAAAGCCCGTTGACGCTCTCGTCGCCGGGCACGCGCACCGGCAGCGTCTCCGGCACCGGCCCCGAGCCAGCAGCCCAAGCGACGACGCTGGTCCCGGAGGGGTTCTCGAGCCGAAGCTCCAGATCGCTCTGACGCGCGTGCGTGATGCGGCTGTGGATCACCGCGTCGGTCGGGACCGTGGCGAGGCCGTAGACCTCGACGCTCATGCCCGTGCTGCCTGCTTCGGGGATCGAGGCGGCGCCCTCATTGACGAACTCGTCGTACATCCACAGCGGGTTGCACATGCCGGAGAAGGTCTCCGTTCGGCCGGCGCAGACGAGGTCCTCGCCGCAGAAGCCCATCGCCGAGCAGGGCACGCCGTCGCCCTCCACACTGGTGTCGACACATTTGCCGAGCCGAGTGCTGCCGCCAGTGCACCAGAGCCCCGCTGGGCAAGGCACGCCCACATCGCAGGTGGGATCGGCGAGCGTGCGATCGCCGTGATCGCGGAGCAGGCGCAGCGCGCTGGCCTTCACGCGCGAGATCGACATCAACTGCTTCATGCTGCTGATCGGTCGAGCTGCGACGATGTTCTCCGCCGCGCGCTTGTCCAAGTACGCGTCGACGTCGAGCTCGCTGACGCTGGCGTCGTTCACCAGCTCGAGCGTGCGAGCCACCTGCTTCTCGGTGAAATACACGTTCGCGTACAGGCCGTTGACGCTGCCGTACCCCGCCGCCAGGGCGAACGCCGCGACTTTGTTGATGGTGGCGGCGCCGACGCCCTTCACGGCGTCGAACTCGCCGACCGTGTCGAACAGATCGTCGTCGCTCGTGCCGCGCTGCCCATCCGGGCCGCGAAGGTGCGCGAGGGTGGCAGCACGCGCCGCGCTGGTGGCGACCCCCGCAGCCTTGAGCGCGGCGTCGCCCGTCTCCTCGTCGTTGAGGAAATCCAGCAGCGCGATCGCCTCGCGACTGCCCTCGGCCAAGGCGTGCTCGGTTTCGAACGCCGCTTCGCTGTCGGTCTGACCGGCGCCAGGCGCACACCCGGCAAGCCCCAACACGACCATGCCCGCAACGACGTGTCGCACCATGTGGGCGCAGCTACCACCGAGGGGGTGCTCGGTCAACGGGGAATCGCCTGAAAAATCCAGGGAACTTGGCCCCACATCAGCAGCGTTCGTAAGACAACAGCATGCGGCGCCTCGTCACGATCGTCCTCGTCGCCTTCGCAGCCAGCATGATCCTGCTCGCGTTGACGCGTGCCCCCGACGCGAACGCGAGCGTGGCCTACCAGTCGCCGTACTCCTTCGATCAGACCTACGGCACCACGTTGCGGCTGCTGCATGTCGATCTCGGCTTCAAGATCACCGAGAAGGACAAGGACCTCGGCTTCGTACTGTTCGAGTACACGAGCCCGGAGAGCGGCACCAAAGTGTTCCCCGGGTCGGTCGAGCTGGTGGAGACGAAGAACGGCGTGAACGTCGCGATTCAGATCCCTGCCATGCCGCAGTACCACGAGCGCATGATCATCGACCGCTTGGCCAAGAAGCTGAGCGCCGAGTACGGCGACCCCCCCGAAAAAAACAAGGACAAGGACGCCGACAAAGACAAGGACGCCGACAAGGACAAGGGCGACAAGGACAAGCCCAAGGACGCCGACAAGGACAAGCCCAAGGACGGCGACGACAAGAAGGCTGCGCCCGTCAGCCCACCTTGAGATCGGTCGGAAGTTTGGCGGGGGCCGGAAACCGCTGAGAGGCCTCGAGCTCCGCGGCGTCCGAGGACGGCGCTGGCTCGGTCGCGGTGGTGGCGAGGTCCTCCTCCGTTGCGGCGGCCGACTCGCCCGCCACCTTGGAGAACACGCCGGACGAGGGCTTTCCCGTGAGCAGCGAAGCGCCGGCCACAGCGGGATCGCCGGTCGCCTCCGCGTCGTCCGAAGAGAGCTTCCAACCGCTCGCGTCTACTTGGACCTTCACGTGGGACATCTCCTGACCTGTACGTCCCTCGGTTGCCCAAGAGCGTCAAGGGTGCCCGTTCAGCGGCTGGGCACGTAGACTGCCGGGGCGAGGTCCCTTGAACACGACACTGTTCCTGATTGGTTTGGCGAAGGTCGCGTTCGGGGTGCTGGTCGGGGCGGTGGGCGTGTTCGTGGCCACGCGCTTGTTCGCCAGGCTCACCAAGCTGGGGAAGGTGGACGACGAGCTCGCGAAGGGGAACGTCGCCGCTGGTGTGCTGGTGACCGCCGCGATCCTGTCGTTGGGCATCCTGGCGCAACACGCGGTGGTGGCCACGTTCAGCGCGATGGACCTGGCCTACCGCAACGAGTCGTTCGAAGTGGGCATGTTGGCAGTGTTTGTGATCTACGGCTTCGCGCACGTGCTCACCTCGTTCGCCGTGGGCCTGTTGGTGTTGGTGCTGGGCTCGTTCCTCTTCGGCTGGCTGACCAAGGGCGTCGACGAGCTCGCAGAGATCCGCAAGGGCAACGTCGCCCCTGCATTGGTGCTCGGAGGCGTGGTGATCGTGCTCGCGCTGGTCACCGCGCCGGGCCTGCAAATGGCGCTCGAAGGGCTCTTGCCCATCCCCACGTTGCAGCGCGACGAAGGTCTGATGCCGGCGTGACGCCCATGCCTCGAGCCCTCCGCACGCTGCTTTTGCTGACGCGCCTCGGCGTGGCGCTCGGAGTGTCCACGAGCTTGTTGGGTTGCGGGTTCGAGATCGACATCGTCAAACACTTCAAAAAGAAGAAGAAGTCGGACAAGAAGCAAGACCGCGACGACGACGACGACGACGACGAGCCGAGGAAGAAGCCCAAGGAAGATCCGAAGGGCACCGTCGAGCTCGGGTTGGCCAGCTTCCCGAACGGCGCCACCACGCCCGTCGCACTGCACCAGTGGAAGGCGGTGCGGCTCGTCCCGAACGAGTACAAGCTCGAGTACGCGATCAGCACGGAAGAGCAGAAGAAGATCTTGGGCGCACACCACCGCTTTGCGGAGAAGACCCGCTACACCGATTTGGGCGAGGGTCGCTTTCGCTGGTTCATCCCGCCGGGCTGCGAGCAAGACATGGGCTGCGCCTTCGGCGCCATGACGGACGCCAGCCGTGAAGCGATGAAGCCCTTGGTCAAGCTGTTCAAGGAGCGTGCAAAAAAGGCCGACATGAACAGCGATCAAGTGGCCAATCTGATCGTTACCTTCGTGCAGCAGATCCGCTACGAGCGGCCCAAAGACCAGCCGTTCGAGATCCTGCCGCCGGCGAACGTCGTGGCGGAGAAGCGAGGCGACTGCGACAGCAAGTCCTTGCTCGCGCACCTCTTGTTGCGTGAGTTCGGGATCGACAGCGTGATGCTCTCGTCGCGCGCGCACGGCCACGCCATGTTGGGCATCGCCATCCCGGCGCCGGGCAAGCGCTTCAGCTTCGGCGGGCGCACCTATGCGTTCACCGAGCTCACCGCCGCCAACTCTCCGATCGGGCACATCAACCCGGAGCTCACGCGGCCAGACGACTGGAAGATCGTGCCGACACGCTGGCCCGAGTCGTCCTGGGACGGCAAGGGCCGCACGTCGGACGCAGTGCGCTGAGCCGGCATGACCAAGAGCCTGAGTGGTGAGCTGCTCGATCTGAGCGACGGTCCCGCGCACGGCCGCGACCTGCTCGTGGTCGATGGCAACAACCTCGCGCACCGGGCGTTCCACGCGCTGCCAGAGACCATCGCGACCTCGTGGGGGCTGCCTTCGAACGCGCTCCTGGGCTTCGCCAACGTGCTGTTCAAGCTGCTGTGCGACTACCAGCCCAGGGGCGCGGTGGTGGCGTGGGACCGGCGACCCGTGGAGCGATTGGCCGCGTCGAGCGAGTACAAAGCCGGGCGCAAGCCCATGGCCGAAGGGCTGGCCAAGCAGTTCCCCCACTTCGCCGAGATCGTGGAGGGGTTCGGCTACCCGAGCATCGCCGTCCCCGGGTGGGAAGCGGACGACTTGATCGCCACCGTCGCGGCCCGTGCCGAGGCGGCTGGTCTCAAGAGCGCGCTGGTCTCGACCGATCGCGACGCGTTCCAGATCGTCTCGGACAAGACCTGCCTGATCATGACGCCGCGCGGCGCCGCCGACGTGGAGGTGTACACACCCGAGCGTGTGTTCCAGCGTTACGGCCTGAGGCCGGATCAAATCCCCGACTTCATCGCGCTCAAGGGGGACTCGTCGGACAACATCGCCGCGGTGCCGGGGTTTGGCGAAAAGACCGCGGCCCAACTGCTCGCGCGCTACGGCACGCTGGCCGGCGTCCTGGCGCACGTCGACGATCTGCCCAAGGGCAAACGCGCGAGCTTGATCGAGCACGCCGAGCAGGCCCAAAAGGCGCTCTCGATCGCCACGCTCAAGCGAGACTTGCCCCTCCCCCGAGAGGCGGAGCCGGAGCACCTCGTGACCCACCCAGCCGACCGCAGCCGCATGCGCGAGGTGTTCGAGAAGTTCGAGCTCAAGCGGCTGCTCGAACGCATGCACCTGCTCGACGGCGGCGAGCATCGAAGTGAACGGTGAGCGAAAACTGGTCTACATTGGAGCGATGAAACGCCAGCACGGCCTGCCCCGGCTCACCACGCCCATGGTTCGCGACCCAGGCAGTCCCCGCGGGAAAGAGAGCCTGCGCCCCGCCACCTGGGACGAGGCGCTCGACCGCGCCGCCGCGGGCATCTTGAAGAGCAAGGCCGCGCACGGGCCGAGCACGTTCGGCGTGTTCTCCTGCTCCAAGGCCACCAACGAGATGAACTACATGGCGATGAAGTTCACGCGCGCGGTCGTGGGCAGCAACAACATCGACAGCTGCAATCGCACCTGACACGCTCCTAGCGTCGTCGGTCTGGCGACGGTCTTCGGAGCAGGCGGAGGCACCAGCTCCTACCGAGAGGTAGAGGAGACGGACGTCGTGCTTTTGTGGGGCTCGAACGCGCGCGACACGCACCCGATCTTCTTTCATCACGTGCTCAAGGCGGTGCGGCGCGGCGCCAAGCTGTTCGTGATCGACCCGCGCAGGACCAGCTCGGCGCAATGGGCCGACGAGTGGCTGGGCCTCCAGGTGGGCAGCGACATCGCGCTGGCCAACGGCGTGGCGCGCGCGATCCTGGACGAGGGCTTGGAGAACCGCGCGTTCATCCGCCACGCCACCAGCGGCTTCGAGGCCTTCGAGCGCTCGCTCGCGGCCTACCCGTTCGCGCGGGTCGAGCGGGACACCGGCGTGACCGAGGCGCAGATCCGGCGCGTCGCGCGCGCGTACGCCCGCGCCGACCGCGCCATGATCTGCTGGACGTTGGGCATCACCGAGCACCACAACGCGGTCGACAACGTGCTCGGCTTGATCAACCTGGGCTTGCTCACGGGGCACGTGGGGCGCTGGGGCTCGGGGCTCAACCCGCTTCGCGGGCAGAACAACGTGCAGGGCGGCGGCGACATGGGCGCCCTGCCGCACAAGCTCACCGGCTTCCAGGACGTCGAGGACGACGAGGTGCGCGCCAAGTTCGAGCGCGCCTGGGGCGTCACCATCCCGCCCAAGAAGGGCTGGCACCTGACCGAGATGTTCGAAGCGATGGACAAGAAGGAGCTCACCTGTCTGTACGTGATCGGCGAAAATCCCGCCCAATCCGAGGCCGACAGCCACCACACGCTCAAGGTGTTGAACGATCTGGAGCACCTCGTGGTGCAAGACATCTTCCTCACCAAGACCGCCGAGCTGGCCGACGTGGTGCTGCCGGCTTCGGCCAGCTTCGCCGAGGCAGATGGCACCGTGACGAACAGCGAGCGGCGCGTGCAGCGGGTGCGTCGCGCTGTACCACCTCCGGCTGGCGCGCGTGACGACATCGAAATCCTGAGTGAGCTGGCGCGGCGCTGCGGGCACGACCTGGGCAACCCCAGCGCCGAGGAGCTCTGGAGCGAGCTGCGCAAGCTCTCCCCGATGCACGCCGGCATGAGCTACGAGAAGCTCGACACGCACGGCGGCATCCAATGGCCCTGTCCCGATGACGAAAGCCTGGGCTCACCCTTCTTGCACGGCCGCTTGTGGGCCGAGCCGCTCGAGGGGCCGCCGGCGCCCTTTCACCCCGTCGAACAGGTCGATCCCGTGGACAAGCTCGACGATGAGTTTCCCCTGCGATTGACCACCGGCCGACGTCTCGAGTCATTCAACACCGGCGTGCAGTCGGGCGGGTTCCGCTCGCCGCTGCGCCGCAGCGAGACGCTCGACATCTCGCCGCTCGACGCGGCTCGCTTTGGCGTGTCGCAAGGCGAACAGGTGCGCGTCAGCTCGAGGCGCGGCAGCGTGCTCGTGCCCATCCACATCGATCCCGATCTCAAGCCCGGGCTGGTGTTCATGACCTTCCACTTCCCGGATCAGGTCGACACCAACGTTCTCACCATCAACGCGACCGATCCGAAGAGCGGCACCGCCGAGTTCAAGGCCGCGGCGGTGCGTTTGGATCGGCTGCCTGCCGCCGGCGACGCCAACGCCGCAGAGTGACGAGCAACTACAGCTGACAGTCGACGCTGGCGCCGTCCCCGCGTTCGGCGCGGACCCGCATGCGGCCGTCCGGGCGACTGCCTTGGCAGGTGGGACCGTTCTCGGAGCGGCCCACGCGCACGAATAGGTCACCGCACAGCGTGGGCACCACGACGCTCGTCGGACCCTCTTTCACCGCGACCGTGACCGGCAGCGTCACCAGCGTGCGCAGTCCCCACACCCCCCAGCTCAGCTCGAACCGCTCGCCCGGTGCCACACCGATCACGTTCGCGGCGACCCGACACGGCTTGAACGAGCCGACGAACAAGCCGGGTTGACGGAGCTCGGGCTCGAAGCCGCGCGCCTCGAACAGCGACATGTCCTCTTCGCTGGGGCCGAACACCAGGATGCTCTGGTAGTGCATGCCATACGCCGCCTGCTCGGTGAGCGTGGCGCGGTGCAAGCGGTCATCGCTGAAGAATGTCGGGTCGGAGCTCATCGACCACAACTTCTGAGGGGGTGTCGGTTGCTTGTGCTCCGGTCGGAAGCTGAGCTTGTGGAAGCTCGAGCCAGCGAACGCGAACGGCACGCTGCCGCCCTGCTGCACTGCGAACAGCGCTCCCACATGTCGAAGCGGTTCGTTGTAGGGCACCATGCCGCGCAATCGTTCGCGATCCCGGTCACAGGTCGACTCCACGATGATCGGCAGCAGCATGCCATCACGCTTCACCGGGCGATCCATCGCGGCGAGCGTTTCGGCGCAGTCGTCATACAGCTTGCGATGCATGGAGGCAGTCGTCGCGATGGACAAGCCGGCGCACGCCACCACCAACAGCTGCGCGACACGCCTACGCGCGTCTGGGACCCGCTCGATCGGCAACAGCGTGTGTGCCAAGGCGACGCCCAGCGGAAAGAAGCGGGGGCCGAAGTACTGCCAACCTGGGACGTCGACCGGCAGGCAGAGGCCTGCGAGCAGCATCGACGACGCCGAGAGCAGCACGCCGAGCTCCCCCGTGAGGCGACGCGAGCCAGCGCGAACGGCTGTCACCAGGCCCGCTAGCAAAAGCGCGATGCCGATCCACGCGCGCGTGGTCGGGCCCGCGATCACCACCCGGGGCAACACGTACAGCCAGCGATGCAGGGGCTCCCACAAGAGCGTCACGCCGAGATCGTCGATGGCAGACCGGTCCTCTCCCAGAGAGACCACCGCGGCGGGCAACACCAGAGCGATCGCCGTCAGCGCGAGCCACACCAGCTCTTGGCGCCACTTGGCGAGGGGAGCGCGTGCGAGCGCGATGATCGCGACGATCAGCCCTGTAGGAGCGGCGGCCACCGGGTGGGCCACGAATTGCAGCAACAACATGCCGCTGACGAGCGCGCGCCCTCTCAGCGAAGCCGGCGACAGTCTGAGCGTCGAGGCCACGATGAAGAGCGCCATCGCAGACGCCAAGCTGAACGAGAAGAAGCCCATGTAGAACGGCCAACCCAGCGCGAAGCCAAAACCCAGCAGGCCGACCCACCGACGAGCGGGGTGGAGCGCAGCCGCCACCGCCACGACGCCCCAGCCCCATCCGAGGGCCAACAAGGACTGGTAGGCGCGCAACCCGTCGCGCCAACCCAGGACGGCGCTCAGCGGCTCGAACAGCAAGTCGAAGCCTCGGTAGGCGAGCGGCGAGCGGACCTCGAACTGCTTGGCGAACAAGGGGTCGTTCGCGTGCATCGCGACGTGCGAGCTCCACACCGCTTGCGGGCCGTCGTTGGTGGGAAGGTAGGGCACGACCCACATGCTCGAGGCCACTGCAGCCGACAGCAGGATCGCCACCAACCAGAACATCACATCCGCCGATGCGGGCTGCGCCTCACCTTTCGTGACGGCATCCTCGGCGGCGGCCAGCTCATCCTTGGGCATGGGCCCGCGCAGCCTAACCGTTGTCGCCCGGCGTGTAGTGCTCCTTGCGAACGGGCAGTTGGGCCCTGGGCCAGCTTTTCCACAGCGGCGCGCGCGCCTGGTAGACTGCGCCGGCGTGGATCTGCGGCACCTCTCCCAGCGACCGAGCGACGAAGAACGAGGCGCGGTCGACGCCTTGCTCGGCGAGATCCAGTTGGCGGGGGCGACCTCCCCGCTGCGCGAGGCGCTGGGCCTCCGGCACCTGCTGCTCCCGGCGCTCCACGCGGTGCAGGCGCGGTTCGGTTGGATTCCCCCCGGAGCGCTCGGCTATGTGTGCGAGCGACTGCACGTTCCGCCCGCCGAAGCCTACGGGGTGGCCACGTTCTACGCGCTGTTCGCGCTCACCGAGCGACCGCCGATCATGGCGCACGTGTGCGACGACCTCGCGTGCCACGCCCGCGGCGCCGAGGAGCTGTGCGCAGAGCTCACGCGATCGTTCGGGCCCTCTGGGGCTGCGCGCGGCGGCGCAGCGTGGCAGCGCAGCCCGTGCTTGGGCAAATGCGAGCGCGCGCCGGTCGCGCTCGTGACCAAGGCGGGCAGCATCCCGCGCGAAGCTGCCTTCGGCGACGCCAGCGCCGCACGGGTGATCGAGGCGCTCGGCGGCGACGCACCTGCGATCGAGCCTGCGCTGCTGCCCCAGGTGCAAGCTGCCACCGGCGCCTCAGCGCTCAGGCTGCTCGCTCGCGTCGGCAAGATCGATCCCACGAGCCTGGACGACTATCGCGCGCACGGCGGCTACGCGGCGCTGCGCACGGCCATCGACGAGGGCCCCGCGCACGTGATTCGGGAAGTCACCGAGTCTGGTCTCGTAGGACGCGGCGGCGCAGCCTTCCCGACGGGTCGCAAGTGGCAAGCGGTGGCCTCCGCCGCTGGCCCCACCAAGTACCTCGTGTGCAACGCCGACGAGTCCGAGCCCGGCACGTTCAAGGACCGCGTGCTCTTGGAGGAGGATCCCTACGCGATCGTCGAAGCGATGACGATCGCGGGGCTGGCGGTCGGCGCCAACACCGGCTTCGTCTACGTGCGCGGGGAGTACCCGCTGGCCACGGCGCGGATCGAGCACGCGGTGCGCGCCGCCCGCGCGAGAGGCCTACTGGGAGGGGACATCATGGGCCGCGGGGTCAGCTTCGACATCGACGTGCGCCGCGGCGCTGGCGCCTACATTTGCGGGGAGGAGACGGCGCTGTTCGCGTCGCTCGAGGGCTACCGCGGCGAGCCCCGTACCAAACCACCGTTTCCGGTCGAGGTCGGGCTGTTCGGGCGACCCACCGTGGTGAACAACGTCGAGACGCTGGCCAACATCCCTTGGATCGTGACACACGGAGCGGCAGCCTATCGGTCGGTCGGCACCTCCGGTTCACCCGGCACGAGGCTGTTTTGTGTGTCTGGCCGCGTGGCGCAGCCTGGACTGGTGGAGCTGCCGTTCGGCGCCAGCTTGCGCGACCTGATCGACCAGTGTCGACCGCTCGGCCCGGTTCGCGCCGTGCTGCTCGGCGGCGCCGCGGGCACGTTCCTCAGCGAGGCGGAGCTCGACCTGCCGCTCACGTTCGAGGACACGCGCAGGGTCAAGGCGTCCCTCGGCTCGGGGGTGGTGATGGTGTTCGACCACACCGTAGATCTCGGCCTCGTGGCCAAACGCCTCGCCCATTTCTTCCGCGAAGAGAGCTGCGGCCAGTGTGTGCCCTGTCGCGTCGGAACCGTCCGCCAAGAGGAGCTCGTCACGCGCTTGAACAAGAACGCGCCGCTCGGCACCCTGGCGCGCGAGCGAGCGCTGCTGATGGAGCTCGGACAAGCCATGCGCGACGCATCCATCTGCGGCCTGGGGCAGACCGCGTCGACCGCGATCGAGTCGCTGGTCGAACACGGATGGCTCGGCCACGAAGGGCCGCCATGATTCGCTTGCCGATCTACCCCGAGGATCGTCACCGCCACGCGAAGAGCGAGCGTCGAATTTCGCTCACGGTGGACGGGCGCGCGGTCAGCGTCCACGAGGGGGAGACGGTGCTCGACGCCATGAACGCGCTCGGCATCGACACCCCCACCATGTGTTTCGCGGAGAACCTGACGCCCGTGAACGCGTGCCGCGTTTGTGTGGTCGAGCTCGAGGGCGCGCGCGTGCTGGTGCCGTCGTGCTCGCGCAAAGCGGAGCCTGGCATGGTGATCCTCACCGATTCGCCACGCGTACGCACCGCGCGCAAGGTGGTGCTGGAGCTCTTGGGCTCGAGCGCCGATATGTCGGCCACGGGCTCGTTCGCAGGCTACGTCGCGCGTTACGCGGCGGACCCGGACCGGTTCGGCGCCGACGCACGGCGTAACCAGCAGCCCGCCAAGATCGACAACGAGCTGTTCGTGCGCGACTACGAGAAGTGCATCCTTTGCTACAAGTGCGTCGAGGCGTGCGGCGACGACGCGCAGAACACCTTCGCCATCGCGGTGGCTGGCCGAGGTTTCGAAGCTCGCATCTCCACCGAGCTCGACGTGCCGCTGCCAGACTCGGCCTGCGTGTACTGCGGCAACTGCGTCGGCGTCTGCCCGACCGGCGCGCTGGTGTTCAGCACCGAGTTCGAGATGCGCAAGGCCGGCACTTGGGACGAGTCCAGGCAGACGCAGACGACCACCGTGTGTCCGTACTGCGGGGTGGGCTGCGCGCTCACGCTGCATGCGCAGGACGGGAGCATCGTGAAGGTCACCTCTCCAGTGGAGTCCCAGGTGACGCAAGGCCACTTGTGCCTGAAGGGGCGATTCGGCTGGCAATATGTCGGAAGCAAGTAAGAAGCAGGCACTGCGAGTAGACGCCCTCGCGGACAAGGGCGAAGAGCGCCTGCTCGCGCTCACCGGCGACACGCTCGACCGCGCGCCCGACGACGAGCTCGAGCGCATCGTGCAAGAGGTGGCAGAGCGCTTCGGCGCGCCCATGGCCATGGTGTCGCTCGTGCTCAAGCGCACGCAGTTCTTTCGCGCGCACAAGGGTCTGCCGCCAGATCTGGCGGTGGCACAGGCCACCGATCGCGACATCTCGATGTGCCAGTACGTGGTGCGTGACGAGGCGCCGCTGGTGGTCGAAGACGCCGAGGATCGCGACGAGCTGCCCACGGTGCTGGGCGAGCAGTATGGGTTCCGCTCCTACTTGGGCTCGCCGCTGCGCATCGGCGACGTGGTCGTTGGCTCGCTCTGCACGGTGGACACCAAGCCGCGCAAGTTCGCCGACGCCGACGTCGCCGCCATCACCGCGTACGCAGAGCGAGCCAGCAAGCGGCTGCGCGAGCTGGCCGCGGTTCGGCATCGGGACGCGCTGGGCGACGCGCTCTACCCGGCGTTCTCCGAGGTGCGCAACCTGCTCACACCCATCCAGCTCGGGCTGTCTCGGGCCGACACGGCGAGCACCGAGCTCGCCGCCGTCCATCACGTCACCCGGGACATCCTGCAGCGCTCGCACGCGGACGATCGCGTGCTCAAGGTGCTGACCCGCGGCGATGACATGCTCGCCGATCTGGAGAAGGCGCTGGTCGGCGCGGGCAAGACGTTCGATCGCTTGCGGAGCATGCTCGAGGCGCTCGAGACCGCTGTCACCAGCGGCGATGCGACCACTCCCGCGGGGGACATCTTGAAGACCGCCCTGGCGCTCTCGCACCACGTGACCAAGCTCGTGGGCGGAGTCGACCTGGTGGTGCCCGCACCCCCGGCTTCGGTCGCCATCCGTCGCGGCAACGCTGCCTTGTTCTTGAGCACCGTGCTCACCACCGTGGTCGACGACGCGAGCAAGGGCCCGCAGGCCAAGCCGCAAGTGACCCCCGTCGACGCCGAAGGAGAGGTGCAATTCTGGATCACGTCGAAGGCCCTCACCGAAGCGCTGGCGCAGTCGATCGTCGAGCACCTGACCGAGCTCTTGCCGGCGCTGCCGGGCGTGGCGCTGCGTGCCAAGGGCCGAGACGTGATCGTCACGATGCAGAGCGCCTGAGCAACCCGTCCTCGTCAGTGAGCGTGGCCGTCGTGCGCGACGTCGACCGCGTCACGCGAGCCGCATTCGCCCTCGGCGTCACACAGCTTGATCACTGCGGTCTCGACGCAGTCGGGGTCGTCGGGCGCGCACAGCTGGCACTCGTCGCCCTCCTCGAGGTCGGCACAGGGGTCATACTCGGAGCCCTCTGCCAGGTGGCAGCAGCCTGGCGCGAGCAGCGTGAGGCCCAACGAGAACAACAGCAGCGTGGTGGCGGAGCGGATCATGCCAGCCACATGGGCGTTGCCGCCGGCCATTCTTGGGCCGGCAGTCGTCGAGCAAGATTCCAACTGTCAAACTCGCTCGCGCAAGTAGGCGAAGGCGCGGGACAGGCCCTCTTCGGTGCTCACGACGGGGGCGAAGCCGAGGCCGCGCAGCTTCTTGTTGGAGAAGCCGTTGCCCCCCCACATCGCGCGCGTTTTGTACGGCGTAAAGATCGCCGGCAGCTGGCCTTGCGAGTGCCGGTGGTACCAGGCCACAGCGTACGACATGGCCATGGTGGCCGGAAACGGGAGCTTGATCGCGCGCACCCGCTTCACCTCGCGCTGGTAGCGCTCGAGGTACTCGCGGCAGGTGATGAGCTGATCGTCGTGCACGTTGTACACGTCGCCGTCGAAGCGCGCCTTCTCCGCAGCGACGCAAATGGCCTCGGCGCAATTGTCGACGTAGCTCAGCGGCAGCAGGTTGTCGCCGCCCAAGAACAAGAACGCGCCAGGGACGGCCAAGCCCACGCGGCCCGAGAAGGCGCCCCCGCCGGGCCCGTAGATCACGCCTGGCCGCAGGACGGTAAACGCCACGCCGCGGCCCTTGTACTCGTTGAACAGCTCTTCCTGTTTGAGCTTGGCGTGCGAGTAGTTGTCCCGTCGCTCCGGGTGCGGCTCGAGCGGCGTCTCCTCCGTGACGACGTGGCCGCGCGGCAGCTCGGCTACGCCGTACACGCCGAACGAGCTGATCAGCACGATCTTGGGCCGGTCCTGACGCGCCACCACCGCCTCGAGCAGGTTCTTGGAGGACACGACCGTGCCCAAGAACATGTCGGCCGAGGGCCCCGAGAGCGCTGCGGCGAGGTGCAAGATGGTGCCCACACCATCGAGCAGCGCCCCCGCGTCCGCCACGGAGGCCAGGCTGCCCTTGACGATGCGCGCGCCGCTCTCGGGGTGTTTCGCCAGCACGGCGTCGAGCCGGCGCTGATCGCTGCCGGGTCGCACGAGGCAGCGCACTCCCTTGGCGCCACGCGCGAGCAGGCGGGCGACCGTGGCCACGCCCAGGAAGCCATTGGATCCGGTGACGAGGATATCGCTCACGAGGGTACCTCGCTGCTCAGCGCCTTGCGATCACCCGAGGCCCGCTCTGCCGGCGCCCGCACCTGCTCGAAGATCTCGTCCAACATCCGCGCCACGCGGAGCATGTCACGCGTGCTGATGGGCACCTCGCTGCCGTCAGCGATGCTGCGGTAGAAGCGGCGGAACAGCTCGCCCAACCCCGCGAAGAAGTGGAACTTGGAGTCCTTGAAGCGCCCCAGATTGCGCGCGCCTTCGCGCGCGAAGGCCACCGCGTTCTGGAATGCGGGCACCAAGCGGCCGATCGCGCTCGGCAGGGTGGGCACGGTCTCGAGCGTGCAGGTGCGATTGTTGTAGTCGACGTGCGCCGTGTTCTTGCTGCCGTACACGCGCAAGAAGTGCCCCACCGGCCGCGCGTGGCCGCTGAAGGTCACATAGGCGCTGACGCGTTCGCCACGAATCACGACGCGCGCTTCGTCCACCAGCTCGTCGCGGATGTCGCCGAAGCGCGCCTGCCTTCGCACCGCGCCAAACGCGCTCACGCTCGGCCGATCGTCCGGGATGAACTCCACGATCTTCGCGAGGGCGTGGTCGAGCGTGTTCTGCAGCAGCTTGCCCGGCATCGCGTGCACCCAGTGGCCCGGATCCGAGAGCAGCGCCTTGCCGAACGCGCCATCCAAGTTGTAGCCGTAGAACGACTCCAGGTGCACCACGTCGCCGATCTCGCCGGCGCGGTGGAGCTCACGCAGCTCCTCTGCCGGCGGCTCGAAGTGGTAGCTGTAGCCGATGCTCACCTTGCGCTTGGTCTTCTCCGCGTGCTCGATCAGCGCGCGAGAGTCCGCGTAGGTCAGCGTGAGCGGCTTCTCCACGAACACGTGCGCTCCTGCGTCCATCGCCTGACAAGCCAGAGCCCGGTGCACCTGCGGGGGCGTGGCCACGTGCACCACGTCCGGGCGAGCTTGGGCCAGCATCGCCGCGTAGTCGTCGAACACGCCCGCGATGCCGTAGCGAACCGCGAGCTGCTTGGCCATGATCAGCTCGCGATCACAAACCGCGACCACCTCGGCCAGACCGTGGAGCTTCTGCAGCTCCTCGACGTGACCGTCACTGATCTTTCCGCAACCGACGATGGCAGCGCGCAGCTTCAATGGGAGCCTCCCGAGCGAAGCGCATGGGTACGGCGAGGTCAGGGCTGGCGCAAGCGCCATCGCCACTGAACGGCCAGGCGGCGGCCCTCTTGGCGTTGTGCTAGTGACGACGCCATGGTCAGCGACAGCGCCTTGTTCGCCGCCCTCGATCGCACGCTCGAGGGTGGCGCGCTCCCCATCCCCGGCCGCCGCTACGAAGGCAAGGTGCGCGACAACTACTCCCTGCCCGACGGGCGTCGCGTGCTGGTCACCACCGACCGCATCAGCGCGTTCGATCGCGTGCTCGGGACGCTGCCGTTCAAGGGTCAGGTGCTGAACGGCCTCAGCACCTGGTGGTTCGAGCGGACGGCCGACGTGGCTCCGAACCACCTGATCTCGGTGCCCGATCCGCAGGTCGTGATCGCCAAGGACTGCACCCCGCTGCCCGTGGAGATGGTGGTGCGCGCCTACTTGACCGGCGTCACCGACACCAGCATCTGGACGGCTTACCAGCGCGGCGAGCGCGTGTTCTGCGGCCACGTTTTGCCCGACGGATTGCGCAAGAACCAGCCCCTGCCGCAGGCCATCCTCACCCCCAGCACCAAGGCGGAGAAGGGTGGCCACGATCGCTCGGCGTCGCGCGAGGAGATCTTGGCGTCGGGCGTCGTCAGCGCCGCGCACTTCGACCGCGCTGGAGAGATCGCGCTCGCCCTCTTCGCCCGCGGGCAAGCGCTCGCCAGCGAGCGGGGCTTGATCCTGGCCGACACCAAGTACGAGCTGGGGCTCGACGAGCGCGGAGAGGTGATCGTGATCGACGAGATCCACACACCGGACTCTTCACGTTACTGGTTCGCCGCGTCGTACGCGGAGCGCGTGGCGAACGGGCTGGAGCCCGAGAGCTTCGACAAGGAGTTCGTGCGCCGCTGGCTCGCCGATCAGGGCTTCAAGGGCGACGGCCCCATCCCAGTGATCCCTGCAGAGGTACGCGTCGAGGCCGCTCGCCGCTACATCACCGCGTTCGAGACCATCACTGGCAGCGTGTTCGTGCCCAACGAAGAGGAGCCGCTCGCGCGCATCGCCAGGAACCTCAGCGCCGTCCTCGCTGCGTAGCGACTCCGTTCAGCGGCGCTCTGCCGGCCGGTCCATCATGGCAGAGAGCGGCGCGACCACGCGGACAGCACCCGAAGCTACACCTCCGCGGCGCGGGGCTGGAGCCGCGGCCGCGCTCGCGCGTCCGTCGCGCCCACAGCCTCTACCTTGTCTCCCCACTTGGCTCGCGCCTGTTGGCCCAAGTGATGGACGTCGTGGACGCTGGTGAACCTCACCGGCTTGAGGCCACAGAACGCGAGGGTCGCGGTACCGAAGCTGCGGTGTGCGCAGCGCTGATTCAACGCCGTGTACCACCAGCCCGGGCTGTCCATCGTCATCACCACCCGCGCGGAGCGGCCTGCCAGCAGTCCCTTCGGGAGCGCGCTGCCCTTCTCGTAGCGAAAAGCCCAGCGAGGCAAGAACAGTCGATCGATGAGCCCGTGCACGAGGGTTGGCGGGGAGGCCCAGTAGATGGGGAACACCCACACGAGGTGAGACGAGCGCTCGATGGCGTCGCGCACACGCTCCAGATCCGGCTCGAGCGGCTGTGGGGTGCGATAGCCCGCGTGCAGGATGGGGTCGAACGAGAGCGAGGCCAGATCGATTCGCTCGACCTGTCCGCCGGCGCTGCGAAAGCCCCGCTCGTAGCGCTCCGCCAGCTCGTGGTTGAAGGTTCGTTGCGGGTCGGCGTGACCAAACAAGAGAACGGCGCGTTGGCTCATGTGAGCTCATCTTAGGCATGCCGTTGCGCACATCGAGACGAATGATTCGATAGCTGTTATGCACATGTGCATGGCTCGACGAGCCGGCGAGCCCAGCACCGCGCGCCCCCTGAGCGATCATTGGGACGACGTGCGCTTCTTTTTGGCGGTGCTCCGGCACGGCAGCTTCACGCACGCCGCGGGCGCGCTCCGCACGGATCAGTCCACGGTCAGCCGCCGCATCGCGGCGCTCGAGTCGTCGCTGGGGGTAGCGCTGTTCGAGCGCGGCCACCGAGCGCCGAGCCCTACGGAGGCGGCAGAGCGACTGCGTGAGCCAGCCGAGCGCATCGAGACGGAGCTCGCTCGCTTCGCCGACGACGCGGTCGGGATCCGCACCCATGCCATCGAGGGGCGGGTGCGCCTGGCGCTGACCGAGGAGCTCGCGATCCACTTCGTGATCCCGCGGGTGTTGCCCAAGCTGCGCGAGGCTCATCCAGGGCTTTCACTCGATCTCATCACCGGCTATCGCGCGGCGGACCTGGTAGGGCGCGAGGCAGACGTCGCGCTGCGCTTCTTCCAGACCCAGCGAGGTGATCTGGTCGGCCGCAGGATCACGCGCCTCCCGACCTGTGTGCTCGCCTCGCGGAGCTACGCGAAGCAAGCCAAGTCGAGACCGCTGACCGAGCTCGATTGGATCTCGGTCGAGATCGCCGGCCTCGCCACCCCCGAGTCGGCCTGGCTGGAGCGGCGCGTGCGGCGCGCGCCCGCGCTGGTGTGCTCCAGCTATCAGGTGCAGATTGCGGCGATTCGAGCTGGACTCGGTGTGGGCGTGGGGCCGCTCGCCTTCACGACGATCGATCCAGCGTTCGTCGCGATCGCTGATCCGGAGGGAGCGCTCCCCACCCTCGATCTCTACTTGGTCACTCGGCGGTCCATTCGCGAGTTGCCGCGAATTCAGCTCGTCATGGCGATGCTGACGGACACGTTCGCGCAGGCGTCGAACGTTCGGCCCAAGGGCTCGCGCTCCCGGTCCCGACGCTGAGCTGCTTCGGCCGGGCAGCCCACGGGGGCGACGCCGTCACCGGTGACCACCCCGGAAGTGCCCATGCGCAAGCAGCTTGCAAGGACCGGCGGCACAGGACGGAGCCACCGCGGTCTCAGAGCACGAACACTTCGTCCTGCTCGATGCGTGACAACACCCAGTCGAAGGCGCCGTTGCTGATCTTGGCCTGACACTTGGTGCACTCGCCGGCCATGTTGATCTCCGCAGCGGGGGCGCCACAGTTCGGGCAAGTGTCATCGGTCTTGGGCGCGCCCGCCTTGTCCACGCCGCGGATGAACGTCCAGTACTCGCTGAATTGGCGGCGCTTGCCCTGGCTGCCGCCCACCACGCGGCCGTCGGCGTTCACCGTGTAGTCGAAGCAGCTCGCGTAAATGCGCACCGTGATGGCATCGAAGTACTTGTCGGAGGTCACGCGCGACAGCTGAATGGCAGCGATCTCTGGCTCCGCCGCGACGTTCTGCAGCTTCTCGGCCTTGTACGTGGCGATCCAATACTCTTGCGACTCGAACAGGTTGTCGCTCAAGAACGGCCGCACGCCGCGCAGGTCTTGCTCGGACCAGGTCTGGTAGAAGCGATGGAACACCGCCGTGACGCGTTGGGTGAACGCGAGCCAGGTGAGCTCGGGATCGCGCGCGCTGAGCGCCGCGTAGCGCTCCTTCAGGTCGGGTGACACGGCGGTCGGCAGGTCGGTGCCGACCTCCTCGGTGGTGCCGATCAGCATGGGGCCGCGCGGCTCCTTGGCCTCGACGCGGATGCGGTCGACGCGCCAGTCGTGGCTGCCGGCGGCGGTCACGGCGTCGCAGTACTTGCATTTGCCAGCGATGATCTTGTCGAGCGGGGCGCCGCAGCTCGGGCAATCGATTACGCGGGAGCGCGCAGGGGGGCGTGAGGGCAGATCCACGTCGCGCGAGAAGGTCCAGACCTCCTCCACGTAGTAGCTCTGATCGCGGGCCCCCGCCCGCTCGGTGTAGTTGGCAGTGAACCGCACCGTCACCACCACCCGTCGCGTGTTCGCGTCGCCGCGCACCTCTTCCACGCGCTGTCCCCCCACGACGATGGTGCTCACGGCTTCGGCGATCGCGGTCTTCAGCACCAACATCGCCTCGTCGCCCAAGTAGGGCGCGAGCTGGGCGAGCTTGTGTTTGCCTCGCAGGGTGTGCGCCTCGACGTACAGCGCGTGGACGAAGTCCTCGAACAGGACGAACGAGAACGCCTCGTCCTTGGAGGCGAGCGCCTCGAACGCCTTGGCCACGGTGGGGAAACGCGGACGCGTGTCGGGCGACATGACGGGGAACGCGGGCCCCGCGACCAAACCAGACCAATCGGTGTCGTCCCCGAGCACGGCCGAGGCCCACTCGCGATCTGCGCGGTGGCGGTACCACGCGATGATGCCGATGAGCGACAGGAAGGCGGCGCCGATCACCACCGGGAACAGCATCACGCTCATGCTGGAGTCCTCCTGACGCGTGGAGTCGGTCTCCGCGGCGACCCTTTGCTGCCGGACCTCGGCGGCGGCGCGCTCCTTGGCCTTCTCGGCCTTGCAGCTCGAGTCGCACGACCAGCGCGCGGCCTCGTCGGTCTGATGCATGCAGCGCTGCATGCAGCTGATGTCGTCCTGCATCCGCTCGAGCTCGCGCATCTTCCGTCGGTGGGCCTCCTCGTCGAACGGCGGCGAGTACGACGGCGTGGTGCGATCGCTGGAGGTCGACTTGCTCGAGCCCCCTGAGCCGAAGCTCCAGCTCGACCCGCCGCCGGACCGTCCCGAGGAGCCTCCCGACCAGCTCGAACCGCCGCTCGAACCGCCGCTCGACCCGCCGCTCTTCGAGCCGCTCCCGCCCGAGAAGCTCTGCCCGCCGCCAGGCCGCGCATCTGCAACGGTGGCCCACGACCACAGCGCCATGCACACCAAGATCCACAGCCGCTTGTTCACGACGCCTCCGCCAGCGGCTCGTCCGCGAGCTCGTTGTGGTCGTCGTGCGCGCGCGGCCGCCGCTCGGCCAACGCGGGGCCGAGCTCGGCCAAAGCGCGGGTGAACGCAGCGACGTCTTCACGCAGGAGTGTCCCAGACAATTTCTGGGGGAGCGTCTCGAACAGCTCGAGCTTGGGCACGCCCACGTCGCACATGATCCTGACCTCGCGCTCGAGCAGCGACACGAACACCAGGAGGCCGCCTCGTGTGCGCGTGCGGCTCACGCCCAAGTCCAGGAACGCTGCCTTGCTGGCGCGCTCGACCTCGGCTGCGCGCGTGCGTCTGCCGGCGAGCGCACGCTTCCACGGCCGCACGGTGCGGGCGAGCAGCGCGCCCACGAGCCCAGCGCCGAGCAGCTCGAGCGGCAAGAACGTGAAGTCGAAGGAGGCTGGGTGGTACAGGAACACCAGCAGCCACGCCGCGGCGAAGCTGACGCCCGAGAGCCACTCTGCGGCGCGGTAGGTCCCACTCGCGGGGTGCACTGCGACGACGACCTCGGCCGAGGTGAGCTGCTCGATCCCCTCGATGGCCGCCTTGACGCGCGCGCGCGCCTCCGGTCCCAACAGTCCTTGCGCGTTCGACACGGCGCCACGATAGAGCAAGGCACGCGCCAAGGCGCCCGCAGCGAAACACGCCGGAAAGAAGGCGAAACCTGGCGAGGGGAAGCAGCACGCAACGTTGCGCACCAGCGCCATGACGATCGCGGTGGCACGAGCCACCATCGTCGTGCTACTGCTCAGCTTGTCGATGAGCCTGGTCCCGCTGCTCTCTCTCGGGTTTGCGCTTGGCGTCGCGCACGCGACGGACGCTGATCATGTCATCGCCGTGTCGACGTTGGTCGGTGAGCGCAGCTCGGCGACCGAAGGCGCTGGGTTCCGCGCGCGGGCCAAGAACGCGCTGCGCTCCGCGGTGGAGATCGGCTCGTTCTGGGGCTTGGGCCACACGCTCACCGTGCTCGCCTTGGGTGGGCTGATCATTGCGTTCCGCTGGACGATGCCGCCCGCGCTCGAACAGTCGCTGGAGCTGTGCGTGGCGATCATGTTGATCGGCCTTGGACTCTGGGGCGTGCGGCAAGCGCGCGCGGCGCACGCCGCCCCGGCGAAGGTCCGCAGACCTTTGCGCAGCGCAGGGGTGGGCATGGTGCATGGCTTGGCTGGCAGCGCCGCCGTCGCACTCGCGGTGCTGAGCCAGACCAAGGACGCGGAGACGGGGGTCGCCTACCTCGCGATCTTCGGTCTCGGCACGGTGCTGGGCATGACGCTGATCACCAGCGTGCTGGCCATGCCGTTCAGCGTGGCGCTGCGCAAGCAGCCGCTCATGCGCTGGATCAGGCTTGGTGGGGCGTCGGTCAGCGCGCTGTTCGGTGTGTTGCTGTTCCTGAAGATCGGCTTCGTCGACGGCTTGTTCCGCTGAGCTAAGGCCGGCGCACGGTGCCAGTGGTCTCTCGCTCACGAAAATAGCGCTCCGAACGCGCGAGCGTCGCCGGGCACACGACAGGCAGTGCGCGCGCCGGGTTGGGGCTCTCGCGCGTGCAGGTCTTGCCCAACATGCGGATGCTCTCGCCCAGCTCGAGATCCACAGGGCAAGCGTACTCGCCGATCAGCTCCTCCCCGGCGGGCAGCCCGAGCTCCACCACGATCTCGCAGCGCTCGCCGGTGCGGATCATGACGTGCTGCTCGGTGGGACGCCGCACGCTCGCCAGCATGGGCAGCTCGGGCTCCGGCGTGTTGCGCGCCGACGGCGGGGGTTCCGTGTCCTCGCTGCACGCGCCGAGCAGCAGCATGCCGATCGGCAGCAACCAACACCCGCGCGCGCCCATCAGAACATCGCGGGCCACAACAGGAACGAGATCTTGGTCAGGAAGAAGTCCGCGATCAGCACCGAGATCGAGGTGGTCACCACCGCGGCGGTGGTCGAGTGGCCCACGCCTTCGGTGCCGCCGCGTGTCGTGATCCCGAAGTGGCAACCGATGATGGCGATGATCGCGCCGTAGAACGGCGTCTTGAACATGCCACTGTAGATGTCCCGAAAGTTCACCGAACCGAGCGCCGTCTGCAGAAAGAACCGGGAGGGGATACCAAACTCGAGGTGGGTGATCAGCATCGCGCCCGAGAAGCCCAACACCAGCGCGAACGAGCACAACACGGGCATCACACAGGTGCAGGCGACCAACCGCGGCAGCACCAACTTCTTGAGCGGGTCTGCACCCAGCGAGCGGATAGCGTCGATCTGCTCGGTCACGTTCATGGATCCGAGCTCCGCCGCGATGCCCGCGGCGATGCGCCCGCCCACGATCACGGCGGTCAACGTGGGCGCGAGCTCACGCGAGAAGCTGATGCCGACGATGCGACCGGTGTACTCCATGCCGCCAAAACGCTGCAGACCGAACGCGAACTGCACCGCCATGACCATGCCCACGAAGATGGCGGTGATCGAAGCGATCGTGAGCGACTTCACCCCTAGCGCCTCGAATTGGTAGATCGTGGCGCCGAACTCCAGCGGACGGCGGAAGGCCGAGCGGACGGCGCCGAACGTCATTTGCGCGGCGTGGCCGAACTGCTCGATGAAGTTGCTGATCGTGGCGCCGAAGCGCTCGAGCGGGTTGGGTGGAGCCGGCGGCGGGATCGACATCGGCGGAGGGCGCCGACTCTGCGGTGCACGCTCGACGGTGGGCTCATCGCCGACGGCGTGCTGGGTCACGGCGCGACCTCACGCGGCAGCGCGCGCAGGCCCCTGGCCCACTGCTCGAACTCCACCACCCCTCGCTCGAAGCTCTCCGGCGGCGAGAAGTACAGCATGTCGTAGACGCACTTGTCTTTCTTGAGCACCCACACCTGGAAGCGCAGCGGCACGCCGTCGAGCTTGGCGGTGATGTCCGTGCGCAGCGCCTCGCGACCGTCGAACGGGACCACATCCTCGCTCTTGATCTCGCGCTCTGTGAAGCGGATGAACAGGTGCTGGGTGAGCGAGCGCAGCGGCACGTCCTCGCCGTCGCGATCGCAGCGTGCGTTGACCAGGATCTTGGCGCTGTGGCCACCGTGCTCGAACGCCAGCGCCGCCCCGGTCACGTCGACCCGCTCCCAGGTCGAGGGGGGACGTGGCACCTGAAAGGTGAAGCCTTCGCCGCGGTACGTCGTGCCGTCGAACGGGGCCGCGCATGCGATCCCAAAACAAAGCACAGAACAAACAAGGCCCCGGCGCATGCTCGACAGGCACGGTAGCACACGCCTGCGTCGCCCGAGCAAGGCGACCGCTGTCAGAATACGGCTGACCAAGCCCTCAGAACGCCTCGTCGTTGAGCTCCATGAGCTCCAAGCTGCTCGCTTCGATCAGCTTGCGGGTCAGGGTGAGCCCGGGCAGCACGTTGCGGCTCCACCAGCGACAGGCGGCCAGCTTGCCGTCGTACAGCTGGCTCTCTTCGGGGCGCTCGGCTTTGCCGCGTAGCGCGGCCACCGCCTGGCGCACCCAGAGCCAACCGATCACGAGCTCGGCGAGGGCGATCAGGATGCGGTTGCCCTGCAAACCCACGTGGTAGAGCGACTCGCCCACCTTGCCCATCACCGCGCCGAAGATGCCCTTGATATCGCCCACCGCGCGGGCGAGCGCCTTCTTGTCCTCGTCCAGCGCCGCGCCACCGAGCTCGCTCTGGGCGAGCTTGTCCATCTGGTCGAGCAGGCTGGTGAGCGTGGCCCCGCCATCCTTGGCGATCTTGCGGAAGAAGAGGTCGAGCGCTTGGATGTGCGTCGTGCCCTCGTACAGCGTGTCGATCTTTTGATCGCGCACGTACTGCTCGATCGGAAAGTCTTGGCAATAGCCCGAGCCGCCGAAGGTCTGCAGGCTGAGGGCCAGCTGATCGTAGCCGCGCTCGGAGCAATAGCCTTTGACCAGCGGCAGCAGCATGTCGTTCAGCTTGTCGAGACCGTCGGCCTCGACGTTCCCGTGGCCGCCCGCGATCTCCACCTGGTCTTGCACCCACGCGGTGTAGAGACACAGGGCGCGCATGCCCTCGGCGTGCGCCTTCTGGCTCATCAACATGCGGCGCACGTCCGGGTGGCGGATGATCGCGACACGCGGCGAGGCCTTGTCTGCGGCGCGAAGCAGGTCCGGCCCTTGGACGCGCTCTTTGGCGTAAGCCAGCGCGTTGCCGTACGCGGTCGAGAGCGTGGCCATCGACTTGACGCCCACCGCCATGCGCGCCTGCTCGATGATGTGGAACATCTGACGGATGCCGTCCTGCCGGTTGCCCAAGAGCAGGCCGCGGGCGGGCTTGCCGTCCCCGAACACCAGCTCGCAGGTGGCCGATCCTTTGATGCCCATCTTCTTCTCGAGCTTGGACACCACCACGCCGTTGCGCTCGCCCAGGCTGCCATCGGGGTTCACCCAGAACTTGGGCACCACGAACAGGGAGAGGCCCTTGGTGCCGACCGCGCCGCCCTCGGGGCGCGCGAGCACCATGTGCACGAGGTTCTCCGGCACGTCGAAGTCGCCGTTGGTGATGAAGCGCTTGGTGCCCTCGATCGCCCAAGTGCCGTCGCCCAGATCGCGCGCCTTCGTGCGACCGGCGCCCACGTCGCTGCCCGCGTCGGGCTCCGTGAGCACCATCGATCCGCCCCAGCGCTTGTGGATGAGCGGCTCGATGAACAGCTTCTTCTGCTCGTCCGTGCCGTGGCGATCGATGGTGCGCGCAGCGAACGTACCGAACAGGTAGAACGCGAGCGGGGCGTTGGCGCCGGCGCACAGCTCGAAGGCGGACCAGCCGACCGAAGGTGGCGCGCCCATGCCCCCCATGTGCTCGGGCACGCTCAAGAGGTGCGCCTCCGCGTCGTAGAAGGCGTGGTAGCCGCGGCGGATCCCCTCGGGCACCTTGACGTTTCCTTCGGCGTCGAGCTCGAGCGGCACGCGATCGCTCTCGGCGAAGCCCTTCTGCAGCTCTGTGGTGGCGAGCTTCTCGCTGGCCTTGAGCGACTCGCGCACGATCGACTCGTCGAGCGCGGCGAAGGGGGCGCGCCCGAGCGTCGTCTTTTGAATCTCGAGCACCTCGAACAGCTGGAAGAAGGTGTCGCGTAGGTTGCTCTTGAAGTGGGGTGCCTCGGCGCTCATTTCCGGCGGAGCAAACCGCGACGGGCCCCGCGGCGCAACCAGATCGTCAGCCAAGCCGTGACGCCACCGTCGGATCGCGTTAGAAGCGAGGCTTGCCATGGCCGAGACGTCTTTGCGTTTGTACGACTCGTTGAGCGCGACCCCGCAACCCCTCATCCCCAAGGCTTCGGGGGAGGTGGGCATCTACTGCTGCGGTCCGACGACCTACGACGTGGCTCACGTGGGGCACGCGCGCGCGGCGCTCGCGCCCGACGTTCTCGTGCGCCACCTGCGCGCCGAGGGCATGCGGGTGAAGTACGTGCGCAACGTGACCGACGTGGACGACAAGATCCTGAACCGCGCCAAAGAGCGGGGCGAGGAGCCGCTGGCGCTGTCGGCGCGCATGACGGGCCTGTATCAGGAAGACATCGCCGCGCTCGGCTGCGCCGCGCCCGACGTCGAGCCCAAGGTCAGCGAGCACATCGGCGACATCATCCAGTTGATTCAGCGCCTGATCGATCAGGGCGCGGCCTACGTGGTGGACGGGCCGCACGGCGGCAAGGACGTGTACTACGCGGTGCGCACCTTCCCGAGCTACGGCAAGTTGTCCAAGCGCAAGATCGACGATCTGATGGTCGGCGCGCGCATCGAGGCCAACGAGACCAAGAACGATCCGCTCGACTTCGCGCTGTGGAAGAGCTGCGCCGAGGACGGGTGGGGCTGGGACAGCCCGTGGGGCAAAGGGCGCCCGGGCTGGCACATCGAGTGCTCCGCCATGAGCGCGCGCCACCTGGGTCACGGTTTCGACGTGCACGCTGGCGGCATGGACCTGATCTTCCCCCACCACGAGAACGAGATCGCCCAGAGTGAAGGCGCATTCCCCGAAGGGGGGGCGTTCGCCCGCACGTGGATCCACAACGGCTTCGTCAACGTCGACAAAGAGAAGATGGCGAAGTCGCTCGGCAACTTCGTGACCATCCGGCAGGTGTACGAGCGCAACGACCCCGAAGCGCTGCGCTACTTCTTGCTGTCGGTGCACTACCGCGGGCCGATCGCGTTCGACACCGAGGGCTCGCTGGCGGAGGGCAACGTGCGCTTCCCCGGGGTGCTCGAGGCGGAGCGGCGCGTGGACTACCTGTACCAGACGCTCGAGCGCTTGCGAGCGCTGGCCGAGAGCGACAAGCCCGGCACGCTCGGCACCATGCCTCCGAGCGTGTCCGCCTACCTGGCCGTCGCCAACGAGGCGCTGCCGCGCCTGCGCGCCGCGCTCGATGACGATCTCAACACCCCGGTCGCGCTGAGCGTGATCGCGGACGTGGCCAAGACCGGCAACGAGTTCGCGGATCTCGCGCAGCGCACGAAGGACCGACTGCTGGTCAAGCTGGCTCCCTATGTCGCCTCGCGGCTAGCCAAAGCGCTGGTCGACGTCACCGAACGCCTCGGCCTGCTCATGACCATCCCCTCGAGTTATGCGGCCCGCACCAAGGCTCAGCGCCTCTCCCTGCGTGGGCTCACCTCGGAGGCCATCGATGCGATGGTCGCCGACCGCGCGCGGGCCCGTGCCGAGAAGGACTTCGCCAAGGCCGACGCGATCCGTGCCGAGATGACCAAGCTGGGCATCGAGATCTTCGACTCCACCGTGGGCACGCAGTGGCGGATCCTGCCCTGAGCTTCGGCCTCACCGGGAGCATCGCGTTGACGAGAGACGCCCCTCCCTGAAACGCTCTGCACCATGGCAGACCTCCCGCTCCCCGAGCTCGTCCAGCTGCGCGAGCGCATCCGTGACCTGGAGGACGAGGTCCAGCGCCTGCGCCACTCGCGCGTCGATGCTGCCTCGCTGTTGGTTCGAAAGCCCTTCGGTGCCGAGCCGCTGGTCGCCGCCGTCGCGCGAGCGCGCAACTCCAGAGCCTGAGCACCGGCGCAGATGCACAAAGTCAAGGCATCCGACCTCGTGAGCCTCCGCAAATCCCTGGCCGAAACCGAGCCCGCGGCGCTCGAGCGCATCCGAGCTCGGATGCCCGCCGATCTCTGCGCGACGCTGGACGCGGCGGTCGCTTCGACGTGGTTGCCCGATCGCCAGATCTGCGACATCTACGAGCACTTCTGCAGGGAGCTCTTCCCCGGCGTGCTGTCGCCCTTCGTCCAGCTCGGCCGCCGGATGGCGCTTACGAGCTACCGCGGTGTCTACCGCGTGTTCTTGGCCATCCCGTCCACCAGCTTCGTGATGGGCAAGGCCGCGAGCGTGTGGGCGTCGTACCACTCGACCGGGAAAGCTGCGATGCAAGACGTTGGGTCCGGCAGCGCGACGCTCGTCGTGCGGGGCGCCGACCCGATCTGCAAAGAGATGATCGACATCATCACCGGGCACATCCACGCGCTCGCGCAGCTCACGGGCGCCAAGGAGCCGCTCGTCGCGTCGAACACGGACGACCCCGCGGCGCTGCGCTGGTCGATCCGCTGGAAATCTCCGGGGCCGGCCGGCAGGTAAGCGCTCACTTCAGCAGCTCTTCGAGCTGAGCGTCGAGCTCATTGGACTGAGTCGAGCGATCAGCGCTGCTCTCGGAGGCCGGCGCCGCGTCGGGCGGCAGCGCGCCCGCCCTGCACAGTGCGCCGACCGGACCGCCACCGCGACTCTCCACGACGGTGAGATGTTCGGGAGAGATCAACAGGCCGATCGACGACTTGCCGACCCCGCCAACACGAATCCAATCGTTGCCTTGCTGCTCGACGCCGTGGGCTTTGGCAAAGCTCGCGATCTTCGCGGAAACGTCGGTGCTGGCTCGCCCGGTCCAGTCCCCAGAGACGCCGGCGGCGTGCCTGGTCACCGCGAACGTGTCCCATTTCACGTCGTCTCCGAACGACTCGAGCAGCGCCCACATCTCCAGCTGGGCCTCGCGCGAGAGCTCCGCCGCGCGCGCCTTCCAGGACGCCGCCGCGCGCGTCATGACCGTCACACGGCTGGGGCCGACCAGCGCCATGTTGAACGCCCCGTCCGCGAACACGCCGCGCCCCAGCGGCGGCTGATCCTTCACGGACAGACCTTGTGCCGCCGCCTCTGCGTCGAAGCGCGAAGACAGCTCGGCCGCCGGCAACCACGGCGCGTACGCCTCGACCGACGCGTTGACGTCCGGCCCCATGACCATGAACCGTTCTACGATTTGGCACGCCGGAGATGCGACCGTGAGCAGCCGCCCGAGCTTGGGGTCGCCCGGCACGAGCGAAGAGGAGACGGTCACCCCGCCGCCAGCGCCGGGCATGGCGGGCAGGGCTCTCTCCGGTGCGCCCGACGGACTGGCGGCGATCGTGCCGCTTGCGCTGGCGAGCGGCGCCGTCGACTCTGCGGCTGGCCCCTCGTTCGAGCAGCCGAGCCCGAGCCACACCAACGCCAGGCTCCCAACCGCGATCGACAGGCGCGCCATCAGCCACCACGTTGTCATGGCTCCGCGACGGCGAACAGATCCGCGGGAACTTCGCTCGCTGGCGCTTGTCACAAGCGCTTCAGTCGGAGGTCCCACCATGCTCAGGCTCCTTGGTGCCATGGCTGGCTGCGCCTGCTTGCTCGCCGTCCCCGGCGACGCTGGCGCGTGCCACAACACGACGTTGCAACGGATCGATCCCGCGGTGGCCACGATCGGCGAGGCCGAGCGCCTGGTCGACGGCGGCAACCCCAAGGAGGCGGTGCGCTGGGTCGTCACGGCGAGCCCCACCTTCGCAGCGAGCGAGCCCGGCAAGAGTCCGCTCGGCGATCGTGCCCTCAGCGTGCTCGCACGCGCTGCTGCGCGCAGCGGGGGTGAACATTTCTTGGGGCACGGCTCCGACGCCCCGAGCACAGAGGACAAGCAGGCTGCGCTCGCTTGGTCGGTCCGCACGCTGCGCGCGCTCGCCGCCGCGCGGCCGGGGGAGCCGGCGCCCGAGACCCACCTCGCAGAGGCGCTGGCGGCGATGCCGGCTCACCAGGCAGAGGCCCGAGCCATGCTCGAGCGGCTCGCGCGCGCGGAGCTCGTCACGAGCCCGCAGGGGTACGCCGCGCTCGCGAAGCTCCGGCTCCATACGGCCGAGTCGCAACCCGCGTTCTTGCGCGCCCCGCTGCGAGCGCTCGAGCGCGGCAAGAGCGAGCTCGCCGTCAGCCGCTGCGAGCAGATGACCAAAGACGCTCCCGTCTGTCGCGGGGCGCCCGCGACCCCCGCCAAGCCCAACCAGGGAGTGCGCCAACAAGCCGTGCTCGCCGCCGCGCGTGTCGATGAGATCAACCGCTTCGTCACGGGCTCGCGCTCGATCAGCGTGCGCGGCCCCCGCGACCGCGGCCGCGACTGAGGGCTGGCCTAGCTTCGCGGGATCATTTGGAAGCGGCCTCGATTCGCAACTCGAACGCGTCCACGTTTTTCGGCTGGTCCGCCCACACCATGGTGGACCCGTTCACTCCCGCGAAGCCAACGATTGCTGGCGAGCATGCTCGCAATCATCGAGCGCATGCTCCTGTGGCGAGCCGAGATGTGAGAAGAGACGCGCCTCGACCCCCGCTGGCTCGATGACACGTGAGCGGCGCCCCTGCGTCCACATTGAGACAGCCGTGGCTCCGACAGCCCGCCAGTGTGATGGTTGCGGCGCCGATCTGCCATGACAACGAACGACCCGGCGATGCGCCCGGCAGCCGAAGAAGCGAGTAGCATCCTCTGCGACCCATGGCGTCCAGTCGCATCGTGCAAGTAGGAGAGGGCTTCTGGAATCTGCGTGGCTCGCTGCGCGTGTTGGGGGTCTTGCCCGTGGGCACCCAGGCGTCGCTCGTGCGCCGGAAGAACGGCAAGTACCTGCTGCTCGATGCGTGCCGGCTCGAGCCAGAGATGCGGAGCTTCCTCGATCGAGAGACGAGCTCCGGGGACGCCATCGAGGCCGTGCTGCACTTGCACCCGTTCCACACGCTCTTCGTGCGTCCGCTGCACGAGGCCTATCCCCAAGCGAAGCTGTACGGCACCGCGCGCCACCGAGAGCGCGCGCCCGACCTGCCCTGGCAGCCGGAACGGACGGACCAGCCCGCGCTTCACGAGCTGTTCGCCGACGACCTGGACTTCTCGGTGCCTCGCGGGGTGGAGCTGATTCCCGCGAGCGAGCACCTGCATTTCTCCTCGGTGCTCGCGTTCCATTCCCTGTCGCGCACCCTGCACGTGGACGACACGCTCAACTACGTCCGACTTCCGTCCGTCCTTCGCGCGCTGAAGGAGGATGTGCTCGACCTGCACCCGTCGCTGGCCAAGGTGCTCGAGCGCCGGCCGGGCGCCGCCGCCGACTTTCGCGCCTGGGGGCGCGCGCTCTGCCAGCGGCTCGCCACCATCGACAACCTGTGCGCGGCGCACGTCAGCGTGCTCCTCGGTCGCGAGTACCAAGGACCGCCGCTCGCCGAGCGCGTGGAGCGCGTGCTGCGCGCCGCCGAGCCCAAGCTCGCCGCGCACGAGCGCCGCTTTGGCTAGCCCCTAACGCTTCTTGCCGAGGTGCTTCGCCACCTCGGGGGCCTGCCTCAGCTTGATCGCCTCGCAGATCTTGGCGCGCTCCTCGGCGTTGTCGAGGGCGCGGGGGGCGCCAGTCATCTTGGCGAGGTGCGGCGCGAGCGCGGCGCGCAGCTCGGCGACCTTGGCGCTGCTGCACTGAGGATCGAGCGCGTTGGCGAGGTAGCTGCGAGCGCCCTCTGGGATTCGCTCCAGGACTTTGTCGAGGTTCTCGAGCAGCCATTTCCACGACTCGGCGCGAAGCTCTCGCACCTCGAGCTGATTGAAGAGGAAGCGGAAGGTCTCGCTCTGCTTCAAGGCAGGATCGAGCACCAAGGCGCGCGCGCGGGCGGCGAGCGCGGGATCCGTGGCGCTCGCGAGCGCCGAGAGGAAGCGGCGGCGAAGCCCCGCATCTTCGGATTGCTTGAGGTGCACGAGCACAGCGTCGAACACCTGGGCGCCGCCGTCCTGCACGCCGACGCTGAGCGTAGTGGTGACCAGATCGCTGTCGACCTGCATGAGGTCGAGCTTCCCGCTGCCGCCGAGGCCGAGCACCTTTCTGGCGGAAGCGAGCGCCTCTTTGCGCACCTCCTTGTCGCGCGCGACGAGCGCCATCATCTCCACCACGTCGCGCCGAAACAGCTTGGTCTCTGCGCTCTCTTTGGGCTTGCCGGAGAAGCCGAGCTGCTTGTAGCGCGCACGGAAGAGATCGCCGACGAACCTCTGGAACGCCGCTCGGTCGGCGTCTTGCAGCAGTTGATCGCCGATCAGGAGCAGCAGCTCGTTCGCCGAAGAGGCGACTTCGCGCAGCGGATCGTTGGTGACGGCAGGGAGGGCCGCCAGCACCGCCGACGCATTGGCGGCCCCGGAGCGCAAGCTCGCCCCGAGCGCGTCGACGGCGGCGAGCCGCTCGGCGGGAGATAGCTGCGCGAAAGGCTTGCCAAACACCTGGGCGAGCTCCTTGTCTCCGAGCGCGAGGCGGGCGTAGCCGGTGCCTCCGGCGTTGGCGAACGCCAGCTCCGGGCAAGGCGCGCCCGCGACGCCGCCGAGCTCGGTGGCTTGCTTGGGGCTGGTCTTGACCAACGAGCAGCTGGTGTTCGCGCCCAGCCTCGCGCACAGCGGCAGCTCGAAGCTCTGCGCCACGTCGCCGCTCGAGCCGAGCGGCAAGTAGCGCTGCGCACGCACGCGCGCCTTGTCGAGCTTGCCGGCCGCGCAGCTCACCTCGAGCTCGACCAGAGGGACCCCTGGTCGATCGAGGTATTGGCGAAACGCCTGCGCGAGGCCTGGGTGCTTGTCTTCGGCGAACACGGCGCTCAGGAAGTCGTCCGTGGTGGCGTTGCCGAAGCGGTGTCTCGACAGGTAGCGCCGCACCCCAAGCTTGAACGCCTCTTCCCCGACGAAGCGCTCGAACATCGCGATCAGGCCCGCTCCCTTGGAGTAGGTGAGCACGTCGAAAGCGTTGTCTACGTCGTCGTCGCTCATGATCGGCTGCCGGATCTTGCGGGCGCTCACGAGCGAATCGGCGTCCATCGCGCCTCGCGCCCAGCTGAGCAGCTCCAGGTCAGCGTTCCACTGCGGGTAGCGCTTCATGATCAGCCGCTGGCCCATCCAGGTGGCGAAGGCCTCGTTCAGCCAGATGTCGTCCCACCACATCATCGTCACCAGGTTGCCGAACCACTGGTGCGCAAGCTCGTGCGCCGAGATGCCCACCACGTCGCGCCGGAGGGTCTCGGTGGCGCTCTTGTCGTCCACGAGCAGCAAGGAATCGCGGTATGTGATGGCGCCCGCGTTCTCCATCGCGCCGGCAGCGAAGTCCGGCACCGCGATGATGTCGAGCTTGTCGTATGGGTAGGCGAGGCCAAAGTAGTCCTCCAGGTCGCGCACTTGGCCAGCGGTCTCGGTGAGCGCAAACCCCAGATCCTTACCCCTGCCCTTCACCGCGATCCCACGCAACGGGACTGGCTTCGGTCTCACGGCGGTGGGCGCGATGGGGGCGTGCTCCACCACGTCGAGCTCCCCGACGGCGAAGGCGATCAAGTACGTGGGCAGCCGCTCGGTGGTCTTGAACCTGTGCCGCACCGATCCGCGCTTTCCGTCCGCTTCCTTGGAGACCTCCGCGGTGTTGGCGATCACGGTCATGTCGGCCGGAGCAGAGACCTCGATCTCGAACGGACGCTTGAACGCAGGCTCGTCGAAGCAGGGGAAGGCTCGCCGCGCGTCGAGCGGCTCGAACTGCGTGAAGGCGTACCAGCGCCCGGCGGCTTGCACGCGGTAGAGGCCAGCGAGGCCCGAAGCGAACGGCGCTTCGTAGCTGATGTGGAGGCGGTGCTCGCCCGGGCCGATCGCTTGTCCGAGATCGACGGCCAACAGCGTCTTGCCGGCCACGGGCGTGACGCTCACCGGCCTCGTTCCGCCGGTCGTGTCGAGCGTGGCCTCCTTGATGCGCAGGTCTTGCCCGTGGAGATAGAAGCTCCGCGTCGGGCGCGACACCTCCAGCGTGACCGACACCCTGCCGCCGAAGTCTGGCTTGTTGGGGTCGATGTCGAGCGAGAGCGCATAGCTCACGGGCGTGACGTGGTTGGGCAGCCGGCCTTGGGGCGGGGGCTCGATCGGCGCGACGGGGACCGAGGTGGGCTTGGGTCGCACGAGCTCACCGCCGTCGTGGTTGGTCGAGGGGCAGCCGCTCGCAGTCAGCCCCGAAATCACGAAGAGCGACGCCAGGACCCCGTTCGGACGATCGAACATGCCTGGGCGGTAGCTCAGCTCGTAGGCGAGCGGAAGGGGTGCCACCTCAAGCGCGCTCAACGTAGTCTTGTCGTTGGATGGCGAGTGGCAACGAGATCATCGTGCGCCGGGTGGAGTTCGACTTCGCCCACGGCATCGATCCGATCGTGATCCCTGGCCACCCAGAGGAGTCGTTCGCACACATCGGGCTGTCGCTGCTCTTGCCCTACCTGGAGCCCTACTTGATCCGGTCGATGGGCAAGGCCAAGAAGCTGATCGACGATCCCGCGCTCGCGCGCGACGTCGAGCGCTTCAACGGCCAGGAGGGGCAACACTACCGGCAGCACAAGCGCTTCAACGACGCGGTGGCGCTGGCCGGTTTCCCGGGACTCGCAGCGCTCGAACGCGAGCTCGAAGCCGACTATCAGCGCTTCAGCGAGACCAAATCGCTGCGCTGGAACCTGGCCTACGCAGAAGGCTTCGAGGCCTACACCACGGCGACCGCCCGCTTCTCCTTCGAACACGGCTTGATCGATCGGCTGACGGGGCAAACGCGCGAGCTTTTCCGCTGGCACCTGGTCGAAGAGCTCGAGCACCGCACCGTCGCGTTCGACGTGTACGACCGCCTGTTTGGCGGCTACTGGTATCGCTTGTTCGTGGGCCTGTATGCGCAGTGGCATCTGAACCGCTTCGTGTTTCGCGCTGCGACGTTGATGGCCGAGGCGGACAAGGCCGCGTTCGAGGCCCGCTTCGGGGGCAAGCTGGCGGCGTGGCGCAGGCTCAAGCCATTCCTGTGGTTGGTGCTGTGGCAGCTGCTGCCCAAGGTGTGGGCCACCTATTTGCCTTGGTACACGCCACACCGCATCCCGCTGCCTGCGGGAGCGCGAGAGATCGCCGAGCAGTACACGTCGCTGGCAGAAGAGAAACGCACGCGTGCCTCCCTGGCGGCAGGCGCATCGTGAGGCGATGGCCCCGGCTGGCGTTCGCGTGTGCGTGTGTCGCGACCAGCGCCTGTGGCGCGGCGAGCGTGCCTGCGCAGCTGAAGAGCCCTTCCAAGGATGGACAGACGCGCGTCGAGCTGAAGGCCGCGGCCAACGTGGAGCTGTGGCGAGAGGCGCCGGGCCCAGACGCCTTCGTGTGCGCCGCCCCGTGCAAAGCGACCGTGACGGCGGGCGGCCAGAGCTACCAAGCGCGTGTGCGTGACATGCCCGACTCGCCCGCGGTGGAGCTGCCCGCGAGCCAGCGAGTGGTGATCAAGGTGGAGACGGCGCCACCGGTATTTCCTGGTCTGGGCACCGTGATCAGCACCGTGGGCGCCACGACGATGGTGATCGGCGGCGTGTTGGTGCTGGCTGACCAAGCTGGCAACCCGGAGCTCGCGGGCACCACGCTCGGAGGCGCGATCACCGCGGCCGCCGGCAGCGCCGTGCTCGCCGCGGGGCTGGTGTTCGTAGCGCTCAGCGGCACGCGCGTGGAGGTGCTCGAGGCCACAAGATCGGGCGTGCTTCGGTTCTGAGCTAGTCCGCCACGAAGGGCGGCCAGACGATATCGAGCGCCGAGACCAGCCGGGTCGCATGTCGACGCCCCCTGGCGCCGCCCGGTCAAATCGGCCAAAGCTTGGCGCATGAGGACGATCACTCTCGGCAAGAACGGGCCGCAGATCTCGGTGGTGGGGCTGGGCTGCATGGGCATGAGCGACTTCTACGGTGGCTCGGACGAGGCCACCGCGATCGCCACGATCCACAAGAGCCTGGAGATCGGCGTGCAGTTCTTCGACACGGCCGACATGTACGGCACAGGCAAAAACGAAGAGCTGCTCGGCAAGGCGCTCCGCGGCAAGCGCGACCGCGCGGTGATCGCCACCAAGTTCGCCATCAAGCGCGGCGCCGACGGGGCGTTCTTGGGCATCTCCGGCAAGCCGGAGTACGTGAAGCAAGCCTGCGACGCGAGCCTCACGCGGTTGGGGGTCGATACGATCGATCTCTACTTCCAGCACCGCGTCGACCCGACCGTGCCGATCGAGGAGACGGTGGGCGCCATGGCGGAGCTGGTCACGGCAGGCAAGGTGCGGTTCTTGGGGCTGTCGGAGGCGAGCCCCGAAACGATTCGACGCGCGCACGCGGTGCACCCGATCTCGGCGCTGCAGACCGAGTACTCGCTGTGGTCGCGCGATCCCGAGGCCGAACACCTGGAGACGTGCCGCGCGTTGGGGATCACCTTCGTCGCGTACTCGCCGCTGGGCCGCGGCTTTCTCACCGGGGCGATCAAGTCGCTGGCGGATCTGGAGCCGACGGACTGGCGCCGCAACATGCCGCGCTTCTCCGCGGAGAACTTCCCCAAGAACCTGCTCGTGGTGCAGAAGGTCGAGGAGCTGGCCAAGGCGCGCGGCGTGACGCCGGCTCAGCTCGCGCTCTCTTGGGTGCTGGGCGCGGGCGAGCACGTGGTGGCCATCCCCGGCACTCGGAGCGCGGCGCGCTTGATCGAGAACGCCGGCGCGGCGGAGCTGTCGCTCTCGGCCGCGGAGCGCAAGGCCATCGACGACGCATTCCCGCCAGAGCTGGCGGCCGGCACGCGCTACCCCGAGGCAGGAATGCGCTCCGTGAACTTGTGACGTCGAGGCTCAGCGCTTTCGCTTGCGCAGCGCCCACGTCAGCGCGAGCAGGCTGAGCCCGATCCAGCTGTTTGGTCGGGAGCTCCGAGCGGAGTGGCAGTCGCAACCTCCGCTCTCGCCGTCGCCATCGCCCAGGCCATCGCCGTCGCCGTCGCCGTCGGCGCCTTCACCACCCGCGCCGGCTCCACCGGCGCCGGGACCGGTGCCGCCTGTCCCAGGCTCGAACGTGGTGCCAAGCTCGAATGCGCCCAGATCTGGGGGCCCATCGCTGGGGCGTGCGAGCGCGGCAAGCGCTTCGTTCTTGATGCGCGGCGGGGGAACGCAGGTGGGCGTGGCCCACGCGTTGGGGACCTCGAAGCCTGCCGGCCCGATGCCCTCGACGCCGAGGTCGACGACTGGGCTGCCCGCTTGGGGCACGAGGTCGAACGCGGCGAGGCTCGCGAGCATGGGATCACCGCTGACTGAACCGCTGAGGAAGCTGGAGTCGACGACGCCGCTGCCCAAGAAATTGTTGCTGCCCGTGACGGTGGTGGCGCCTTGCGTCCAGAACGCGTCGGTGTCTCGGAACACCTCTGGGCTCCCGCCGTTGGGCGCGAGGAAAACGTTGTCGAAGAAGGCCACCGACTCGAGCTCGTCTTGCATGTAGAAGAACGAGCCAGCCGAAGGCGAAGTGAGCATGGTGTTGTAGGCGAAGCGCACGCGCCCTGCGGTGCCGATGCCCTTGTCGCCGCCGATCCGAGCAATGTAGTAGTCGCCGTTCTGGATCAGCACGTTGCCGACGACGTCGGAGTCCTCACGTGCGAGCGACGGCTCCTGCCCGTCAGGATCGATCAGATCGAGGACGTGGTAGACCGGCCCTTCGATCCAATTGCAGTAGATCTCGTTGCGCTCGGCGCGCGTCTTGACGTTGTTGCCGCCGTTGCCGTCGTGGATGTACGAGTGCTGCAGGCGGAAGACCGAGCCGGGATACATCGTCTCGTCGGTGGCGATGTAGAGCTGGTGGCTGTACAGCCCCTCGCCGCAGCCGTACACCTCGGTGAACTCGATGGTGAGGGAGCCTGACTCCGAGTCGGTCCCCAAGATGCCCTGATCGGGGCAGTCGTGCACGAGCACATCCCGGATGGTCACCTGGTCGGCCTTGTGCACGATGCAGAAGTTGCTCGCGCCGGTGACCTCGAAGCCCTCGAACACGGTATGCGAGCCGTGAAGCACGATGCCCCACTCCACGCCGCCCGAGATGACGGGGCGCTTGCCGTTCACGCGGATGCCGCGGATGGTGACGGGCTGATCGGCGGTGCCAGAGCTGTCGGGCCGGATGTGGATGTCACCCGAATACGTGGCGTCGCCGTCGACCTCGACCACGTCGCCGGGGCGCAGGTCGTAGGCGAGCTCCTCCAGGCTCTTGTAGGGCTTGTCGGGACCAACTTGGTAGGTGGCCGCAGAAGCCACGCCGGGGGCGGTCAGGAGGGCGACACCAAGGGAAGCGAGGACGAAGGCACGCATGCGGGTCCTTCTTACGCCGGCGGGCGCCGAGTCTCCCACCCGAAACGACAAAGAGCACACTTGTGGCTTGGGCGTCCGCTCGAACCTCGGCCCGGCGGTGTCAGCCACGCAGCACCCAGCGCGCCAAATCGGAGAAGCGGACCGCCTTGCCCTGCAGCAAAAGACCGACGCGAAAGACCCGGCTCGCCGCCCAGACGGAAGCGAGCGCCGTGCCGAGCACCAGCACAGCGGCTACGACCGGGTGCCACCAGGGCACGCCGGACGGCGAGGCGAGCCGGGCGACCATGAGCATGGGCGCCGAGAACGGGAAGAATGAGCCGACCACCGCGACGGTGCCATCGGGATCCCGCAGGACGGCCGTGAGCAAGAGCAACGGCATGGACGCGATCATCACCACCGGAGTCTGCAGAGATTGCGTCTCTTTCATGTCGCTGGCCGCCGCGCCGATGGCCAGGAACAGCGAGCCGTAGATCAAAGAGGCGAGCACGGTGAAGAGCGCGAACCAGAGCAGCACCGATGCGGACAGCGCGTCGCTGGCGTCGAGCTGCGCCGCCACCGCGTAGCCACCGGCCAGGTAGACCAGCGCCACCGTCAGGGAGACCGCGATCATGCCGATCAGCTTGCCCAACATGAGCTGAAAGGGCGGCACGCAACCCAGCAGCACCTCTGCGATCCGCTGCTGCTTCTCCTCGACCAGGCCTTGCATGGCTGGAACCGCGCCGAGCAGCACCATCATGAACATGAGCAACACCAGCACGCCGGGCACGAAGAACGACGCGACGCGGCTGACCTCGCTCGCGTCCTCGATCTGGCCGGTGTGGGGGTCCTTGCGCGTGCCGGCCCGCACGTGGAGCGGGACGGGCACCTCGAGCTGACGCACGAGATCGGCCGAGATGCCGCGCGCGCGGAGCCGCTCGGTGTGCACCGCGTCGTTGATGGCGCGCTCCGACCAACGAGAGAAGTCGAGCCCGATCAGCTTGTTGGATTGGAAGCGGACGCTGTGCCGTTCAGCGGCTTCGGCGTCCTCGAAGGCTGCCGGGGGTAGCTCGAACACGGCCGCACCGATCTCGAGGATACCCTCGATCTCGCCGCGCTCATGCCGCTCGGTCAGGGCGAGACGCTGCTCCAGCACGGCCGCGCGGGCGCTCGCGGACGGCTCCACGAACTCGAGCCGGAACGATCCAGACAGCGCGAGCTTGGCGGGGTCGTGGAGGTTCTCACGTGAGCGTTCGCTCAATGCCTGCTCGAGCGGCTCACGCAGGCGCGCCGTGCGGTCGACCACGGCGTACGTGCGCGTCTTGCCCGCCTCGGCGGTGGTGGCAAATAGCTGCACGCCCACGCTGACCGCCAGGATCAGCGGCATGAGCAGCAGGCTGACCAGGAACGCCTTGGTCTGCACGGCCGCGCGGTACTCGCGCAGCGCGACGGCCAGCACCCGGTCAAACACGCTCCACCTCCGGATCCGCGCCCACGATGCGCACGAAGATCTCGGCGAGCGACGGCTGCGCCAGCTCGAAGTGTCGCACGCTACCGCGCTCGATCAGCGCGGCCAGGATCCGTTGGGGCTCCGCCTCCGCACGCAAACGCAGCTCCACCAGGTTGCCCAGGTTGGTCGCGTCGAGCACGCCGGGCAGATCGCGGTAGGGCTGTTCGACGCGCGCATCCAGGCGGACCCGCAGCGTGTCGTGGCCGTACGCCGTCTTGATCTGCTCCAAGGTGCCGTCGAGCACCTTCTTCCCCTTGTAGATCATGACGATGAACTCGCACAGCTCTTCGGCCACGGTCATGTCGTGCGTGGAGAGGATGACGGTGGCGCTCTTGCGCAGCTCCAGGACGGCCTCGCGCAGCACGGCGGCGTTGACCGGGTCCAGCCCGCTGAACGGCTCGTCGAGCAGCACCAGCTGGGGGCGCGCCACCACCGTGGCGATGAACTGCACCTTCTGTGACATGCCCTTGGACAGCGCCGCCACCTTCTTGCCGGCGTGCGGCTCGAGGCCCATCCGCGTGAGCCAGCGCTTCGTCTCGCTGCGAGCGTCGGCGCGGGGCATGCCACGCAGCGCGGCGTAGTACTCGATCACGTCGCGCGCGCTCATTTGCTTGTACAAGCCGCGCTCCTCGGGCAGGTAGGCCACCCGATCGTCGACGCTGCGAAGGGAGTCGCTGCCCAACACGCGCAGCTGGCCCGAGTCGGGGTGCAGAATGCGCATGATCATGCGCATGGTGGTGGTCTTGCCGGAACCGTTCGGGCCGATGAAGCCGTAAATCGAGCCACGCGGGACCGACAGCGACAGGTCGCTCACCGCCACCTGCTGGCCGAACGTCTTGTGGACGGACGAGAGCTCGACCGCTGGGTTCGTCTCGGCTGCCTGCACGCCTCCGCACTCAAGCGCGGTTCTCGCGCCGGCTCAAGCGCCGAACGGGCGATCGCACAGCAGCGAGCCCTGCTCGCGAGGAGGAGAACCAAAGATCAGCTGCGGCAGCAGCGAGACGTCAGCGATCACGTGGTCGGCACCGGCGCGCTCGAGCCCCGCGCGCGAACCCGTGCCGGAGAGCACGCCCACCACCAGCGCGGCGCCCGCGTTCTTGCCCTCCTCCATGTCTGCCGCAGTGTCGCCCACCTTGAGCACACGTCGCGCGCTGCGAACGCCCGTGAGCAGCATCGCGCGCTCGATCATGAACGAGTGCGGGCGCCCACCCTCGACTTCGTCGCTGGCCACGGTGCAGTCCACTACGTCTTCGAACCAACCCAGGCGCAGCAGGATGGCATTCAGAATCCGGCGCGAGAACCCGGTGTCGAGGGCCACCGCGACGCCCTCCTCGCGCAGCACGTGGAAGGTCGTCTCGGTGCCGGGGACCGGCCGCACGCCCGGGGCGGTGAGGTAGTGATGGACCATGCGCTCGACGAACACACGGTGGGCGGCGTCGACCACCTCGCCCAGCACGGCGGGGTCGACCTGGCCCTTGCACAGCACTTCGAGGGCGACCGGCTTGCTGAGCCCCATGACCCGCGCACCGTCGGCGCGTGCCGCGTGCACCCCCACGTCTGCGAGCGCCAGACAGAGGTTCTCCGCAACGCGGTCATCGTCGACCACCGTCGTGCCTGCTACATCGAACACTGCCAGCTCGAGCGCCATCTGAACCTCCAGGCCCACAGTCGAGCGCGTCCAGATGGAGGTCTCGCGAGCGGCCGGTGTCGATTGCGTGTCGTCACCTGGCGTTTGCAAAGAGGTCGCCGCGCATTTACGCGCGGCCCGTAACTTTCCCTCGCATGAGCATCCGGCGCATTGCCCATGTCACCGATCTGCATCTGCTCTCGTTCCGGTCGGACGGGGTGAGCCCGCGCGTCGACGCGCGCACCCGCTTCGTGAGCTTGGGGCGTGCGCTCGACCCGGAGGCGCGCGCCGCGCGCGCAGAGAGCGCCCTGCAGCACGCCCGGGCGCTCGGGGCCGAGCACTTCGTGCTGTCGGGCGACCTCACCGAGCTCGGGCTGGCGGCCGAGTTCGAGCTGCTCGCCGCGGTGCTGTCGGACGCCGGCATCGGTGGCGACGAGGTCACCCTCGTGCCGGGGAACCACGACCGCTACAGCGAGCCCGAGGGCTTCGCGGCGGCGCTCGACGGCCCCCTCTCGCCCTGGGCACGCCACGCCTCCTCACGATCGACCGTGGTCGACCTCGGCTCGATTCGCCTGCTGCCCGTGGATGTCACGCGGCCGCAGTCTGTGATGCGCTCCGGCGGGCAGATCGGCGCAGACCAACTCCGAACGCTCTCGTCGGTGCTCGACGATCCGTCGATTCGCGCGCGTCCGGCGGCGCTGGTTCAGCATCATCCGCCGTTCGCGTTGCCGCCCGTCGTTCACTTCGTGGATGGTCTCCAAGGACATGATCGCTTGGGGTGCGTGCTCGCGAGCCGAGACGCCGTGCAGGTAGTGTTCGGCCACCTCCACCGCCACATCGACCGCGGCGGAAGCGCGGCGATCCCGCGGCTGCTCGGCGCGCCGTGTGTAGTGGACGACGCCTCAGCCTTTCGGCTCTACGACGTGACGGCAGATGGCCTCTCGCCCGTGAACCCGTCGCACGAGCTCGCGGTCCGCGCCGCTTGAGGGCCTCCTACAGCAGCTTCTTCTTGCGCATGTAGAGCATGAGCGCGGTGACGATCACGATCACCATGCCCCAAAACATGGCGTAGCCGTTCTGCCACTTGGTCTCCGGCAAGACCTCGAAGTTCATGCCGTAGACCCCACACAAGAACGTGAGCGGGAGGAAAATCACGCTCACGACCGTGAGGCGGTTCATCACCCGGTTGGTGCGGTGGCCGACCATGGACATGTACAGATTGAGCGACTCGGACAGGATGTCGCGGTCGACCAGGAGGTCTTGGAGCACACGCTCGACGGTGCCGACCATGTTGCCCAAGAAGGGCTGCGTGGCCTCGCTGATGAAGGGAGACTTGCGCGTGGAGAGCTCGGTGAGCACGCTGCGCGCGGGCAGCAGGACCTTCCGAAAGTGGAGCAGGTCGGACGTCAGCGAGGAGATGGCCACGAACACCTGGTCGTCTGCCTCGGCGTTGAGCTGGGCCTGCACCTCGTCCACGCGCTCCTCGAACCGCTTCTGCACTTTCAGGTAGTCCTCGAGCAAGTGGTCCCAGAGCTCGTACAGAAGGAAGCTCGGGCTCCTGGCGAAGCGCAAGAAGTCGTCTCGGTAGTGCTTCTTGGTGGCCCGCAGGAAGTGCGGCGCCGCCCGGTGGAGCGTGAGCAAGTACTTGTCGGCCATGACCAGGTCGACCCGCTCGAGGTCGAAGTGTTTGTCACGCAAGCGACAGCCCGTGACCGCGATGTGGAGACAGTTCTCGTAGCGCGCCACCTGCGTCGCTGGCTCGTGACTGAGCACGTCCTCCAGGATTTCGGGGTGGAGCAGGCCCAGCCGATCGAGCTCGGCGCGAGAGGCCTCGTCGGTGATGTCGAGGTCGACCCACACGAACTCGCCCTCCTCCATGGCGGCGACCACCTCGCCGCAGCTGATGCGACGCTCCGCCTTGGGCTCGAAGCGGAACGCCGCGACGAACGGAGCCGCAGGTTGGCTCGCGCGCTCCCCGACCGAGACGGGGCCTTCTTCGGAGCCGTTCTTCGGCATGACGCCGGATGCTACGAGGTCGGCTCCGAGCCCGGAAGTGCGCGAAGTGGTTGGCCTCCTGTTTGCAAAGTCCGCCACAAGCCTTAGCTTCGGGCTCGACCATGGCTCGTGACCTGTACGAAACCCTTGGCGTCCCTCGCTCCGCCAACGAAGAGGCCATCCGCAAGGCGTTCAAGAAGCTGGCGGCCAAGTACCACCCGGACAAAGCCCCTGGGAAAGAGAACGAAGACCGCTTCAAGGAAGCGAATCGCGCCCACGAGGTGCTGTCCGACAAGGACAAACGCGCCTTGTACGACGAGTTCGGCGACGACAGCCTGCGCCAGGGCTTCGACCCCGAGCGCGCGCGGATGATGAAGAACTTCTCGCGTCAGCGCGGCGCCGGCGGCGGCCCGGGCGGGAGCGTGAGCTTCCAAGACTTGTTCGGCGGCGGCGGCGGCGGCGACCTCGGGGACATGTTCGGCGACCTGTTCGGCGGCCGAGGACGTCAGCGCGCGCCCCGCAAGGCGCCCGACATGGAGGCAGAGGTCACCATCGACTTCGCCTCGTCGCTCAAAGGCACGATGGTCGAGCTCACGCAGAGCTCCGGCGGCACCGTCAGCGTGCGCATCCCCGCGGGCGTGTCGGACGGCGGTCGCCTGCGCATCGCCGGCCAAGGCGCGACCGTCCCCGGCGCCCCATCAGGTGACTTGTTGCTCACCGTCCGCGTGCGGCCTCACCCGTTCTTCAAGCGCGAGGGAGACGATCTGCACCTCGAGCTACCCATCACGGTTCCGGAAGCCTACGCGGGCGCAAAGGTGCGCGTGCCCACCCCGGACGGAGAGGTCACCATGAAGGTGCCTCCACGCACCCAGTCGGGCCAGGTCTCGCGCCTGCGCGGCAAAGGGGTCGCGCGCAAAGGCAAGCACCCAGGCGATCTGTACGTGAAGTTCCTGATCCGCATCCCCGACGGCGACGATCAGGAGCTCGCCGACGCCATCGAGGTGTTGGCCAAACACGCACGAGACCCGCGCGAAGGCCTGAAGTTCTGAGAGCTGGTCAGAACGCTTTGGCCTTGCCGCGCGCGATCTCGCCCGCCTTGGCAGCCTCGGGGTTCGACCTAGCCAGCAAGACGATGACGGCACCCGAGCGCGGGTCGTCTGGGTTCTCGGCGAAAGCAATGGTGTTCTGCTGGCCGAACACGGCGACGTATTGGCCATCTCCATAGTGGACCCAGATGGTGCGGCCGCCCCCGTCGAGCATGAAGTTGCCGAAGCGACCCATGTGCACGTGGCTCTTGCAGGTCAGCCCCGCCGCCAGCAGGCGTGACAGCACCAGGTCGACGCGCAGCCCTTTGACCGAGACGGCCATGGCCTCCTTCGAGGGGGTGCCGCAGGTGCCCCCGTTCTTCATGCTGTCGAGCACGCCCTTCATGATCTCGCCAGGCAGTGCGTCCATTTGTTTGTCGAACTCGTCCTGCTCTTGCTCCTTTTCTGCGGGCTCGGACTCCTCTTGCGACGTCACCGCGCGTCTCTTGGAGACCACACCGTCTCCGCGACGCAGAAACACCAACGCGCCCAACAGGCCGGCCAACAGGGCAAGGCTCACCGACAGGAGCACCCAGCGTTGCGCACCGTTCCCGGCAGTCGGTTGATGCGCCGGGAGCAGATGAGCGCTCGCCGTGCGCGGGCCCGGACCCAGAGGCCCCAGCGCCGGCGTGCCAGCATGGGGGGTCGCCACGCCGGTGGTGGGCGCGAACGCTCCGGACAGGGACTGGCTGCCGGTGGTCGAGCCATAGGTCCACAACACTTGCGCAGACGGGTTGGCTTGCGGGCCAGTGCTCTGCCGCAGGAACGCGCCGCTCTCGGTGGGCAGCTGCTCGAGCCAAGCGAGCATCTCCAGGGCTGAGCCAAAGCGATGAGCGGGATCCTTCTGCGCCGCGCGCACGATCACAGCGCCGAGCGGAGAGCCCGACACAACGGGAGGCAACGGCACGGGTGCCGCGTCGATCTGCTGCATCGCGATCTTCATCGCGTTGTCGCCGCGGAACACTGGCACGCCGCTCAGCATCTCGCTCATGAGCAGGCCCACGGCATACAGATCCGCGCGACCGTCGAGGGCCTCGTCCAGGACCTGCTCGGGGGCCATGTACGCCGGCGTTCCCAGCGAGACCCCCTCTTGCGTGAGGCCGCCGGTCTTGTGCTCCTTCGGCGCGCGGGCGATGCCGAAGTCGAGCACCTTGACGAAGTCTGGCTCGCCCGCAAAGTCGCTCAGGAACACGTTGCCCGGCTTGATGTCGCGGTGGACGATGCCGCGAGCGTGCGCCTCGGCCAACGCCTTGAGGATCTGCTTGGTGATGCGACTGACGCGGCTGACCGGCAGCGGCCCGCTGCGGGCGATCTCGTGCTCGATCGAGCGGCCATCGAGCAGCTCCCACACGATGTAGGGCATGCCTTGATCCGTGGTGCCAAAATCGAACAACCGCACCACGTTGGGGTGGGTGAGCGATTGGGTGACCTCGGCCTCGCGCACGAAACGCTCGCGCGCCGTGTCGCGGCCGAGCACCCCCGGGTGCAGCACCTTGAGCGCCACGCGACGGCCAAGCGGGCTCTGCACCGCGACGTACACGGCGCCATAGCCCCCCTCCCCGATCAACGACACGACCTGATAGCGCCCACCGACGACGGTGCCTGGCGTCAGCGCGTTGTTGATGGTGGCGTCCATCCCCAGAGCAGCGTAGCAGCTGCCAGCAGGCGCCGGGACGGTCCCGCCCCAAGCCGGCTTCGGCTATAAGGCCGGACGATGAAGCCCCGCTCGGCGATGCCCCTGTTTGCGCTCGCGCTCCTCGCATGCGCGCCCGCGCGCCCCCGCGGAAATCCGAACTACTACTTTCCCCCGGCGGGCGGGCAACCCCCGGCCGCGAGCGCCTCCGCACCGCCCGCGGCGAGCGCTCCGCCCCCGGCGCAGGCGGCTGGCTACCAAGGTCTCGGCGTCGAGAGCATCCCCAAAGAGGTGCTCGCTCGCCACGCGGCGCAGCCGCTCAAGCCCGAGGACTCGCGCCGCATCCAGGCCATGCTCGACGTACGCGCCCCCGGCGCCGGCATGGTGAGCCCGGACGGCAAGCGTCTGTTCTTCGATTGGAGCATCACAGGCAGCTCGCAGGTGTTCCGCTTGGACCAGCCGATGGGCTTCCCCACCCAGCTGACCGGCGGCGAGGACCGCACCAACGTCGTGGCAGTGACGCCCGACGGCAAGTGGCTGGTGGTCGCCCGCGACCGCAGCGGCGAAGAGAACCCGGGCCTGTACCTGCTCTCGCCCGAAGGTGGCTCGCTCAAGCCCGTGCAGCACAAGCCGAAGGTGCAGACCCAGCTCAACTACGTGAGCTCGGACGGCAAGCAGCTCTACTACCGCGCCAACGATCAGAAGCCGGACTCGTACGCGATCTATCGCTACGACATCGCGACCAGCAAGGCCGAGGTGGTGTTCGCCGATCCGGGCATCTGGTCGCTGGCCGACGTGCGCGAGAAGGGTGGCAAGGTCGACAAGATGCTGCTGGCCAAGAGCGTCGGTTCGAACATGACCGAGTACTGGGAGCTGGACCCAGCCAGCAAGAAGCTCGAACACGTGATCGGCAAGGACGAGCGCGAAGACTACGAGGCCAAGTATGGCGTGGAGGGCGAGGTGGTGGTGCTGACGCCCAAGCTGGGCAACTTCCGCCGGCTGTACGCGCTCAAGCAGGGCAAGCTCGAGCCGATCAGCCCCGAGGCCAAATTCGATGTCGAGACCTTCAGCGTCGACAAGCCCAAGACCCGCATCCTCTACACGCTGAACGAAGCTGGCTACAGCAAGGTGTTCGGCCTCGACGCGAAGACGAAGAAGCCCATCACCATGCCCAAGCTGCCGGCCGGTGATCACGTGCTCTTCGGGGCCACCAGCCACGACGGCAAACACACCGCGTTCCTGGTCGATCCCGGGACGTCACCCGCCCAGAGCTTCATCCACAGCTGGGACGGCGGCGGCCCCAAACGTTGGCACAAGCCGGCCGCGCCGGAGCTCGACACCAGCTCCTTCGCCAAGGTGTCGCTCGAGAGCTACCCCGCGCGTGACGGCACCGCGATCCCGATGTTCGTGCGCAGGCCGGCCGGCTGTGACAAGCGCTCCGCGGCCGAGGGCCCTTGCCCCGTGATCGTCAGCTTCCACGGCGGCCCCGAGGCGCAGACGAAGGCGGGCTTCTCGACGCGCGCGCAGCTGTTCGTGGACGCCGGCTTCATCTACGCGGAGCCCAACGTGCGGGGCTCGGACGGCTACGGCAAGGCCTGGCTTCACGCCGACGATGGACCCAAGCGCCTCGCGATCATCACCGACATCGAGGACGCCTCGAAGTTCGTGCGCGAAAAGTGGTCCGTGGGGGGCAAGGCGCCCAAGGTCGGCGTGTACGGCGGGAGTTATGGTGGCTATTCCGTGCTGGTAGCGATGAGCATGTTTGCCGGCGCTTACGACGTCGGCGTGTCGGTGGTGGGCATCTCCAGCTTGATGACGTTCCTGATGAACACCGCCCCTTACCGGCGCATCCTCCGCATCTCCGAGTACGGCGACCCGGAAAAAGACAAGGCCGCGCTCGAGGCGCTCTCCCCCATCAACCACGTAGACAAGGTGAAGGCGCCCTTGATGTTGCTCCAAGGCGCCACGGATCCGCGCGTCCCCGCGGGGGAGGCGTTGCAATTCCACGAGGCGCTCAAGAAGAAGAACGTGCCCACCGAGCTGATCATCTTCCCAGACGAGGGGCACGGCTTCGCCAAGCGCCCGAACCAGGTGCTGGCCATGGGCCACACCCTGCGCTTCTTCAAAGAGCACCTCAAGTAGCAGGCTTCCGACGGGGAGAGCCGGGTTCGGACGGGTAGCGTCGACGCAGGTTGGCGTAGCTTGGCCTATTGGAGGTCTCGATGAAGCTTGCCTTTGCGCTGTCGGTCGCGCTCTTTTCCGTTCCCTCTCTCGCGTTCGCCCAGGACGCTGAGCCGCCCACGGAGCCGGACGCAGAAGAGCCCGCCCCCACGGCGCCCGCGGCCAAGGCCGAGGTCTCGGCCGGCGGTGAGGTCGTCGCCAAAGCGAAGAAGAAGAAGAAGAAGACGAGCGACGACGAGGAAGACGTCGAGGGCGAGGAGGGCGAAGAAGGAGCGGCCAAGGAGTCGGAGGGGATGGGACCGGGGCGGTTCCGCGGCGGCGTGAGCGGGAACATCGGCGCGTTCGTGCCAGGCCCGATCGTGATGCTCGGGGTCGAGGGCCGCCTGGGCTACCAGATCAACGATCTGATGGCGGTCTACGGTGGCTTCGGCGGCATGGCCGGCCTCGGCTTCGGCGTGAGCGTGAACGACGACGGCGCTTCATCCTCGATCTCGGCAGGTGCGGCGCTTTTTGCCAACGCCGTGTTCGAGGTCACGTTGGCGGATGTCTTCTTCGTCGGCGCGGGTCCGGCGCTCTTGTGGGGCTCGTTCGTCACGGCCGAGCAGGCGATTTCCACCAGCGGGAACACCGCCTCTGCGTCGGAGAGCACCTCGGTGTTCGCCGGGGTGATGCCCGGCATCAAGCTCCGCACAGGTGTGGGCTTCGGCAAAAACCGGCCCGACCGGCGCAAGCAGTTCACGCTCGCCTTCGACGGCACGCTGGTGTTCGGGCAGCGCTATGCCGCTTCTGTTTCTGCGGGCGAGTCGGTGGAGGCCGCCGCCTCCACCGGCGTGGCCGTCGGCTTCCTGCCCATGCTGTCGTTGGGCTTCGACGCCAAGTAGCTCTCAGTACCCGCCGAACAGGTCCTGCACCTTGGCGGAGAGCGCCGTCGCGATCTTGTAGAGGGACGAGATCGACGCGCTCGACTCCGCGCGCTCGATCTGGCTGAGCAACGACACCGACAGCCCGGTCCGGTGCGACATCTGCTTGAGCGTGAGGTCCTTCTCTTTGCGCAAGCGGCGGATGGTGTCGCCAATCACCTTGTGCAGGTGCTCTTCGGCCGAGCGCACGATGCCTTTGCGCTTGGCGATGCGTTCGATCACCTCGCGCAGCTCTTCGGCGTTGAATGGCTTCTTGAGGTAGTCATCGGCGCGCAGCTTCATCGCGGCGACGGCCGAGTCGAGGCTGGGGAAGCCGGTGAACATGATGACGGCGATGTCGTCGTCGATCTTGCGCACGCGCTTGAGCACCTCGATACCGTCCATCTTGGGCATCATGCGGTCGAGGATCAGGATCTGGTAGTGGCCGTTCTTGACCTCGTCCTCGACCGCCACCGGGTCACTCAGCGTCTTGACCTCGTGACCGTCTTTCTGCAGCAGCGTCTCGACGAAATCGCAGATCGCTTTGTCATCGTCACAGACCAAGATGCGAATGGCGGGCGTCTCGATGGCCAAGGAACCTCCTCGGGGCAACCGGCGAGCCGGGTTGCGTTCCAGTGAGACAATAATCTGCTGGACCGGACTTGTGAAAGCGAAAGCTACTTCGCCACCACCACCGGCCGCGCCCGAGCGATCGCAGCCGGGCTCTGGTCTTCGCGCGCGCGAGCGGTGGCCTCGCGCGCGATGAACGTCCCCGCCAGGCCGAACCGCACCGGAATGACGAGCCGTTGCTCGCCGCTCACGTCGGCACGCACGTGCAGCGCGCCCTGGATCTGGCGCACCCCGCCGACGTTGTCCGCCAAAGAGACGCCGACCGGCAACGGGATGCGGGCGTCCACGCTGCTCGACCCCATGCCGGGGTTCCTGAGGGTGAGCCGCAGGTTGGCGACCTTGCCGCGCGTGAGCACGGTCGGGCACGCGTTCTTCTTGGCCTGCTCGGGCGTGCAATCGGGCGCGGTCGGCCACACCACCTCGATCTCCACCGCGGTGTCGCCCTTCTCCGGCGCGATGTCGTACGAGCGCAGGAAGTTTCGCTCGAGCCGCGCCATCACGGGTCCACCTTCGGGCGACACGGTCACGCTGCTCGAGCCCATCGGCACCTTGACGCGCTTGGTCTCGCCTTGCGCGAGCTTCAGCTCTTGCGTGCCGCCTTTGCCGAAGTCGAGCTTCACGAGCAGCGGAGACTTGTTGCCTCCCAGGTACTTCGCTTCACGAATCAGCGCTTGCACCGCGCCTCGGGTCGCGGCCACGCTGCCGAAGCTGCCGGCGGCGTCGCGCTGCACCAGGAGCCAGCGCACGGTCTTGGCGCGCCACGCCGGCTTCTTCTCGAGCTCGGTGGCGACCAACAGCGCGGCGTAGACCAAGGCACGGCCGGCGCGCGTGGTGCCGGCGGGCAACGTCACGGTGCCGTCGTCGTCGGGCTCTGCGAGCTCATTGAGGCGCTTCTTCAGCGTCGACAGCTCCGCATTGCGATGCCCGCGCGTCGAGAGCGCGAGGATGGCGCGCGCCACGGCTGCCACGTCGCCGCTGTCTTCGATCTGGTTGGTGGCGCGGGCCGCAAACAGCGTCCAGCAGTCACGCACCCCGCCGGCTTCGGGCGTGGGCTCTGCATCGAGCGCCGCGGCAAAGAAGGTGGGGCCACCGAAGGCACGTTCGGAAGGGCAGTCGGCCTTGAGCTTGACGATCTCTCCCTTCTCGACGAAGCCGGCCGCCAGCGCTCGCCCCCACCACGAGAACGTGTGCGGGTGATCCGCGTTCAGCAGAGTGGCGAGCTTGGCCGTGGCCGCGCGGCCGATCTCTCGGGCTCGCTTGGCCGTCTTGGAGCCGTCGCCCTCGAGCGATACGAAATGGTCCTCGAGCTGTCGGACTGCCGAGGTCAGCTCGGAGAGCTCCTCGAAAGACAGTGGGCGCTCCGGGTTGAGCGACTCGAGCGCCGACTCGAGCGCTGCGCGATCTCCGCGTTCGAGCACCAGGTCGGCGGTGCCCTGCGGCGTGAATGGCTTGCGCGTGAGGTAGGGGAACAGCTCGACGCTCTCCTGCACCCAGGTCGTGCGCGCGATGCGCACCAGCTCGCCACGCGGGCGCACCTCGATCTCGTGGGAGAGCTGATCGCTGGGCACCCCGGGCGCGGTCGTCTTGACCTGCAAGTAGCCCTTGCCGCTGCCAACAGCCTGAAGCTGGACATCGACCAGCGCCACGCCCTGCTTCTCGACGCGAACCCTCTTGGTCTGATCGCCGGGCGCGAGCGAGAGCGCTCCGCGGGTGGAGAGCGCCAAGTCCACGTCCAGCGGCTTGTCAGTGCGGTTGCGCACCTGCACCACCGCCTGCCCCTCGTCCTTGTCCGTCCAGATGGCGCCCGCGTTCACCTTGGCGCTCAGCGGCACCGTCACCGGAATTTCGACCGTGGTCACGGCCGCGCGGCCTTGGTCGGGGAGGCCAACGAGCGCGACGAGCCAGGTGGTCTCGACGTCGCCAAGCGGGATCTCGATGCTCACGCGGCCTTGTGCGTCGGTGCGCATCGGCGCGGACACGAACGCCACGCCCTTGGCGATCGCGCCGGTGGAGCGAGAGGAGCCACCGAGGCGCCCCGAGCCCGATCCAAAGCCAGAGCCGTGTCCGACGCTGCCAACGCTCCCTAGGCCAATGCCCTCGGCTCCGCCGAGAGCGGTGCCGGTCGCCTTCGAGAGCACGTTCGACCAGTTCTCGACGGTCGCGTCGGAGACGAGCATGTCGTACCGCGCATCCACCACTTCGTCCTCGTCCGTGGCGCGGGCATACGGGCTGTTGGAGGTGAGCACGCGCTCGAACGGGCTCTTCACGTCGTCGCCGGTGCCGAGCTTGCCGTCGGGGCCCGGCGAGCGCAGCTCCCAGCCCTTCTTCACCGACACGAACGGGATGTGCTCAGTGGCCCCTTTGTAGAAGCTCAGGCGCCCCCCCCAGGGGTCAATCACGCCCGCGTCGTTCACGGTGCCCTCGCGCAGCAGTTTGCGCAAAAACACGTTGGGATCGGTGAAGATGGGCTCGTCCACATCCATCCCCATGCGGCTCGACCGCAGCGTGGACAACACCGAGAAGAGCTTCAAGCGCGCGACCCGCCTGGCCACTTTGTCGTAGGTGATCTGGTTGTCGATCGCGATGACGTCGGCGAGGCTGACCGGCTCGCCACCAGGCGTGAGCGGCTTCTGATCCATCGCGTCGGTGACCAACGTCATGAGCTCCGGGTTGAACACGTACTTGGCGCCCTCCTTGCGGCGCACGTCGGGCAACGTCTCCACCGCCTGGGACGCCTCGAACACCGCACCCTCGAGCGAGCGCACCACCGTGCGGAAGGTGGCATCCATGTCCGTCTTGGCCGTGGCGGCGGGATCGTTCATCGGCGCGATCGGCTCGGGCGCGCGCAGCCGCGCCCGCCGCAGCGGATCCATCTCTGCACCTCCCAGCAGTGCCTGCTCGCAACGCTCCGGCTCGACACTCATCGCGCCGCACAGAGTGTCGCGGGTGTCCATGCGGCCGAGCGGACCGAAGGAGCCGCCGCCGAGCTTGTCGATCACCACCGCGGCGACCGACCCCGTCAACGGCTTGCCGCCCTCATCCGACAGCGTGGCGGAGACGGTGACCTTGCCTGCCGGCACCGCGCGGCCTCCGCTGACTTGACCCACGATCTTGGGCAGCTGCTTGGGCAACACGAGCACGGTGGCCGCCAGCGTCTCGCTCGGCCCTTCGCTCTTGGGCGCAGCCAAGTGGACCGTCATCAAGCCCGAGGCACCTGCCGGCACCTTGAGGTCCTTGATCGTGGAGGCGTCCTTGGTCCAGTGGCCCACCGCTTGGGCGCCGCTCGCCTGCTGCACGATCAGGCTGGCGGCCCGCCGCTCTCCGCCGATCACGCGCAGCGGCAACGCCTCGCCCTCGCGCACCACCAGCTTCTCCGGCCTCAGGATCATGGTGCCCTCGCGCCGCACGGGGATGCACAGCGGCAGACCCGACGAGTCGCCGAGCGCGCCGCCGAACGCGCGCTTCGCGGCCCCGTCCCCCTCGAGCGCGCGCAGCGTCACCTGCGCCGCGACGGTGCCTGGGCACGGGCCTGTATCTCGCTTCGCGCCGATACCTTTGGGCACCTTCCAGCTGATTTCGGCCTCGCCGTGTTTGTTGGTTGTGAAGGTCGCGTCGAGGCCGTCGCCCTTGGCGCTGAACCTTCCGACCAGCGGGGTGTAGTCGTCGCCCGTGAGCTCCACCACCACGCGCTGCTCGAGCCCCGGCACGAGCTCTCCCGCTTCGGCCGTGAGCGTGACGAAACCGCGCTTCTGGCCCACGTCGACGTTGCTGGTGGTGCTGCGCGGCTGGCCCTCGAGATCGGTGCGCGCCTCCAGCTTCAGCTCGGTCCCGCGCAGCGGGATCGTCGTAGGCGCCGCGATCTCGCCGCGGATCTCGCCCGCGCCGTCCGTCGTGAGCGCTTGCGCCACCTTCTTGAACTCGGCCAGATCCTTCGGTGGCTCGGTGCCGCGCGGCCCCGACCACACGAAGACAGCGTGCCCCGCGATGCCCTCACCGGAGGCGTCTCGCACCCGAATGCGGTACTTGGCTTTTCCCCCAGCGGTCACGCTGCCGTCCTCGAAGCTCGACCAGAACGAGGGTTTGCCCGGCGTCTCCTCCCGCGCGATCAGCGTGGTCTCGGCCTGCGGGCCGAAGGCGAGCAAGCTCTCGCCGCCAGAGGCAGCGCGCGCCGTCAGCGTCCAGCGCGCGCCCGGCTCGTCATCGCGTGGGATCGGTACGCGGACCATGGACGCACCCGCAGGATCCGTCACGCTGGTCTTGCGAAAGCGGACGATCCCACCTTGCGACAGCACGAACTCGATCGGCGCGCTCTGCACCGGCCGGCTGCGGTCGCGCGAGGTCCACAGCGCCCAGGCCACCACCTCGCTGCCTGGCACCACGCGAGCGTCGGACAAGAACAGATCGAACTGCTCGGCCGCTTCGCGAGCGATGGTGAGCTCGCGTACGCGCTCGCGGTCGGCGGTCTTGACCGACACCAGCAGCTTGAGCTGTCGCGCGGGGCCTTTGGGCACGGGCAGGTTCAGCACCGCCCGCCCGGCGTCATCGGTGATCGCGCGCACGGGCGGTGGCGCCACTGCGGGGGCGTCGGTCTTCTTGGTCGGATCGCTGAGCGACTCCGGATCCCAGACCGCCTCGACGACGGTCTGCGGCAGCGGCGCGACCCTCGTCGCAGAGGGAAAGCCCAGCGCGAGCACGTCGATGGGCAGGGTGTCGCCCCCGGCGACCGCGCTCGGCGCGTGCAGCCACAGATCCAAGCCTCGTTCCGTAGTCTTGGTCTGCGAGCGAGCTACCTCGGGCAGCGCCCCCAGCGTGCCGCACAAGAGCGCCGCACAGACGAGGCCACGCGCCGTGGGGCAACCGCGTTTTGTTCGATACGTCATCTGGTCTCCCGACAGGCAAAGCCGCGCAATGTTCCAGTCGCTCGTAGTCAGCGCAGCAGATCGCAGGTGCGTGGCTCGCTGAGCTCCGCGCCTTCGATGACCATGATGTGCCCTGCGCGCGGCTTCTTGCCGAAGGTGGCGGCGATGTAGCTGTGACCGTTGCTGCCATTGGGCAGCTCCTGAGACCCGAAGTGGACCTCCGCCGCCTCCAGACACAGCTGCGTCGCGCTCCAACGCACGCGCAAATAGCCGACGTGATCGATGCTGTCGAACACCTCGCCCGCGGTCACGGATAGCCAGCGCGTGTTGGTCTGCACGATCGCGCGATGACCGATCATGGTCTCGCACGCGGGGCTGCCGTCCAGCTGGAGGCTGTCGTACGGAGCGAGCGCGAGCGGGGCCTCGCCCGGCCTGAGCAGAAGCGCCGGGTCGTCTGCCGTCGGGGGACCGTCGAGCTGGAAGCGGATGGTGGCGACCTTGCCGTCGGGGCCCTGGGCCAGCGCGTCGGGCAACCTCCGCTCTGCACCGGTCAGCACCGGCGCTACCTCGAACGGCTCGGTGGAGCGGCCCGGCGCGAGCGCGCGCGCCGAGAGTCTGCCGCCCCAGTCGGTGGTCAGCACGGTGAGCTCGTTCTCCCCTGTCTCTAGCGCCGACTCGATCTGCGTGTCGTCCTGCGCGGCGAGCGAGAGCGCGAGGGGCTTGTCCTTGCCGCGGAGCCACACCACCGGAGCCATCGAGCTCGATAGCAAAACGCCGCTCTGCGTGCCCAACACCGGCACGGCCTGGCCACGGGCGTTGGTCTCCGCGAAGTCGGGGGGCGGAGCGGCGCTCGAGCGCGCGGCGTCCATCAGATCCGACAGCTTGAGTGACGTGCGGCGAATTTCGCCCGTTGCGTCGAACGGCTCCAGATAGCGGTAGGTTCGCGGCTGGCTGAGCGTGGCCTGCGTGGGAGGCGAATCCACGGGGAAGGGCTTCCCGGTGACCATGGCGCGCAGGCTGGACGACTCGATCCACCCGAACATGCCGTGACGAAGCCCGCGCGGGAACACCGCGAAGACCTGGTTCATCGGAAGCGACTCCGCGCCCATCCCTGCCACTTCGTCGTTGGCCGCGACCTTCGATTTGCGCGTCATCGGCTTCGTCGCCGTGCAACGCAAGGTGAGCAGCTTCGGCTGCGGCGCCGCCGGGCTCGAGGTTCGGGCCTTGGCCGGCGGACGCGCGCGCGGCTTCTGGTCGCTGAAGCCAATGCGCATCCATTGCTGGAACACGCAGCCGAGCTCCGAGCAGCTGCGCGGGTCATCCATGCGGCCACCGACGTCGGGCGGCCCCTCGACTTGGTTGTAGGTGAAGCCATAGTCGCGCGACTGCCACAGCGAGTCGCCATCCCGGCCCAGCACGAGATTGCGCGCGCCAACGACGCTGGTCAGCTTGAAGGGAGACTTCTCGATACGTTTGCCGCCGTCGAGCACGCGGAAGCCGACGTTGTCCGAGGTGCGGCCAACGATGTTGCCGTCGATCACCGCGAACCGATCCGACAGCTCGGTGCGGCCCGACGTCTTGCTGCTGAAGAGCGGCTCGAGCGCGGCGACCTCGCTCTCTTCGAGCCGCGTCTTGGCGCTGCCTTTGGCGTCCCAGATGCCACCCTTCTTGCCGGCAACGACCAAGTAGGCCCCCCCCGGTTTGGGCACCCATGTGACGACGCGCAAGGGCTCCCCGGGCGGCGTGTCGGCGAGCTCGCCAGATCGATCGATCGTCACCCACTCGCCATCGGCGCTGCGCGCGCACGCCATGCCGGGCTTGCTCTGCGTGCCAGCGCACGGCCCCACGAACAAGAGCGCGTCGTCTGCGCCGAGCAAGAACGGCGCACGCAAGCCGAACGTCTTCTCGAGCGCGATGGCCGAGCCGGTCTTGCTGCGCTTGAACACCGAGGCGTTGTCGGACTGGGTGCACAGGAACAGAACGGCGTCTGTTTGCGACACCGCGACGCACGCTCCGTTGCTCGGCAGCACGCCCTTGTCGCTCGCAATCACGTCGCCGGTCGTGGTCGACACCTGGTAGACGTTGCCCGCGTCGGTGACGATCGCGACCCCCTCGGACAACTTCGCCCCACGCGTCAACGCGAGCTCGAGCGGCGACTCCCGCAGCGGCCACGTCGCGTCGAACGGCGGCGGCGGCGGTGCCGGCACCGGAGCCTGGGCGATGCCCTTTTGGACGACGCGGTAGCTCTCACCCGCATCGTTCTGTACGAACACCGCGCCTTCCCGCTCGATCAGCTCGGTGGGCTCGCCCACCTCCTTGCTGATGTCGCCGAAGCTCTTGCCGCGATCATAGGAGACGAACACGCGCCCGCCGTGCGTCGCCGCCACGACGGTGCCGTCGTCGGCCACCGCCACGTCCACGGTCCCGAGCGGCAGCGCTGGTCCCTTGCCCCCCGTCGCCGAGTCGAGCACACGCAGGCGCCCGTCGTCGAAGCGCACGAGCACGAAGCCGGGGCCTTGCGCGGCGGAGGTGACCTGCCCGCTGGCCAACCTGGTGAGCGCGCCATCGAACGACTTGGCGCTGAACAGTCCATGGTTGCCCCAGAACAGGAAGCCCTCCCCCGCGCCCTTGGACAGCGCCGCCACCTGGCTGAAGCTCTCGCTGTCTTCGGGCCTGCTCTGCGGCCGGCCGAGCGCGTCCACTACCCACCTCTCTCCGCGCACCAAGAGCCCCACCTTGCCGCCGGCAAGCTCGAAGCGCTGGTTCGTGCTGCGTGCGGGCATTCGTGCCACGTACTCGGGCAGTGGCTCCGCCGTCACTTTGGTCGGAGGCCGGGCACTACCTTGCGAGCTGGGCCGCTCGGGGGGCAACGCAGGATCCAAGCAGCCGGCGAGCAGCAGCAACGACCAGGAGCTACGCAGGGGCGAGGGGCGCATTCGCGGCAGGATAGTCGGTTGTCACTGTGATGGGGCGAGCGCGCCGAGGCAAAGGGCGAACGTGTCGCAGGTCTCTTGCGCGAGGCAAGACTGCGCTGTCCGGAGCTGCTCGATCTGCTCGGGCTTCGCCTGCTCCCCGCTACAGCTCGCCTCGCACGCTCTGCGATCCTGTTCGGCTTGACCGCGAACTCGGTTCAGCACCCCCACCTCGACCGCGTTGGCCTTGAGGCTCTTCTCGAGCTGCTCGATCCCGCAGCGGGTCGCTCGCTCGCACACGGAGCTGCAATAACGCTCCTGGTCAGGAGGCCTCAGGCTCGCGCTCGCGCTCGCGCCGCTGGCCCCGCTCGAAGGCTCTGACTCGCCGCACCCCGTAGCCAAGCACCCAAGCCCACAAAGGAGCGCAAACACCGAGGACGGCGAGCCAGCCATGCCGGAGTGACACGGGCTCGGGCACAAGGTTCCGCGCGAGCGTTGCGAGACACTCCGACGCCGACGGCACGTCACGTGCCGACGGAGCTGGATCGAGCTCCATCGGCCCGTGGCGTTGAATTTTCCCGTGCCACTAGACGCGAGGACGAGGTCTGAGCACTGGGCGCGTCACGTGCCATCGGGGCAGTTGTGGCGACGCCCTTCCTCGCGGCGCACCACGCTCTGAAACAGTCGCAAGAACACCAAGCAGCTCACCAGCGAGGCTGCGCCGACGTACAACCCCCGCATGGCGAAGGCGGCCGAGTCGGTCCCGGCGAGGATGCCGTGGAACGTCGCGAACACGAAGAGCACGAAGGTCAAAGCGTGCAGCTGCCGCCAGCGACGCGCGCCGAGGTGCTTGCGTAGCCAGCCGCTGGCGTGCACCACGAGCGCCATGTACCCCGCCAAGATGCCCAATCCCACAGCGAACGGGCGGTAGCTCGAGCGGAAGGGTGTCAGCACCTGCGCCAACGACAGCCCAGACTTGGGATCCCCGAGCAAAAGCAGCGCGTGGAGACCTAGCGTCGAGAGCGCGATCGGAGACAGCCAGCGGTGCAGCTCGATCAGCCGACTCCGCGGGATCGACCGATCCAGGAGCGCCGTGGACGCGGATAGCCCGAGCAAGACCTCCAGCGTCAACGCGACATAGGCAGCGACTCCCAAAGCGCGTGAGGCGAGCCAGAGGAAGGGCCCGAGCACCCCGAGATCAAGCATGTTCCACCTCCAAAGAGCCGACTCGCAGCACGTCACCGCTGCGATCAACCAGGACGGCCGCGACCCCGTCGAGCCCCGCGAGCAATTCGAGAGCGGTGCCGGCGTCGAGCACGAAGACCGCCTTGGCCAACACCTCTGCGAGCTCGACCGTGCTGGCGACCACCGTCACCTGCGTGGTCGAGGAGCGCGAGGGCCGTCCTGTGTGGGGGTCCATGAGGTGGTGCATCTGCTCGGGACCCACGCGCCAGTTGCGGCGGTTCGGCGACGACGTCGCGACGGCTCGGTCGTGCACTCGTAGCGTCATGAGCGTTCGGTCGGCGTCGTGCGGATCCTCGATGTCGACCTGCCAGCCCGCTCCGTCGGGACCAGCGCCGCGCAAGTAGGCGTCGCCGCCTGCATCGATCGCCGCACAAGCCGGTAGGAGCTCGCGCGCGCGATCGACCGTGAAGCCCTTGATCATGCCTCCGAGATCCAGCAGCACGCCAGCCGGCCGATCGATCGAGCGTGTGGCCGGATCGAGACGTACGCAGGGCCCAGAGGCGACGGCGGCGGCGGGCTCAGACGACGCCGCGCGATCCAGACCGCCGGCCGTGAACGAGCGATCGTATCCACACGCTACGAGGGAGGCACCGACCCTGACATCGAACGCACCTCGAGTCAGCCGCCGGTAGGCCTCTGCCCGCTCCAGCGCCGAGAACAGCTCGTCGGGCACACTCACCGCGGCCGTCGCACCGTTGAGCGTGCTGAGCGCGCTCTCCGGCCTGAACCGGCTGAACATCCGCTCGTTCTGCTCGAACAAAGCGCGCACGCGCCTCGTCAGCCGGTCTTCTTCGGAGATGCTTGCCCGAGGCGCCAGCACCGTGACCTCCGTACCCATCGCGCGAAAGGTCCCCATCAGGAGCTCCTCGTGCGGACGCGGGTCGGTCGGACGGCCGCAGCAGGTCGTGTCGCAACGGGCGTGGCGGCACGCCCGGAGCCGAGGGGCTTGGCGACGCCCGTCCGCTCCGTGAGCGTCTTCTTTTCGTACGACCAAGCTGCAGCCCCCAGCGCGACCGAGAACGTCGCGAGCAGGCCAGCCAAGATCATGAGCTTGTACGCCGCCGTTGGCAGCGCAGCGCTTGGCTCAGTCGTCATGCTCGTCCTCCTCTTCGTGTTCGCGCTCGTGCTCCGTCCACATCGCGCGCGCGTCGTGCTCGCCTGCAAGCGGAGGCGAAATGGGCTCGGGCGCGGCCTCGGGAAGCGCCGCTGGTCCGGCCTGCGGCGGACTGCTCGCGTCGGTCGCTGGCGCACTGCCTGGGTCGCCCGGGTTGGACGTCATGGCCACCAGCGTGCCGACGGTCACCCCCGTCGCGACGGTGAAGGCCGCCGCCACCGCAGCCAGCGCGAGCCCAGATCTCCGCGTGTTGGTCGTGTCGTGTTTCATGCGCTCCTCCTGTCCAAGGAGCAGCGTGCACACGTCGTGTGGGAGCCGCCTGTGCGCTCCATGAGAGGACTCTCATGAACGTCCCGCTCGAGGTGCTAACTTTCTCGACGTGCGACTTCTGGTGATCGAGGACGAAGCGCGGCTGTCGCAGCTGCTCGTGCGCAACCTTCAGCGCGAGGGGTACCAAGTCGAAGCTGTCAGCGATGGCTTCGCGGGCTTCGAACGCGCGCGCCTGGGAGCCTTCGATCTGATCATCCTCGACCTGATGTTGCCCACGATGAGCGGACTGGAGATCAGCATGCGGCTGCGACGCCAGAAGATCACGACGCCGCTCTTGATGCTGACCGCCAGAGACACCGTCGACGACCGCGTGGCGGGGCTCGACGCCGGCGCGGATGACTACCTGGTCAAGCCGTTTGCGTTCGCCGAGCTGAGCGCGCGCATCCGTGCTTTGCTGCGCCGCAAGGCGAACGACGGCTCGGACGACACGCTGGAGCTCGAGGACCTGGTGCTGCACCACGCGCGGCGCGAGGCGACACGTGGCAACCGGCGCATCGATCTCACAGCCAGGGAGTTCGCGCTGCTGGAGCACCTCATGAAGAACCGAGGCCGCGTCCTCAGTCGCGACCAAATCCTGTCGGCGGTGTGGCCGGAGGATTACGACGGCGCCAGCAACGTGGTGGACACCTATGTCCACTACCTGCGCGAAAAGATCGACAAGAAGGGCGCCAAGCCACTGATTCGAACCATGCGGGGCGTCGGCTACGCGATGGGCTGCGAGTGAGATCGAGAGCACCGGAGGGTCGAGCCGTCCGGTATCGGTTGGCTCTCGCGAACCTGGTGGTGGCAGCGTTGGTGCTCGCGGTCACCCTGGGCTCCGCTGCCTTCGGCGCCGCCCGAACGAGCGGACGAGCGATGGACGAGGATCTGCGCGCGGCGGCGGAGCGCGTATCTGGTCACATCGAGCACGAGCTCAATGAACGCGCCGAGCACCGTCCCGAGAAAGGGGACGACGACGACGACGGCGACGACCACCACCTCGGCCGCGCTCACGCTCGTTCTTCAGCTTCGGCGGGGCCACCCAGCGTCGACACGCTCGCTCGCTTGGAGCTCGGAGCTGAGCCAGGCTTCATCGTCATCGTCGCGTCGACCAGCGGCGCCGCAAAGGCTGTGGCCGGTGGGACCGGCACCGCGGGCCTGCCAGACGACGTTGCCCTAGCGAAGGCGCTCACCGGGGCCGAGGTGTTCTCGGACGTGCTGGATACCTCGCAACCGCTTCGGCTCTTCACCCGGCCCCTGCGGCAAGGGTCGAGCATCATCGGAGCGGTTCAGATCGCCACTCCGACCAACGCGGCAGCGCAATCGCTGACCCGCACGCTGCTCATCCTGGCGGCTACCGGTGGCGTCGGCTTGCTGCTGTCGATGTTCGGCAGCTTGTTCCTCGCGGACCGCGCCATGCGTCCGATCGAGCTCGTGTTGGAGCGTCAGCGTCGCTTCATCGCCGACGCGAGCCACGAGCTTCGCACGCCTGTCGCGGTGCTGCGGGCGCGCGCGGAGCTGCTGGCGAAGGATGCTCAGGCAGTCGCGCCGGCGGCGAGGGAGGAGCTCCTGCAGCTGAGCAAGGACGCTGATCAGCTCTCGGACCTGCTGGTCGAGCTCCTGGACCTAGCCCGGCTCGACGCCGAGCAGGCGCCACTCGAGCTCGTGCCGGTGCCGGTCGCCGACGTCGTCGAAGAAGTCGTTCACCAACTGCAACCGCTCGCCAATGAGCGTGGGGTGACGCTCTCGGCGCGGGGCGCTTCCGTGTTTGCGCGCGCGAGCTCGCTGCGACTCGGGCAGGTGTTGCGCGCGCTCGGAGACAACGCGCTGAAACACACCGCCGCGGGCGGGCACGTGACGTTCGAAACCAGCGCCGACGGAGCGCAGGCCTGCATCCGCGTGTCGGATGACGGGACAGGCATCGCGCGTGAGCATCTCGACCACGTGAAGGACAGGTTCTACCGCGTCGACGCCTCGCGTACGCGCCCGCAGGGCCTCTCCAAGGGGGGAACCGGTCTCGGGCTCGCGATCGCGCACGAGCTGGTGCTCAAGATGGGCGGAGAGCTGCTCGTCGAAAGCGAGCTCGGCCGCGGCACGCTCGTGACGGTGCGGCTCGCGCTCGCCCGCGGCGCAGGGTAACCAGGATCCTGGGCGCTGATCTCCGGAGTGAGGCAACCCGCGCTCCGCCCGTGTCGAACGGCGCCTCTCCACTGCGCGTGCGTCTCGTCACATCGATCGTCGCGTGCTCGTTCCTCGGGCGCTGGTTCACGTCGATGCCACGCACGCTGCGACGCCAATGTCTCCACACCACGAGTTGCTGACAGGCCCGAGCTTCGAGTTTAGTGGTATCGGACGTGCGTTCTTTCCACGGGACTCGATTGCTCCGGGAGTCACCATGCTCGCGCTCCGCACCGCCGTCTTGACCTTGGTGCTCACCGGGATCGGAGCCTGCGCCGTCGACCCCCCGGCTGGCATCGCGTCGTCGGCAACCGCGATCGGCGACACGTGCCCCCCGGGCACCACGGCCGTGGCAACAACGCCTTACGAGCCGGGATTCTGCATGCTCCCCGATGGGCGGAGGCACGGCCCGGCTCACTTCCACGATTTCGATGAGGCGACACGCACCTGGTCGGCCACCCGTGGCACGTATCGCGAAGGTCGGCGAGAGGGCGAATGGCTCACGCGCGGCCCGATGGGTGAGATCATCGAGGTGCGGCATTATCAGGACGACCAGCTCCGACGGCTCGAGCTGTACCGCCCCACGCGGATCGACGAGCTCGATCGCGGAGGCTTGAGTGTGCGACGATACGGCGACAGCGATCACGTGGGCGCCGGTCGGTACGAGTGTGTCGAAGGCCGTCTGACCCAAACCGACACGTCGGCGAACGCTCCCGAGGAGGTCGCGCGTGCATGGCGCGAATGGTGTCGGTAGCGCCGCCATCGAGCTTGTCGCGCGGTGGCGGTGCGCTGGTCTGCCAGCCGCTCTCCGCGCCGAGCGTGAGCGCGGGTCGTGATGAACCCGCGACGAAAACTGGGGCCCCCTAGCGGTGCCACCGCGACGAGCGCGGATCGTCTCGGCGAGGGTAGGTTTCAGGTCAGTCCCCGTGGGCGCATCGGCAACCCTCGCTCGGGCACCTCAGCAACTTCTCAGGAAGCAGCCGCCAGTCCAGCCTCGAGCAAACGGATCATGAGCGCACGCAACCGTGCGGTCCGCGCCTCGTCGAGCGGCCCCTCTGCGGCGCCGCGCTGCAGGATCGTCTCGACACCCGCCATGAGCCCCTGCAAGTAGAGCGGATCTGGCGGGGAGCGGCCGGCGGCAACGAACGCTTGCGTGGTCGACTCGAGAAAGCGACCGAGCACCTGCGTTCTTCGCGATGCGAGCGCCGAGCCAGGGCGAGCGGCTTCCATTTGCAAGACCCGAAACAGTGAACCGCCTCGGACCGCGACTCCGATCAACACGTCCACCGCACGTGCGATGCGCTCGGAGGGCGTAGTGGGAGTCGAGATGGACGAGAGCGTCGTCGCCAACACCCGCTCCGTCAGCTCGCGGTGCAGCTCGATCAGGAGCGCATCGCGATTGGCAAAGTGTTTGTAGAACGTGCGACGCGACACCCCGGCCTCGATCAGGATGTGCTCGATGGCTGGCGCCTCGACCCCGTGTCGAGCGAACACCACCGCGGCGGCGCGCAGCAACCTTCCCCTGGGCGTGGTGCCGTCGAAGAGCTCGGCGGGCAGCTCCGGCGGGCTGAAGTCAGGATTTGTCGGCAGTGATTCGACCATGGACAGAGGCGTCAGGACGGGGTAAACACCGTGTATACCAATGCTCTTCGAGAGGACCAGCATGCGCATCGTACTCGTCGGCAGCGGTCTTTTGGCAGCGTTGGGCGCGGGCGCGCAGGGTTGCGGCAGCGACCCCGATCCCGAGCCGTCTCCAACGGCGGACGTGATGTACCACCGCGACGTGCGCCCCCTGGTCGAGCGGAGCTGCGTGAGCTGTCACACCGCGGGCGGTCCGACCCCCTACGACTTCACCGCGCTCGGGGACGGAACGACCGCGCCCAGCTGGGCCCAAGCGGCCGTGGAGGCCGTGGCCGACGGGCGCATGCCGCCCTGGATGCCAACAGACGGCTGCCGCGAACTCTCACACGTCCGCCGGCTCAGCGAAAGCGAGCGAGCCCTGTTCGCAACCTGGGCCGAGCTCGGCTTCGTGATGGGTGACTCCAGCGACTTTGCGCCGCTGCCGGTGGTCGATCCGATCGTGCCGCGCGAGGCGGATCTGGTGCTCCAGCCCGAGGAGCCGTACGCACCCAACCCGGAGCTCGTCGACGACTACCGCTGCTTCCTGCTGCCGCAAGAGTTCGATCAGGAGACCTACTTGGTGGGCTCGAGCGTGAGCCCAGGTGAGCTGGTCATCGCGCACCACGCGCTCATCTACTTGATACAGCCCGGCGCGCTTGCCGCGATCGAGTCACTCGAGGCCGAGGATGACCTGCCCGGCTACTCGTGCTTCGGCGGGCCGGGTGGCGGCGCGCTGGTGACCATCGGCGGGTGGGTGCCGGGCGCCGTACCGGCCGTCTCCGAGGGAGACGCCGCGACAGTGGTTCCCGCGGGCTCCCGGCTGGTGCTGCAGATGCACTACAACACGCTCGCTCTGGGTGCAGGCGCTCCCCTGCCCGAAGATCGCTCCACGGTCGAGCTGTGGACGCGCACCGAGCAGCCCACGCACAGGTTGGTATCGCTGCCGCTCGCCCACCTCGGCATGGAGATCGAAGCGTTCGAGAGCGAGGTGGTGGAGGAGCGCGTGTACACGCTGCCCGCCGACGGTGACATCGTGGCCGTCACGCCGCACATGCACCTCTTGGGCACGTCGATCTCGGTCTCGGTCGAGCGCGACGGCAGCGATGAGTGCCTGGTGGACATCCCCGCCTGGGACTTTCATTGGCAGCAGCAGTACAGCTTCCCCGAGGACGCCATCGTCGCCGCCCAGAAGGGCGATCGGGTCACGGTCCGCTGCACGTACGACAACTCTCCCCAGAACCAGCCGCTGGTCAACGGCGAGCCGAAGATGCCCGAGCCCGTCTACTGGGGGGAGGGCACGCTCGACGAGATGTGCCTTGCCTATGTGTTGATGCGAGTGCCCTTCGAGGAGCCCGACTTCAGCTGTGGAGCCTACCCAGCCTGTCAGCCGACTTGCCCCGACGGGGACGGTCGATGTTTCTTCGACTGCCTTACGGTCGGGGGCGGGCAATGCGCCCCTTGCATGTTGCAGGGTGTGTTCTCATGCGCGCCCAGCAACTGCCCAGCAGAGGGCCTCGCGTTGCAGAGCTGCGCGGCAGGCTGCGGAGAAGACGTCGGATCGGCCTGCCTGCTCTACGCCTGCGGCGACGAGTGGGACGCCTTCTACGCCTGCATGGAGCCGCACCTCGAAACAGGCGAGTGCAACGCCCAGCTCGAGAGCTGCGGCGTCGCGCTGCCATAGGCGGAAGACGCAGGCTCAAGCCGGGGGCGCCATGTCCGCCGCGGGGATCTTTGCGTCCTTCTGGTTGGGCTCGAACACGATGGTGCTCGAGTCGCCCTTCGGCTCATCCATCACGACCTTCGCCACACCCCATTTCTCGGGGTTGGTGATCAAACGCAGCTGCTTGAGCGTCTTTTTGAGCTCCGCATGCGTCACGACGGCCACTACGTCGATGCTTCCGTCCTTCTCTTTGCGAGCGCTGAAGCTGTAGCGGCTCTTGAGCGAGGCGAGGTCTCCCCCCAAGAAGGCGAGGAGGTCGGTGAGCGCGGCGCCGAACGCGTCGGCGGGAGCCTTCGTGGCCTTCTTGTCCTTGCCGGCGCGGTACGCGATGCCGGCGGGGCTGACCCAGTAGGTCACCTCATCCGGGGGGAACAGGTCCCAGCGCAGGCGATCCGGCAGCACCATCGTGAGCTGGCCTTTGCTGTCGACCGGCGTCGCCAACAGCCCGATCACGCGCGTCTGCTTGAACTTGGCGATGAGCGACTTGATCGGCTTGCGGGCCGCGGCGATCTCTGCGAGCAGCGCGTCGGTGCCGGCGTCGGCGAGCACCTCGCCTGGCCAGGAGAGCAGCGGGAGGGCCGCGCCGAGGCGAAGCAAGGTGCGACGGGAGAGGTTGGGGAGCCCGAGGCGGTCGTTGGCTTTCATGACGGGAGTGGGGGCGCAGGGTCAGACGGGCGCACGCGACGCCTGTTCATCGCCGGGCTCACCTTTCAGCATGTGGGCGTCAACCCCAGCCGGCCAGCCCGGTGCGCGCGGTGTGCAAAACGCGACCATCGTGTGCAAGGGCTTTGCCGTACCAACGGTGATTCCTCGCAGAATTTCGTCGGCGGCCGTGGCCCTTCGGTTGCTAGGCGAACGTGGCGTCCCCCGCCTCGCCCGCAAGCCGGGTCGCGGGTGGGCCTATCATCCGCCTATGGACTGGAACGACGCTCCGTGGATCCACGGCGCCCTGCGCATCACGCGGGCTGCGCTCGCCGACGTCGAGAGGGACGCGGTGGCAGGCTACCGGAGCGAGCAAGAGGCGTGTGGCTACCTGGCCGGACCGGCGGCGGACGCCCTGCTGTGCGACCGCGCGGTCGCCATCGAGAACATGGCCAAGCTGCTGCACGAGCGAGACCCGCAGACGTACTTCCGGAGCGCTCGCACCTTCTTCGCCTTCAAGGAGCGCACGCTCGAGCAGGCCATGCGAGCCGGCGTCAACGCGGGTGTGCCGGTGAAGGTGCTGTACCACTCGCACATCGACGTCGGTGCGTATCTGAGCGGCACCGATCAAGCGGTGCTGTCCGGTGGCGCGCCGCCGCAACACGAAGGCGGCCCCGCGACCCTGGGCCCTGGCCCGGCATGGCCTCTCGCGTTCTTGGTGACCAGCGTCCGAGGTGGACCGGGCGAGCCTCACTGCGACGATCACAGGCTCTTCATCTGGCAGCGGGGCGGCTTCGCGCCCTCCCCATTCGAGGTCGTATGAGCTCACAAACCCGTGTTGACCAGCCCTTGGCGCTGCGTTCTCCTTTCCGTGCTGGCCAACGCCGCACAACCCCGTGAGGTGCTCTGGTGGAGATCAGCCAACAATCGATCGAGCTCATCATCTCGTGGGAGGTCGCAGGTGGTGACCCCTCGCGTTCGCGCTCCGAGTACGAACGGCGCTACCACCGCCCGCATTGGCCCGGCAACAGCGCCTCGGGGCTGACCATTGGCATCGGCTACGATCTGCGTTTCGCTCGGAAGTGGTTCGAGGGTGACTGGCGATCGCGACTCGAGCGCCTCGCGTCGCCGAGCGACGCCTACACGCGGCTGGCGGCCCAGCTGGGGAGAGGCGGCTCGCGCGGCGCCGAACGTGCGACGAGCGACATCTCGATCCCCTGGGAGGACGCGATGGCGGTGTTCGAGATTCGCCGACTGCCCCACTACATCGAGGAGACGAAGGCGGCGTTCCCAGGCGTGGAGGGCCTCGACGCCGACGTTCGAGGCGCGCTCACCTCGGTCATCTACAACTGCGGACGTGGCACCGGCAAACCATTCCAGCTGCTCAAGAAGCAGGCGTTCGAGGCGATCCGGGCGGCGGTCGCCGCGCGCGATGTGGCCGGTGTTGCAGCCGGCATCCGCGCGCTCAAGCGCTACCACGATCGAGACCCTTCCGTGGCGGCGGGCCTCAAACGTCGCCGTGAGGCCGAGGCCTTGTTGGTCGAACGAACGCTTGCGCGATCTGCTGCTTGACGGACGCTGGGAAGAACCGAGGCACGAGGATCCATGATCGACCTGACCCAAGCCAAGACCATCGAGCTCGAGGTCGCGAGCGGCGACCAGCTCGACGTGCGCCACTTCACGCTGAAGCAGCGCATGAACGAGCTCGATCGCGTCGACCTGCGCGTCGTTTCTCCCAATGGCAGCATCGCGCTGTCGGACGTGATCGGCAAGCCTGCCACGTTGCACGTCGCGAGCGCTCCCTACACCCGGACGTTCTCCGGAGTGTGCGTCGAGATGGAGCTGGTGCGTGTCGACCAGGGCCATCTCGCCACCTACACGCTCGCGCTCGCGCCGCGCGCGTGGCTCCTCACCCAGCGCAAGAACTACCGCATCTTCCAGTTCATGTCGGAGGTAGACATCGTCCGCCAGCTGCTGAACGAGTGGGGGGTCGAGCACGAAGTACGCCTCTCGCGCACGCACAAGCCGCGCAAGTACCGCGTGCAGTACGACGAGACCGACTGGGCCTTCGTGTGCCGCATGTTGGAGGACGCCGGCATCTCCTACTTCTTCGAGGACCACACCAAGCTGGTGCTCGACGACGAGCCGCAGTCACGCGAGCTCTTGTTCCCGTCGCTCCAGTTCCATGACACGCCCGGCGTCGCGGACACGAGCTTCGTCACCGCGGTCTCCATCGTGCAAGCGGTGAGGCCGGGCAGCATGACGATCGGCGATCTCGACTACCGCTTGCCAAGCACCAATCAACCTCGCCTCGGCGCGGAGGGTGGTCTCGCCCAAGAGAGTCGCCTCGAACAGTTCGACTACGAGCCAGGCGCGTTCCTGTTCCAAGGCGCGGGTGGCGGAAGCTCGCCCACCGCGGACGACCGCGGCGCGTCGCGCACCGACGTAGGCGCGGGCAGGGAGCGCACGGAAGGCCGCCTCCTATCGCGACGCCAAGGCGCCAAGCGGGTGCGCTTCGAGTCCAACGTGCTCGCGCTCGCGCCGGGCGCACTCCTGAGCGTCCGCGGGCACCCTCACCGAGCTCTGGCCGCCGGCCAGCTCGTCACCGGTTCGCTCTTCGCCGGCAGCCACGACAGCGCGTGGCGGGTCCACGTCGAAGCGACCAGCGCCGACGTGCCCTTCCGGCCTCCCCAACTCTCCCCGAAGCCACGTGTCCGCGGCGTCGAGAGCGCCACCGTGGTGGGCCCGAGCGCCGAAGAGATCCACACCGACGAGTATGGCCGCGTTCGCGTGCACTTTCATTGGGACCGCGAGAGCCAGCGCAACGAGACGAGCTCGTGTTGGTTGCCCACGAGCCAACCGTGGGCCGGCACGGGCTTCGGCGGGGTCAATCTGCCGCGTATTGGCCAGGAGGTCTTGGTGCAGTTCTTGGGCGGTGACCCCGACCGCCCCGTCGTGGTCGGCCGGGTCTACACCGAGACCAACCCGCCGCCGGACAAGCTGCCCCAATACAAGGAGGTGTCGGGCCTGTTCAGCGAGTCGACGCCACGAATGGTCATGGGGGCGGCGGACGGCGGGGGCGCGAGCTCGGGATCCAGCCTCCTCGGCGGCGGCACGCCGATGTCGTCGTCCGAGATGAACTCCATGGTGACCCAATCGGGTCCCTTTCAAGCAGCGTCACCCACCGGCACCAACCATGGCTGGAGCGGCAGTGGCATCAAGATGCAGGATGCCTATGGCAAAGAGATCTTCTACCTGCAGGCCCAGAAGGACCTGAACATCGTCGTCAACAACTGCTGGCGCGGCGTCGTGCGCAACATGCGCTCCTGCCACATCGGCACCGACGACCAACTGGAGGTGGGCCACCGCTCCCACACCGAGGTCAAGGAAGACCAGAACGTCAAGATCGGCACCGACCAATACCTCGTGGTGAAGGGGCAACGCGCCGAGGACGTGAGGGGGGAGTTCATGCAGCAGGTCGGCGCGGACGGCATCCAGGTCAAGTCGACCTCCGAGAGCATCACCATCGCCACGAGAAAGGCCGGCAAGGCCCTGGTCATGGAGAGCGACGAGAGGATCGAGCTGGTCGTCGGATCCAGCACCATCGTCATCGAACCGAGCCAAATCAAAGTGCAGGCCACGAAGGTCGGTCTGCAGCCCGCCGAGGGCAAAGGGGCCTAAGGGACCAATGCGTATTCGCTACTTCTCGTTCATGGGGATTCGCGGCCTGGATGGTCTGGCGCAAGATCTGCCCCACAAGGACCTCGACCTGGTGGTCGTGCATGGCGCCTTTGCGAAGGGCAAGACCACCTTCCTCGACACGCTCGCCGCGGCCAAGGAGTCGGTGGGCGAATATGGCTCGCCCGACGCCCGTTGGGACTCGCTGGTCGGGTCCAGCACGGGTGCGGCCAAGGTGCGCATCGACTGGGAGCTGAGCGACGCAGAGCGCACGCGCGCCGGCACCGGCGACGCGCTGCTCAGCAGCGAGGCAATCTTGGGCAAGGCGCTCGTCCCGCCCGAACACCCGAAGCTTCTGCCGCCCCTGCTGAGCCATCGCGGAAGCGCAGATCAAGGGTCGATCCACTACCTCCATGACACCCGAGACCTGGCGGGTCCGCTGAGCTTCGGCGCCGCCGAGGCTGCCTCGGCGGAGCGGCTCACGACCCGCAACACCAAGTTCTCGGACCTGTACGACGTGCTGGACCAGCCACAGCTCAGCTCGGTGCGTGCGCTGGGCGCGCAGCGGTTCTCGGAGCTGTTCCCCAAGCTGGAGGTGGCGGGGCTGCGCCGCACCGGGATCAGCTTCGTGCCAGCGCTGCGCCACCGCGAAAATGGCACCGAGCGGACCTATCACACGCTCTCTTCATCCGAGCGGCATGCCTTCCTCACCGCGTTCTACACTGCCAAAGCTCCCATCTCGGACTCCGTGCTCTTGATCGACGCGCCCGAGCTCGGCTTCGGGGACGAGGGCGCGGTCGAGCTCGTGCGGGCTCTGCTGCGCTGGACGACGAAGACCCAGCTCATCGTGGCGACGGCCTCCGCCTCCGTGCGGTCGATGCCCGAAGTCGCGCACGTAGTGGAGCTCCGATGAGCTGGTTCTGCACCTCGGCGTTTCACTTCGAGCTGCCCGGAGACGACTGGGAAGAGCGCACGCTCAACTTCTACAGACCCAACGACGACGCCCAATCCGTGTTCATCGTGGGTCGCGCCAAGATCCCGGAGGGCGGAGCACCGCCAGCCACCGAGGTGCTCGCATCCATTCCGCTCGGCGAGTTCGAGGAGCGGGAGATCTTGAGTCACCAAGCGCGCAGCGTGGGCCCGCTCGACGGCGAGGACCTGGCGGTCTTCGCCCGCGCGGGAACGACAGGCCAATACTATCGATTCGTCAGCGTGCCCTACTACGACCTGGAGGTGACCTTTCAGTTCTCGGGGCCCATGGCCGCACGCGACGCGGTCGATGCGCGCGTGGAAGCGACGCTCGAGTCCGTGCGATTCCGGAAGCGATGATGACCACCTGCCACACCACCGAGTGCATCCTCGACATTCCTGCCGGCTGGTCCGACGAGACAGGCTACGTCTACACCTGCGGCGGCATCCAGGTCGTCGCCGGCCCCTTTGCGCCACGCGACCGGCACGCGCACAAGGTGGCCGAGGCGCTCGAGACCTTCCGGCTCTCGGTGCCCGCGTACGAGCTGATCGAACGCACGCCGCTGGACAGGCCAGCGCCCAACGCCGAGCTCATCGCCCTCAAGGTCGGCGGCAACATGGACGTGTTCGAGCTGAGCATCTTTTGGCCGATCGGCGACGTGGTGTGGGTGTTTCGCGCGCGCGGGCCACGCGCGTTGGAAGAGTCGTGTCGGGAGGCAGCCGTGAGCTTCCTGGAGACGTACCAGCCGGTGCAGCGAGAGGAGGAAGCGTGAGCGAACTCAATGGTGCGGCGAGGCGAACGGACCTCATCGAGCATGGCACGCAGAAGGGGCTCGCCACCGGCAAGATCGCGGTCGCGGCGTTCTCCTGGGCCAAGACCGGATGGGAGATCTATCGCATCGCCAAGTTCGGAGCGGTGTTCACGGGGCCTTGGGGGTGGGCCGCAGTCCTCGCCGTGGAGCTGGTCGTGGAGTTCGCGATCAGCCCGGCGATCGAGCAGGGGGTGCAGTACTTGGTCGCCAAGAAGCACGGCGGTGAGCCCGGCATCGAGACCGGCTCGCCCAACGTGTTCGTGAACAAGCTCGAGGCTGCACGCGGCGGCGGAAAGGACACCGTGATCTGCCCCAAGGGCAAGAAGGTGATGCAGGGCAGCAAGTGGGTCAGCATCAACCTGAAGCCCGCGGCTCGCTTGGAGGACATCACCGAGTGCCCGGGCAACATCTCGAGCGCGTCCAAGAACGTCGCGATCGGCGGGCCGCCCACCCATTACAACCCGCACTTGAAGCTCGAGATCGTGCTGCTGGTGTTCGGCGCCTACAACTCCGGCAAGAAAGGCATGGTCGAGGCCATCATGGACGGCGTGAAGAACGGCGTGCCGGCCACGGCAGGGCAAGTGCTCAAGGCAGGTGGCAAGGAGTTTGCTAGCGATCTGTACAAGGGTGGGAAGGATCTCTGGGAACAGGAGGGCAGCCCGTGGCCATGGTGAATCAATCGCGAGTCAGCGTGGCGACGGGCGATGCGCTCGACGTCCGAAACTTCCAGGTCACGCAGGCCCTCAGTCGGCTGTTCCGCATCGAAGTGACCGCCGTCTCGGCGAATCTGGACGTCGACTTCGACGAGATCATCGGCAAGGAGGCGTCCTTTTCACTGTCCTCGGCGAGCTCTCAGCACGAGTGGCACGGCGTGTGTGTCGAGATCGACCAGATCCGCGTGGACGAGAACAACCTGGCGACCTACGTGCTTGTGCTCGCGCCCCGGGCCTACCTGCTGACTCAGCGCAAGAACTATCGCATCTTCCAATACAAGAGCGAGCTCGACATCGTCACGCAGCTGCTCGAGGAGTGGGCGATCCCGCACCGCACGCAGATCGACCCCGGGGTGCACGTGCCCAGGAAGTTTCGCGTGCAATATGGCGAGAGCGATTTCGACTTCGTCTGTCGAATGCTCGAGGACGCCGGCATCAGCTTCTATTTCGAGGGCTCCGGCGAGACCACGACCATGGTGCTCGACGACGAGCCGCAGACGCGCGACGTCGGCCACCCGCTGCTCGCATTCCACGATCGTCCGCAGGCCGGCGGCGCGGCTTTCGTCACGAGCGTGGCGCTCGCACAACGCACCCGTCCGGGGAAGATGACCATTGGAGATCTGGACTACCGGCGCGCCAGCAGCCAGCAACCTCGCCTGTCCGCGGCTGGTGGACTCGGCCAGGAAAGCCAGCTGGAGCAGTTCGAGTACGAACCGGGCGCCTTCCTGTATCAGGGCGGGGGTGGCGGGAGTACTCCCACGGCCGACGACCGCGGCGCGGCGCGCACGGACGAGAGCGCCGGAGCGCGCAAGACGCAGAACCGGCTGCTGGGCCGGAGGCAGGACGCTCAGCGAGTCGCGCTCGAATCGAACGTGCTCGCGCTGGCGCCTGGGTCGATGTTGTCCGTGGCGGGGCACCCTCACGCCGCTCTGGCGGCGAGCGCGAGCCTGCTCGTGACGAGCGCCTCGATCGGCGGCGAGTTCGACGATGACTGGCTGGTCGACGTCGAGTGCGTCACGACCGCGAGCCCGTTCCGACCGGAACACGTGACCCCCCGCCCGCGAGTACGTGGCCTCGAGAGCGCAACCGTGGTCGGCCCCGGCAGCGAGGAGATTTACACGGATGAGTACGGCAGAGTCCGCGTCCACTTCCATTGGGACCGCGAGAGCCAGCGCGACGAGCACAGCTCGTGCTGGTTGCCGGTGAATCAGCCATGGGCGGGGGCGAGCTTCGGCGGCGTCTCACTGCCCCGCATCGGGCAAGAGGTGTTGGTCGAGTTCCTGGGGGGCGATCCAGACCGGCCGGTCGTGATCGGGCGCGTGTTCACCAAACCCAATCCGCCCAACTACCCCATGCCGGAGGGGATGAAGATCACGGGCATCATCGGCAAAGTGTCGCCCGCGATGGTCACCGGTGCCGCATCCGAGATGAACCAATGGGACTTCACGGACACGTTCGCCAAGAGGTGGTCGGCCGACCCGTTCAAGGCCACCCCCCCCCAGCCCATGTCGCCGTACATGAACGACAACGCGTTCGTGCTCGGTGACGCCCAAGGCCAGGACATCGCCTTCCTGCAGGCCAGGAGAGACATGAACTGGCTGATCAAGAACAACTGGAAGACGGTGGTGGGCAACTACCGGGGCAGCTTCGTGGGCCGCGACGACAATCTCAAGGTCCGCAACAAGCAGAAGATCGACGTCAAAGAGAATCAGCAGCTTCGTGTCACCGGGAACCAGATCTGCCAGGTGGGGAAGCTGCGGGATGAACGCGTCGACAAGGAGCTGGCGCTCTCGGTCCTGAGTCACGTCAAAGTCCAGACGGACGGCGGCGCGGAGTACAAGGCCCCCAAGTCCATCGTGGTGGAGAGCCAGGAGGCGATTGTCTTCAAGGTCAAAGAGTCCGCCATTCTGGTGAAGGGGTCGGAGATCGTCATCCAGTCGCCCAAAGTGGACATCAACCCGGAGTCTTGAAGGAGCGCGCCATGTCTGGTGTCAACAATGCGCAAGTACGCATCGCCTCGGGCGACGGACTGGACGTTCGTAGCTTCTCGGTTCATCAGGGCATGAGCCAGCTGTTCGCCATAGAGCTCTCGGTGGTCTCGACCTCGCTCGACATCGACTTCGATCAGGTCATTGGCATGGGCGCTCACTTCAGCCTGGCAACGAGCCGATCGCACATGTCGTGGAGCGGAATCTGTCGGGAGATGGAGCAGCGACGCGTGGACCGAGATGGCCTCGCTACCTACCGGCTCTCGATCGTGCCGAAGCTGTGGCTGCTCACCCAGCGCAAGAACTACCGTATCTTCCAGTACCTCTCCGAGCTCGAGATCGTAGAGCAGCTCCTGGGCGAATGGGGGGTCGAGCACGAGGCCCGCGTGGACGCGAGCGCACACGGCAAGCGCAAGTTCCGCGTCCAGTACGGTGAGAGCGACTTCGCCTTCATCAGTCGCATGATGGAGGACGCAGGCATCAGCTACTACTTCGAGGCGTCCAGCGACGGCACGAAGCTGGTTCTGGACGACGAGCCTCAATCGCGAGGCGTCTCGCAAGACGACATCCCCTACGTCGATGACGCCAACACGACAGTGCAAAGGTTCGTGACGCGGGTGGCCGTGCGCTCGAGGCTGCGGCCGGGCAAGATGACGATTGGAGACCTCGACTACCGACGCGAGCCCACGAATCAGCCGCGCGCGAGCGCCAGCTTCGGCCTGCCACAAGAGGCTCGACTCGAGCAGTTCGACTACGAGCCCGGCGCGTTCCTATTCACCACGTCTGGCGACGGCGCGACCCCTGCGTCCGACGATCGCGGCGCAGCGCGCACCGACGAGGCTCAGGGCGCACGCAAGACCCACAATCGCCTGCTCGAGCGCCGAAATGGCGCGAAAGTGGTGAGCTTCGAGTCGAGCGTGCTCGAGCTCGCGCCCGGCACGATCACGCGCGTGAGCAACCACCCGCATCGCGCGCTCGGGGAGACGCTGCTCGTCACCAGCGCCGAGCTCGACGGAACCCACGACGGCGAGTGGCGCGTGATGGTCGATGCGACCCAGACGGTGTCACCCTATCGACCCGAGCCCACGACCCCCAAACCAGAGGTGACCGGGATCGAGAGCGCCACCGTCGTGGGGCCGTCTGGCGAAGAGATTCACACGGACGAGTGGGCGCGCGTTCGTGTGCATTTCCATTGGGATCGAGAGAGCCAGCGCAATGATCAGAGCTCGTGTTGGCTGCCGACCAATCAACCCTGGGCCGGCAAGGGCTTCGGCTCGATCAGCGTGCCGCGCATCGGGCAGGAGGTGCTGGTCTCCTTCTTGGGTGGCGATCCCGACCGCCCCGTGGTGATCGGACGCGTCTACACGGAAGAGAACCCCGTGCCCGATCCGCTCCCCAAGTACAAGAAGGTGACCGGAATCTTCAGCGAGGCGACACCTCGATTGTTGATGGGCGCCGCGGGTGCGCCCAGGGCGCCCATTGCCCCCAAGAGCATTCACGGTGGCACGCCCATGTCGAGCCAACAGGTCGCCTCGACCGTGACCCAGCCCGGGCCGTTTCAGGCAGTGTCGCCCACCGGAACGAACCACGCGTGGAAGGGCAGCGGCATGAAGCTGGACGACACGAGCGCGCAGGAGAACGTGTACATCCAGGCGAACCGCGACTTGCACATGATCGTGTACAACGATTGGAAGACGGTGGTCGGAAACCACCGCGCGACCAAGATCGGAACGGACGACATCACCGTGATTCGCGGCAATCAGTTCATCGAGATCGGTGACGAGCAGCGGACCGAGGTCATCAAGGACGCTGCCACGCGCGTCGAGAAGGACCGCAAGGAGAGGATCGGCAAGCAGCTCAAACAAGAGGCGAAGAAAGAGATCGTGCTCGAGTCCAAGGAAGGCACCCTCGTCTTGCACGCCAAGAAGGCCATCAAATTCGATTGCGACACGACCATCGAGCTCAGGGTCAAGAACTCGGTCATCAAGCTCACCACCGGGGACATCACCGTGCAATCCGGCGGGAACAACGTCCACGTCAATCCCGAAGGCTGAGGACCGCTCACCGCAGCGCCGCGAGCGCACGGCTGAGCGGCCGGCCCTCGGCCGAGAGCCCGTGCCGCGCGGAGATTTCGCGCAGCTTACGCACGAACTCGAGCACGTGCCGGTGAGTGACGGCGCCGTCCCCCTGCGCGCGATGACAAAAGTAGGTGCGGCAACCGAGCGGACGAGCGGCGTACACTCGACAACGCGCCTGCTCGTCGAGCAGCGGGCAGGCGCGCTCGTCCACAGCCGGCGGGAGCTCCGGGTTCACCTGGTGTAGCGGTAGCGGACGCCTGCGCGCCGAGCCCGGCCGGTGCTTCATGGCCGGCACCAGCAGCGCTAGCTCCAGCGGCGTAACGTACGGTTCGCGGCCGGTGCGGCCAAATCGACAACACTCGGTCGTGCCCGGACAAGAAGTGCCCGCGTAGGCGGCATCGACCTCGGCGTAGAGCGCGCGAACCTCGTCACGCGCTGCGCTGTCCGTCGGTGCCTGGGGGCGCGGCCTCCTGGGCGTCATGCTCACTCGGCTCCGCTGTGCTTGGCGCCCGCCTCCAGCCAGCGCTGGTACTCGCCGCCTTGCAGCGCAGGGTCCGCGGGCAGCGTCACCAGCGCCTCGTCGCCAGGTTGGTAGCTCGGTGACAAGAGCTCGCGCAGATCGAAGCGAATGAAGCGACCCATCAGGTGCGGTCCTTCGCTCACCCACAGCGTGCGAGCGGTCGCGTCCATCACCACTGCGTGGGTGGCGATCACCGCGTCGAGCGCACTGCGATGCCCGAGCGGCAACTCCTCGCCCCCAGCGCCCTTTCGGTCCCGCAGGATGGCCACGGCGCGCTGGACGTCGATGGGGGCGGGGTCGGTGAGCAGCTCGTCGAGCCGCGCTCGCCGCGGCAAGGTGGAGGTCACCTCGCGCACGCGTTGGTTCTTGGGGTCATCGGCCAACGCGCCTTCGAAGTGGTTGGTGAGCGGCAGCAGTGACCCCTCCGGGCGACGGGCGTGGAGCGGCTCGCCTGGCGCGCGCTCGACCGCAGCCGACGCGCCGCTCGCGTCGACCAACAGCAGGATGTGAGAAACCATGGGCTGACGCTGCTCGAGCAGCGCGATGGCCTCGTCGACGGTGCTTGCTTCGGAGAGCAAGGCGCGCGTGGTGTGCACCACTGGCTCGCCTTGCGCGCGGGTATCGCGAGCGCGACCGCCGTGCACCACCACGCCCAGACCACGCTCGTTCATGCCGCTGAGAACGCCTACCAGGCCGGGCCAGGCCACGGACGCGAAGGGGATCTTGCCCTCCTCGTGCACCAGGAACACGACCTTGCCCTCGTCGTAGACGCTGCCGACCTCGAAGTCGAAGTTGCGCGCGAGGATGGCGTGCCCCGACGCGCTGCGCGATCTGCTCGCGACGAAGCTGGTGCAGCCCATCATGGGCGAGTGCTCGAACCCCAGCGCGATGTCGTACAGCGCGTTCAGGTACACCAGCCGCTGATAGGTGGGGAAGTGGCGCTCGAACGGATCGGGCGAGAACGCGCGGGCTTGCGCGGCGATTTCGAGCAGCCGGTCGCTCGACATCGTGCGGTCGGCGCCACGGTGGATCACGCGGGCGACGTCGAAGATCAGCCAGCGCAGCGGCGCCAGCGGCACGAGCTCTTCGAGGGTGGTGTAGAGCTGGGCCTCGCTCTTGACCATCTCTTGGTAGAGCAGCTTGGAGTGCTGCTCGCCGATCTGCGCAGGCGTGCCCCACAAGCGCACCTCGGTGATGTTGCCGCGTTTGCGGGAATAGGCCCGACCCACGTGGCGCACGTCCCCCGTTTCGGTCATCTCGTCGCCGCTGGCAGGGGGCAGCGCGGGCGCAGTCATGCCCGTTGCGAGCACGATCAGCAGGTGCACGAGAATTGGCAGCGCCATGATCACGCCCAGCGCGATCAGCTTCTTCTTGTGGCACCGCAGGAACGCACGCACGACAGCTAAGGTGACGAGGGAGACGCGGCGCGTCCAGCGGGAGTCGTCGAGGGCGCGGCCGCGCGCGGCGGCTCGGGCGCTCGGGCCTGCTCGGCGCGGGCCGCGCGCGTGACGTAGCGGGTGCGCACCAGCGTCCCCAGCACCCGTCGGATCACGCGCATCGGGTCACGCACGCTGTCGAAGTGGGTCGTGCGATCCTGCGGGTAGAGCACGCTGATGGGCAGCTCGATCACAGGCACCTTGGCGGCGAGGGCGAGCAGGATCACCTCTGCCTCGAAGGCGTAGCCCGCGTCTTGTCCACCCAACTCGAGCGTGCGCGGCAATGGGTAGCGGCGCAGTCCGCACTGTGTGTCGCGCAACCAAGTGCGACTGAAGAACGACAAGAAGCCGTTGGAGATGCCGTTCGAGATTCGGTTGGGTCGGGGTGCACCGGCGCCGCGCAGATCGCGAATGCCGAGCACGAGGGCAGACAAGTCCGGATGCTCGGCCAAGCGGCGCCCCTCCGCAGGAGGGTGCTGCCCATCGGCGTCGATCGTGACCGCAGCGAGGTGCCCGTCGGCGCTCGCACGCGCCAACCCCGTGCGCAGCGCGCAGCCCTTGCCGCGATTCACCGGGTGCACGATCACGGTGGCGCCGGCGCGCTCGGCGGCGCTGGCCGTGCCGTCGGTCGAGCCGTCATCGACCACGTACACCTCGCCCAAGTCCGCAAATCGCTCGCGCGTCTCGCACACCACGCGGCCCACGGTGTTGGCGGCGTCATACGCGGGGATGACCGCAGCGACCCGCCCGCCGTGGCTCGAGTAAGCTCTGTTCACGCTGCCGGTCTACCACAGCGGCTGGCGCGCAGTCACAAGTGCGCACCTTCTCGGCGGCGGCGGAGCAGCGAGTGGGGTAGACCTTCCACATGGAACCGCTCGATCCCGCGGTGGTGACGGAGCTTGCGCGGCGCGCCAAAGTCGAGCTGCGCAAGCGAGCCCGTGCCGTGCGCAAGACGACCGCCAGGAGCGCACTGCTCGCGCGATCCGAGGCGATCGTCGCACGCTTGCTGGAGCTGCCGGTGATGGCGGGAGCGGCGCGCGTAGCGCTGTTCGACGCGATCGAGGCCCGGGGCGAGATCTCGCTCGCGGCGCTCGACCGGGTCTTGCGGGCTCGGGGCGCGAGCGTGGCCTACCCCGCGATCGACCCCGAGACACGCCGCATGGTGTTCCGCGACCCGGGCGATCCTGCGCGGCTGGAGGAGCTGGGCATGGGCTTCCGCGAGCCTGCCCCCGAGCTCGACGAGCAAACCGAGCTCGACGTCATGATCGTGCCGGCGCTCAGAGTCGACTCGCGCGGCTTTCGGCTGGGCTACGGCGGAGGCTTCTACGATCGCACACTGCCTCGCTTCTGCCCGCCCGCCACGTCAGTGGCGGTCGTGTACGAGTTCGAGCTCGCCCCCGAGCTGCCCACGACCGAGGGCGACGTGCAGTGCCAGTGGGTCGTGACGGACAAGCAGGCATTCGAGGTCGGGTGAGCGTCGGCGGCTGCCCCAACGGCACCAGGACGGATCCCGTGAACGAGTGTCTCGACAGCCGACGACCGCTGGACGATGCTCCAGCGGCCGTGTTGCTCCACCTCGTCGTCCCGGTCGCGGCCGTCATGGTCCTCGACACCGTGCTGCTCACCTTCCTCGCCTGGGCGTTCACCTCGCCTCGCTATGCGTCTCGACGCATCAGTCCGATGCCGCCACTCCGAGTCTCGACGCGAGAGCGCCTGCTGCACATCTTCGGCAACAGCACGCTGTCGCTGGTCTTCGTGGGCTCGATGGTCGCCGCACTGTACATGTTCGCGTTCCACGCGGAGCCTTCTGCCTGGTGGCGGATCCTCGTCGATGCGCTGGTCATCCTGGTGGCGTACGACTTCCTCTACTACGCGTTCCACCGCACGCTGCACCACCGCAAGCTGATGCCATACGTGCATGCCGTGCATCACCGAGCCAGGAACCCCAGCGCGCTCGAGAGCTTCTATCTGCATCCAGTGGAGCTGTTTGGTGGGCTGGCACTGCTGCACCTCTGCACGGGTGGCTTCGCCCTGCTGGTGGCACCGGTCCACGTCTACAGCTACGCGATCGCCTTCCTCATCCACTCGACCTTCAACATCCTGGTGCACTCGGGCATCGTCTTCGGGGGCTGGCTGGCAGCTCCGTTCGATTTGCTCGCGCGCAAACACTCCGTCCACCACAAGGATGACTTCGGCCGCAACTACGCGTCGCTGACGCCGATCCCGGACATGATTTTCGGTACGGCCGGCTGAGACGCGGGTGAAGGGGGGCAGGGAGCATGACGGATGACCGAGACGAGCAGCAGCAACGGACGATGCCGGATCGTGCTCACGGGGGGCCCGGGCGGAGGCAAGACGACCGCAGCCGCGCTCTTTCGTCGTGAGATCGGCGAGCTCGTGGTCGTCGTGCCAGAAGCAGCCACGCTGCTCTTCTCAGGCGGCTTCCCACGCTCGGCCGAGACCCACGCCCGCCGCTCGGCCCAATGCGCGATCTACCACGTGCAGCGGAACCTCGAGGACGTGCAGTCGGCCTTGTACCCGGATCGCATCCTCCTGTGCGACCGCGGCACCATCGACGGTGCCGCCTATTGGCCGAACAAGGACGAGGACTTCTTCGAGGCAGTGGGCAGCAGCGAGCAGGCCGAGCTCGATCGCTACGACGCCGTGATCTTCTTCGAGAGCGCCGCGGCAGGCGGGATCTCGGTCGAGGGCGGCAACCCCACACGCATCGAATCGAACGATGAAGCCCTCCGCCTCGACCGGCGATTGCGAGACATTTGGTCTCGGCACTCCCGCTTCGTGGTCGTGCCGCACAACCCGTCCTTCGTGAAGAAGATCATGTTCGGGCTGGCCGCGCTCGAGAGCATCGTGGCGCAGCTCCGCAGATGACGAGCCGGCACCAGCCGGCGCCCGCGCAGCGCGGTGATCGCCCCTTGCAGAAGTGTTGCACAGTCTCATCATCGCCCGAGCGCCATGCCAGCTTGGCCCACTGATCAGACCGTGTACGCCGCGTGGCTGTTCCTCGCATTCTCGGTGGCGGGCGCGGGTTTCACGTTGAACGCGTGGCGGCCACTCAAGGGCGGGCGCGTGCTGCTGATCCCCGCTTTCCTGTCCTCGTGGATCGTTGGCGAAATGGTCGCGCACCAGTTCGCTTGGCAGCTGGTCGCGACGGTTCTGTTCCTCCGGATCGGCGCGCTGGAACAGCGCGCCGGCTGGGTGGCGCTGGGGCTCACAACGGTCTCCTGGGCGGCGCTCGTCCACATGTGGGTGAGCGCGGGGCGTGCCGAGAGGGTGGTGCGCGAGGCGCTGTCGGCGCTTTCGCCGTTCGATCGTTGGCCGCGGGTGCCTTGGACCAAGCTGCTGACGCCGCTGCTCATGGGTCGACGCGGCGTGCGCCGCTCGCGCGGCGTCACCTTCTGGCGCGACGGGGAGCACCGCCTCTTGCTGGACGTCTACCAACCCGCTGCGCCTGGCAGTCGCCGCCCAGCCGTGCTGCAGATACACGGCGGCGGGTGGGTGCTCGGCAGTCGCCGCGACCAGGGATTGCCGCTGCTCTACCACCTCGCGAGCCACGGTTGGGTCGGTTTCAACGTGGACTATCGGCTCAGCCCCCGCGCGACGTTTCCGGAGCATCTCATCGACATCAAGCGCGCGCTGGCGTGGATCCGCGAGCATGCGGACGAGTACGGAGTAGACCCGGGCTTCGTGGTCGTGACCGGCGGCTCCGCGGGCGGGCACCTGACAGCGCTCATGGGGCTCACCCAGAACGATCCAAGCTACCAACCTGGATTCGAGGCGGCAGACACCTCCGTGCAAGCTGCGGTACCTTTCTACGGCGTCTACTGCTTCGTCGATCGCTTGAAGCTCTACCCCCGAGAGTTCTTCTCGCTGCTGGTGGAGCCGCTGGTGATGAAGGCTCGACTGGCCGACGCGCCGGAGAAGTTCCGCGCCGCCTCGCCGCTCGATCAGGTCCGCGGCGACGCACCGCCGTTCTTCGTGATTCACGGCGACCGCGACACGCTGGCGCCGGTCCAGTACGCGCGTGAGCTGGTGAGGCTCTTGCGCGAGCGCTCCAAAGCCCTGGTGGCATACGCCGAGCTACCCGGCGCCCAACACGCCTTCGACGTGTTCTACTCACCACGTAGCGTCCGTGTGATCGAGGGGGTGGAGCGATTCCTGAGTCGGGTTCACGAGCAGCACGTGCAGGCGCACGCCCACGCCGGTCAGGCTTCGGCGCGCGGCTCTTCCCTGAGCTCGTGTAGCTGAAAGGTGTAGGGCAGCGGTCGCGCTTCCGAGGGGGTGAGCAGGAGCAGCAACAGATCGGTCGACGTCACCAACCCAACAAGCCGCCCCGAGGGCGCGATCACGGGAACCGCATCGATCTTTCGCTCCGTCATGAGGCGGACGACTTCGTCCACCGTCGCGTCGACGTCACAGGTCGTGGGCGCTGGCGTCATGGCAGCCCCGCAGCTGAGCGACGGCACGATCAGCGCGCCGTCGTCGGCCAGCTTGGCGCGCGTGAGCACGTCACGGTCCGAGAGCATGCCGAGCAGCTCACCGCACGCGACGACCGGCAGATGCCGGATGCGTTTGCGTTGCATGATCCGGTACGCCACGTCCAAACCGACCTCGGGCGGCACAACGGTCACCTCCCGCGTCATGGGAGTCGAGATTTGCATTCCCGCACCCCGAGCAAGTCACGTGCCTCCCAGTCCGGGCGCTGGGATTCGCCGCCTGCGCCGTCGCGGACGAGCGCGTGTGCCCGAGTCGCGCAGCCGCGGCGCACCCGCGCAGCGCTTGCACTGCGGCCATCGAGCCCCTTGATCACCCGGCCACAGGTTGCGACCCTTCGCTCATGGCCACCTGCAGCGTCTGCAAGGAACAGGTCGACGAGCTCACGATCGTGACGGTCGGCGGCAAGAAGAAGAAGATGTGTGAAGACTGTGCCGACCGCGCCAAAGAGAGCGAGTCGATGGCGGAGGAGAGCGAGCGCGTGGTGCAGCAAATGATGGGCTTCAAGGGCCGCCGGTAAACGCGCGCGTGAAGGTCGAGCGGCTGCCCAAGACCCCGCTCTGGCTCGCGCTCTTCGCGGTCGGCGCCAACGGGCTCTCGACCATCGCCGGCGACACGCTGTTCGTGTCGACGTTTTCGCTGGGCGAGCTGTCGCGTTTCGTGGGGGTGTCCGCGGTCGTCCGCGTGTTGGCCTCGTTCGCGTATGCCGCGCTCATGACGCGCATGCTGGGGTCGGATCCGGGCGCCAGGAGCTCGTCCCGCTTCGACGCGGCCGTGATCGCAGCGACAGCCGCGTTGCTGGTCGCCTCCGCGTTGATGGCCGGCGCCACCGACCGGGGCGCGGTGCTGGCCGTGTGTATCGCGCAGCTGGTGCTGCCGCCGCTGCTCCCGCTGATCGCCTTCAACGCGACCACCAGCACGCTCGAAGCGCGCCATGCCAAACGCGTGTTGCCGCTGGTGGCGGGTGCGGCCACGGTGGGCTCGATTGCCGTGGGCGCGCTGGCCAGTGTGTTGGCCAAGACGTTGGGTGTGTCTTGGATCTTGGCGGGCGCAGCGCTGTTGTCACTGGCCTCGCTGCCGCTGGTTCTGCGGCTGGGCGAGGTGGCTCCCGACCAGCCCAAAGCTTCGCGCGCGGGCGCCTCCGTCGAGCCTCGCGTGCTCGCGAGCCTGCGCGAAGCCATCGGTGATCTGGGCAACACACCTGCCGTGCGCGTGGTGGTGGCGTTCACGTTCTTCGGCGCCATGGCCACCACGTTCGTGGACTTCGCGTTCAAGGCCGCGCTGAAGGAGAGCTTCGCCCGCGAAGAGATGGCGTTCGCGCTGGGCGTGTTCGGGGTGGTCTCGAACTCCTTGGTGCTGGTGCTCCAGCTGCTGGTGACGGGGCCGTTGGTGGCGCGGCTGGGGGTGGGGCGCACGCTGGCGTTCGGGCCGATGTTGCTCGGGGCGGCCGGGCTCCTGGCCTTCGCGCTGCCTGCGGTGGTCGGCACTGGTCTGGCGCGGGTCGCCGAGATCATCGTGCGTTACGGCGTCGGCAACTCCGTCGCCGATGTGCTGATCGTGCCGCTCGCACGAGCCGTGCGTGTGCGGGCCAAGGTCCTGGTCAAGGGCGCCGCGTCGCCGCTGGGAGCGCTGCTCGCCAGCGGCATCCTGGTGGGCTTTGGACCCGAGGGCCCCCCGCGGCACGTGCAGCTCACCTTGCTCGCGCTGGCCTGTGCGCTCGTGATCGGCTTCGTGCGGGGCGCGCCAGCGGCTTACGCGAGCGCGCTCTCGCAGGCGCTCACGCGCGGCCGCTCCTCCGACGACATCAGCCCCGAAGCCGCGTTGGTGTTCAAGAGCACGGTCAGGCACGAGCTCGAGGTCGCTGTGCTTGCAGGCGCCCGAGAGGACGCGCTGCGGACGTTGGACTTGATGAGCGACCGCTTCTTCGAGCCCCGCGATCTCGAGCGTGTGATCGCGTCCAAGGACCCGGTCATCCGGCGCGCAGCGGCCGAGAAAGCTGCGAGGTTGTCTGGCGGGCAGAGAGGCGATGAGCTCTTGCGTGTGGTACCCGCAGACCTCGACCCGGAGATCGAGACGCTGGTGCTCACCGCCGCGCGCGAGGCGAAGGTGCTGGCCGACGACGCCCGACTCGCACGCGCGATCGAGATCGGCCGAAGCACGCCAGACAGCGAGCCGCACGCGCGACTGTGGGCCGAGGCGCTGCTCCAGGACGCGACGCGCGGCGTGCGGGAGCGCGACGCTGGGGCACGCGCCGAGGGCCAGGCGCGCCTCGACCGCGCGCTCAAGCAGCTGCGCAAGGCGGCGCGCGACGCGAGCTCGCGGGAACGCGCCGCGGCGCTGTGGGCCATCGGGGAGCTCGGTGACCGCCGCGCCGAGAGGGAGGTGCTGAGCGCTGCCAGCTCGCTCGACGCGCGCGTGTTCCGCGAGGCCGCGCGCGCCGCGATCTTGCTCGACGCGGGGGGTGCGGTGACCTCGCTCGTCTCGCGCCTGGTGTCGGGCCCCCACGCGGGCGTAGCTGCGCGCGCGCTCGCGCTGGCTGGGCCGCGGGCCGTGCGCGAGCTGGTGCACGCGCTGCCGGTCACCCGCGGCGAGGGTTCGATCGCGCCTACTGCCGTGGCGGACGTCCGCACCGTGTCCGGCACCGTCCGCGCCGCACGTGCGCTCGCCCGCATCGGCGAGGAGGCACTGCGCGAGGTGCTGCCCATGTTCGGCCAGCTCGGCCACCGCGCACGCACGGCGGTCGCGCAAGCGTTCGCTGCACGCGATCTGGTGCTCGGCGCGGCCGAGCGGGCGCTGGTCGAAGAGGCGGTGACCAAGTTGGTCGATTACGGCAAGCTCCTGCTCGCCGCGCACGCCAGCGCGCCAAACGGCCTCTACGCGCACGAGCTCAGCCGCCGGATCGAAGACAACGTGGTAGCCATCTTCGATCTGACCAGCGCCCTCGGCGATCGCACGGTGATGCAACGCGCGCGTTTCGCGGTGATGGGCCAGGGAGCGGGACGGAGCAACGCGCTGGAGCTGCTCGAGACGGTGCTGTCCGCGCCGCTGGGGGCAGACAGCGCCGCGTTCGTGGCCCACGCCACACAAGACGCGTCGGGTGCGCCCGCCAGCGGGCCCGCCCCTGTGCTCGACGGCTGGCTCGAGAAGTGTCGCAAATACGACGCTCGAGAGCTACCGTCGGGAGATCCGATGCTCGGCGTGCTCGACAAGGTGCTCCTGCTGCGCGAGGTGCCGCTGTTCCGAGGGCTCTCCGGCGAGGAGCTCTACCCCGTGGCCGAGATCGCGACGATCGAGGGCATCGCGGAGGGCACGGCGATCGTGAGAGAGGGCGACCCCTCGGACGATCTCTACGTCGTGGTCGAGGGCACCTTGGGGGTGCTCAAGGGAGGCACTCGCGTCGCCGCCATCGAGGCGGGCAAGGCCTTCGGCGAGCTGGGGGTGCTCGACGGCGAGCCGCGCACCGCGACGGTGACGGCGGAGAGTGAGTGCCGGCTGTTGCGCATCCCCAGGAGCGAGCTCGAGGCGCTGCTCGATGAATCCCCCGAGGTGGCGCGCGGCATCATTCGTACGCTGCTCTCGTACGTGCGCAGCAAGGACGGTCCGGCCGCGCCGGCCAGCAAGTAACGAAGGAGACGTCATGTTCGAGAGCGCCGAGCTCGGCCACAAGATCAAGCGTGAGGCCTACGACCAAGAAGAGCCCCTCCTGCGCGAAAAGCTCTTGGACGCGCAGTACGATCTGCTCGAGAAGGCTCCTTTCTCCGTGGTGATCTTGCTCGGCGGCGTGGACGGCGCGGGCAAAGGCGAAACGGCCAACCTGCTGCAAGAGTGGCTCGACCCGCGCCACATCCACACCCACGCCATCGATCTGCCGACCCCGGAGGAGCGCCAGCGCCCGCCGATGGCGCGTTTCTGGCAGCGCCTGCCACCACGCGGCAAGATCGCCATCTTCCTGGGCTCTTGGTACACCGACCCGATCGTCGAGCGCGCCTACCGCCGCTCCAAGCCGGCCGATCTGGATCGCGCCATGGCCGAGGTGGTGCGCTTCGAGCGCATGTTGTCGAGCGAGCGCGTGTTGGTGCTCAAGTTCTGGCTGCACCTGTCCAAATCCGCGCAGAGGAAGCGGCTCAAGGCGCTCGAGAGCGACCCCAAGACGTCTTGGCGCGTGACCCCACACGACTGGGAGCGGTTCGAGATGTACGACCGCTTCCGCAAGCTGAGCGAACGATCGCTGCGCACCACGTCGACCGCCGTCGCGCCCTGGTACGTCGTCGAATCGACGGACGAGGAGTATCGTGCGCTCACGGTCGGCAACATCTTGCACGATGCGATCAAGAAGCGACTCGACAACCCCATCCTCAACGAGAGCGTCCACACGCCGCCGCTGGTGAAGCCCATCGACAAGCTCGACATCTTGGGCGCGCTCGATCTCGGCAAGGCGGTGAGCAAAGAGGAGTACGACGCCGAGCTCGAGACGCTGCAAGGGCGCCTCAACAAGCTGAGCCGGCAGCCCGGCTTCTACAAGCACAGCTTCGTCGCCGTGTTCGAGGGCTCCGACGCCGCAGGGAAAGGGGGCGCCATTCGCCGCATCACCGGCGCGTTGGACGCGCGCCGCTACCAGGTCATCCCCATCGCCGCGCCCACCGACGAGGAGAAGGCCCGGCCCTATTTGTGGCGCTTCTATCGCAACCTGCCGCGCTGGGGCCAGCTCGCGATCTTCGATCGCTCCTGGTACGGCCGCGTGCTCGTCGAGCGCATCGAGAAGTACTGCGACGAAGACGACTGGATGCGCGCGTTCGGCGAGATCAACGACTTCGAGGAGGGCCTGGTCGACAGCGGCGCGGTGGTCGTGAAGTTCTGGCTGCAAGTCAGCCAAGAAGAGCAGCTCAAGCGTTTCGAAGAGCGCCAGGCCACCTCGTTCAAACGCTTCAAGATCACGGCCGACGACTGGCGCAACCGCGAGAAGTGGGGCGACTACCAGACGGCTGCCTCCGAGATGATCGACCGCACCAGCACCGAGTTTGCTCCCTGGACCGTCGTCGAAGCCAATGACAAGCGCTACGCCCGGCTGAAGGTGATGCGCACGTTGTGCGATCGGATCGAAAGCGCGATCTGAGCTTCGGCCTCCCGGCGAGGTGATTGGAGGCAATTGGTCCCACCGCGAGGGTGCACACCGTGGCGCGATGGCTCATCGCCGTCGTGAAGCTGCGGGCATTCAAGGCGGCACGAGCGATGCAATCGCCCCTCGCGGAGGTTCCGACGCATGAACACGCCCTGGATGGCTGCGCCCCTGCTCGTTGCGCTGGCGAGCTGTGGCCCCTCACGGACCGAAGGCCCCGGCGCCAATGACCGACCCGACGACGGCTTCGGCTCTCCCGACATACCCGGCGCTCGGGACATGCTGACGCCGCCTGACGGCAACAGCGAGACGGAGACCCCCGAACGCATCACGCCCGTCGCGGCGAGCCCGCAGCACAGCTCCGCCCCGGACACGCCCCCACAGCTCCCGGGTGCTTTGCCCACCACGCGCCCGCTCCCGCCCGGCAGCGTCACACCTCCTGGCGGGACTGTCCCGCTGTCACCACCAGCGGGCCCCGCAGAGCCCAAGCGCTAGCGAGGGCTACGTCGGCGGAACGACCGAGACATGAACCTCTGCCGTCGCCTTCTCGACGAAGTTGGCGAGGCCGTCCATGTCGTTGTACTCGCACAAGTCGTTCGCGCAGCGCCCGAGCGACACGCGGAGCAACCCAGTGGTCTCTTCTTGGAACGGCACCTCGAGCCGCAGGTTGCCGATCTCGAGCGCGTCCGGAGCGGGGCAGCCCTCGCTCAAGAACTCAGTCGACTCTGCTGGGAGCCCACTCTCGGGCGTGAACGACATGCGGACCATGTCGCCATCGACGCTGCCCTGCAGCTGCAACGCGAGATAGAAGTGCTGCCCCCCCTGCGGGCCGTAGTCGAGCACCAGCGTCGACTCCGGCTCGAGCAGCGAGAAGGGCCCGCTCTCCACGCTGCCAATCACCACCTCTTGGTCGGGATTCGCGGCGTCCACGCAGGTCGACGTGGTCTCGGGCAAGTCGTCCTCGAAGCAACCGTCGCAGCAGCCCTCGCAGTCGGAATAGGAAGGGCCACAGCCCACCACCCACAGCACCAGCACCGCACCGAGCCAAGACCTCATGCCGCGCTTGAGAGCAACTCGCGTGCCTGATGAGGAGCAGCAGCCTCCCCACGTTCCTGCAGGATTTGTGGCGATGGTCGTGCACGGTTGAGCCACGCCGCGGCACAGCGGCCCGGGACCATGCTCGTGCTGGCCCTCTTTCAAGAACCGCGTTAGCCGCGGAGGCGCCTGTAGGCCGAGGTCACGGACGCACGCAGCGGCTCCGGCACGACCTCGGCGGCGAGGCGGCGCGCGCGAGCCTTGAGCTGCATCGTGGCGTAGCGGTCGAAGCGCCACTCGAACAGGTGCTTGTGCGCTGCGGGCACGCGGGCCAGCTCGCTCGAGGTGATCGCGATCGGCGGGCGATTCTCATAGCCACCGAAGTCCCGGAACCAATGGCGGTGGTAGCTCAGGTACACGAGGGGCCGGACGATCTGGGCCCGGTTCGCGGCGCCCCGGTGCACGACGCGGCTGTCGGTCAAGAGCACCGAGCCGCGCACGACGACAGGCCGAACCGAGGGCCTGGTCGTGGCGTGCTCTTGGTCGGGGTCGAGGTGGGTGGTGGGCCAGACCTCGGTGGAGCCGGTTTCATCGTTGGCGTCCACCAAGGGCATGAGAATGGTGAGCGCGTACGGCGGCAGCCCCCGCTCGAGACCGTAGTCCCCATAAAGAGACGGAGAGTCGCGGTGGATGAACTGGTCGGGCGCTCCGGGGAACGAGACGACCGAGCTGCAGGCGCCGAGGATGCAATCCTCCCCCAGCAAGCGAACCACGATGGGGAACAGCAGCGGGTTTGCGTAGAACGCTGGGCGATTGAAGGGCCCCTCGACGTCCACGGTGAAGAGCGGGCGCCGATCTGGCTTGCTGGTGCTGCCGAGCTCGGCTCGATAGCGCGCTCGATAATGCTGGTCGATCTCGTCCAGATACGCGAGGGGGATGGCGCGATCGCAGCGCAGCATGCCCTGCTCGCGAAACGTCGCAACGGCGCGCTCCACGGTCTCGGGGGCGGGTGCCCCGGCGAGGATCTCTGGGTCACTGAACTCGATGCCTGGCACGTTCTCTTGGGTCATCACCGGTGATTTCCGTCAAGCGGGCGGTCCGGCCTCGATCGCTCGTCGGTAGCGCTCGCGCCGCTGGTGGTCGCGCAAGATGTCGAACGCCTCTTCTACCACCTCGAGGATGAGCTGCACGTCGTCGTGCAGATCGGTAGTGCCAGGCGTGAGCAGGCGCGTGGGCTCGAAGCTCTTGCGCAGGTCGAGGTAGGCGCGACGGATGTCGTAGGCGGTGGCGGTGCGCGGGACGCCCAGCAGCGCGAAATAGTCGCCCTCTTGCACCAAGGAGAGCTTGGCGCGGGTCTTGGCGCGAATGGCGTCGTCGTCGATCAGGTCGGGCTCACGCTGCGCGGCACGCGCCGCGCGCCGCACGGGCGCTGCAGCGGCCAGGACGTCGAGCTCGATCAGCGCGCGCAGCACGCTGCCAAATTCAGGCGTGAGGTTCGAGAGCACCTCGGTCACGGTCTTGCCCGCCGCGACGCGCACGGCCGACTCCTCCTCCGCGCCGAGGGCGCACTCCGAGAGCAAGCTCAGCTGGGGCCCGAGCTCGAGGTGAGCGTCACCGAGCCCAGCCAAAGCGCGCGAGGGATCGAGCACCCGCCGGGCGGTCTCGACGAAGATCTCTGCGCCAGTCGCCCCCCCGAACACGCCCGGCTCCAGCTTGAGGCGATTGGGGATCTCGACCTCGATGGTGGACGAGCCGGGCCCACAGGTCAGCACGCGTCCGATCAAGAACTCCGCGTGGGCTCGGAGCACGGGCCACAGATCGTCCTGGGCCAGGAAGCCTTGGGCGATCATCGCTGCGCCTGCGTGGCGCCCGGATGCCGGGAGCTTGCCGGCGAGACGCCCGGCGGCCTCGCGATCCAGATCGCCACGCGACGCGAGGAACCAGACGAGGCTCTCGTCGACCACCTCGGACGCGGCGGTGACCACGTCGCCATCCAACAACACGACGCGACGCGTGGCCTCTTGGGAGACGATCGTCAGGCAGCCGCTGGTGCGAGCAGCGATCGCGCGCGCCAATGGACGCAGGCCCTCTCCCTCTGCGAACACGGCGCCGATCGTGGCGGTGTCTCGGGCGGTGTGCCCGCGCACCGATTGGGCTGCCGGGCTCACGCCCCCGTCGCGCGGGTCGCGACGCGCGAGGTCCGTGGGGACCTGGGGCTCGGCGGGCCGCGGCCGCTCGGGCTCGCGCGCCGCGCTCCCGAGCACGGCCTGATCGCGAAGCGCGGCGAACGGATCGCGAGGTGGCACGGTGCGAATGCCGAACGCCGGTCGGCCCTCGGCGATGTCGCGCGGCTCCTGGAAGCGCACGGGCGGAGACAACGGCGAGCTGCCGAGGCTGGCGAGCCCGATCGGCGTAGGCGTTGCACCCAAGGGCTGCAGCGCCTCTTCGGCGCGTTGGGTCTGCGATTCGATCGCGGTCGAGAGCGGAGGAGGCACCATGGCGCGGGCCACCTCCGCCGATCGCCGCGAATCCTCGACCTTGAGCCCCAGGAGCTCGCCGAGGCGAATCCCCAAGGCGGGCGAGCCAGGACGTTGGCCGATCGCCGAGGAGGCAGGCATGACTCCCGACGGAAGGAAGGGCTCGGCGGCGGTGCCACCTTGCGAAGGCGCGAGCGGCGGCGGAATCTCGGACGAGGCGTTGGGGCTCGAGCGGGGCGCCGCGGGGATCGCTGCGGTGCCTTCGGGCGACGCCAATCCGGCGCCGGTGCCGACCTTGCTGGGGACGGGCGTGAAGGTGCCACCCGTGCCGCCCCCGTGGCTGCCGGCATGGCTGCCGGAGCTGCTGCCCGCTTGCGCCAGCGCAAGGGCCAGACCTCCGGTGCCTTCGCTGTCTTCGAGCGCGTCGAGCGGCTCGTCGAGCTGCGACAGCAAGTCGGGTGGGACGGCGCAGCTGGCACCGTCGCCAGAAGGCGGGCCATTCGAGTCTCCGTCGAGCTGCCCGCGCACCCGCTCCTCTGCGGCTGCAATCTGCTGCGCGAGCTCGGGGCTCAGGCTGACTGCGCCCGCGAGCAGCCCCAGGGCCGTCGACGCGTCGTTGCCTTCTTCCAAGAAAGAGCCCACCTCGAGCGGGTCGACCGCGCGCGGAAACTCGGAGATGGGTGGGATGCTGTCGGGTGCGGGCGCCATCGACGGTCGCGGTGCGTACATCGGTGGGGGTGTCGTGCCGCGACCCGCGAACCCACCCGCCGAAGGGCTCGCGACGAACGTGACGCGGTCGAGGAGACGGTTCAGATCGACCGGCCGCTCGAAGACATTGTCCGCCAAGCTGACGTCTTGGAGCTCCGCGGCTCGAAGGGCGTCGCCCAAACACAGGACCTCCACTCGTCTGCCCGAGGGTTGGCTCCTGAGCAGCCTGGCCTTCTCGATCGCGCCCGGCTGATCGACATCGACGATCACCACGCGGGGTGTTTCGCTGGCGACGCGCGCCTCGAGCAGCGCCAGCGGCACGTCGAACACCACGAAGCCTCGCGAGCGGAGCGCCGAAGCGATCTCCTCCCCCTCCACCGACGCGTCGGTGAGGACGACCACATCGCCACGCTCTCGGTCGTCGAGCTCGGGGAGTGGGGTGGTTGCGAAGTGCACGGGGGCCCGAATGTAGCAGAGCCGCATTCGCTACCGAAACCGCTCCGCGCCCGGGCCCCTGGGCTGGCGGAGGTTGCTGCCCGCAGGATTCGGGTGCAGATCCCGGGCATGTTCTTGGGCGCCACCGTCAACGAGCTCGCGTTCGTCGCTGTGCTGGTCACCCTCACGCTGGTCGGCACGTACGTCGGGAGCTTGGGGGAGGCCATCGCGCGCCTGCTCCATCGCAACCGATGAAGGAAACGTCCGAGGAGTTGCCGGCCGATCCGACTGCCGAGCCAGTCGAATCGGCTGCGCGAGAGAGCAAGCCCGATCAGCCCAAAGGCGACGACGGTGACGCCGGCGACGCCGAGCCCGACGACGATACGGCGCCCAAGCAGGAAGCAGAGCAGCTCGGCGAGCCCGAGGCCCCGGCACCGGGCGAGAAGCAGCCGGCGCCGGCCCGTGCGCGCGCACGCGCCTGGTGGTGGGTCGCCGCCGCGCTGGCCGTGCTCGGCGCGGTGTCCTTGGGCGTGTACTGGAAGCACCGGCAGACGCCGGAGCCCGTCGCGCCCACCGAAGCGCGCAGCGCGCTCGGGGGAATCCCTCAAGGCTCGATGTTGTTGGTGACGGCCGACTTGAGAGCCTTGCGCGCGTCGCCGCTGGCGGCGCCCTATCTCGGGGGCGAGCGGACGGTGCCCGGACTGGGATCGCTGCGCGAGACTTGTGGCTTCGATCCGATCCTCAGCGTGGACGAGATCGCGCTGGGAGTGCCTGAAGCAGGCGACGCCGACTTCGGGATCTCGGCGCTGGGATCGTTCAGCGACGAGTCGATCATCGGCTGCGCCACCAAGGTGATCAGCGCCCGTGGGGGGAGACCACTCGCCTCCAACATCGGTCAGTTCAAGAGCGTGCGCGACCTGGACGCGCCCGCGTCGGGCGAGATCGCCGCCCGTCACGGCGGCGTGCTGCTGCTGGGCGGCGGCGGGTACCTGCGCAACATGATCGACGCCGCGGACGGCAACGTGCCGTCTGCTCGCGGGGACACCCGACACACGGAGCAACTGGCTTTGCTCGCCGGTTTCGAGACGGTGCGCGCGAGCCTGGTGCTGAGCGACACACAACGCGCAACCATCGCGGACGAAGTGGCCAAGTCTGGCGGCAAGGCGCCTCCAGCATTGGTGGGCATCCGCGCGGCCGCGCTGGGGGTGCGCCTCTCGGGAGATCGCGCCAGTCTGGTGGCTGTCGTCCGCACCGACGGGACGTCACACGCGCTCTCGTTGGCCAGCTTGATCGAGGAGTCGAAGAACGACGCGCGCCAAGGTATGGCGGTGCAGATGCTCGGCGTGGCCCCGCTGCTCGATCGCATGAAGGTGTCGGTCGACGCGGGAGACATTCGCGTCGAGCTCGACGTCAGCGTCCGCGAGCTGGAGGACGTGATCGATCGCGCCGCCAAGATCCGTCAGCTGATGGAGGGGCCAGCGAAGGCGCCGGCTCCCCCCTGATCTCAGTCTCTCGGAGGCAGTCCGATGGTCAGGCACTCTCCGCCGGGGACTGCCATCGCGCTGAACGTGGCCTCGTACGCAGCCCTTGCCCTCGCCGTGCACCAAGGTTACCAAACGTCATGCTCGACGTCGGTACCAAAGCGCCTGAATTCTCGCTGTTCAAGACCAAGACGGACAAGGTGACGCTGTCCGAGCTGCGCGGAAAGAAGGTGGTCCTGGCCTTCTTCCCGGCCGCCTTCACGTCGGTCTGCGAAAAGGAGCTGTGCACGTTCCGTGACAGCCTAGCGGAGCTGAACGGTCTGGACGCGACGGTGCTCGGCATCAGCGTGGACGGGCCGTTCTCGAACGTCGCGTTCGCCGAGAAGAACAAGCTCACGTTCCCCGTGCTCAGCGACTACGCTCGCGAGGCCACCCAGGCCTACGGCGTGGCGCTCGAGAATTTCGCTGGCTTGCCCGGCTACACGGCGAGCAAGCGAGCGGTGTTCGTGGTCGATCGGGAAGGCGTTGTCCGGTATGCCTGGGAGGGACCCAACCCTGGCGTGGAGCCCGACTACGACGCCGTCAAGAAAGCCGTCGCCTCGATCTGACCCGGCGCCACGCTGTCGCATAGGGTGGCTTGCGCTCGTGGTCGCCAGCCTGGCGCCGCATTCAGCGGACGCCACCTACTCCTTGATCGCTGTGGACCCGGAGCGCGGCCTGCTGGGCGCAGCGGGCGCATCGTGCGTGCCGTACGAAGTCATCCAAATCTACGGCGTGGTGCCTGGACGTGGTGCCCTTTTGGCCCAAGCCAACTTCGACGACGACGCCGTGGCTGCCGCTCTGACGCTGCTGAGCGAGGGAAACAGCGCGAGCGTCGTGCTCGACGCGATCAGCGACCCGCGCGCGTTTCCCAACGCGCCTTTCATGCAATACGGCGTGGCCGACGGCGAGGCGGGTGTGGTTGGGTACACCGGCCCGAACACGTCGGCGTTTGCGGGGCACAAGGCTGGCCCCTCGAGCCTCGTCGTAGCGCTCGGCAACGTGCTGACGAGCGATGGCGTGCTCACCCGAGCGGTCGCGGCGTTCGAGGCCACGTCCTGCGATCTGCCCGAGCGGTTGGTGCGGGGGCTGGAGGCCGCTGGCTCGAACGGCGAGGGTGATTCGCGGTGCACTCCCGAAGGGCGCCCTGCGAACAGCGCGTTCTTGCAGATCGACGACAGCAACGGCAGCGTGCTTCGCATCAGCGTACCCGACGTGAGCCCGCAGGATCCCACGCTCACGTTGCGCGCCGAGCTCGAGCTGTGGCGCAGCGCCCACCCGTGCCCTTCGCCCGAGGGAGGAGCAGGTGACGGTGGCCACGCCGAAGTTTCGCCTGCGGGGGGTTCGTCGGGCGCCGATGCTCCCGCACCGAGCTGTGCGCTGGCCCGAATGCCTGCCGCCGGGAACCCCATCGGCGCGCTGCTGGCGCTGCTGTATGGAGCCCAGCTCGGACGCTGGCGGTCGAAGCCAATGCCGTCGAGACGAGGTTTCCGCGCGTGCAACGAGGAGCGCCGCACAGCATGACGAAAGAGGACGATCGCGACCCGCGCGAGATCCGCAAGCGTGCCGATGAGCTGATCACACGACGGGCGCACGCCGAGGGGATCGCGCTGCTCACGAGCGCGGTTCGGACCTGGCCGAACGACATGGAGCTGTGGAACATGCTCGGAACTGCCCACGCCAAGAGCGGCGCTCTGGATCTGGCGGCAGCAGCCTACGAGCGAGCGATCGCGGCGGACCCCAGCTCGCACAAGCCGCTGGCCAATCTTGGCCAAATCAGGCTGCGAGAGCGCCGGCTGGCCGAGGCGATCGAGCTGCTCGGCCGCGCCTCCACGCTCTCGCCAGACAATCCCCGTATCGCGCGCAACCTGAGCGCCGCGCTGCTCGAGGCTGGCCGGCGCGAGGAGGCCGTGATCGCACTTCGGCGCTCCACCACACTGGAGCCGAGCGCCCCCGTGTTCCGCGGCTTGGCCACGACGCTGCTGGAGCTGGGGCGCGCCGACGAAGCGTTGGCCGTGGTCGAACAATGGCTCGCACACGAGCCGTCGAGCGCGCTCGCCAGACACCAGCATGCGGCGCTCAGCGGCAAAGGGGTGCCCGCTCGGGCGAGCGAAGAGTACGTACGCCACACCTTCGACCTCTTCGCGCCAGACTTCGACGCGACCCTCGTCGAGGGCCTTGGCTACAGGCCGGCGCGACTGGTCGAGACGCTTCGGCGTGTTTGGCCCGCTATCCAAGCGGGCTCATTGCACGCGTGTTTCGAGCTGGGCTGCGGGACGGGCTTGATGGGCGAGCACCTCAGGCCGCTGGTGGCGCGCTTGGTCGGAGTCGATCTGTCGCCCAAGATGCTCGAGCTGGCACGCGCGCGCGGCCACTATGACGAGCTCGTCGAAGATGACCTGGTGCGCTTCTTGGGCGACCGTCCAGGCGGCGCCGACCTGATCGTCGCCGCCGATACGTTCGTCTACTTTGGCGATCTTTCGCCCGTGTTCGCGGCGGCTCGCCGGAGCTTGCGAGCCCAAGGGCGCCTCTTCTTCACCGCCGAGGAGCTGAACGACGAGCAGAGCGACGCTCATCGGCTGCAGCCTCAAGGCCGCTATGCGCACCGACGTGAGGCGCTGCTGGCCAGCCTGCAGAGCCAGGGGTTCGTGACCGACATGGCCGAGCCCACCGTCGTGCGCAGCGAGCGGGGCAGAGCCGTGCCCAGCCTCACGGTGCTGGCTCACGTCGCGTAGAGATCGAGGTCGACGACCGAGGGGGAGCGTTCGCTCTGCGCGAGCGAGTGCCACAGGTGCAGCGCGGCGTACGCACGCCACGGGCGCCAGGCCTGCGAACGCGCGTCGCACGCGCGGGTGGACGACAGCGCCAGCGCCTTCTTGATGCCGAGGTCGCCCGCAGGGAACGCGTCGGGAAAGCGGAAGGCGCGCATCGCGACGTACTGTGCAGTCCAGTCGCCCACGCCTGGCAAGCTCAGGAGCCGAGCGCAGACATCGTCTTGCGACAGCCCCGGCCGTGCGAGCTCACCGCTGGCGAACAGGCGAGCGAGCCCAACGATCGTGTGTGCCCGCTTCTCCAGCACGCCCAAGCCGACGATGACGCTCGGCTGGAGCGCCGCCACGCGCTCTGGCAGCGGGAACAAGGCGCTCAACCCGTGGGGAGCACCGGCGATCGGCTCGCCCAGCTTCGCGGCGAAGCGCCCGGCCAGCGTGGTGGCAGCCTTCACGGACACTTGCTGCCCGAGGACCGCGCGCACGGCCATCTCGAACGGATCGAACGCGCCTGGAACACGTCGCCCCGGAGCCGCGCGCACGAGGCGCGCGAGCAGCGGGTCTCGCCGCAAGCGGCTCGCGATCACGTCCGGTCGCGCGTCGAGATCGAACAGCTGCCGCACGCGCGCGATCACCCAAGGCACGCGCTCCGCCAACGAGGTGCTGAGCCGCAGCTCGATCCGCGGACGTCGTTGGTCAGCCCTGGCTTCGAGCCAGCCTCCCCCACCCGGGGTGCGCACGGTGCGCGCATACACGCCACCCCGCCCGATCTCGACGCCCGCGATTGCGCGCGCACCCAGGAACGAGACCAGCTCGCCCCACGCGAACGGCGGCCGATAGTCGAGGCGCAACATCAAGACGCCGGGCTCGGCCATGGGTCGCTCCCCCGCCCGCGATGGGGCCGCGCCGAAGGAGTGGCGCCAGGCAGCGTTGAAGCGCCTCACGCTGCGGAATCCGGAAGCGAAGGCGATCTCGGCCATGGACAGGCGCGTGTCGGTCAGGAGCTGCTTGGCCGCCGAAAGGCGCCGCGACTGCGCGAGCGCGACGGGAGACACGCCCAGCTCACGCTCCATCTGGCGACGCAAGTGGCGCTCCGAGACCGACAGCGCGCCGGCCAGCTCGGCCAGGCTGTGCTCGTTCAGGAAGCCTTCGTCGATCGCCCGCAACGCGCGCGCACAAAGGCGTGGCGCCGCGTCCACACTCGCCAGGCCCGGAGCCAGCTCCGGCCTGCAGCGAAAACACGCGCGGAAGCCGCGCGTCTCTGCCTCTGCTGCGCGGCGGAAGAACTCGCAGCGATCTTTGCGCGGAGTGCGCGCAGGACAGATCGGCCTGCAATAGACCCCCGTGGTGGTGACCCCGACGAAGAACAGGCCGTCGAAGCGCGGGTCGCGGGCGCTCAGCGCCTCGTACGCCGCTACCGGGTCGACGGAGGGCTGGATGTTGGCTGCCACGCGCCCTTGGTAGCGCTCGCCGCCGCGCGCGTCTGGCCGTTTTCGGACCTCACGACGCGATTGTCCACGCTGACCTTTGCGCACACAAACCTGCTAAGAGATCGCGGCGATGTCGAGCTCAAAGGCAGCCGAAGAGCTGTGCCGTGGCGTGGTGGATCTGCATCAGCGGACCGAGCTCGAGGAGCGGTTGGCCTCGGGAAAGAAGCTGCGCATCAAGGCCGGGTTTGATCCAACCCGGCCCGATCTGCACCTTGGTCATACGGTGCTGATGCAGAAGATGCGGCAGTTCCAGGAGCTCGGCCACGAGGTGGTGTTCTTGGTGGGAGACTTCACGGCCATGGTGGGAGACCCGACGGGCAAGAGCGAGTCGCGCCCGCGCCTCACCAAGGAAGAAGTCCACGCCGCCGCCAAGACCTACACCGAGCAGGCGTTCAAGATCTTGGACCGGAACGAGACCGTGGTCCGCTACAACTCCGAGTGGCTCGAGGCGCTGCGCCCGAGCGAGATGGTGGAGCTGTGCGCCAAGTACACCGTGGCGCGCATGCTCGAACGCGACGACTTCTCCAAGCGCTTCGCGGATCACCGCGCGATCCACGTGCACGAGTTCCTGTACCCGCTGCTGCAGGCATACGACTCGGTCGAGCTCGAGTGTGACGTGGAGTTGGGCGGCACCGACCAGCTGTTCAACCTGATGGTCGGGCGCGACCTGATGCCACGTTATGGCAAGAAGGCGCAGATCGTGATGACCACGCCCATCTTGGAAGGGACCGACGCGCGCCTGGAGGGTGGTGTGGTCGTGGGCCCCAAAATGTCGAAGAGCGCCAACAACTATGTGGGCATCAGCGAGCCCCCCTTCGACATGTTCCAGAAGCTCATGCTGATCGACGACTCGGTGTTGTTCCGATTCGTGGAGCTGCTCTCGAGCCGTTCGCTCGAGCAAATCGCGCGAGACAAGCGCGACG
>CAZXMG010000002.1:0-238114 GCA_964641275.1 uncultured Polyangiaceae bacterium
CGGCTCACGATAGAGCCTGAGACAACGGCGGTGGGATAGCGCGAGAGACAACAGTCGAGCCGACCTGGCGCGACCGGACGGCACCGGGAGGGTCTGCCATGCCGTCGAGTATAGTGGCGGCCCTGACCGGGGCGTGCGCGACGTGGCCGAGCTCCAAGCGCGATGCTGGAGCGGGGCGACAGCACGGCCTTCGTTGGGCCGCTTCGGACTGTCGAAGTCGACGGGTCCAGTCCATCGTGGACTCCCTCCGGGGCCGCTTGCCTCCATTCCCCCGGCGCCGCGGCTGCGCTACGCCCCCGGACGTTGCCCGCACCCACGCTTTCCCCTGCCGTCGCCGCCTCGGTGGCGCTCACGTGGCTCTCGAGCTCGGGCTGCGCCGCGGTGATCCCGCTGGATCTTCGGCCCAGCGCCGGCAACCTGGGCTACCAGGTGGAAGACCCTGCGCCCGTGGGCGATGACGGCGTGGCTCGCTTCTTCGCCGTGGGTGACGCCGGCGTGCGCGCGGGCGCACGCGATCTCGGGCCGTCGACCCAAGCAGTGGCCACGCTGGTGGAGCGAGTTTGCCAGGAGCGCGGCGGCTGCGACTTCGGCGTGTTCCTGGGCGACAACGTGTACGAGACGGGCATCGCCGACGAGGACGATCGCGCTTTCTTCGACGCCTTCGTGGGTGCTTACGCGAAGAGCGGCGCCAAGCTCCTCTACTTCGTGCTCGGCAACCACGACTACCACTACGTGTTTCCCTCCAGCGAGCGGGCTTGGGCCGAGCTCGACGCCATTGCCAGGCTCGCGCCGCGCGGCACCCGGGGGCGCGCCCATTTCTTCGACTTCCAGGCCGGCGCTGCGCACCTGTTCGCGTGGGACACGAACTACCTGGTGCATCGCTGCAGCGATTGGCCAGGAGAGCAGCTCGACTGCCACCTCACAGCGCCCGAGATGCTCGGGGCGCTCAGCTCCTCCACGGCACCCTTTCGCATCTGGCTGGGCCACCACCCGTTCGTGTCCAATGGAGAGCATGGCGACGCGGGCGACTACCTGGACGCGGGGCTTTCGCTGTGGCGCGGCGAGGGGCTGCGTCGCTTGATGCGCCGCCACCTCATTGGCCAGGCTGACCTTCTGCTCTCAGGCCACGACCACAACCTGCAAGCCTTCCTCGATGGCGAGCTGCGAGGCACTGCTGCCGTCGTCAGCGGCGCGGGCGCCAAGTCCACGGCGCTGCGCCCGCCGAGCCAACGCAATCCTGCAGCGTTCGAGCGCGATCAGGCCTTCGGCTTCGCCTTGGTGGAGGCCAGCGCGAGCTCGCTCAGCGTCGAGATCCACGCCATCGACAAGAACCTGGAGCAGCCCGAGCGCGTCGAGGCCGCGTTCCGCATGTGCAAGCCCTACGGCGGCACCTGGTCCGTCGGGTCTTGCCTTTGAGGGGAGCCTCTTGTTCGAGTTGGGTCGCGTCCGCTCACGGCAGCTCGAGCATCGGCAACGAGAGCCCCGAAGTCACGTCGCCGTCCCCCGCGCCCTCGCCAGCTTGCTCGGGCGAGAGCCCGTCGAAGCCGAGGCCGCGCAGGTCCGGCGTGGCTCCGCGATAGGCCAGAATCACCGCGTGCCCGCCGGCGCCTCCGCCGCCGCGGCCACCGGCGCCACCTGCCCCGCCAGCACCTCCGACACAGGCGGTGCCCGCGCCGGCACCACCGTCGCCGCCAGGACCACCAGGCCCGCCAGCTCCGCCAGCGCCACCGTCTCCGCCGCGGCCCACCCGCGCGGTGCTGTCCTCGATCGTGAGCGTGGCGTCGATGGCCGCGAGCGCGATCGACGAGCCACCTGATTGACCGGGGCGTCCGCCACCGCCACCGCAACCGCCCGCGCCGCCGCCTCCACCTCCGAGGCTCTGCTTTCCGCCGCCGCCGCCACCGCCACCGCCGGCGACGCCGATCCCACCTGCAGCGCCAGGCGCGCCGGGCGTGAAGCCGCTCTCGGACAGTGAGCCTGGTGCGCTGGCGTTCTCACCGGCCCCACCGTCACCACCGTCATCGCCGTCTCCACCACCGGTGCACCCCGCCGAGCCGGCGTTGCCCTGCGAGGGTTGTCCGGATTGCCCAGGGTTGCCCAGGTTGGTGCCGTTGCCACCATTGCCACCATGGGCGTCGCCGCAGCTGGCTTGGCCGCCGAACCCGGCGTTGGTACCGCTGGCGTCCGTTGCATTGGCGCCAGCAGCGCCGGGGTCGCCAGCAGCGCCCGGCGCGCCGTCGCGCGCATCGCCAGCGATCAGGTCCACGCGTCGCACCGCCGCGGTGACCTGGTGAGCCAGCAGCGCGACCGAGCTCCCGCCCGCCACCTCGGCGTCTCTTGCGGTCACGCGCCAGCCCTCGACCCTGGTGCCGGAGCCATTCGCCAGGGTCATTGGAATGGTGTCCGGCGGGCTGGTGAGATCGGAGCGGGCTTCCAAATCGAAGCGCCACTCGTCGCAATCGAGGCCCCCGAACAGCGCTACTCCCGCGGGCACCACGACAGGCTCGTCGTAGCGACCCGCGCAGGCGTAGATCACCTTCGCGCCGCTGGCGATCGCCTCCGAGAGGAGGGCAAATGGTGCGCCGCGGGAGCCGTCGCCGCCCGCCGTGCTGCCGGCGGCGACGAACGCGCCCTCACATTCCTCGCCGACCTGCGCCGCGTCGAGCGGCTCGCACGAAGGCTCGCCGCCGAAGCCGGTGAAGGCTGGGCCCCGGCACCCGGAGGCCGCGCCGAGCGACGCGACCACCAGGACCGGCGCCAGGAGGAGACCCCGTCGGGTGCTCACGGCAGCTCGAGCGAGACCGCGGCGGTCCCGTCCACGGCGCCCGATCCGCCTGCACCCGGCACCGTCGGCGGGGTGACCTCGACGCCGGCCAGGTTGGGCGGGTCGCCTTGGAACAGCACCGCCACAGCGTGACCGCCCGCCCCAGATCCTCCCGCTCCACTCGCAGCGCCAGCTCCGCCATGGCCACCTCGGCAATAGGGGCTCGCGAGCGTGCCAGCGGCCATGCCACCGAGCGTGAACGCGCCGGGAGCTCCGCCATTGCCGCCGTCCCCGCCCACCCCCACCGAGAGCGTGACCTCGCTGAAGGACCAGCTGCTCTCGATGGAGATGATGGCTAGGCTCGCGCCGCCTGCGGTGCCACCTGCGCCGCCTTCGCCGCTGCAGCCGCCGCCACCACCGGAGCCGCCGGTGTATCCGGGAGGGCCATTGGCCCCTCCACCGCCGCCGCCATTGCCATGCGTCGCAGAGATACCGGGCGTTCCGCTCGCGCCCACGAAGCCGAGCAGGGAGACTGTCCCGAGCGTGTTCCCTGACGCGCCGTTCGCTCCCGGTGTGCCGGGGTTGCCGACTTCACCTCTGCAGGTGATCGGGCTGCCGTTGGCGACGCCGCCCAAGGAGCCGACTTGGCCACTCGATCCGTTCAGGTAGACCTGCTGGAAGGACGTGTTGATCGTCAGGCCACCGCCGGCACCGCCTGCGCGCCCGCACGTGCTCGTTCCCCCCGCCGGCCCGGCGACGACCCCCGAGCCCGCAGCGCCCGCCGTGCCATTGCCTGCGTCGGCCGGATAGCCAGGGGCGTTCGCGCCGTTCGCGCCGTCGGCCCCGTGGGCCCCGTCGCCGCTTTCGATGTCGACGCGCTCGAGCCGTACCTGCGCATTCTCGGCGACGATGCCCACCGCCGAGAGCTCCGCGCCGACACCCGTCGGGTTGGCGCTCGCGGCGATCGTGAAGCCGGCCACCACGGTCTCGACCGCACCGCCGAGCACGGTGACCGGAGGCGAGCCAGGGTCGGCCACCCAGAGCGTGCGCGTGCCGTTCCACGCCCACCCGTTGCAGTTGATCGCCCCGTACACTTGGTCGCCCGCCTCGAGCGTGACGGCCTCGTTCATCCCGCTGTTGCACACGTAGAAACGGCTCGGTCCGCGGCTGGCGAGGGCCTCGGCCAACGACCCGAAGGGCGCGCTTTGGGTGCCGTCCCCACCCACCGCAGCAGGGTCGACGAACACGCCACACTCGCTGCCGATTGGCCAGCCGAGCTCGTAGTCGCACGTGGTGTTGGGTGGCCCGCCACCGTCACCGCCAGCGCCGCCGCCGCCGGCGGCCCCCTGCCCGGCGCCGCCGTCGCCGCCTGCGCCACCCATGCTCGGCTCGCCGCCGACTCCACCCTCGCCGCGACCTCCGTCGCCGGACGCGCCCGAACCGCCCGCGCCTGTCTCGGACTCGCCGCCGCAGGCGGCCGCTCCCACACACACCAACACCGCCGCCGAGAGCGCGCAAAAGCGCGCCCCAGCTCGGCCTGTACCGAAGTTCTGCGTCATGACCCTCTCCTGTTCAAGCAAGGCCGGCGTTGCCGACCACCTGCACTGGAGTCGCCGCCCGCGCGCGGGCGAGGACAGGCTGGGCGAGCTTTTTTTTTCGAGGGTCAGCCGGGCGGGACGATCAGGTGGAAGACGGCCTGGTAGAAGCTGGTGTCACCGCGAAAGTCTGGCTGGGATCCGAGGCAGAACCCGTGCTCCTCCGGCATGGCTGCGTTGCCAAAGAAAGGTCGCAAGTACCAAGCTGCCTGCCCGCCGACCAGGAGCGAGAGGCCCAACCACGCGCCCACCACAGCCGCCGCACGGCCGCCGCGGACGCCGTGGTCGTGCAGCAGCCGAGCGCTCTGGCGCACCACCGCCGCCGACCCTGCCAGCGCGATCAACGCGACGTTGAAGCCCAAGAACAACGGGTACTCGCCCAGCGCCGCGGAGCTCACCGGCCGCTCGAACACCAGCGCAAAGAACAGGCACACTGGGGCCAGCGACGCGAGCATCACGCTCAGGTCCGCGTAGCAGCCCAACACCAGCCGCCGCACCGCGACGAAGTGGAGCTCCTTGGCGAGCAGTCGTGCGACGAGGTAGTAGGCGAGCGAAGACACGGCCACGCTGACGACGATCAGCAAAGGAAATTTCACCATGTTGAGCCAGGCGGTCCGCGGGGAGCGGATCAGGCCGACGGCGAAGCCGTAGACGGCGGGCGCGAGCAGCAGGCGCGCGAGCGAAGAGACGTGAGCGCTCACGCCAGGTCCAGGACGGTGGCGAGACGGTAGGCCACGAACACGAGCAAGCCCTGCCAGGCCAGGACAGTGGCGCGGTAGCGATCGTTCTGTGCGCGCGCTCCATCCAGCCACAGCACGCGGCCGAGCTGGCCCAGTCCCGCGAGCAAACTGGCGGCGAGCAGCACGAACGAGGTGATCGGGACGACGTCGTCCGACTGGGTGGTCACGGCCACGAACCACACGATCGGCGCGAAGCCCAAGCTGAACAGCGCCGCCACCGCGCTGATCAACAGCGCCATCACCAGGTTCTGCATCACCGACATGCGGCAGCCCAGGTAGCTGGTGAACACGTGTAGCGACGGAAAGCAGAGCGCGACCGCGCCGAGGTACAGCGCCGCGATGCGGTGCGCTCGCGTGGGGTCGAGCACCACCGCGTAGGGCACCGCGAACAGCACGCTCGACAGCACCAGCAGCGCGACCAGCAGGTGCACGCAGCGCTCGTGGCTCAGCGCCGCGCGGACGCGCGCGTACTCGGCCAGGATCAAGTCGGCGGCGCGGTGCGGCCGCCACAGTGCCTCGACAATCTCGCTGGGCGCGAGCACCTCCTCTCGCGCGTCGGGCTGAGGGTTTCTGTAAGGGGAGCTGTGGGCTTCGGGCTGGGTGTTCACCCAACGATCGATATCGGCTACGGGTGCAACCAGCGTGGGCGCGCCGTGGCGAGCGCATGGAGAATTCGTGGCGCCCACCGGCGAGGCACGACACTTCGCTGACGAATGGACCCCATTCGGCGACAAGTCTCACGCGCACGCCCGCCGCGCGACGAAGACCGACAACGAATTACTGGCGACTCTGCCGGCGCGCCGCAGCCTGAATGGTGCGTCCCATGGCTCACGGAGAGCTTGGCGCAGAGGAGCTCGTCATGATCATCAAGTCGTTCGCGTCGCTTGCTTTGCTTGGTTCGATCGGCTTGGCAGGGTGCACCACCCCCAACGAGGCGCCCAAGCCGGACACGACGGCGGACGCCAAGAAGGAGGGGGCCAAGGAGGCCGGCAAGGACGCCAAAGAGGCGCCGAAGGACGCCGCCAAGGAAGGCACCAAGGAGGCGGGCAAAGAAGAGCCGAAGGACGCGGCCAAGGAGCCCGCAAAGGACGCGGCCAAGGAGCCCGCAAAGGACGCGGCCAAGGAGCCCGCCAAAGACGCTACGCCAGCCAAGAAGTAGCGCGCGGCTCCCGATCGCGGGGCGCGCACCGCGTCAGGGGCAGCTCGCCCCGCAGATCGTCCTGGCTTCGTTCACACACGTGGCGTCCCACTGACCGGCGGAGTTGCAGCAGAACTCGTCCACCGCACACACGTCCTCCGCGCAGCTGCCGCAGCTCGCCTGCATGGACGCGCCGGCCACACACACGTCGTGGCACCCCTCGGCGCCAGCACCGTCCGTGCTGAACGTGGAGGGGGGCAACACCAGGCCGGTCAGGCCGGGGATGGACGCCTTGGTGCCGCACTTGTCGCCGTTGGACTCGGTGCACTGGGTGAGGGGCCCGTGCAGGTACTCGAGGTAGAGGTCGTGGTAGCCCCGGAAGTTGGCTTGGTTGTCGGGCGGGGCCAAGTTGGTCCCCCACGAGTTCTTCACGCGGAAGAACTCCAGCTTCGCCGCCGGATCGAGCGCCGCCGAGAGCGCGGCTGGGTCGGTCACCAGCACGCCCGCCTCCAGCGTGCCAAAGCCAGGCACGTCGTTGATCTGGTAGTCCTCGAGCACCGTCATGTGGCCGCCTTGGTGGCCCGGCTCGCTCGGCGGCGCGCGGAACGCGCCGGTGTCGTCCATCGAGTTGAAGTCCACGAACCAGGTCATCACCACCGGCAAGCGATCATGCAACGCGCGCTGCGCGCGGATCTGCAGGTCGCGGCGTGACTTGGCGCCCGTCGGGTAGTTGATCTCGGTCCACGCGTGCGTGCCCACGCGCTGGTAGGGGTTGTCGGGCGCCTTGGCCTTGCCGATCGCGTCTGCCAGGGTGACCGTCACCGTCTTGCCGTTGACCTTCGCCTTGCCCACCTTGATCGAGCGCGGGTAACGCATGCCCGCCGGCAGCTTCTTGGTGGTGGTGTACAGCGTCTTGAACACGCTCTTGCCAAACGCCGTGTCGAGCTTGCCGGAGACCTCGGGCGAGAGCTTCCAAGCCTTGTCGAGCTCGGCACGCACGAGCGCGCGGTCCGCGCGGGCAGCGGCCGTCTTCAGCTTGCCGTTCTTGAGCGACTCGTTGATCGCCGCGAGCGCCTCCTCTTGACGCGCAGAAAGCTGCGCTTCGGCCTCTTCCGGGATGAACGCGCCCTCGTCCATGACGCCGTAGCGCAACATGATCTCCACCGCGATCCCGAACCAGCCGCCCGTCGATATCTCGTCGCCGTTCAGCGCGGCCAGCTTGGGCTGGTCTTTGGCGCCGACGATGCCCTCGAACCAGTGCCAATAGGAGATGTACGACTCGCTCAAGTTGAGCTCGGTCCCCGCGTGCGTGAGGTGCAACGACTCGGCCCAACCGACCGTGGCGTACACCCAGCAGTTGCCGATCGACTGGTTCTTGACCGAGCTGTTCTTGACGTCGGTGACGTCATCGCTCGTGGAGTCGACGCCGTCGTCACAGGCGGGCGCGAACGCCAGCAAGGACAGCGCGCCAGCGGCGCCGAGGGAGCGCAGTCGGGTCCAGAGATCGCGGAGGGGCATGCTCGGCAGAGTACCCGAGAAGCGCCCGAACCTTCCCTCGGATCGGTGAGGTCAGGCCTGGGCCGGGGCTGGCTGCGCCCGCGCCCAGGTCGACAGCTCGGACGCGTTGCCGCAGTGCAAACACACAGGCTTGAGCGGCGAGGCCCCGCACCCGGGGCAGCGCCCCAGGTGATCGGGGTGAATCACGGTGCCGCAGCTGTCCGGCCACATGCCCATGGGTGGGGCGTGCCCGCAGCTCGGGCACCACGCGTCGTCGTAGACGGGGGCTTGCGCGAGCACCGCCAACGCGCGCGCTTGGCGCAAGCCCGCCCACGCCCGTAGGCCACCGAACACCGCCAAGATGCCGAGCCAAAAACTGACGGTGACCACGGCGGCCGCCATGGCCCCCGCAGAGCCTACGACGCCGATCCAGCTGGCGATCAAGAGGCTCTTCGAGCGGTCGGTGAACAGCCACAGGATCGCGCGCAGGATCTGGCCACCATCGAGCGGGTAGATCGGCACCATGTTGAACGCGAACAACACCACGTTGATCACGAAGAACGCTTGGAAGTAGTGGGTGACGTCGGGCGACACCATCCCCTGCGTGCCCAGCCACAGGACCAGCCCGATGGGCGCGAGCACCAAGTTGACCAACGGCCCTGCGGCGATGCTCCACAGCACCGCCAGGGGCCGCGGCGGCGGGTTGACGTAAGCCACGCCGCCCAGCGGCCACAGCACGATCGTCTCCGCTTTGCCGCCGACCGAGCGGCACGCCAGCGCGTGCCCATACTCGTGCATGAGCACGATCGCGAACAGCGTCACGTACTCTGCCACGTTCCAGGCCAACGACTCGTAGCGCCCTCGCCGCAGCTGCACCTCGATCAACGCCCCGACCAGCCAGGTCCAGTGCAGGAACACCTCCACGCCCAGGGCCTTGAACAGTCGCACGGAGCCTCGCTGCTCGGGCATCGATTCATCCTCGCACGCAGCGGGCGCAGCGCAAGCGAAGCTCAGCGCGTGGGGATCTTGTAGCCCGGTATGCGCAGCTCGTGGGTGCGGAAGAACGCGCGCACCAGCGCGACGCGTTCCCTGGCCCAGGAGGCCTCGGACAGGTTCTCGGCTTCTTGGGGGTCCGCGTTCAGATCGTAGACCTCGGTGCGCCGCCGCTTCGGCGAGTACAGCACCTTGATCAGGTCGGGGTACACGAAGCCGAACTGACGGTTCGTGGTGTGGAACGCCACCGGGCGCAAGAAGGTGTGCGACTCGCCACGCAACACCGGCACCAAGCTCTCGCCCATGAAGCTCCCCGGCGTGGGCAGCCCGAACAGGTCCAGGATGGTCGGCCCCAGGTCGATCAAGCTCACCGGCTGATCGACCACCCGCGAGGGGAGCCCCGGCACCCGCACATACAGCGGGACGTGCAGTTGCTCTTGAAAGGCAAACCCGCCGTGGAACTTCTGGCCGTGCTCGCCGAACGACTCGCCGTGATCGGCAGAGACGATCAGCACGGTGCGTGACCACAGCCCTGCGCCTTTGAGCGCGGCGATGAGCTCGCCCAGCGCTCGATCGGCGAAGCCGATCTCCCGCAGGTAGCGCTCGAACTGTGTGCCTCCCTTGCCGCCATCGTCGTAAGGGGCGTGCGCGTCGATCAAGTGGCAGTACGCGAACGCCGGGCCTGCCTTGCGCTTCTTCAGCCAGCTCGTGACCGGGGGCAGGACCTCGGTCGCCTTGCGATACCCGGTCACCTTGGGCCGGTGCTCCTCCTGAAACCCCGAGACCATCCGGCCCCACTGCGAAACACGCCAATGAGAAGGTGAAAGGAACGTCCCCACCCCCGCATCGGAGAGCAGACCCGGGAAGCGCAACGTATCCGTCTCGACCGGCAAGTAGTCGAAGCGGTCTTGGACTTTGGTCCGCTCCCATTGAACTTGCGAGTAGTACCGCCCGGAGAACAGCGCGGACATCGTCCCCGAGGTGGACGTGGCCGGCGCATACGCCTGCGTGAAGTAGACGCTGTCGTCGCGCAGCGCCTGCAGCGTGGGCAGCGAGCCGCCCCGCTCACCGTTGGCAACGTCGAAGCGGAGCGCGTCGATGGTGATCAGCACCACCAGCAGATCCTCGCGTGGGACGAGCGCTGGCCCCGGCGGCACCGGCGATGCCTTGTCTCGCCGCTTGAAGAACGGGTTGTTGCCGACGTCGGCGGCGCCGTCGTCGTCGTCCAGGTAGAGCTCGGACGCGAAGCGGTAGAGCGGCGCAGCGTCGTCGGTGGCCAGACGCACGGCCACGCTGTCCTGCGGAGGGATCACCACCGACCACGCCCCGAACAGCGCCACCACGCCGTCGCGCGGCAGTGACGTCCACTCGGCGAGACGCGGCCGGGCCCCCGCTGGCAGCGCCACGACGGCAGTGCCGAGCGCCAGCGAGGACAGGGCCACGCACGCCAGATGGAAGCCCGGATAGTTGAGCTTGAGCTGCGTTTGGTTGGCGATGGCCAGGGAGAGTCCGAGCAGCACGCAGCCGAGCCGCATGTACCAGCGCAGCGGAGCGCGCGCGGCGAGCAGCGCGAGCAGGGCCGGCAGCGCGGCCACCAGCGCGGCGACCCCCACACGCGAGGGCAGCTCGAACGCGATCAGGTCCTCCTCCAGAGCAAGGAAGGCCAGCGGCACCGTCGCCACGAAGGTGAGCGGCGCGCCGGCCCACCACGGTAACTTGTGGGCCCAGAGCCGAAAGAGGCCCGCGAGCGAGAGCGCTGCCGCGGTGAGGAACGCGCGGTGCCCAGCGGCGTAGGCGATGTGCATGCCCAGCCCCGGTCCACGCGTCGCGGGGTCCGCCAGCAGGAACGCGGCGTCGAACAGCGCGAGCGCGGCCGTGGCGATCAACATCGCCGCTGATAGGCTCAGTCGTGCCGCGGGCATGCTCGCGTTAGAGCCCGATCGGCCCGCTGTGACAAGTACGTGACGACCACGCGGGGTGGCGTCTTGAGGATCCGGCCTGGCGGCGCTATCAACGAGAGATGGGCCACAGCCACCCGGAGGTGACGCTCGACGTCCTGCGGGCCGAGCTGCGCTCGGTGGGTCTGCGCGCCACCGGCCCGCGGGTGGCGGTGCTGCGTGCCCTGCACGAGGTGCACGGTCCGGTGAGCCACGGCGACATTGCATCGCGGCTGGCCAACGAGAGCTTCGACCGAGCCACCGTGTACCGCAACCTGATGGACCTGACCGAGGTCGGCTTGCTGCGCCGCACCGACCACGGCGATCACACCTGGCGCTTCGAGCTTCGAGGCCGAGAAGCGGCGCACGACGAAGATCCGCACCCGCACTTCATGTGCGACACCTGCGGGGACGTCACTTGCTTGCCGGACGAGTCGGTGCAGGTTGTGGCAGGCCGCGGCACGCCGGGCGCGATCCGCCGCAAGAAGTACGAAGTGCAGATCAAAGGTCGCTGCGACCGCTGCGCCTGAGGCGTCAGCGCATCGAGCCCCAGACCTTGAGGGACGCGAGGGTGCCGTCATCGAGCGCGAGGGTCGCGGCGGTGTGCGGCGTGACCTGGCTCGCTTGATGGCGCGCGAGCGCGCGCAACATGGCTCCGGTCGCGAGCGGGTAGGCTGCGCGTCGATCGAACGCGCACGTGGGGTCGAGCGCCAAGTCACACAGCACCGCTCGGCCATTCGCGCGCTCTCGCAGCACCAGATCGCCGCTCCGCACCGCGTACATCTCACCCAGCAGGGCAAAGCGCATGTCGTCGGTGGCGGCCGCCGTGTGCGAGGCCACGTGCGAGAGGTCTCGCCCTTTCCAAGTCTTCGCTGGGGTCAGCCCGAGCGACCGCGCGATCGTCACGGTCAGGTCCTCGACCCCGCTCGCTGCGTCCACCTTGCGGCCAGCCGCGACACCTTCGGGGAAGGAGACGTACAGCGCGTGATCGAGCGACCTCTCCTCGAGTGGGGGCTGATCGGCGAACAAGGTGGTGAGGCCGCTGGTCGCGTCGGTGGTCACGATGAGGAGCGTGTTCTTCTCCAGGTTCGCGGTGTCGACCACGTCGAGCAACTTGCCGAGCGCGCGGTCTTGCTCGGCCAGCGCCACTTGATGCAGGGCCGCGACCCGCACTCGGTCCGGCTCGGGCAAGGCCACCTTGGAGCGCCGATTGCGGAACGCCGCCAGCTGCTCGGCAGCGCGCCGCGGCTGGATCTCCCCGGTGTAGTTCTCCGGCGGGAGCGCGTCAGCCAGCTTGGGCGGCACCACCCAGGGCGGGTGCCCTCCGCGCGCGTGCACCACGACGAAGAAGCTGCCGTTCGGCGTGCCGGCGAGCGCGGTCTCCAGCCAGGCCGCGGCTTCGGTCAGCGGGTCGCGGCCCTCCCCCTCGGCCGGGCTGATCTGCACCACGTGCGACAGCCCGCGCTGCAGACCAAACGGCTGGAACGTGTGCGGAACGCCAGTGAACAGCGCCGTCTGCACGGCGGCGTCGCGCGCGTGTTGCGCCAACGTCGGCACCGTCGCCGGCAACATCGCGCCCAGATCCGTGAGCGTGTGCACGTGCGGCGAAAGACCCGTGAGCATCGTGGCCAGGTTGGTCAAGGCCAAGGTCGAGCTCGCCCGGTGCCGCGTGAACGTGGTGGCCTCGGCGCTGAGCTGAGCCAGGCGCGACAATCCCGGCGCCGCATTCTCCGAGTAGCCCGGCAGCTCCTCGCGCTCTACCCCCGAGAGCACCACCAAGAGCACGAGCCGCGCGCGTCGGACGTCCTCGGGCGGCACCGTGGGCACCACGATCTCCGGATCGCCAAACAGAAGCCGCCCCGGCGCCAAGCCGGACGCCCGCAGCTCCAGGTGAAGCAGCTGACCGGCGAACGCGTCCAGCGTCGCGTCGACGTCCTCCCACGCGGCGGCGTCCCCGCCTTTCACCGCGCGGCGAAGCAACGACACGGGCGCCTTGCCCTCCACCCGCGCCACGATCTCGGCCTCGGCCTCACCCGACCCCAACAGCCCGATCGCCGTGCGTAGCCGCGCACCAGGCGGCACGCGCAGCGTGCACCGCACCGTGCTCGGAGTGCGCAAGCGCAACGCTCGATGCGGCACCTTGGCCAGCGCCGCATCCGGCTGCAGCACGTCGCTCAGGACGGGCGCGCCATAGGTCGCCTTGAGCTCGTCGGGTACGCCCGCGCGCACCCAGTCGACGTGCGCGCGCACCTCGCTGCTGCGCGCTGGCGCGAAGCGCAGCTTGAGCGTGTGCTCGCCCGGATCGAACGGCAGCTCCGACGGTGCCGTCTCGATCAAGGTGATCTCCGACGGCTTCAGTTTGTGCGTGCCCAGCGGCACGTCATCGATGAACAGCGACACTTGTTTGGCCGAGACCGACGCGATCCGCGCGCCCGCGAACAGGCGCGTGCGCTCCGTGGTCACGAACGTGGTCTCCAGCGTCGCCGCCTCGACGATCGACCACGTGGCGCCGTCGTGCTCCACCTGACCCAGCCGCTCCTTGGCCGCGCCCACGACCCTCCCCTCCACCATCGGGCCGCCGAGGTCCACGACGTCACCGCGGTGATCGATGTCGCATCGCTCGATGCTGTCCACCAGCGACATCACGACGCGGTCGGCCACGGGGCCGTCGCCAAAACCGGGAGTTGGCGGCAGCCCCCCGTCGACCAGCGCCGGGCTCGTCTCGGAGGAGCACGCGACCGCGCCGCTCGCCACGAGGCAGGCAGCTAGCAGACGTGCAAGCGCGCGCCGGGTCGCCATGGGCGCTCTATGTCACGAGGAGCGCCCGGCAGCATGCCAAACCACCTCGATCAACGCTGCCAGGGCGGCGCCATACGCAGCCGAACCAAGCGCTGATCCTTGACCGTCACGAAGCGCGTGCGCTCCTCTCCGCGCGTCTTCACCTTGATCTCGTAGGGTTCCTTGCGCGCACGCATGGGCGTGCTCAGCACCGGGCCCGAGCCCATCGGCTTGCCGTCGACGTAGATCGTGTCGCTCTTGCCGCTCACGATCTCCAAGAGACCGTGGCCCTTCTTGAGCCGTTCGCCCTCGCGCAGCGGCAGGTCTTCGGGCGCGGTGTCGTCGGTTTTGGCTCGGCTCGCATCCCCCGGGCCAGCTTGTGGCTCGCTGGCTGCGGCCGGATCCTCGGGCCCAGCGGCGGCGGCCTCGGGCGCGGGGGCCTGCCCGTCGGCGGGCTTCGCCATCTCGGCGATCACGGCGCTCTCGCTGGCGATCGACTTCTCGCGTGAATAGCGTGCCCACAGCGCGAAGCCCACCCCGACCAGCGCAAAGGCGATCCAGTACAGCGTCTTGTGGTCGCGCTTCTTCTCGGGCTGCGCGTACGGCAAGTACGCCGACGGCAGCGGGAACTTGGGCGTTTGGTCCTTGCTGGACTCCTTCTCCGCCACCGGCGCCGGCGCCGGGCTCTTCTTGATGTTCTTGGGCTTGGGCGTCGGCACCGGCTCGAGCTCCGCGACCGGCGGCGGGTGCAGCGAGCCCAAGGTCAACATCGGCTTCAGGCCGGGAGGGGGCGGCATGCGGCTGGGCGTCGGGGTGAGCTCGCGCGACTGCGTACGCAAGGCTGCCTCGACCATGGCTGGCGGTGGTGAGAGCAGGCGCGGCCCCGACGGCGGAGCGGGTGAGTCGGACGCTGGCTCGGGCAAGGAGAGCGACGACCCGGCCAGGTTCACGTCCCCGAACCAGGGATCCTCGAGGCCGACCGCCAGGTCGTCGAGCAGGTCGAGCGCTGGGGCGTGGGCTTCCGGGGGCGCGCTCGCGACTGGGTCCACCGTGTGAGCCACCGCACGAGAGAGCGGCGACGTGTTTCCGGCGGCGTCGATCACCGGCGCCGCAGGAGCCACCGGCTCGGCCGCAGGGGCCGGCGCCGGCGCGGCGAGCGCGCGGCGCAACAGATCGTCCGCAGCGGGCAGCACCACGTCGATCGGGGCGACCGGGCTGGGCGTGGCGGGCTGCGCCGCCGGCACGTTGAGCACGGGCAGCTGCGCGATGGGCGAGGCGGTGCGCTCGCCGCGCAGCAGTGCCAGCTCCTGCGCCGTGGCCACCGGCAGCCGGTCCTCGTTGTCTCCATCGATCACCTGGATCACCGCGCCGTGCACGGCAGCGTCGAGCAATACGTCCTCGAGCAGGCGCGCCGAGGTGCGACCGCTCGTGATGAGATCGCGTGGGACTGCGCCCGCTGCGATCTCCGTGACGATCGAGCGCGCGGGCTCGGGCGTCGCTCCCCAATAGGTGAGCACCGCGTCCTCGTCGATCTCGACGCGCTTGACGCGCATCAGGCTCTCGCCGGTGAGCAGGCGCTGCGCCGCGCGCGCGGAGGCCACCACCGGCGTCACCTGCTCCGAGAGCGTTCCGCCGAGGTCGCTCTTGACTGGTCCCACCTCGCTGTCTTCGCGCGGCGGCGAGACGCTGAAGCGCCCGTCGCCCACGCCGAGCAGCGCGCTGAGCACCGACGCGCCCCGTTCGAAGCTGCCGTTCAGCGCGGTGCGGGTCGCGCGCACTGGCTTGCCGCGGCGGACCTCCACCTCGTACAGGTAGGATGCATCGCGCACCGACACCGTCGAGCTCTCGCGCAGCGCACACACCAGCCGCAGCAGCGTGTGCGTGGTGAGCCCGTCCAAGCGGCCGCGCACCTCGCCCTGCTGCGCGATGCGCTGCGCCACGCGCTGGCGCAGCCGCAAGAGCTCGCGCACCCGCTGCACGACCGCACCGGCGCTCGCCTCCTTGCGCATGTATCCGTCGGCGTCTGCGCCTAGCTCGCGCACACGCTGCAACAGGTCCTCCTTCCACGAGAGCAGCACGATCGGGACGTCGCGCAGCGCGATGTCGCGGCGCAGCGCGCGGCTCAGCGCGAAGCCGTCGAGCTTGGGCATGAGGATGTCGCTGATCACGAGGTCGGGGTTCACGTGTTTGGCGATCTCGAGCGCGCGCGCACCGTCCCTGGCCTCGTACACCGTGGCGCCCGCCGTCTTCAGCACTCCGGCCAAGAACCAGCACACCGCCGCGTCGTCGTCGGCCACCAGAATGCGCGTCTTGTCGAGCGAGCCTTCGGCCTCCAGACGCGCCAAGCGTCCGCCGACGTTGCGCTTGCTCGCGTCGACGCTCACGTCCGAGCCTTCCAGCCAGGGGGCCAGCGGCACCGCCCCCTCGGGTCCACCCAGGGCGAAGCGAACTTGGCCGCTGGTGCGGATCGTCACCACGTCGCGAATGCGCGCCACGGCTCCCCACAGCGCCGCCAGCAGCTCGGTGCCTTCGCCCAGCTTGATCAGCTTGTCACGCGCGCCCGGGTCGACCGTGTCGCACAGACCGCGCCGCAGCTCCTCGGCCAAGCGCGCGCCGAGCTGGTCCAGGTTGATGTCGCCGAGCGGCTCGCGCACGACCTCGCGCCGCACGTACGTCGCCACGGCCGCTGCACACGCGCGCCGCAGCTCGCCGGGCGAGACAGGTTTGGGCAGCACGCGCGCAACTCCCAACGCCATGAACGGGCCCGCGTCGTCCGGCCGCACGATGCGCTGGCACACGATCAGGGGGATGCCCTCGGTCAGCGGGTCCGAGAGCAGCGCCTCGATCACGCCCTTGGCCTCGATCACGTCTGCGTCGATCACGGCCACGTCGGGCGCGAGCGCGCGGGCGAGGTCCAACGCCACCGGTCCTTCGCTGGTGCGTTCCACCTCGAAGCTCTGCGCGTCGTCGTGCGCGCGGCCATGCGGCATGACCAGCGCGTCTGCGAGCGTGCCGGCGCCCACCACGAGCACGCTGATCGGTGCACGCGAGGGCTCCCTGGTCGCCTCGGCGTCGCGCGCCCGTGGACCGTCCTTCGCCCCGCCGCCGAGGCGCGTCGTCTCGGTCTCCTCGGTTTGGCCCCACGCCAGGCTGGTCATGCGACCGATCAGGTCGTGCACCGCGCCGAAGTCCGCGTCCGACAGCTCACCGCGCACCGCGGCCTCTTCGAGCTGGAACTCGAGCGTCTTCAGCTCCTCGGCCAAGCGCGGGAAGCGCAGCAGCTTTGCGCCCGCCGCCAGCGCGTGGATGCGGCGTCGCAGCTCGTCCCGCGAGCGCTTGGAGGCCGGATCGTCACGCAGCGCATCGAGCGTGGCCCGCAGCTCCGCGCGGCGGCGGCCCAGGTTGGCGACGAAGTCGGCACGGGCTCCGCCCAGGCGGTCACGGCCCCCGGTCGGCTCGCGGTCGGTCGTCTTGTCGGAGGCTCGTTCGGCAGCGCTTGCAACGCCCATAGAGCATGGCGGCTAGCACACCCGATCGAGCACAGCCCAGTTTGTGGCAGGTCGCCGAGGTCAGAGCTCGGCCGCGATCCGGTCGCGCAGGCCCTGAGCCGTCGCCCGCAGGCCCAGCTCGCCGCCCACGTCTTTGGTGCACGCTCGCGCCTCGAGCGCATCCACGATCGCGCGCTCGATGCGAGCTTCGTGCCCCTCGAAGCCCAGGTGGGTCAGCATCATCCCCGCCGACAAGAAGGCCGCGAACGGGTTGGCCAAATCCTTTCCGACCAGCGGCGGAGCGGAGCCGTGGACCGGCTCGAACATCGCGACCCGTCTCGGGTCCGACGCGTGCAGATTGGCGCTCGCCGCCATGCCCAGGCCACCCTGCAGCGCGGCGCCCAGGTCCGTCACGATGTCGCCGAACAGGTTGTTGGTGACGATCACGTCGAACTGCGTGGGGTCCTGGATCAAGTACAGGCACAACGCGTCCACGTACACCTGACGCGGCTCGATGCTCGGGTACTCCTTGGCCACCTCGAAGAACGTGCGCACCCACAGGTCGTGCGCGAAGCGCATGGCGTTCGACTTGTCGGCCATACACACGCGCTTCTTGCCGCGCCGCTTGGCGTACTCGAACGCAGCGCGGATGATGCGCTCCACGCCCTTGCGCGTGTTCACGTCCTCGTTGATGCCGATCTCGTCGGGTGTGCCCTTCTTGAACTGGCCACCCATGCCCACGTAGATGCCCTCGGTGTTCTCGCGGAACACCACCAGGTCGATGTCCTTCGCGGAGCGGCCCTTGAGCGGCACCAGCCGATCTGCGAACACGCGCACCGGCCGGATGTTGGCGTACAGCTCGTACCCGAAGCGCATGCCGAACAGGATGTCGCGCGCGTGGTCGTTGCTGGGCACGCGCGGATCGCCCAGCGCCCCGAGCAGCACCGCGCTGGCCGTGTCCTGGATCTCCGCCGCCGTCTCCTTGGGGAAGGTGGTGCCGTCGCGCAAGAAGCGATCGGCACCCAGGTCGAGCTCCCACAGATCGAGCGGCAGGCCAGCGCGATCGCGAAGCAGCTCGAGCAGCTGCTTCGCCTCGCGAATCACCTCGGGCCCGATGCCGTCACCACCCACCAGCGCGATGCGCGGCATCGCTCAGCCGAGCACCTTCTCGATCGGCACGTACTCCAGGCCGTGCGCATCCGCGACGCCCTTGTACGTGACGTGACCGCCGAAGGTGTTCAGGCCCAGGAGCAAGCCGCGGTCGGCCTTGGCCGCCGCCACCACACCCTGGTTCGCGAGCTTCACCGCGTAGCTCGAGGTGACGTTGGTCAGCGCCCAGGTGCTGGTGTGCGAGACCGCGCCGGGCATGTTGGCCACGCAGTAGTGGACGATGCCGTCCACCTCGTAGGTGGGGTTGTCGTGGGTGGTCGGGCGGCAGGTCTCGATGCAGCCGCCCTGATCCACGGCGACGTCCACCACCACGCTGCCCTTCTCCATCTTGGAGATCAGCTCGCGCGTGACGAGCTTGGGGGCCTTCGCGCCGGTCACCAGCACCGCGCCGATCACCAGGTCGGCCTGCATCACGCAACGCTCGATGTTCTCCGCGTTGGAGTACAAGGTCTCGATCGCGCCCCCGAACACGTCTTCGAGGTAGGCCATCACGTTGGCTTGCACGTCGAGCACGATCACCTGCGCGCCCATGCCCACCGCGATCGTCGCGGCGTTCTTGCCCACGTAGCCGCCGCCCAAGATCACCACGCGACCGCGACGCGTCCCAGGCACGCCGCCGAGCAACACACCCTTGCCGCCGTGTTGTTTCTCCAGGCAGCTCGCGCCCACCTGCACGGCGATGCGCCCGGCCACCTCGCTCATCGGCTTGAGCAGCGGCAGCGAGCCGTCCGGGAGCTCGATCGTCTCGTAGGCCACGCCCGCGACGCCCGCCTTGGCCAGCTCCTTGGTGAGCTCCGGCTCGGCCGCCAGGTGCAGGTACGTGTACAGGATCAGATCCTTGCGGAAGAAGCCATACTCGGCCTTGAGCGGCTCCTTGACATTCACCCCCATCTCGGCGCCCCAGGCGTCTGCCGCCGTGGGCACGATGGTGGCGCCGGCGCGCACGTAGGCCTCATCTGCCAGGCCGCTGCCTTCGCCGGCGCCCTTCTCGATGAGGACTTTGTGCCCGTTGCCCACCAGCGCTCGCACACCAGCGGGGGTCATGCCTACGCGGTACTCGCGCGTCTTGATCTCTTTGGGGACTCCGATGAGCACGTCGACTCTCCTTGGGGCGCCGCCCCGACCGAGCTTTGGGGCCGGGACCATAACAGAACGGAGCCCCGCGCGAGAGCTGCCCAAACGTGCGGCGATGTCGAGAAAGAAGCAGCGCGTCAGCGGCGCGTCAGCGCTTGCGGATGCCGCCCAAGAGCAGCTCGGCGATGACGCGCTTGCGCGTCTCGGTGGCGTCGTGGGCCCCCGTGTCCGGCAGCAACAGCTCGAGCACCGGCGCGTCCACCACCGGGTAGAGCACGAGCGACAGACCCGCACGCACCATGTCGCGAGGGTCGATGTCATCACGCAGCTCGCCCGCGAGCTGCAGGTTCTTGGTGATGTCGACCACCGCCTCGAGCAGAGCTTGCGTCTTCTCTCGCACGATCTCGACGAGCATGCCGGCGCCCGCGAGCACCTCGCTGCGCATGATCGCGAGCAATTTCTGGTGCGCCACCGAGAAGTCCACCATCACGTCGATGAAGCCGCTCACGATCGCGTCGGGGCCCTTGGCGGTCTCGAGCACGCGCCACGAAGCCGTCGACATCTGGTCCACGGCGCGGCGGATCACCGCCTCGTACAGGCCCTGTTTGTCGGCGAAGTAGTGGTGGATCAGCGCCGGTTGGATGCCGGCGGACACGGCGATCTCACGCAGGCGCGCGCCGGCGAAGCCGTGCGCTGCGAACTCTCCCTCCGCCGCGTCCAGGATGCGCTCCTGGCTGAGCGCCGCGCTGCGCTCGCGCTTGCCTCCGCGCTCGGGGCGCGACGTGGGCTTGCCGCTCGGTGGAGGCTGACTGTCCGGTGGCTCGTGCTCAGGCCGACGCATCCCATGTTTCGTACTGAATCACGCGCAACTCTTCAAAGCCCTTCCGCACCCGGGGGGTCAACAAGCCCAGCTTCTTCACATTCGGCACGATCTTGGAGAACAGAAGAGACTGGAAAGTCTGCATGATCGGGCTGTGTCGCACTGCGTCGAGACAATCGGCGACCGGCATGCCCAAATTCTCCCAGACCTCTTGCATCAGGAAGCGATCGCGCATCAGCCGTGACGACTCGACGATGAAGTCCTCGCGATCGCGCAGCTCGGACTCCGACATCTCGCTGTACACACCTTTCAGGCTCAACACGCCGAAGGCCACGTGTCGGGACTCGTCCAGCATGATCATCCGCACGATCTCCTTGATCAGCGGCTCCTCTGCGGTCTGGGAGATCAAGCCAAACGCCGCCAGCGCCAGGCCCTCCACCATGATCTGCATGCCTAGGAACTTCATGTCCCAGCGGCGCTCGAGCAGGATCTCGTCCAAGAGTTGCTTCAAGTGCGGAGAGATCGGGTAGGTCAGCTCGACTTTTTCGCGCAAGTAGCGCTCGTAGGCCTCCACGTGGCGCGCCTCATCCATCACCTGGCTGGCCGCATACAGCTTGGCGTCCGCGCTCGGCAGCGCGCTCACGAGCTGCGCCGTCGCGAGCAGCGCGCCTTGCTCACCATGCAAGAAGTTCGACAGCATGTAGGAGCTGGCGTGGCGCCTCAGCGCCGGTAGCTCGCGCTTCTTGTCGAGCCGGTCCCACATCGGCGTGCCGAAGATCGGGATGAACTGATTCGGCACGTTCTCGGCCTCGGGGTCGACCTTCGTGTCCCACGCGAGGTGGCTCTTGGCGTTCCACTGCGCGTCCTTGGCCTTCTCGTACAGCGCGCGCAGATCGTCGCGTGTGGTGACGTAGTCGAACACCAGCCGCGTCTCGTACGACGCGTCGAGCTCGAAGGTGTGCTCGGGCGCGGCCGCACCCTTCAAGCGCACGCCGCTCGGCGACGGTGGGGGCACGACGCGCAGGTCGCCACGTGGCCCGAACGGCTCCGGCCCGGAGCCGTCGTTGCTGCGATGGGTGCCGAAGGCCTGAGAGGGCTCTGCGAACGATCCGGGGGCAAACGGAAGCGCCATTCAGCAATGTTGCTGTTGATTTACTTTTCAGTCAACTTTTGTTGGTGTTTTTGTCAGCAGCTGGGTGGCCCCGGCTTATCGCTCGTTATTTCAATCATTTACCGCCTGCGCGCACGGCGCGCGGTCGCGGCCGATGGACTGGCTTGCCAGCAGACCAAGCTGCGCCGAAGGCTCGGGCGGTGCCGTCGGAACGGGAGAGTCAACCGCTCCAGGTGCCCTGAAACGCCAGTCTCGCCGGCCCCCGCATCTCGACCTCGAGCGTCTCGGCCTCGACGGAGATGCGAAGCGGGCCCCCTGGCAAGCGCACCTCGATCGGCTCGCCGAAGGCTGCACGACCGGTGCTGCACGCTACCACCCCCACCGCGCACGCACCGGTGCCACACGCGTCCGTGAAGCCCACTCCCCGCTCCCACACCACCACGTCGATGCCGCTCTCTCGCGCGCGCGCGAACTCCACGTTGGCTCCGCCCACGATGCCGCGCTCCACCAGCGGCCCCACTTCCTCGATCGCCGCCCGATCGAACGGCTCGAACGTGACGGCGTGCGGGTTGCCAGTGCTCACACGCGCGAACCGCAGCGCTCGGCCGCCGAGCTCCGTCTGGTGCTCCGGCTCCAGCACCGCGCGCCCCATCGCCACCGCGACTTGGGCCAGGGCGCCTGCGCGCTCCACGCGGCAGCGCTTCTCGCCGTCGTCCGTGAGGATCGACAGCTCTGACGAGCTCTCTCTTGGTGTGAGCGCCGCGGCCACGCAGCGCAGCCCGTTGCCACACATCTCCGGCCGGGAGCCATCGGCGTTGAACACGATCATGCGCGGGCGGTCGCCGGCGGTCTCCACCAGGAGCACGCCGTCGGCGCCGATCCCGCGACGACGGTCGCACATCGCGCGAATCTCGGCTTGCGACGGCCACTCTTCCGCCGAGCTGGCTCGCAGCAGCACGAAGTCGTTGCCCAAGCCTTCCCACTTCTCGAACGCGCGTTCCACAGCTCGCCTCTCAGTCCGCTCCCAGAGCCTTGCACAGGAGCGCGCTCGCAGCCGCTTTGTCGATGCCCTGCACCGCCACGCGTTTGTGGCGGCTGGCCGCGCCGCCCACCACGCTCACACGCCCTTTGGCCGTGCCAAACAGCGCGGCGATCATCGCGCACACCGCCTCGTTCGCAGCGCCATCCACGGGCGGCGCGGACACCGCCACCTCGAGCGCGCCCTGCTTGATGCCCAGCACCTTGGTCCGTGACGCTCGCGGTTTCACGTGCACCTCGAGCGAGACGCCTCCGTCGCGCTCGATCCACGAGAGCTGCTCCACGGCTGCGTTTGGGTGCGTTGGCATGGGGTGGCAGTCCGGCCTCGCTGCGTCTCGCGTGAGGAGCCTTCGCCGACGACCTGCTCAGCTCACGCAACGCACGACAACCTCCCCGCGTACGTGCGTCAAGGCCCGCGCCGTCCCTATCCCGAGCTTGCGTGCTCCCTCGCGCTCGGAACATCGTCCGTCCTCCGCGAAGGACGGTCGTGGACGATGTATGCTCGCGCGCATGTCGCGCCTGCGCTGGTCCACCGCCGGCGAATCACATGGCCCCGAGCTGATCGCGCTGATCGAAGGCGTGCCAGCCGGGCTGCCGCTGCTTCGCGACCAGATCGACGACGACCTGGCCCGGCGCATGAAGGGCTACGGCCGGGGCGGGCGCATGAAGATCGAGCGCGATCGAGTGGCGATCGTCGCCGGCGTGCGTGGCGGCGAGACGCTCGGCTCTCCGATCGCGCTGCGCATCGAGAACCGCGACTTTGCCAGCTGGACGGGCAAGATGGGCGCCGACCCGTTCCCGACTCCGCCCGAGCGACTGACGCGCCCGCGCCCTGGGCACGCAGACCTAGCTGGCGGGCTCAAGTACGACCGGACGGACCTGCGCGATGTGCTCGAGCGCGCGAGCGCCCGCGAGACGGCCGCACGGGTCGCGGCGGGGGCCGTCGCTCGCGCGCTGCTCGCGCACTTCGAGCTCGACGTGTTCGCCCACGTGACCAGCATCGGCGCCGTGACGCACACGCCCGACGCGAGCGACCTCAGCGAGCTCCGGCGAAGGGCGAGAGAGAGCGAGATGGCCTGTGGCGACAGCGCTGCCGAGGGATCCATGCGCGAGGCCATCCTCGCGGCCGCCCACGCGGGCGACACGCTCGGAGGCGTGTTCGAGGTGATCGCTCGCGGGGTGCCCGTGGGGCTGGGCAGTCACACGCAATGGGACCGCAAGCTGGATGGTCGCTTGGCGCAAGCCTTGATGAGCATTCCCGCCATCAAGGCGGTCGAGATCGGAATGGGTGTGGGGGTGGCGGCCCGACGCGGCAGCGAGGTGCACGATCCCATCGCATTCGACGACGCGACGCGGACCTTCCGCAGGCCTTCGAATGCAGCCGGGGGGCTCGAAGGCGGCATCAGCAATGGGATGCCCATCGTGTGTCGCGCGGCGATGAAACCCATCTCCACGCTGAAACGTCCGCTGGGCTCGGTCGACATCGACACCAAGGCCTCGCAACCGGCCGGTTTCGAGCGCAGCGACGTGTGCGCGGTGCCCGCAGCCAGCGTCATCGGCGAGGCCATGGTGCTGCTCACGCTGGCGGATGCGTGGGTCGAGAAGTTCGGCGCCGACTCGATGCGCGAAATGGAGCGCAACGTCGCGGGCTACCGTGAGCAGTGCGCGCGGTTCGGCGGCGGATGACGCGCGCGCGCGTGTTTTTGTGGGGCCCCATGGGCGCCGGCAAGACCTCGGTCGGTCGCGCGCTCGCGTCTGCGCGAGGTGCAGCCTTCGCCGACTTGGATCAGCTCGTCGAGACGGCGGTGGGCAGCTCGATCACGGACCTCGTTGCCGCGCGCGGCGAGGCGCGCCTGCGCGAGGTGGAGCGCGCGTGCCTTCTGGAGGTGTTGGATGCACCCGCGACGGGTGAGGTCATCGCGCTCGGCGGAGGCTCGTTGCTCGGGCTCGAGCTGCGAGAGCGGGTGCTGCGCGCTGGAGTCGTGGTCGGCCTGCAAGCCCCCGTCGACGAGCTCAGCGCGCGGTTGGGTAGCGGCCACGGACGCCCGTTGCTCGCGGGCGCCGAGGGCACACGCGCTCGGCTCGCTGGGCTGCTTCGCGAGCGGGCAGCGGCCTACGAGGTGGCGCACGTGCACGTCGCCACGGTCGGTTGCTCGCCCACCGAAATCGCGGCTGCGCTGGCGCAGCAGCTGGACGAGGGCGTGTTTCCCGTGACGGTGTCCGCGACGGTCGCATATGCGGCCGCACTTGCTCCTGGGCGGGCGGCGGTTGCGTGTGCAGACGCGCTCGACGTGGCATCCCCAACCAGGGTCGCGTTGGTGACGGACGCAAACGTCGCTGCGCTTCACCTCCCCGCATTCCGCGAGGCGCTCGCCGCAGGTGGCTGGTCGATCGACGACACCGTCGTGGTCCCAGCGGGCGAAGACCACAAGGTGCTTCAGACCGTCGAGCGCATCGCGACCGAGCTCGCGGAGATCGATCGCGGGGGTGTCGTGCTCTCGCTGGGCGGCGGCGTCGTGAGCGACCTGACGGGTTTCGTGTGCTCGATGCTCTCACGCGGCGTGCGTTGGATCGCCGTGCCGACCACCGTGTTGGCGATGGCGGACGCCGCGCTGGGGGGCAAGACCGGCGTCAACCTGGGCTCCATCAAGAACCGCTTGGGAGCGTTCCATCATCCCCTGCGGGTCGTGATCGATCCCACCTTTGCCCTCACGCAGAGCCCTCGCGATGTGCGAAGCGGGCTCGCCGAGGTGGTGAAATCGGCGGCGGTCCGCGACGAGAGCGCGTTTGCCTGGCTGGAGAAGAACGCGGATCGGCTCATCGCCGGCGCCCCCGAGCTCGCCGTCGCGGTCGGACACGCGGCGCGCATCAAGGCCGCGGTGGTGTCGGAGGACCCGGGCGAGCGCGGTAGCCGAGCGATCCTCAACTTCGGCCATACGCTCGGGCACGCCCTCGAGGGCGCCACGTCGTTCACGAGCTTCACGCACGGCGAGGCGGTGGCCGTCGGCATGGCGGTCGCCGCCAGGGCGTCGCAGTTGCTCGAGCTGTGCGGCCCCGACGTGCCCACCCGCGTGCGGGACCTGCTCGTCCGACTAGGGCTCCCGGTCGATACCGCGCCCGACGTGTTCGCCTCAGCCAAGTCGCTGCTCGCCGCAGACAAGAAGCGGCGGGGCAGGCTCTTGGAGCTCGTCATGCTCTCCGACATCGGCCGCTGCGAGCGACGCTCGCTGCCCATCGAGGAGGCCGAGTCGCTGCTCTCCCTCGCCGCTGGCGCTGGCTGAATGACGTTTTTTTGGGGCTGCCGCCAGCGTTCGTCTACTCTTGAGTGAGGCCCTCTCTGGGGTTCGCTGGAGGATCGTGATGTTGCGTTGGATGCGTGCTTTTGGAGCGCTCGGGTTGCTGTCCGCGGTCGGTGCAGTCTCCTTTGGCGGCTGCGTCGAAGCCGAGTCTCGCTTCTATGTGGGCGCGATGGTCCCGCCCGACGATGAAGGCAACTGCCCCGGCGAGGTCGAAGGAATCAAGTCCAAGCGCGCTTACGGGGTGTGCTCGGACGGCACGTGCTCCGGCTTCGCGTGCCTGATTCTCAACAACGGCATCGTCTCGTCCATCGCGACAGAGTCCAACAACAACCAGGTAGAGACGTCTGCGATCACGGTCTACCGCGTCGACTATTCCTACGCGTGGCCGGACGGCAGCCACGAAGAGAGCTTGAACGTGTTCCTCACGGTGGACGCCGGCGGCGCCGACGAGCCGAGCGGCCAGGGGTACGCCCTCGATCTGTTCACGCCGGCAGCGTCAGCAGCCCTCGCTCCGTCGGTGCCAGAGGGGGTCAGGATCGACGTCGTGATCGGCCTCATTTTCTACGGGCGCACCTCCGGTGGTCTCGAGGTCGAGACCCCCGAGACCTTCATCCCCGTCACCGTCGACGGTGTCTGACGCTCACCTTCCCGGAATCGTATCGGTCTCGGGGGAGCCGCCGCGGATCGCGTCCACCAAGAACACCAGCGGCGACCCGAGGAACGCAGCGTCGAGCTGCAGTCCGAGAACGAACGAGCTCTCGCGTGAGGGTCCGAGGCCGATGCGCGCCTCCGCGAGCACGCCGAGCGCGATGACGTACGCCGACGAGAAGTTGAAGCTGCGACTGCCCCAGAACACGGAGCTCGCGACGCCGGGCTCAGCTCCCCAGAGCCCTTCCGCCCGAACATAGGGCCCCGCCGAGAGAACGATCGGAGCGCTGTCCAAGACGGGGAAGAGCACGGAGAGGCCGCCGCCGAACTGCGCTTCGTCGAAGCCGAGAGTCACCAACTCCAGATACGGTCCCGCGCCAAAGTCTGCCGGTCCGTCGCGCCCGAACAGCGTGTCGCCGCGCGCACCGAGAGAGATCGCCGGCTCCGAGAAGTAGTCGTCCCCGTAGCCCCGCGCCGCAACCCCCAGCGTGACGCCGAGCGTGCCTTGAGGGTCCGCGCGCGCCTCGGATGCGAGTGACGTCGCCGCGACGAGCGCGCACGCTCGAACGAGCTGCGCTGCTCCCCGCGAATGCTGGCACTCGGGCCGTTGCACGGCTCCACCATACACGACCCGACGCTGGCGGAGTCCCGGCTGAGGCAAACGTGTTATCGTGCGGTCCGATGGCCGCGTCTCCGGTCGAACTCCGCGTCGGTGGGCAGAGCTACCGAGTCGTCTCGTCTGCCAGCCCACGCGAGCTGCAGCGGCTCGCCGACGTAGTGAACGACAAGCTCTCGTCTCTGCTGCCGCCCGGCCGCGCGGCGTCACCCCAAGCGTTGCTCCTCGTCGCGCTTGCGCTCGCAAACGACGTCGAGCTGGAGCGCAAGCGAGCGGCCCAGGTCAAAGATCGGTCGCGAGCGGCGCTCGCGGATCTGGTGGGCGAGGTCGAGGCGGCCCTTGGGGTGGCCGAGGGGCTCGCCAAGGCCGTCGGCGCCTCTGGCTCGGATGGCTGACCCGCTGGGGTTTCTTGCCGACGAGCTTGCCGCGCTCGAGCGGGCGGATCTGCTTCGACGCCGAGCGATTCGACAGGGCCTGGTCGTCTGTTCGAACGACTACCTTGGGTTCGCGGCGGAGCGGGTCGAGACGGCGGGCCTCGCGGGGGGCGCTGGAGCGTCCGCGCTGGTGAGCGGGTACGGTGCTGCGCACCAGAACGCTGAGCAGACGATCCGGGAGTGGGTGGGCACCGAGGCTGCTCTTCTGTTCTCCTCGGGGTACGCGGTCAATGTAGGCACCATCGCAGCGCTGGTTGGCCCCGGCGATCTGGTGCTGTCCGACCGCTTGAACCACGCGTCGATCGTCGACGGCTGCCGGTTGTCGAGGGCCACTGTGTTGGTGGTCGACCACGCCGATCTTGGTGCCTTCCGCTCCTGCCTCGAGCAGCGCCGGCGCGGCTTCAGGCGCTGTCTCGTCGCCACCGAGTCCTACTTCAGCATGGACGCAGACGGGCCAGACCTTCGCGCCCTGTCCGAGCTTGCCGCCGAGCACGATGCAGTCCTGTACGTGGACGACGCACACGCGCTGGGAGTCGAGGGGACGCAGGGCAGAGGTCGCTGCGCCGAAGCTGGGATCACCCCCGACGTGCTGATCGGGACCCTCGGAAAGGCCGTTGGGCTTCAGGGCGCATTCGTCGCAGGGTCGGAGCGACTGGTGAGCTACCTGTGGAATCGCGCCCGGTCCTTCGTGTTCTCCACCGGGATGGCGCCCGTCATGGCGGAGTTGGTGGGTGCTCGGGTGCGCGAGGTGCGGGCGGCGGACGATCGACGCGCTCGGCTCCGACAGGTCAGCAGCGCGCTGCGGGGCGCGTTGGCTGCCTCCGGCTCGGCCGCAGCCGGTTCGGGGCACATCGTTCCTTGGATTCTCGGGTCTGCGCCGGTGGCGCTGAAGGCTGAGCGGGATCTGCAGGCGCTTGGGATCTGTGCGCCCGCGATTCGGCCACCCACAGTGCCCGAAGGCAGCGCTCGCATTCGGCTCACCGGGTCGGCCGCGCTGAGCGACGCTGAGCTCGACCGGGTGGTGGCTGCCCTGACGCGGGTGAGCGCTCGCTGCTGAAGGCGACTGCCGCTGGGGGCGCTGGGAGGTCGGGGCAAGCCTGCGAGCTTTCCCCTTTGGCGCACCAAGAACGAGGAACGAGGCCGGCGGATCAGGGAGTGCGGCCGAAGTCGATCCGCGGGGCCGCAACGGCGGCGCGGCGTCCAAGCCAATCGCCCGCTTTGCTGACCGGAGAGCAGAGCTCGCGGGTGCCGCCGTTCGGCAGCGCCGAAGTCCCGCGACCTGTCGACCGGCACGGGAGACTGCGCCGCGGGTGCGACAGCGCGATGCCGCCCCCACGTCAGCTTGGCCTCTGTTCGGTGCGCCCGCGTTGGCGCCGTGGGGCGCGGCTTCGGTGTGGTCTGTTCGGGCGCAGCTCTGTCGTCCGAGTCCCGGCCACCGCTTGAGGACTGGTGGCCACGCGGCTTCCGACGGCAGCTTGGGCTGGTTTCACGTGAAACGGCGGGCGACGGACCGCCCCGCAGGCCCCGCTGGTTTCACGTGAAACGAGTGAGCTGACCGCGGGACATCTCCCAAACCCTGGGCGCGAACTTCTGAAAAACGGCGGGCTCGTGGGTGACCACCACCATCACCGTCGGGCGCGCCAACGTCTGCTCCACGATGTGCAGCAACCGCTCGATCCCAGTCGGGTCCAGGCCCGTCGTCGGTTCGTCCAACAACACCACGGACGGCTCATGCACGAGCGCTCTTGCCAAGGCGACGCGCTGGCGTTGACCGCGCGAGTTTGTCCGGACCGGGCGCTCCGCGAAGGCTCCGAGCTCGAACGTGGCGCGAGCGCGCTCCCAGGATTCGGTCGCGGTCATGCCGTGGAGCTCCCCAGCGAGCTCGATGTTCCGCCGGCCGCTCAAGTCCCCGTACGCGAGCGAGTCATGCGACAAGAGCCCAATCTCGCCCCGGATCTCCCGCTCGTCCTCCAGCGGGTCGAACTCCACGTCGCCAGCCGTGGGCTTCAGCGTCAGAGACACGATGCCCAGAAGGGTGCTCTTCCCCGACCCGTTCGCGCCGATCACCACGTTGATGGAGCTCTGCTCGAACTCCGCGCTGACTCCGCGAAGGGCCGTCGTTGGCCCGAACCGCTTGGTCACTCCACTCAGCCTGATCGCCTTGACCGCCGTCACGGGCGCCGCCGGGTCGGCAGACCGTCTTGCTCTGCATCGAAGAAGGGAGGCGGATCCACAATCGTCAGCTCGTTCTCCTCCATGGTCGGAGTCTCTTCGTTCACCAAAGTCTGTCGTGAGGACGAGTCTGAGCTGTCGGACTCGAGCAGCTCCGATTCCACCCGAGCCAGGCTGTTGGCAGGCAGCTGATTGGTGGGCTCCTCGTCGCTGCTCGTGAACGACGAATCATTCTCGGAGAAGACAGGCACCTGCGGTAGCTCCGGGCGGGCGTGCTGGGTGCGTGCTTGCTGCAACAGAGGGGACCGCGGCACCGCCGGGGTCGCCGGCACCTGGCGCTGTGGAGGGGCCGAGCTCTTGCGTGCCGGCAGGCGGCTTCGGCGAAACGGCATCAGCCCGTCGGCCAGCTCCCGTGCTGACTGGTAGCGGTTCTCACGCCGCTTCTCGAGCGCGTGCGCAATGACAGTGGCCAACCCGGGCGGCACGTCGCGCCGCAATTCCAAGATGTTGGGCAGAGGTGCGGTGAGGATCTGCACCAGAAGCGCGTTGTAGTTCTTGGCCACGAAGGGCCGCGCTCCTGTCAACGCCTCGAACAAGCACACGCCTGTACCCCACACGTCCACGCGCCCGTCGAGAGCGCGCTCGCCCATCGCCTGCTCAGGCGCCATGTAATAAGGCGTGCCCATCACCATTCCGGTGCGGGTCAGATGGTGCGGTTGCTCCTCCGGAACCGTCGCCTTCGAGATACCGAAGTCGAGGATTTTGGCCACCATGCCGCTAGCGCGCTCCGCCAGGAAGATGTTGTCCGGCTTCATGTCACGGTGAATGACGTTGCGGCGATGCGCCGTGTCCAGCCCTGCCAGCACCTGCACGCCGATCTCGACCACCTCCGCCACCGACAACTGCGGCCCCGCCTCGGTCCGCTGGGTGAGCGTCTGGCCCCTCAACCTCTCCATCACCAGGTAAGGAGTGCCGTCCTCGAGCTGCCCGATGTCGAACACTTCGCAGATGTTCGGGTGGCCCAACTGGCTCACGACGCGGGCTTCGTGCCTGAGCCGCGCCACGGCATCCGGCTTCTGAGCGTTTTCCGGCTTCAACACCTTGAGCGCGACCATGCGCCCGATGGAAAGGTGTTGAGCCTCGAAGACAGTGCCCATCCCGCCCTGACCGATGACGCTGACGACCCGATACTTGCCGTCCACGACTGCGCCAATCAGGCTGGTACGTGGCGCAGTACGCGTCATGCGTGCAGTTCGCCGCTCAACCCGCCGCGCAGCGACCTGCTCCGTCGCCTGGATGGACAGCCCGGTCGTCGGGCACACGGCGCGCGACGACACGTGCAGTAGGCCGCAATGGGGGCAGCGAATCATTCGGGGGGCCGCCCATGCTACTGCCGCAGGCAACTTTCATCCGAGCCAATTGTTGCCGTCCTGCCAATTCGTGCGTCCCCAGGTCGGGAGTAACTGTGGAAAGAGTGGTGCTGCAAAGGTTGCGCAACCCGTGCACGACTACAGTGTCGCACCTTTGCCCCAGTTACTCCCAAGGCACCCCGTCCTCTGCGCCCCCACTTTCTCCCCCAGAGTCTCGCTCGTATCCAATTGGTTTTGTTTACTTTTAACTGACTGTCCACATCCTCCACAGGCCCTATCTCGACGACCACCAATTCATTTCAGATCTTGATCGTGAAGAGAGACAGAGCACGAGCGCTGCGCCTCCCTGCCATCCGTGCACCGACGCCTCAAACCCTCCCAGTCCGTCCGACTCCCTGCTAGAAGCGTCGCTTAGGAGCCGTCCGCAATGGAGCTTGTTGTCGCGAAGAAAGACCTGATGCGCCTCGTTGGCCGCTGCCAAGGCGTCGCCGACAAGAAGAGCGCGATGCCTGCCCTCTCGAACGTGCTGCTCGTGGCAGAAGGCTCGGTGCTCCACGTCAATGCGACAGACATGCACTTGGCCATCAGCGGCACCACGCCTGCGGAGGTGATGACCGCTGGCTCCGTCGCGCTGCCAGCTCGGGAGCTGTTCGAGCGCATCAAGGTCATGCCTGATGGGCCCATCCAGGTGACCAGCACCGCTGCCGCGCAGACCACGATCAAGGCCACCTCGTCCCCTCGCCGCTTCACCGTGCACGGCATCCCGGGAGCGGATTTTCCGGCTCTTCCCAAGCCTGATCCCACCTCACCTAGCTTGGTCGTGCCCGTGGATCTGCTGAGCCGATTGATCGCGCACACCCACTTTTCGATCTCGACGGACGAGACTCGCGCTCACGTGAACAGCGCGCTGTTCGAGTGGTCGAACGACCGTGTGCGCATGGTCACCACGGACGGACATCGGCTGTCCAAGATGGAGATCACGGTTCCAGGCGTCACTGCCCCGGCAACGATGCTCGTTCCCCAGAAGGCGATCGGCGAGCTCCGCAGGTTGGCCGATGATGCTCGCGCCGAACGCGCCGACAGCAAAGCCGAGGCAACCGTCGCGATTTCTCAGAGCGGCCCCAACGCCTTCTTCGACATCGCCGGCATGCGCTTCAGCGTGAAGCTCGTGGACGCTCAGTTCCCCCCGTACCAGCAGGTCATTCCGAAGGTGACTGGTCGCAGCGTGCGCGCCCCTCGCAAGGCCTTGGCGGAGGCTCTGGATGCCGTACGCATCGCAGCCAGCGACCGCACCGGTGGTGTGAAGCTGACGACGCTCACAGGGCTCCTGCGGGTCACCAGCGAGAGCCCGGAGAGTGGCAACGGTTTCGATGAGCTGCCGATCGATTTCGACGGTCCCGAGCTCACCATCGGCTTCAACGCCAAGTACTTCCTCGACGTGCTCGGGGCCCTGGACGGTGATGAGGTGCTGGTTGGCATGTCGGGTGAGCTCGACCCGGCGATCCTGCGTCCAGCCAACGAATCCGAGAAAGAGGACTACGTCGCCGTCGTGATGCCCATGCGCATCTGAGCGGGGTGCCGCTGCATGCAGCAGGCAACGACCCACGGCCAGACGCTGGCGCTCGAGCACATCGAGCTCGAAGGGATCCGAAACCTCGCGCGCGCCAGTCTGGTCCTCGATCCCGGTCTGAACGTCATCACGGGCGACAACGGGCAGGGCAAGACGAGCTTGCTCGAGGCCGTCTACCTGGTGTGCACCACCAAGAGCTTTCGCACGCCCAGAGTGAAAGAGGCCATCGCCCATGACCAACGGAGCTTCCGCGTAGCGGCGCGCGTCACGGTCACCCACCCCGAGCTCGGTCCCCTGTCTCGCGCGCACCAGGTGGAGCATGCCGGTCGCACGCTGCGCGCGACGCTCGACGGCAACTCTCCTTCCACGCTCGCAGCCTACGCGGTGACGGCTCCCGTCGTGGCCTTTCACCCCGAAGAGCTCGCCCTATCGAACGGCCCTGCAGCTGGCCGTCGCCGCCTGCTGGACCGCGTGGCGCTATACGGGACGCCGGGCGTGCTCGCCGCATCTGCGCGCTACACCAAGGCGCTTCGCGCGCGGCAAGAGCTGCTCAAGCGCCACGGCAACGAGCTCGAGATCGCTGCCTATGAGCGCATCGTTGCGGAGCAAGGAGCAGCGTTGACGAAGTTCCGCGAGTTGGCCTTCGCGCGCTTGGAGGAGCCCACCGCGCGCGCCTTTCGCGAGATTGCCGCACCCGGCTTGGAGCTGCAGATTCGGTATCGCCAGGGCGGCAGCGCCGACGTGCAACAAGCGCTGCAAGAGCTCGAAGGACGCAGGGCTCGCGACGCACGCGCAGGTGCCGCCAGCTTCGGGCCGCACCGAGACGATCTCACGATCGAGCTCTGTGGCCACGCCGCGAGCGTGGTGGCCTCACAAGGTCAACACCGCACGATCACCCTCGCGCTCAAGGCTGCTGAGGCTGCGACCATCTTCGAGGTCACCGGCTTGCCGCCGATCCGCTTGCTCGACGACGTGTCGAGCGAGCTCGATCGCGAGCGCACGGACGCGCTGTTTCGACAGCTCACGGGCGCGCGCGGGCAGGTGCTGCTCACCACCCCCCGACCGGACCTCCTCAGCGTCCTGGAAGCAGGCCATAAAGCCAAGCGATTCCAGGTCGTTAGAGGGGTGATCTCGGAGCTCTGAACGGCCCCTCGGAAGCTTGCTTCAGCGTGCTCGCCGGCCTATGACGAGAGGCCCTGATTCGACCTGCTTTTCGGGCGAATCCTGGCTTGCCAGAGGTCCAACAAGCCGATGTCTCAAACCGTCCCTGTGAGCACCCCGATCAGTCAGCCTGCTGCACCCGATGGCTACAACGAGGGCAGCATCACCGCGCTCGAAGGGCTCGAAGCCGTCCGCAAGCGTCCAGGCATGTACATCGGAGACGTCCACGACGGCTCCGGTCTGCACCACCTGGTCTGGGAGGTGATCGACAACTCGGTCGATGAGCACCTTGCCGGCGTTTGCGATCTGATCACCATCACCATCCACTTCGACGGCAGCGTGTCGGTCGAAGACAACGGTCGTGGCATCCCCGTCGGCAAACACGCTCGCGGCGTCAGCGCTGCCGAGGTGGTGATGACGGTGCTCCACGCGGGCGGCAAGTTCGACAACTCGAGCTACAAGGTCTCTGCGGGTCTGCATGGCGTCGGCGTGAGCGCCGTCAACGCCGTGAGCGAGTGGCTGCGCCTCGAGATCAAGCGCGAGGGCAAGGTCTGGCACCAGGAGTACGGGCGCGGCGCGCCCAAGACCCCGCTCGAGCCACGCGGGGAGTCGAGCAGCACCGGCACCAAGGTGCGGTTCAAGCCCGACCCGACCATCTTCACCGTCACCGAGTTCAGCTTCGACATCCTCGCGAGCCGCCTGCGCGAGCTGGCGTTCCTCAACGCCGGCTTGGTGATCGATCTGATCGACGAGCGCGTCGATGGCAAGCGCGAGCGCTACGAGTACCGGGGCGGCATCCAAGAGTTCGTGGCTCTGCTCAACAAGTCCAAGGAGCCGCTGCACGAAGAGGTGATCGGCTTCACCGCCTTGGGCGACGCGGCCGCCGAAGGCAAGCAGCTCGGCGCGCCCATCGCCGTCGAGGTCGCGATGCAGTGGAACGGGTCCTACACCGAGTCGATCTACTGTTACACGAACAACATCCACAACAAGGATGGCGGCACGCACCTGACCGGTCTGCGCACCGCGCTGACCAAGACGATCAACACCTACGGCACCCAGCACAACCTGTTCAAAGAGCTGAAGCAGGGTCTGCAGGGAGAGGACGCACGCGAAGGGCTCACGTGCGTGATCAGCGTCAAGCACCCCGACCCCTCGTTCAGCTCGCAAACCAAGGAGAAGCTGGTCTCGAGCGAGGTGAAGGCGATCGTCGAGAACATCGTCGCCCAGAAGCTGGGCGAGTTCTTCGAGGAGAACCCGGCCACGGCCAAGAAGGTGATCGACAAGGCGGTCGTCGCAGCCAAGGCGCGCGAGGCGGCGCGCAAGGCCCGCGAGGTGATCCGCAAGGGGACGATGGACGTCACGTCGCTCTCCGGCAAGCTCGCCGATTGCCAGTCCAAGGACCCGGCGGCCAGCGAGCTCTACATCGTCGAGGGTGAGAGCGCCGGCGGCAGCGCGAAGCAAGGCCGCGATCGGCACTTTCAAGCCATCTTGCCGCTCAAGGGCAAGATCCTGAACGTCGAGCGCGCCCGCTTGGACAAGATGCTCAGCTCGGCCGAGGTGGGCACGCTGATCACGGCGCTCGGCTGCGGCATCAACGACAACGGCACCTTCGAGATCGACAAGCTGCGCTACCACCGCATCATCCTGATGACCGACGCCGACGTCGACGGCAGCCACATCCGGACGCTGCTGCTCACGTTCTTCTATCGGCAGATGCCGGACGTGATCGAGCGCGGGTACCTGTACATCGCGCAGCCACCGTTGTTCCGCGTGCGCAAAGGCAAGAAGGATCTCTACCTGAAGGATCAGGCCGCGCTCGAGGAGCATCTGGTGGAGAACGCCGTGGAAGGACTGGAGCTGTCTGCCGCTCGCGGCGCTGCGATCTCCGGACAACCGCTGTTCCGCCTGGCCCAGCGGCTACGCCGGTTCAAGTCGGTGCTCGCCCACGTCGACAAGCGCTGCGACGCGCGCGTGGTGGCCGCGGTGATCCGCGCCACCGGCCTCGGCCAAGAGGCGATCCGGCGCCGCAAAGACGTCGAAGAGGCCGCCACCCGTCTGCGCATCTACATGCAGGAGCGCTACCCTGATCTGTTCCCTCTCACGATCGGCGTGGAGTGGGACGCGGCAGCTGGCGCGGGCGTGATCGAGATCGTGCCGCGCGCTGCCGCCAGCCTGCGTCCGTCTCGCATCGACCTGGCGCTGGTGTCGAGCGACGAGTACCAAGAGGCTTGGGGCATCGACCAAGATCTTCGCTCGCTGGGCGCGGCTCCGTACACCGGACGCACAGACAAGAACGAGGAGGTGCTCGCGGACGGCGAGGCGCTTGCCGAGTTCTTGGAGGAGCGCGGCAAGAAGGGTCTGAGCATCAGCCGCTACAAAGGTCTCGGTGAGATGAACGCAGACGAGCTGTGGGAGACCACCATGAACCCGGATGCGCGGACCCTGCTCCAGGTGCGCGTCGACGACGCCATGGCCACCGACCAGCTCTTCACCGTGCTGATGGGCGACCAGGTGGAGCCGCGGAGGGCGTTCATCGAGTCGAACGCCTTGCACGTGAAGAACCTCGACATCTGACCGCGCGGCGATAGCCATCGCGCGGCGCGAAAACAAGCCCTTGTCGGGCTGTGGCACGGTCTTAGCTTCCGGTTGCCATGAGACTCGACAGAATGACCACCAAGGCGCAGGAAGCCCTGCGCTCCGCAGTCGACTACGCCAGCCGCCAAGGCCACCCGGAGCTCTATCCAGAGCATGTGGTCAGGGAGCTCCTGGTTCAGGAGGGGGGCATCGTTGCGCCTGTCTTGAGCAAGGCAGGAGCCAACGCGGAAGCTCTTCGCACCACGCTCGACGCGAGGATCGACAGCTATCCACGCGTGTCGGGCGGCGCGGAGCCAGGCCTCTCGCGCCGGGCGCTGACACTGATCCAGAAAGCAGAGGACGAGGCCAAGGCGCTCAAGGACGACTTCGTCTCCACAGAGCACCTCTTCCTGGCCGCCGCCAAACACGACAAGGACCTGCAAGGGCTGCTGGAGAGGGCAGGCTTGTCACACGACAAGATCCTGCAGGCCCTGACCCAGGTGCGCGGCGCCCAGCGCGTCACAGACCGCGATCCAGAAGGCAAATTCCAGGCGCTGGAGAAGTACACCAAGAACCTCACGGACCTGGCGCGCCGGGGCAAGCTCGACCCGGTCATCGGCCGCGACGAGGAAATTCGCCGCGTGATGCAGGTGCTCTCGCGCCGCACCAAGAACAACCCGGTGTTGATCGGCGACCCCGGTGTGGGCAAGACCGCCATCGTCGAAGGCATCGCGCAGCGCATCATCAGCGGGGATGTGCCCGAGAGCCTCAAAGACAAGGATGTCTGCGCTCTGGATCTCGCCTCGATGGTGGCGGGCTCCAAGTTCCGCGGTGAGTTCGAGGACCGTCTCAAGGCCGTGCTCAAAGAGATCGAGGCGGCCGCCGGCAAGGTGATCCTGTTCATCGACGAGCTCCACACGCTGGTCGGCGCGGGCGCTGCAGAGGGCGCCATGGATGCGGCAAACATGCTCAAGCCCGCCTTGGCGCGCGGCGAGCTGCGCTGCATCGGCGCGACCACCCTCGACGAGTACCGCAAGCACATCGAGAAGGACGCTGCGCTCGAGCGCCGCTTCCAGCAAGTGTTCGTGGGCCAGCCCACGGTCGAAGACACCATCTCGATCTTGCGAGGGCTCCGTGAGCGCTACGAGACGCACCACGGCATCCGCATCCAGGATGCGGCGCTGATCGCGGCGGCGACCTTGTCCCACCGCTACATCACCGAGCGCTTCCTGCCCGACAAGGCCATCGATCTCGTGGATGAGGCAGCCTCACGCATCCGCATGGAGATCGACAGTCTGCCCACCCCCATCGATCAAGTGGAGCGGGGTCTGCTCAAGCTGCAAATGGAGGAGCAAGCCCTCAAACGCGAGAGCGACAAGGCCTCCAAGGCGCGGCTCGAAGAGCTCAAGAAAGAGATCGCCGAGCTGCGCTCGCAGCGAGATGCGATGCGTGCCCAGTGGATGGCGGAGAAGTCCGTGCTCGGGGATTTGCGCGCGATGGCCCCCAAGATCGAGGAGCTTCGGCTCGAGAGCGAGACGGCGAAGCGGCGTGGTGACTTGGGCAAGGCTGCCGAGATCGAGTACGGCAAGATCCCCGAGCTCGAGCGGCAACGCGAGGCGCTGCGCGCGAAGCTCGCGGGCCTGCAAACCTCGCAGGCCTACTTGAAGGAGGAGGTCACCGACGAGGACGTCGCCCAGGTGATCTCGCGCTGGACCGGCGTGCCCGTATCCAAGATGCTCGAGAGCGAGATGCAGAAGCTCCTGCGTCTCGAGGACGATCTGCGTGCGCGCGTGATCGGCCAAGAGGAGGCGCTGGCAGCCATCGGCAACGCGATTCGGCGCTCCCGCGCGGGTCTCGGAGACGACCGCCGGCCCATCGGATCGTTCCTGTTCCTGGGGCCCACCGGCGTGGGCAAGACCGAGTTGGCCCGCACCCTGGCCGAGCGCCTGTTCAACGACGAGCGCGCGATGGTCCGCATCGACATGAGCGAGTATGGCGAGCGGCACGCGGTGGCCCGGTTGATCGGTGCTCCTCCGGGCTATGTCGGCTACGAAGAGGGAGGGCAGCTGACCGAGCCGGTTCGGCGCCGCCCGTACAGCGTGATCCTGTTCGACGAAGTCGAGAAGGCTCACCCGGACGTGTGGAACACGCTGCTCCAGGTGCTCGACGACGGACGGCTCACGGATGGCCAAGGTCGCACGGTCGACTTCAAGAACACCGTGCTCATCCTCACCTCGAACGTGGGCTCGGCCGCGGCTGCAGCGATCGAAGAGGACCGCGGCGTCAGCGACGACGACAAGAGCAAGCGGGTGAAGCAGGTGGTGCTGAACGAGGTCCGGCAGAGCTTCCGGCCGGAGTTCTTGAACCGCTTGGACGAGCTGATCGTGTTCCGCCGCTTGGGCAAGGAGCAGATGGTGAAGATCGTCGACATCCAACTGTCGCGCTTCCGCACCCGGCTCGACAAGCGCGGCATGAAGGTCGAGGTCACGCCTGCCGCCAAGGATCTGCTGCTCGAGACCGGGTGGGACCCGCAGTACGGTGCCCGCCCGCTGAAGCGAGCGATCCAGCGTCACCTGGAGGATGAGCTCGCCAAACACATCCTGGGTGGTGCGTTCGTCTCGGGCGATCAGATCCTCGTCGATCGCAAGGGCGATGCGCTCAGCTTCGAGAAGCGGGCAGCTAATCCCAGTCCCGCATGAAGTGGCATGAGTACCCGCCGGGGTTCTTCTCCAGGTAGTCCTGGTGATAACCCTCGGCGGGGTAGAACGTGGACGCCTCGACGATCTCGGTGACGATGGGCGCTTGCCACTTGCCGGCCTTGTCCACCTTGGCTTTGACGGCCTCGGCCACCTTGCGTTGCTCGGCCGAGGTGACGAAGATCGCCGAGCGATACTGCGTGCCTACGTCGTTGCCTTGGCGGTTCTTGGTGGTCGGGTCGTGCATGCGGAAGAACCACTTGCCGAGCAGATCTTCGTAGCTCAGCTTGGCGGGATCGAACGTGACGCGCAGCGCCTCTGCGTGCCCTGTTCGGCCCGTGCGCATGTCCTCGTAGGTGGGGTTCGCGAGCGTGCCGCCGGTGTAGCCCACCTCGGTGTCCAGCACGCCTGGGATCTTGCGCACCAAATCCTCCATGCCCCAGAAACAGCCGCCCGCCAGCACAGCGGTCTCGAGCGTGCTGTTGCAGCTGGCCTTTTCCCCTGGCGCGGGAGTCGCGCAAGCGTTGTCGTGATGGCTCGCGGCGTGACCGCCACCCTGGAACAGCGCCGAGAGCTCGCCGTAACCCTCCTTCTCGAGGTCTTTGAGCGGGATGAAACGCAGCGACGCGGAGTTGATGCAGTACCGGAGCCCGGTGGGCGCGGGGCCGTCGTCGAAGACGTGGCCCAAGTGCGAGGCCCCCGCCTTGGACTTGACCTCGACACGCCGCATGCCGTGGCTGCGATCTTCGTGGGAGACGACGCGGCTCGCGTCGACAGGCTTCGTGAAGCTCGGCCACCCCGTGCCCGAGTCGAACTTGTCGACGGAGCTGAACAAGGGCTCGCCCGTGACGATGTCCACGTACAGACCCACCTCGTGGTGGTCCCAGTACTTGTTCTGGAACGGCGGCTCGGTGGCTTCGTGCTGCGTCACCTCGAACTCGAGCGGAGAAAGCTTGCGCTTGAGCTCATCGATCGGCGGTTTCACGAACGTGCGCTGCGACATGACAGGGACCTCGGCTCGAAGAGTGCTTGGGGGAGCGGCGACCGGCGGCTCGCTGCGGTCGACGGCACTGGGTGCCGTGCAGCCTGCGAGCATTCCTAGCAAAGCGAGCCACGGGCGACGAGCGGCAGCGAGGGGCGACATCGAACCGAGCTACGCGGCGGCACCGCGTCGGGTTTCAGAGCAGGGGAGGGCGCTGGCTCACGGGGATGTCGTGCGCATCTCCCATGCCCGCCGCGGTGCGCCGAACCAAATCGAGGGCGGCGTGTGCGGCATGCACCTGGACTTCGTTGCGATCGCCGTGGAAGACGCGCTCGCGCACGATCGTCCCACCAGGGTGCGCCACGGCCCAGTAGACCAAGCCCACGGGCTTGCTGGCGGTGGCACCCCCGGGGCCTGCGATGCCGGTCACGGACAGGCCCACATCGACCTCGCACAACCGCCTGACACCCTGGGCCATTTCAGCGGCGACCTCGGCGCTGACCGCGCCATGCCCGCGCAGCGTGTCTTCCGACACGCCCAGCAGGCGAGTCTTCGCGCTGTTGGCGTACGTCACCGCGGAGCCCACCAGGAAGTCGCTCGCTCCGGCGCTGGAGGTGAGCAGGTGGGAGATCAGGCCACCCGTGCACGACTCCGCGATCGCCAAGCGCCACCCGCGCGTGCGCAATGCCCGCCCGGTGATGCCGGGCAGCGTCTCGTCTGCCTCGCCATACACGACGTCGCCGAGGCGTTCTCGTACCACGAGCGCGGCGCCAGTCGCTCGCTCCCTAGCCTCCGAGTGGGTGCCGCCCACGCCCACCACCTTCACGTCGAGCTCCGGGAAGTGCACTCGGTACCCGAGCGTCACGTGCTCGAAATCACACTCGATGCCCTCGAGCAGCTGGGCCGCGGTGGACTCGGGCAGCCCGAAGGTGCGAAGGCGCACCACGAACGTGTCGTTGGGCGCGCTCGGGCGGATCCGGGGCAGCACCTGCTCCCGGAACATCCGCTTCATCTCCCGGGGCACACCGGGCATGAAGTAGCTCACCGCGTTGCCGATGGTCACCGCGAAGCCGGGCGCGGTCCCGTCGGCGTTGGGGAGCACCTCGGCCCCCTTGGGCACGTCGGCTTGCTTCTCGTGTTGCGGCGTCACCTGCCGGCCGCGGGCTTCGACGCGCCGGCGGATGGCGAGCAGCGCGCTGTCGTCGCGCACGAGCTCGACCCCCGCCGCTCGCGCCACACACGCGGTGGTGAGATCGTCACTGGTCGGTCCCAAGCCACCCGTGGCGATCACCACGCGATGCGTCTCGCCCAGCCGCTTCAAGCACGCCACGATCCTCTCCGGGTCGTCGCCCACGGTGTCGGCGCAGGCGACGTTGAAGCCTTCTTCGGTCAACGTCGCCGCGAGCCAGGCCGCGTTGGTGTCCACGATCTCGCCGCGAAGCAGCTCGGTTCCAATGGAAAGGAGGGCGATCGTCATGGGCGGAGCGGAGTCTGGTGCAGCTTATCTCCGAGCAGGCGGCGAACCCAAGGGCCCATGTCAGGAGCTCGATCGGGCCACTTGGGCGCGCAGGACGCCCAGCCCCGAAGCGCTGATTTCGAGCAGATCGCCCGGTACGAGCGGACCCACGCCCTCGGGCGTTCCCGTCAGGACCAGGTCGCCTGGCAGCAGCGTGATGACCTGGCTCACGTGCGCCAGGACACGCGGCACCGAGAAGATCATGTTGCGTGTGGAGCCACGCTGGCGTTGAGCACCGTTCACGGAGCAAGCGATCTCGAGGTCGTCGGGCGACACGCCGCTCACCACGACCGGACCGACGGGACAGAACGTGTCCATGCCCTTCGCGCGCCACCACTGTCCATCCTTCTTTTGCAGGTCGCGCGCGGTCACGTCACAAGCCAGCGTCAACCCGAAGACGGCAGCAGCGGCCTGCTCCTCGCTTGCGCGTCGAAGCTCCCTGCCGATCACCACGCAGAGCTCGGCCTCGTGCTCGATGCGAGAGGCGATGCTCTCGGGAGGCAGCTCGATCGTGCCGCCCGGAGCCAGCAGCGACGACGGTGGCTTGTAGAACAACATCGGCTCCACCGGCACCTCGTTGCCGAGCTCCTGCGCGTGCGCGCGGTAGTTGCGACCCACGCACAGGATCTTCGAAGGCGTGACGGGTGTGAGCAGGCGCGGATCGAGCTCGTTCACGCCCTGAATCCGCTCCCCTGTGGGCGTGCCGCCCGCCCACGGAGCGTCGCTCAGGACCCAGGCGTCGTGGTCGCGTAGCTCAACGTGCTCTGCGGACTTTGGGCTTCTTTGGAGGCGTGCGAACCGCTGCGGCATGTTCGTCCTCGGCGAGGGGTGAGAAAGACGGCTCGGGTTCTGGGGGTGCGGGCGCAGGCTCGGCAGGCGAGAACAAGACGCTGGTCGGCATCGCCGCCTTTCCGCCCTCGAGCTGCTGGAGGATGCGGGCGAGCGCGTCGAGCATGGAGCGCCGCACGCGCTCGTACGTCTTGGGGCCGATCTCGCCGCGGCTGCGTGCCCGCTCGAGAGCGGCGAACTCGACCAACAAGGCCTGCTTCGCTTCCATCAGATCACGCGCGGTGTCTTCGGGAAGAGTGACGGCCTCGCGCCGAGAGATCACGTACCAAGCCGCGCTGCCTGCCGCGAGCAAGGCGAGCGCCACCGAGATCCAGCCACCGTACGAGCGTGTGGGGATGCCGGTGATCGTGACGGTGGGGCTGCTCAGCAACGAGCGGTCGTCGCGCGTCACTTGGCGTTGCGTGACGAGCCAGGTGCGGCCCGCTTGATCCTGAATGCGTTGCGCTTCCGCGAAGCCGGAGGCGCTGAGCTTCATCTTCTTCGAGGCCTCCATTCCGATCATGGCCTGCGCCATGTTGGGCAGGAACGGGATGGGCAGCGATTGATCGCCATCCTTCTCCAGCGGAACCTGGTAGCGAAAACCCATGTTCACGTCGCCCGGCGGCAACGTGCCCTTCATCAGCGCTCCGCGCTCGGTCGGGACCAAGCTCGGCGTCATGCCGTCTGGCACCGTCAGCGCCTTGAAGCCCGTGGGCAAGATGATCTCTTGCTCGGCGATCCACGCCAGCGGGCTGCGGTTGAAGTAGTTGATGGTGCAGTTGATCACCAACACGTCTTCCTTGAAGGTGATCTCCACGGTGGTGCGACCGATCACCATCGCCTCGTTGATGTCCGTGGTGGACTCGAACACGTGCAAGAACGCACGTACGCCGCCTCTGTCCGTCATGCCCATCGGACCCACCTCGAAGGTGGCCGGTCCGCGCTTGGTGCGCACGGCGTACGCGTAGCCGCTGCCGTATGGCAGATCGTCGAAGCGCAGCTCGCCCGCGTCGTTGGTCACGCCGCGCTTCATGTCGCTCGACTTGCCCTCTGTGACCGAATCGCGGGTGATGAGCAGATCGACCTCGGCGTTGGGCACGGGTTTGTCGAAGGCGTCGCCGATGAAGATCACCATGCTGCCAGGAGGCAGCGCCGCATCGACCCGACCGCCGTCCGCCGGAGGCTGGTAACCCTTCTGCCGAGGCTGCTGTTGGTGCGGATCGGCCGTGCCGTGGGGGCTCATGCCCGCGTGCGGGTCGGCGCTGCGCGCGGGCGGCGCGGTTGGCGCCGGGGCGCTCGGCGCCGCGCTGCTGGCGGCGGCAGGTGCCGCGGAAGGCGCGAGCGGCTGCGCGAACGCCGGCGCCGCCACGAGCAACGCGAGGGGCCACAAGGCTCTACGCATGAGGCTCTCCTTCGCGGGCGCGTTCGGGCTCGGGCTCAGCGGGCATCTTCTCGGGGACGCTCCCAGCATCCTTGTTCGCACTCTCGGCGGCCTGCTCTTCGCCAGGATCCAGGTCAGCGCTGGCCTTGGTGCCCTCGCCCTCGGACTCGCTCGCCTTTGCGTCTGCGGAGGCTTCGTCGGGAGTTGCAGTTGCAGGGTCGTCGGCCGAGGTGCTCGAGTCTGCCGCAGGATCACTTCGCTCGGCGTTGGCTGCTGGTGCGGCGTTGCTCGCCGGCACGATGCCCAGTCGCTCGAGCTCGGCCTGCACCACGGCCTCGGCGCGTGCGCGCTGCGCGGCCGACGCCTCGTCGATCTGCTTGAGCAGGCGCTTTGCCTCGGCGCGATAGCGCCCCACCAGCACCTTGTAGTCTTCCTCGCTGATCTTCCCGACTGCGCGCTCGAACTCGAGGTCTTTCAGCGCGCGCAGCACGGCCCGCTTCTGCTCCTCTGCGCCACCGCTGGTGCCGATGGCAAACGCATCTGCGCCCGTCAGCTTGGTTTCGCCGATCAAGGTGCGGAGGCTCGACCAGAACGCCGCCACGCTGCCGAGCAGCGCGCCCCCCGCGAGCACCAACACCACCCCAGGTGCGCCGAACCTGCTGTACGCGACCATCGCCGCGGCGGTCACCACCAACGCCACCACGCCTGCGACCGCCAGCGTCGGGAGCGGCCGGTCCACGCTCGGTTCCAGCTTGCGGCCGGTAGATTCCTGCGACTTCTCGGGCCCGACACTCATTCGCGATCGAGATCCTTCAGCTCGTCGTCGAGGCGGTCGTCGTAGGCATCGCGCTTGGTGCCAACGGCGGGCTCACTGGCAGCGACCTCTCGCCCACGGATCGACCACTTGCGCAGCAAGCGCACGACCAAGAATGCGCCCGCGATGATGCCGAGCAGCGGCAGCGCCCAGATCAAGCGGCTGGCGCCGGAGTTTGGCGGCAACGCCACGGCGTGGGTGCCGAACCTGTCGGCGTACGCCTTCTGGATGGCCTCGATGGACAAGCCCTGCGCCAACATGCCGCGCAGCTCCTCGCGGCGCTCCCCGCCGTACTCACACGCGCACGTGCCCAGCGTCTCGCGCGGGCAGCCGCACATGCAGATCAAGCCAAAGAAGAGCTCGCGCTCGGTCTCGCTCTGGATGCGCACGGTGCCGCCGCGCATCACGTGAGCCTGGCCCACCGCCTCACCCGTGACCCAGGTGGGCAGCGTCACCAGCAGCGCGCACAGGAACAGGGCGCGGCGCAAGAAGCGCCGGCCACGTTCACTCGTGGGCCGCGCCAAGGCCGACCGGAGGCGCTGCAGCGCAGTCATGGGGTAGCCTCTACCGAGACCATGGCCGCGGGGCTACCCCGTGCTTGATGGACGTGGGCGGACGCACGTTTGGGCCAGCCCAGCAGCATGATCACGAACACCAACGTCATGCCCACGCCCGCCGCCGCTCGGATGTAGCTCCAGACCGTGACCTGCTCCTCCACCACGTCGGGCCAGAGCGAGATCAGCGCGCCGAGGACCATGATCGCCCCGCCCACCACGAGCAAGAAGGCGAACGGGTTGACGTGGAACTGAAAGGACGCGAGCTCCGTCGCCGGGTCCACATTGGCCAGCGTCACATACAGGTCGTCGCGCAGCGTGATGTGCCGCGACACCTCGGTGGACATCTGCCCACCCATCGACTTGTAGATGAACTTGGAAGGGGTCAGCCTGCCCACGTCTTGGCCGCGCTCGATCACGTCGAGCTCGGCGATGATGACCATCTTCTCCGGGTCGCTCTCGCGCCGCGAGTCCACGTAGGTGACGGAGTAGGCTTCGTCCACCTTCACGGTGGCGCCCTTCTGGATCGAGGTCTCCATGTCCGTGCCCCACACGCGCCCCGTGAAGTGCACGTAGAGCAGCACGATGCCCACGTGGACGACGTAGCCGCCGTAGCGGCGGCGAGACTTCGATACCAACCGCCAGAAGCTTTGTGCGTACGACTCGGGCTCCTTGCGCTCGGCGGCGCCGCGCTGCCGCGCCCAGATGCCGCGTCCAACCTCCTGCGCCACCACGGCCAGCTTGAACCCGGCCAAGAAGGTGATCACGGCCGGCAGCTTCCCGTTCACGAACGCCACCACCGCGCCCATGTAGTGCACCGCCTTGGCGCCGGCGATGCCGATGCCATCCATGCGCGCCATCGCCTCGGCCGAGGGCGCCGGGTAGAGGTTCGGCATCGTCACCAGCGGCGGCATCCGCATCGCTTTGGCGAAGATGAAGTGCAACACGAGCAAGATCACCCCGCTCGCGACGGGGATGATGAAGCCCTTCCTGAATAGCTCCGGGCTCGTCTTGCGCCACCCGAGCAGCGGCGCCACGCACATGAGCATGAAGATCGCCACGAACGGCACCGGCAGCCAGAAGTCGTAGAACGTAGGGCCGACCGTGGACTTGTAGTCCAGCAGGCCCTCCGAGATGAGCGGCCACGTGGTGGCCACCGCGATGAACGCGCCGCATCCGAGCAGCGCCCAGTTGTTGCCCAAGAACGCAGCCTCGCGTGAGAGCGGCGACTCCAGCACGCCCTCGCTCCGCAGCAGCGGGAGCCGCCACACGATCAGCCCCACGCAGATCGCGAGCACGACGCCCATGTACACCAGGAAATAGCTCCCGATGCTGCTCTGCGCGAACGAGTGCACGCTGGCGATCAGGCCAGAGCGCGTGAGGAAGGTGCCGAACAGCGTCAGCCAGAACGTCGCGCAGATCAGGAACACGTTCCAGACCTTGAGCATGCCGCGCCGCTCTTGGATCATGGTCGAGTGCACGTACGCGCTCGCCGTCCACCATGGCAGGCACGCCGCGTTCTCCACCGGGTCCCAGGCCCAATCGCCGCCCCAGCCGAGCTCCTCGTAGGCCCACATCATACCGAGCACGTTGCCGATGGTGAGGAACAGCCAGGAGAACAACATCCACTTGCGCGTGGCGTCGATCCACTCGTTGTCCAGCCGGCCGGTGATCAGCGCAGCGATGCAGAACGCGAACGGGATCACCGCGCTCGTGAAGCCTATGTAGAGGCTCGGCGGGTGGATGATCATGTAGAAGTTGCGCAGCTGGTAGTTCAGCCCCGCTCCGTCATTGGGAGCGCCACCGATGTTGGTGGCGAAGGGTGACACCGCGAAGATGAGCAGCACCGCGTCGAACGCGATCACCGCCATCATGGTGGCGAGCACGTAGGGCTGCAGCTCGCGGTAGCGGCGCCCCAGCCACTTCACGCAGATGCCGCCGAACAGCGACACTAGGAACAGCCACCAGAGCCAGGAGCCGTCTTGCCCGCCCCATAGCGCGACCAGCAGATAGGTCACGGTCATCCCGCGGTCGCTGTAGCGAGACACGTAGGACAGTCGGAAATCGTTGCTGACGAAGGCGTAGGCCAGCGTGAGCACCGCCAGGCCCACCAGCGCGATGGTGCCGTAGGCGCCGAACCGCGCGGCGGACAGCAGCCTGGGCCGGCCCGCCCCAGCCGCCAAGGACACCGCAAACGTGTACCCCGCCGCCGCCAGGATCGCGTAAAGGACGGCGTTACCGAAGTGCGGGAGCGAGAGCCACTGCGAGATCCACTGCCACATGAAAGTGCCCCAAGCTTAGGGTGAAGAGCGAGAAGGAGCCATCGCGGAACCATCGATGTGGCAAGCCGATTCCCGGCTCCGCCAGATCACCTGGTGCCCTGGACGCGCCTGGGTCCACCACAGTGAACGTCCTGATTCGTGAGGTATACTGAGGTATGAACGCCGAGGGTGAACGCGAGCGCAGCCACGGGGAGCTGATCTACGACTGGAACGAGGTCGGCCGCAAAGGGCGTCTCATCCCCGAAGGCGTCACCTTCTTCGACGAGACGCTGCGCGACGGCCTGCAGAACCCGAGCGTCTCGGATCCATCGATCGACTACAAGCTGCGGCTCCTCCACTTGATGGAGAAGATCGGCATCCACGCGGCCGACATCGGCCTGCCGGGCAGCTCTCAGCGCGCGTTCGACGACGTGCTCAGGATGTGCCGCGAGATCACCGACAACAAGCTCAAGCTCAAGGTCGCGTGCGCAGGTCGGACCGTCGTCGGTGACATCACGCCGATGATCGAGATCTCGCAGCGCGCGGGCATCCCCGTGGAGGTGTATGCCTTCATCGGCTCGAGCCCCATCCGCCAGTTTGCAGAAGGCTGGGACATTGCCACCATCGCCAAGAAGAGCGCCGAGGCGATCGACGTGGCGGTCAAGAACGGCCTCGAGGTGGCCTACGTCACCGAGGACACCACGCGCTCGCGGCCCGATTCGCTCGCCACGCTGTTCAAGAACGCGATCGACCACGGCGCCACACGCCTGTGTTTGTGCGACACGGTCGGGCACTCCACACCGGACGGCGTGCGCAATCTGATCGGCTTCACCCGCAGCATCGTCGCGGGCATGGGAGCCAACGTGGGCATCGACTGGCACGGCCACAACGATCGCGGGCTCGCCCTGGTGAACGCGGTGATGGCGCTCGAGTGGGGCGCGGACCGCGTGCACGGCACCGCGCTCGGCATCGGCGAGCGCGTGGGCAACGCTCCGATGGAGCTGATCTTGCTCAACTTGAAGCTGCTCCACCAGCTCGACCACCAGGATCTTTCGCACCTGCTCGAGTACTGCAGCGTGCTGGCCGAGGCGGTCGGCTGGCAGGTGCCGATCAACTATCCGCTGGTGGGCCGTGACGCGTTCCGCACCGCGACTGGCGTGCACGCCGCGGCGATCATCAAAGCGCAGCAGAAGGGCGACGCTTGGCTCGGCGATCGCATCTACTCCGGTGTGCCCGCGGGCATGTTCGGCCGCGAGCAAGAGATCTGCATCGGCTACATGTCGGGCGCCTCGAATGTGAACTTCTGGCTCCGCCAGCGTCGCATCGAGCCCTCCAAAGACCTGGTCGACGCCATCTTGGCCAAGGCCAAGACCACCCAACACAACCTCCGCGACGAAGAGGTCCTCGCGGTCGTCGCCGAAGTTCGCGGCACCGCCGCGGGCTGAGCCCACGTGGCCGCGGCGCCCTCCAGCCGCGCCTCGCGCCAGGCGCGCACAGCGCTCGCTCGCGTGGCGGTCCTGCTCGCGACCGTGGTGTGCCTGCTGTTCCTCGGGTCGTTGCGCGACACCAGCTCGTTCTCGAGCTGGCTGCCGCCCCCCCTGCCGTCCGCGCCGAAGGCTCCTGCCGGAGACGCGGAGCTCGAGGTCCGCGTCGTGGACAGCGAGGGCTTGGCGCTGGCCGACACGATCGTCCGCGTGTTCACGCTCGGTGCTGACGGCGTGGTGTACTTCGCGGGCGAGCGTTGGAGCCGAGCCGGCGAGCCCGTCACGTTCCAAGGGTTGCCGCGCGGAGAAGTCTGGGTGCTGGGCTACGGCAAGGGCCGCACGCGGGGCGCGGCGCGCGCGCAGCTCGGCGAGACCAAGCGGCTGGTGACGCTCGCGCTCGCACCCGCAGAGGAGCTCTTGGTGCGCGTCGTCGACGACCAAGGCGCGCCGGTGCTCGGCGCAGAAGTGATGGTGAGCGGCGACGAACCGCTGCCCCACGTGCTCCTCACCGGCCCCGACGGCACGGCCAAGTTCGATCGCTTGGGCGCGGCGCCGTGGGGCGTGAGCGTCGAGGCCGAGGGCTACGACGACGTGGCGCGCAGCGGTGTGTACCCCGACGTCGCCGCGCTCGAGATCAAGCTCGAGCGGCTCGGGGGGTTCGAGGTCTCGGTGATCGACACCGCGGGCCAACCAGCGAGCTTCGCGGAGGTGCTGATCTCTGGGCCAGGGGTGTGGCCGCCGCGGTCAGCGCTCGCCGACGAGAACGGGCAGGTCTCCATCTTGGGCCTGTACGCCGGCGTTTACGATTTGCGCGCGCGGCTCGGCAGCGAGGTCTCGGCGCGCGACCTCAACGTCATCTTGCCGCGTGGTGCCGTGGTGGAGCGCACGCTCACGCTCCAGGAGGGCCGCTTCGTGCTGGTCTCGGTGACCGATGGGCCGATGCGCGAAAGCGGCTTGGACCCGCCGCCGGTCGCGGATGCCGACGTGGTGCTCGCAGAAGAGGGGCTCACTTCGTTCCCGGTGGAGGGTCGCACGGGCAAGGACGGCGCCGTGCTGCTGGGGCCGATCAGCCCGGGCCCGATCACGGTGTCCGCGCGCGCGAGCGGCTTCGTGGGCCGCATGGTCGCGGTGGACGAGCCCGATGCGAGCGACGTCACGGTGGCGCTCTTGAAGGGCGGCGCGATCTTCGGCGACGTGCGCGACGAGCGCGGCTTCCCCGTCGAGGGGGCGGCGATCGAGGTGTTCGGCACGGATCTCGACGGCATGCCCACACACGAGTCGTCCAGTCGCGAAGGCTTCCGAGATGATCTCTTTGCGTTCTCGCTGAGCGGCCCTCTGCCGTTGATCCCGCGCGGAGAGCTGGGAGTGGTGCCGGGTCCGGTGCCGCCCATCCCGCAGGGCGGCGGCGCCTTCGGTGGTGCGCCAGGTGGCGGCGACCCGTGGGTCACGCGCGCCGACGGCACGTTCCGCGCGTCACCCGTCACGCCCGGCCGTGTGCAGGTGTTGGTCAAGCACCCGGAGTTCACCGAGGCCGTCACCGACGTCATCGCGGTCGGTCCGGGCTCGGAGGTCGAGGTGCACATCGTGTTGCGGCGCGGGGGTCGCCTGGAGGGCCGTGTGCTCGAGGAGGATCGCTTCCCGGTGGTGGGAGCGCGGCTGGAGCTGGCCGCGCTCGAGGGCACTTTTCAGCAGATGACCTATGCGGGCGACGACGGCGACTTCGCGGCGGCCTCGGTGCCCGAGATCGTGCTCGTGAGCGTGTTCCGCCCGGACTCGATGGGCGAGGTGGCTGCGAGGCTCGAAGTGGAGGTGCCTGCCGGCAAGCGCACGCGCATCGAGATCGTGCTGCCCAAAGCGCGCGAGAGCTCGACCCTGCGCTTCGAGGACGAGCGGGGCTACCCGATCTCGCGCGTCGAGGTGCGCGTGCAGTCGCTCGACCGCGACACCGTGCTCACGCGGACACTGTTCAGCAACGATGACGGTGAGGTCGAGGTGCCGAGCATCCGCGGCCTTCCGGCGCGCATCGTGGCCGAGGGCCCCAAGCGCGCGCCCTTGGTCGAGGTGCTCGACGCGGTGGCCAAGGAGCACGAGTTTCAGCTGCAACCGGGGCGCACGCTGCGCGGCTTCGTCACCGGGCGCGGCGGCAGAGAGAAGCTCGAAGGCGCGTCGGTCACCTTGTTCACGCTGGCGGGTGCGCGCCACGCGACGACCGACGAGGACGGCGGCTTCGAGTCGACCGACCTGGGCCCCGGCAGGATCAGGCTCGTGACCCGTGCCGAGGGCTACGCGCTCGATGAGCGCGTGATCGACTTCGTGGGCGACGTCCGGCGCGCGACCGAGATCGACAAGATCGACCTCTTGCCGGCCGGCAGTGTCGAGGGCACCGTGCGAGACGAGAACGACGATCCCGTCGCTGCCGCGCGCGTGGGCTGGGGCGCGGTGCCCACCTACCTTCCGGTGGGCCGGCTGCCGTCGGGCTTGGTGCAGACGGACGCGGATGGGCGCTTCGAGCTGCCGGGCCTGCCCGAGGGCAAGGTGGTGCTCGAGGCCTACAGCCCGGATCTGGGGCGCGGACGCAGCGACGAGATCGAGGTGCGACGGGATCGCGTCACGCGCCGCGTCGTCATCGTCATCCCGGCGCAGAGCTACGAGCCGCCCAAGATCAAGGGCGCGGGCTCGGTGGCGGTCACGTTGGCGGAGCGCAAGGGCTCGGTCGTGATCGTGGACGTGCCCGAGGGGGGCGAAGCCGAACACGCGGGGCTCGAGCCGGAGGACCGCATCCTCAGCTTGGCCAACACTCCGATCAGCAGCATCGCCGAGGCGCGCGACTTCCTGAGCGGGCCGTTGGGCGAAGACGTGGTCGTCGAGCTCGAGCGGCCCATGCCGAGCGGGCCGCCGCTCAAGACCAAGCTGCGGGTACGGCGAGAGTCCGTGCGCCGCTGAGCGCCTTCAGGCACCGTCTTCGACGACCAGCCCGGACCACCACAACGTCTCGAGCCTGGTGACGGCCCCGCGCACCACCTCGCGCGGGGTGGGCCTGTGGCTCACGAGCCCCGCCACGAACTCGCCCCACTCGGCGTCGCGCACCGCGCCACGCGCGCTCGCGTGGACGGCGCGGACCCTGGTCGCGAGCTCGGTCAGGCCGTCCTTCGAAAGGCGCGCCACCTCGATGGGCCGCGCGCGCAGCAGGCGGCGGCGCAACATGGTCACGTCCTCGCATGAAAGAACCGTGCGCTGCTCGGTGATGTCGTCGAGCATGGCCTCGGCCTCTTCGCGCAGCATGCCCAGAGTCTCGGGCGTGACGGCGAAGATCACGCACGCGCGCGGCAACGAGCCTCCGCAGTAGAACGCCAGCGACCGCAGCGCGGTGCGGCGCTCGGGCCGGCTGGTGCCGCCGCGGTACAGGTTCTCCGCCTCGTCGATCAGCACCAGCGGGCCGGCGGTGCCATCCAGGCGCTCGAGCAGCTCGAGCCACAGGAGCAAGCGGCCATAGGCGTCTTGTCGGTAGTTGGGGTTGCCTGCCTTGCTCTCCAGGTCGAACGCCCCCATGAACACCGAGAGCTCACGCTCACCCACGCCCCACTCGCGCATCGCCTTGTTCGCCGCCGCGGCCGCGTCGCCCTCGCCCTCACCCACCGCCAGCAGCGCTTTGCGCAGCTTGCGCGCGCCGGCGTCCGACGCCCGCCAATGCTCCAGTCGATCGAGCGGGCTCGGCGCGCCGATCCCGGGCAGCAACGCCCCTTCGATCAGGCGCCGCAGGTGACGTTGCGGGTTGCCCAGGTCGGTGTCGAGCCGCTCGACGCTCAAGCGCAGCACGGGTCTACGCTCGCTCAGCGCCCGCGCGGTCACGTGCAGCAACATGTGCGTCTTGCCGGTGCCGTAGTCGCCAGACAGCAGCGAGAACACCGAGCCCGCGTTCTCGGTGTGCTCGAACAGCTTGTCCAGCGCGGCGTCGACGCTCTCGTAGCCCACCGTGAGCTGGGCCAAGAGATCGAGCGGCGGCAAGCCCATGCTGGCGCGGATGATCGCCGCGAGCGCTCGTCGACGGTGGGGACCCACATCGTCGGGCTCGCGCAGCACCGGCTCGGGCTCGATCTCCGGTGCCTGAAGGTGCACCACCGTGGCGTGGGGCAGGGGGATCGCCCGCGCTGCTTCGGGCAGATCGTCCAGCGTACGCGTGGCGAGCGGGGCGTTCTCGCTGATCGCGCGGCGGCTATCGAACAGCTCGTCCCCACCCGAGACGTACACGCGCGTAGCGATCGCGCCGCGGGGCCCGTCCGCGTTGTCCACCAGCTCGCGCAGCACCGTGTACGCGCCCTCGCGCTGGGCGGGTGGGAGCTCGGTGAGCAGGCCTGCGCGCCGGGTGATCAGCACCAAGCCCGCGTGGCCCAGCGCGCGCACCAAGCGCGAGAGATCGGCCAAGGTGCGCTTGGCGGTGCGGGCGGTGAGCGCGCCGAGCGGCCCGTCGTCGTCCGCTGGCGGGGCCTCGCGTCCCTCCAAGAACGCGCGAATGCGTTTGACCTCGGTGCGATCTTCACGCGCCGCCACATACGCCCGGCACAGACGCGCCAGGTCGCCGGAGAGGCCGTGGGCCTCGGCGCCGTCGTCGAAGCGCTGCAGCGCTCTCTTGCCAGCGCTCTTCGCGAACGCGTCGACCAGGGCGACGAGGCCGCGCTCCTCTTGCTCTGCGATGCGCAGCTGCGCCACGAAGCCGCGCAACACCACGTCGAGTGACTCGAAGCCGTGCTCATGTCCCACCGCGGTCGACGCCACGGCGAAGCCCAGAGCGAGCGCTTGCTCCTCGAGCCGATCGAACAGCATCGACGGCGGGGCGCGGTGCTCTCGCACGAACACGACGTCGCTCGCACCCGTGGCGGCGAGGTCGCGCAAGCCTTGTTCCTGCGCAGCCAGCAGCCGCTCGACCTGAGAGCTCGGGGCCTTCTTGGCCATCGCCCAGAGGCTCGCACGGGTGGCCCGCTTCCGGAAGATCGCTCCGTTGCCGAGTCCAGGCAGCCTCGCTACGCTCTCGGCATGCGCTTATGGTCGGGGTGCTTGCTGGTCGTGCCGCTCTGCGCTTGTCAGGTCGTGCTCGGCTTCGAGGACCACGAGCTCGCAAACGGAGGTCAGGCGGCCGGTGGGCAGTCTGCTGGTGGGCCCCCCGGCGGAGGCGGGAGCGGGGGTGCGCCGGATGCCTGTGTGGAGGCGTGCGAGGCCGCCGGCGCCCAGTGCCAGTCAGGGGGGTGTCGTTTCGACTGCAGCGACAACGACAGCTGTGGCTCCGGCGTGACCTGCCCGCCAGGCCTGCCGTGCACCATCGACTGCGGCGGCGAGGGCAGCTGCAATGGTCCGATCGAGTGCGGCGAGGCGTCCAGCTGCACCATCGACTGCAGCCAAGACGATGCCTGCGGCGGCACCATCAGCTGTGGCGGTGACGAGTGCACCATCATCTGCTCGGAAACGAACAGCTGTGACAGCATCGATTGCACGGCGGACGTCTGCAACATCACGTGCAGCGGCTCGTCCAGCTGCGACAACCTGGACTGCGGGCCGGGCGACTGCGACATCACGTGCAGCGGCAACGGCTCGTGTGGCAACCTGGACTGCGACGCTTCGTGCGGCTGCAATGTGGACTGCGGTCACCCTCAAGCGTGCGGTCAGGTCGACTGTCCGTCTGGCTGCGATCAGGGCGACGGCTGCAGCTGCTCGTGCAACTGACTCTGCCGCCGCGGCGCGCTCATGGCTGAGCCAGCAGGTCTTTGACCGCGCGCAGGACGTCGCCGTCGATCTTGCGGCGGATCAGTCGAATCCTCCCGTTCTTGTCCACGACCAGGACGGTCGGCAACTCCGTGGCGCCGAGCGCGTCCGGGACGCGGAACTCGGGGTCGAGGTAGATGGGGTACGCAGGCATGCGTCCCTCCAAGAAGCGCGACACGACCAGAGGCTCCTCTCCGACATCCAGGCCGACAGCGAGAAATGCGTCGCCCTTGTGAACCTCGGCGAGCAGATCCACGTTCTTGCTCACCTCGCGGCACGCCTCGCACCAGCTGGCCCACAGGTCGATCACGGCCACTTTGCCTTTGACGACCTGCTCCAGCGGCACGGCCGGACCGCCCGCGAGAGGGGAAACCGGCGAGCTGGGCAGCGCCGTGTCCAAGAGCACGGGGGCCGGGCGCGAACCAGGGTTCTGGGGCGAGCCCTTGCAGCCGAGCAGCACCAACGTGACCAGCGCGATCGAGAGAGAGATCTTCAAAACGTCCTCCCGTAGCCGAGCGACCACGAGTCGATCGACAGGCCGTTGTCCCGTTGGTAGCGGAGGTAGGCGAGATCGAAGCTGTCGCTCGAGCGTATCGAGGCTGGCGCTTGCGAGCGATCGAACACCAGCTTGAGGCCTGCTTCGCGTGAGACCAGCTCCTCGAGATCGCTGTCGCTGCTGCGGCGGTCTCGCTCCTGGGGATCGATCACGTAAGGGGCCCAGAAATCGGGGGCGGTCTGCGTGTGCAGTCGCCCGTGCCCACGCAGGTAGAAGAAGGGCCCCAAGTACTGGAACACTTGCGCCTCCAGGCTGTGCGCGAGCACCAGGTTCTCATCCACGTAGAACCGGTAGCCCACTTTGGCGGTCGTGCGGGACGCGGGCACGTGCTGCGAGAGCCGCGCGAAGAACGCGTTGCGGTTGCGGCTCTTGGGGAAGACCTCTCCCGTACGGAACACGCGGGCCTCTCGCTCTTCCGTCTCGGTCTCGTAGGCGACCAGGCTGTTCCATGTGGTCTGCAGCATGCCCCACTGCTCCGTCGTGCCGAACGATGCGTCGAGCAAGGTGGTCGGCGACAACACCTGCAGCCAAGTCACGTTCACGCTGAACGCGGTGCGCGCCGCGAAGCCGGCGTCCTTCCCGGTGTAGGTGTGCGGGTCGAAGCCATCGGAGATCACGACCGCGTTGAAGCCCAGCACGGTGTTCTCCTCGAACAGCTTGAGCGCGAACGAGGGGCCGGCGATGAACGAGCGCATGGGCTCCTCGTAGTGCACACCGAAGCGGAAGCTCATGTCTGCCATCGGGCTCGGTGAGTAGGTCGTGGTGAGATCCACCGTGGCCGCCTCGTTCACCTCGGACGCCTTGCTCACGAGGTCGATGGCGTCGGTCGAAGCGGCGCTGACGATGTCTACCGGCACCGTCAACGTGTGGGTCACCTGATCGTTCTGGCGCACGCGGAACATCATCATCGGCTCCAGGATCCACGCGTCCTCGCGCCCACGCCCGTCGATGGGTCCGGCTTGCGATTGCAGGCCCTTGCCCTGCTGCCACAGGAACGCCGTGAAGAACCGCATCTCCTCGAGCCCCCAGCCGACCTCCTCGCTCTCGGCGACGGCCGCGCTCAAGCGCGCTGCTGCGTCGGGCTCGGCCGCGATCGCCTCGCTGCCCGCGAGCAGCGCGCACGCCGCGATCGTCAGCGGGACGCTAGTTCCCGCACGCACAACCACCTCCAGCGGGTTGGCCGTTTCCTCCGCTGGCGGCTTCACGCGTCGTGTGCAGCTTGTCGCGTGCTCGCGCTTCGAGCGGGTCGTCCACGGGGAGCATGGTGGGGTCGGCCAGGTAGCGTCGGCGGTTCTGTGGAACCACCACACACCCCACCGCGAAGGTCGCGATCAGCAGACAGAAGAAGAAGCGGCAGACACGCATGACAAGGCCCGCGGGCTTACCATCCTTTGTCGTGAGCGCAAAGGCGCGGGCTCACTCGCAGTCGGCGAACAACGCGGCGTGCAGCGCCTCGCCCACGGCGCGCTGGCCTGCCTTCGACCAGTGGATGCCGTCAGCCCAGGACATGCGATCGCACAAGAGCTCGACGTTGCCGCACGCGAGGACCGCGCGCGTGTCGAACGTTGCGTCGATGCGTTGGGCGGCGACCTCGGCGTCGATCCAGTCGTTCACCGCGCGGGTCATCGCGCCCCGCGCGCCGTTGTAAGCGTTCATCCCTCCCCATGGCGGCAGCTTCAGAACGATCACCTTGGCTCCGCGTTCGCGTGCCCACGTGGCCATCAGGCCGATGTCCTCGCCGATCTTCTTGGCAGTTCTGAACGCGGTCTGGTCCGAGAGGATGTCTCCCAGGCCGCCCAGGATCAGCACGTGGGTGTACTTGGGGCGCACCTCGGCCAGCCCTTCGCCGTACACGTCACGCAGGAAGCGCTTGCGCATCATGTTGGTCATGTTGCCGCCCTTGCCGAAGCCCAAGAACGTGCTCTTCGGGCAGCGTTCGCGCAGCACCGCCAGGTAGCCGCCACCTTGCGAGCGCTCGTCGGTGAGCGAATCGCCGATCGCCCCGAGCACGTAGCGGCGCTTTGCCGTGCCGACGGTGGCGGTCGCGCTCGCGGCGCTCGAGCTCGGTGCCGGCGCGCTCGAGCCGGGGATCGCGGGCGCGATGTCGCTGGGGGTGTCGCTGGGTGGCTCGGGCGCGGACGCGGCCACCGATGCCTGCGGCGCGGGCTCCGGCGACGCGCAGCCACCCGCGGCTGCGGCGACGAGCCACCCTGCGATCGCACGGAACCTGCGCACCGCGTTCAGCGTAGCCGAGACTCGGGCTTGCGCCGATGGCGCTGCTCTGCGATGACCGGCGCGATGAGCCGATCACGTCTCTTGGGCGCCCTGTCTCTGTGGATCTTGGCTGCTTGTGACGCGCCCGTGGCGCCGGAGCCCGACAAGCCCGCTCCCGCGAGCAACTCCGCCACCAAGCCTGCTGGGGTGAGCTCGAGCAAGCCCGTGCCCAAGCCGGCGCCCACGCCGAGCGCCACGGCGCCCGCCGAGAAGCTGGAGCCCAAGGGCCCGTTCCCCGAGTCGACCGATCCGTTGATGAAGGACCCCGACAAGGCCAAGGACAAGGCTCCGGACGCGTTCAAGGTCAAGTTCGAGACCACGCAAGGCGACTTCATGATCGAGTGCACGCGCGCGTGGGAGCCTCACGGTGTGGATCGCTTCTACAACTTGGTGAAGATCCACTACTTCGACGACGTGGCTTTCTTCCGCGTGGTGCAGAAGCCCAAGCCGTTCGTGGTGCAGTTCGGGATCCATGGCAACCCCGAGGTGTCCAAGCTGTGGAGCAAGTCGAACATCGAGCGCGGCGACGTGACCCAGTCGAACACGCGCGGCACGCTGACGTTCGCCATGTCGGGCGCGACCGATACACCCAAGAAGACGACCCCCACGCGCTCGACGCAGCTGTTCTTCAACTACGGGGACAACAGCCGCTTGGACGACATGGGCTTCGCGCCCATCTGCAAGGTGCTCGAGGACGGCATGAGCGTGGTGGACAAGCTCTACTCCGACTACGGCGACAAGCTGACCAGCCAGCAAGACCGGCTGGTCAGCGAGGGCAACGCCTTCTTGCGTCAGAAGTACCCGGGGCTCGACTACATCAAGACGGCTCGGCTCGAGGGCGCCGACAAGAAGGACGACAAGAAGAAGGAGGGCGCCGACAAGAAGGACGACAAGAAGAAGGACGCGCCCCCGGCCTCGTCTGCCGCGCCCAAGAAGTAGCCGTCAGGCGAACGAAGCCCAGACCAGCGCGTGATCCGAATCGGGCTGTGGAGGCCCGTTCGGATCGTGTGGGCCGTGGTCGCGCAGCTCCTGGTTCTCGATCCCTGCGTCCACCAGCCTCGCTGCCAGCGCGCTCGAGCAAAGGATGTGGTCGATGAGCTCGCGCTCGCCGCGGTGCAGGACGGAGTAGCGACGCTCGGCTGGCACGGCCAACAAGGCTGCTTCGAGCGCCTGCTCGGCAGGGGCGCCCAACCCTCGCACGATCTCGATCGGGACCGAGCCGAGCGTGTCGTTGAAATCGCCGAGCACGCACAGCTTGAGCTCCGGTGCTGCGAGCTTCGCGTCCACGATGCGCCGCAGATGCAGCGCCTCGGCCGAGCGCGCCACCAACGCGCGCAAGGCCGCGGCGGCTCGCCCAGCCATCGACGGGTCTTCGACCGTGCTGCCGTCCGCGCGCTTCATGGGGGTGCCGAGCTTGGACTTGAAGTGCAGCGTCATCACGGTCACGGCGCCGAGCGCGCCCGCGTCCACCGTCAGCTCGACGACGCCCCGGCGCGCCGGTAGTCGCCCCTGGAAGGGCGCCGCGTCCGTGTCGACGAAGCGGGGAAAGTCCAGCTCTTCAGCGCGATGTAGCGTCGAGCTCGAGATCGGGAAGCGCGACAAGATGCCGACGCCGATACCTCGCCGATCTCGCGGTCCGAGCACCGGGGAGCCGAACCCGAGCTCCGCGAGCGGTCCCGTGCGCAGCTGCTCGACCAGCGCATCCGATGCGACCTCTTGCAGCGCGAGCACGTCGGGGCGAGCGCGCAGCACCCGATCGGCCACATGCGAGAGCTTCGCCCGCATGATCTCTCGCTCCTCGTCCGAGACGGGATCGAACAGGTCCTTGAGGTTGAACGAGGCGACGCGGAACACGAGCTGATGGTATGCGCGCGACGGCCCCGCGTCTCAGCTGACGAGGCTCACGGCGGAGGCTTGGAAGCGCGTCGGAGGGCGAGCCCCTTCTCGCTCGATTGCCGTGCGTCGGAGCACAGCTTGGCAGCGTCGTCGGGTGGGAGCGTGGCGCGCCAGCGTGTGGCGTTCTCTTTCCATGCGGTGCACTCGGCCGGGGTCGCGCCAGAGCTCGGGTTGCACATCAGCGCCACGAACTGGTTGCAAGCCGCGGCGGCCTTGCCCGCATCGCCCGCGGGCTTGGCGGGAGCTTGTGTGCTGGGCACGCCAGGGGGTGGTGGTGCACCGCTCGGGGGAGGCACGACGCTGGGCTCCGGCTTGGGGATCGGCGCGGAGGAGGAGGGCGCGGCGTCCGCAGAGGCCGACGGCGCTGGGCTTGGTGCGGACGCCGAAGGCGGGACGGGCGCGCTCGAGGTTTGGCCCGAGGCCGTTGGCGTGGTGTCGGGCGGCAGCGCGGCGGGCGCGCTGGTCGGCGTGGCCTCGCCCTTGGTCAGGCTCACCACCAGGTAGGCGCCGCCCACCGCACCGACGAGGGCGATGCCAGCACCCATGGCGAGCAGCGCGCCAGCGCTCGTCGGTCGTCGCGCCGCGTCGCTGGTGAGCGGCTGTGGGGTGAGGGGTGGAGGCTCGACCACCATCACGCGCGGGCCGGTCGTGACCTCTTGGGGCGAGCGCGGGCTGGTCAGTGTGGGGATCGCCTGCACCGGGGTGGCGGCGGAGAGCTCGGTGGGCGCGGTGGCCACACGCGAGCTCCGCCGCGCGCTCTCCGCCAGGTCGTCGATCAGCGCGCGCACCGAGGTCGGTCGACCCTCGGGTTGCACCGACAGCGCCGTGATCAGCGAGCGTGTGAGCTCCACCGGGAGCAGCACTCCGCGTTCGGAGGGCGGCTTCGGATCCAATCGTGCGCGCGGATCGTCACCGTCCCACGGCAGCTTGCTGGTGAGCATCGCGTACAGCACGAGCGCGAGCTCGTACACGTCCGACGGCACGGACGCTGGCTTGCCGAAGAAGCGCTCGGGCGCCATGTAGGCGGGCGTCCCGCGCACCATGCCGGCGCGAGTGGTGGTGGACGGGGCCGAAGACGTCTCCCGTGCGATGCCCAAGTCGAGCAGCACGAGGCGGTCCTCCGCTACCAGGTGAAACACGTTCTCGGGCTTGATGTCGCGGTGCACCAGGCCGGCGTCGTGCAACGTGGCCACCCCCTCGGCGAGCTCCGTGAACAACGTGAGCGCGCGCTCGAGCGGGATCGGTCCCTCGGTCAGGGTGGTCGCCAACGTGGTGCCGCGTAGCTTGGGCATGGCGATGTAGGGGCGCCCCCCTGGCAACAGCCCGGCACGTAGCACCGGCACGAGCGCGCGATGTTGCACGCGCCGCATTCGGTCGGCCTCGTCGAGGAAGCGGTCGACCTCCTTCGGCTCGAGACCGATCTCGGGGTGCAACACCTTGAGCGCGACCTCGCGGTTGCCGTCGCGTGCGGCGTACACCACGGCGCTGCCGCCCTCACCGAGCACGCCCGTGATCTCGAAGGAGCCCAGGCGCTCGGGGAGATCGAGCAGCGAGACCACGGCGCTAGAAGCGGCCGCTCACGCCGACGTAGCCGGGGCCCACGATCGCGGCGGCGGGGGCTTCTTGGCTCGGACTGCTGCGGCCGTAGTCGAGCGCGAAGGCCAGGATGGTGAGCGCGGCCGCCGCTCCCGTCACCCCGCCGAGCACGTCCGCCGCGAGCGCAAAGGTTTTGGCGTCGCTGCGTGCAGCATCGATCGTTTCGCCGTTGGTGGGGAAGGTCGCGATCGCGTCGTCGAACGCGGACTTCTTGCCGATCGCGAGGCCGCCGACCGTGCCCCACGCGATGCCCAGCGCGGCGGTGGTGCCCAGGCCAACCCAAGGCCAGGCGGTGTGCTCGATCTCCGCCGGGGCGGCTTTGTCGCCGCCGCTTCCTCCACCGGTCAGCGAGGTCAGCTCGAGATCGACGGTCTTCTCTTCCGTGCCGGCCACGTCGATGAAGCGGGTGAGAGGCGCGTACCCAGCCTTGGTCACCACCAGCTTGCGCCGGCCCGCGTTCACCACCACGGGCTTGGTGAGCGGCGTCTTGCCGACGAAGATGTCGTCGACGGCGACCTCGGCGTCAGCCACGTTGGCTTTGAACGTGACGCGGCCGATCTTGTCCTTCAGCTCGGCCACCCAGCCCTCGACCTTCTTGCGGCGCTCCGCGTCGATCTCCGCGCCGCCTTCGGCGAGGTACCGCTCGAAGGACACCAGCGCGGCGGCGTAGTCTTTGAGCTCGCGAGAGGTCTGACCCAGGTTGTAAAGCGCGCGGTAGTTCGGGTCGAGCTCGTAGGCCTTCTTGAAGGCCACCATCGCAGCTTCGTAGTCTCCGTCCTTGAAGAACGCGAGGCCACGCTCGAAGTGAGCTCCCGCGTCCTCGCTGGTGGCGGGCTGCTGCGCGTGCGCGACGCTGGTGGTGCCGAGCGCGATCGACAACGCCAGCGCGCTCCAGCGTGTTCGCGGCGAACGGGGGCGGAGGCGAGCCATGCTCAAGGCTTCTTCTTGTAGGGGTTGGACTCGTCCAGCTCGACCGTGGGCTTGGGCTTCTTCTTCCCGGGGTCGGCCTCTTCGGGCGGTTTGGGTGGCGGGGCGGCGGCGGTGGGCTCGCTGGTCGCGGCGGGCTTCTCCACATTCGTGGGCTTGGCGATCGCCGTGTAGCCACCGCGGGCGGCGCGGAGCTCGATCGCGAGCTCGATATCGCGGTCGAACGTCACCGTGCGCTTCTCCGTCCGGTAGCCGTCTTGCTCGACCTCGATGCGGTGCAGGCTGCCATCCTTGGGCACGCGCGCCTTGAAGGGGTTGCCCTCGACGTAGCCACCATCGAGCTTGGCCTTGGCCCCTTCGGGGTAGGCGATCACCAGCGCCACGGTCTTGTCGTCTGGTTGCGCGACCGTGCTTTTGGCTGGCGCAGCAGCGGCGGCGGTGGCGTCGGGGGCAGCCGTCGTTGGCGGAGCGGCAGGGCTGCTGCTCTTCGTCGCGGCGGGCTCGCTCTTGCCTTGGTTGAGCATGACCACCGCGCCGAGCGCGCCGAGCGCGAGCGCAGAGCCGACGGCGAGCGCACCCAACATCGAGCGGGACTTGGGTCGCGGCGGCGAAATGGCCTGCGACATCTGCGTGGTGTTGCTGGGCGCATGCTCGCCGGACAGCGGTGGATCGCTGCGCAGCGGCGAGTACGGCATCATCACGCGCGCGAGCGACTCGCTGGTGGCCTTCAAGCTCGCCGGCGTGAGCTCCAGGTTGATCGGCTCGCGGTTCGACGCGACGTTCTTCACCTGCTCTTCGATCGTCGCCTTGATTTGCCTGCGCTCCTCGGCGAACGCGGAGGTCACCATGTGACCCACGTCCTTGCTGCTGACGCGAAAATCGGAGCCCGCCAGGTACTGTTCGAGCACGTCGTGGAACTCTTGCGCCGTCTCGAAGCGATCGGCCGCCAAGGGCGCCATCGCGCGGTCGCAGATCGCGGCCAGCTCGGCGGGGACGTCGGGCACTACCTCGCGGATGCGCGGGTCCTGGCCCGCCATCCGCCGCGCCAGCACGCTCATCTCGTCTTCGCGCGTGACCATGCGCCGGCCCGCGATCGCCTCCCACAGCATCACGCCCACGGTGAAGATGTCGGCGCGGGCGTCGACCTTCTCGCAGCGCGCTTGCTCCGGGGAGATGTACGAGATCTTGCCCTTGAGCATGCCCTCTTGCGTGCGCGACGACGCGCCTGCCGCCTTGGCGATGCCGAAGTCCACCAGCTTGGTCTGGCCGTCATAGGTCAAGAACACGTTCTGCGGGCTCACGTCGCGGTGCACGACGCCGAGCGGCGAGCCATCGAAGTCGGTGAGCCGATGCGCGTGCTCCAGCCCGGCGAGCACGTCGGCCAGGATGCGCAGATGGATCTCGAGCGGGATGTTCTTGCGCCCGACACGCCGAAACACCGCGTTGAGCGGCTGCCCCTCGAGGTACTCCATCGCGATGAAGAAGCGGTGATCTTCGCTGCCGATCTCGTACGTCTGGACGATGTTCGGGTGGTTCAAGCGCGCCGCGATCCGCGCCTCATCCATGAACATGGCCAGGAAGTCTGGGTCTTGCGCCAGCTCTTCGCGCAGCTCTTTGACGACCAGCAGCTTGTTGAAGCCGTGTGGGCCCTGCGACATCGTGAGCAGCACGCGCGCCATCCCGCCCTGACCGAGCTTGGCAAGCACGCGATACTTTCCGATGTGCTCGTTACTCATCGCCGCCCCGAAATCGTAGCACCGTCGTCACTCCGCCGCCGTAGGCCCGATCGGCACGTAGCTGATCACGCCCGGCTGCGATCGAAAGCTCGCAGAGCCGATGTACTCCCCGGTCGAGACGCGGAAGATGTCCACCCCCGCGATGCCGACCGGCATGTTGAGGAAGCCGGCGGCCCCTTGCTCGTCCGTTTGTGTGCTCTCGGGGTCGGGCAACGCGCCCTTGAAGTGGAACGTCACCGTCTCGGCGTCGCTGTCGGACGACTCCACCCGAACGCCTGCCGCGCGCATGTCCAAGCAGTTGTTGGTGAGCACGACCGCCACGCCTCGCGTCATGTCCCAGGTCACGTCCGCGGCCGAGACCAAGCCCTCGAAGTTGGTCTGGCCGATGACGCGGATGACCTTCTGCTCCTGCGGGAACTTCACCGGCCGTTGCAGCACCACGATCGTGGGCATGGATTCGTCACTGGTGACCCGGAGGTAGCCGTCGAACGCCACGTCGAGATCGAGCAGGACGGCGCCGTTCGCGTCCGGCGCTGGCGTGTCCACCGGGGAGGTGCACATCAGGTCGAGCGTGTTGCACACCTCGATCGCCAAGCCCATCGGCACGGTGCCCGGCGCACCCGTGGCCATCTCGACTCGGTAGTTGTGCTGAATCGTGTCTCCGGGGGGCACGGGGGCTTCGAAACCCGGAAGGCATGCCCACTGCGGGTCCACTGCGCCGCCGCCCGATCCGCCCGCGCCGCCGCCGCCCGAGACGTCGAGCGCCACGCACACGTTGTCCTGACACGTGGCGTTCGCGAAGCCCGAGCAGTCGGACGCTTCGGTGCACTGCTCGCGATCGAGATCGAAAGCGATCGAACAGCCACCCCCCGCCACGAACAGTACGGCCGCCCCGGCGGTGGCAGCGAGCGCGCTAAGCCACCAAGAAGTCACAACCCTGATCGTATCTCTCGCGATCTGGTTGGTCCAGGGAGCCGCAAAGTCTTCGAGCTGGCAGGCCGCCACCTCGGCGGGGAGGGGGAGCGTCTGCTCAGGAGCCGTGCGCCTCGTTCAACGCCTTGCGCGTCTCGTCGTCGAGCTTGCCTGTGACCGGCAGCGCCTCGAACGACTGGAAGGCCTTGAGCGCGGCGATCAGCGCGTCCCCGTCGGTGGCGTCCTGATTCTCGATGCCGACCCGGGTCGGCTGGTAGTAGCCGAGGTGGAGCAGCCGCTTGCGCAGGCCGGCGATGGTGTCCATCGGGTCCAGATCGCCGATGCGCAGACGCAGGGTGCGGTTCTGGTTCGGCAAGATCACCTCGATCTCGCGGACGTGCACCTCGACCTGAGTCTTGAGGTGGCCGGTTTCGTCGGTCTCCCCTTCGACCGGATCGGGTCCCAGGCCCAGCACGACAAAAGGCTCCTTCGCCAGCACCTCGCCGCCGATCTGGATCTTGAGATCGATCGGCTTCTTCGGGATGTGGGCCACGTATTGGTTGCTGGCGCCAGAGCGGACCGGCAAGCGGCGCAGATCGGCCTGGTCGGGCACCCACAACAGGTCGCCGGGGTGGAGCATCTCCGGGTCGGGCCGGCGCTCGCGCAGCGACTGGTTCTTGGGGTTCTGCCACACCGTCTGGGGATCGAAGCCCATGGTGTGACCCAGCTTGGTGAGGTAGTCGCCCTGGCGGATGACGTACGGACGCATCTTCAGGCCTCCCGGGGTTTGTCGACGTCGGGGAAGTAGATCTGCGCGCTGTGGTCGAGCTCGATCTCGGCCTCGCCCTCGTCGTTGAGCACGCCGCTGCGCTCCGACTTGCCGTCGACGATCACGTAGCGGCGTCGGCGCGCGGGCTTGCCGTCCTGATCGACGAGCTTGATGCGCGTGAGCGGCTTGCCGCTCGCCACCACCGCCGCTTCGTCCACGATGCAGTTCAGCTTCACGCGATCACCGCCGATGTCCGCGTCCTTGAACAAGAACAAGCTCGAGCTCTTGCCCATGGCGTGCAGGCGGTTCGCCTTCATCAGGATGCCGTCCTTCGACACCATGGTCACGCGCTCCTCGGCGCCGGCCTCGATCTGTTTGCCGCTGAAGGTGATGTTGGGCGAGAGGATTTCCACGCGGTCGGGTCCGATGCGCAGCGAGCTCTCCCCGCAGCGCAGCACGATCCCTTTCTCGGCGATGATCTCGGTGGTGCGGCTGGCGTAACCGGCGATGGTGCCCTCCACGTGCAGCGTCGCCGACGTGGGCTTCTGGTCCTCGCCGACCACCGCGGTCATGTGGCCGCGCACCCGATGGGTCGCGTCGCTGCGCACGAAGCTGTCCACCTGGGCGATGTCGGAGCGGGCCACGCCCTCGACGCGCACGTTGTCGTCGCCGGAGACGCGGCGATCCGCGGTGCCGCGCACCGTGTCCATCCAGTCGCCGAGCACCTGCGTGGTCTTGTGCACGGCCACCAGGGTGGTTTGGCCGCCGCTCACCGTGGTGGTCTGCGTACCAGACACGTTCTCCGTGAGCTGGCCCTCCACCTTCATCGTCGCGCTGCCCGCGACGGAGACGGACTGATCTTGACCCACCTCGATGTCCAGCTTGCGCTGAGCCTTGAGCAAGATGCCTTCTTCGCCTGCTTCGTCGTTGAAGCTGAGCTCGCTGCCGCCTTCTCCGCCAGGCGTGCTCTGGGTGCGAAAGCCACTCTTGGCGCGCTGCGCGGGCAGCCCGAACGGCGGGGGGTGCGTGCCGTTGTAGACGGCGCCGATGATCAACGGGCGATCGGGATCGCCGTCCAAGAAGGTGATCACCACCTCGGTGCCGACGCGCGGCAGGAACTGCGCTCCGAAGCCGGGGCCGGCCCAAGCCTGCGCGACGCGGATCCACGCGGACGCGTGCTCGTCCGACTTGCCATCCAAGTCCCAGTGGAACTGCACCTTCACGCGGCCGTCGGTGTCGGTGAACACCTCGCCGTCGGCTGCGCCCACGACCGTTGCCGTCTGGTTGCCGTGCTGCACGCGCCGTCGTGTCTCCGGCGGAAGTCGCAGCGCCGTCTCGACCGGCGCCGCCTCGAACTCGTTGTAGTAGACCTCTTCGGCCTCCGTGCCGCCGAACTCGGGCGTGCGGCCCTCGTGCACCACCGCGACCACGACCCACTCGCGGTTGAGCCCGTCGAGGGTGTGGCCCTCGAGGGCGAACGAGTGCCCCGGAACCAGCTTGCGCGAGCGGCTGCTGCCCACCACGGTGAGGCCGTCCGAGCGCAGCGCGGCCAACAGCCGCGAGGCGTCTTGGTCGCGCTTGGCAGCGCTGGCGGTGGCCTCGTGCTCCGCTTCGTGGCCGAACAGGTAGGTGCCCATGCGTTCGGCGCCCAGATCGCCGGCGAACCCCTTGGGATCTTCCAAGAGCTCGATCGAGCGCAGCGGCAGGTTGGGGTGCCGGTAGTCGAAGTCTCCCAGGCGCGCGGCGGTAGGACGAATCTTGCGGCGCACGCCCAGCTCGACCACGTCGCCGTCGTCCACTTCGAAGCGCCCCGATCGCATCGACAGCTTGCCGCGCTGGCCAGGCAGGCCGCGGTACATGGCGTCGTCGGTGAGCACCAGCTCCTCCACGTCGTGCTCGGACGATTGACGGAAGTAGAAGAAGATGCCCTCGCGCGCGAGCAGGCGCCGGAAGAAGTCGAAGTCGCTCTCGTGGTACTGCGTGCAGAACGTGCGCGGTGTGTAGCTGCCCGACAGCTCGAAGCGGTGGGGCACCCGCCACTCGCGCAGCACCTTCTCGAGGATCGCGGGCACGGTCTCGTTTTGGAAGATGCGGCTGTGGACGCGCAGCTTGAGCAGCATGAGGCGCGCGCTGAGCCGCACGCGAATGCGCACCGACTCGCGATCGAGCGAGCCCGTGACCTCGTACGAAGTGATGATGCCGTGGATCGGCCGGGGCACGTCGCGCACGTCCGCCATCACCAAGGAGGCGGGGTGACCGAGCAGCGCGTCCTCCAGCGTCGTCAGCGGGTCGATGTCGTTCGGCGCCAGCAGCTCCACGTCGATCTCGTAGGGCTCGTTGGCGCGCTCTTCGCCGCTGAAGCGGAGGACGCGCAGGTGCGTCTCCGTCTTTCCGCGCGCGACGAACTGGAACATGTCGAGCTTGGCTTTGTCGGCGGCCTTCTTCGCCTCGGCCATCTGGGCGAGGCCGGGGGTGTCGAGGATCGCGTCGTCGAGGATGGACTTCATGCTCATCGGTCAGGCCTTCTTGCTCGGGCCGAGGAACGGCGGCAGCTGAGCGCCGCTCACGTGGTCGATGTCCACCGTCTGCTCGACATCGTCGAGGTTGGCGAGCTGCTTCAAGTCCGCGGACACCCCGAACTGCTGCGTGGTCTCGGAGCCATCGCCCGAGGGCGGCAGATCGGCGGTGGGCGGGTCGGCCATGGCCGACGAGAAGTCGGGCGCGAAGGCCGCCTGCATCCCCTGGCTGGGCGGCGCGTGACCCGCGTACGCCACGTGTGAGGACGGAGGCGGGTAGCCGCCGTAGTCGCTGCCGTAGTCGCTGAAGTCCGCCTGCGGAGCGTAGCTGGCCTGGTAGGGTGCGTACCCAGGCTGCGACGCCTGTGCGTACATGGTGCCCTGGCTCTGCAGCGGGTAGTCGCCGTAGGGGTAATGTTTGGGCGCGTCCTGCTGCGGACCCATCATGGTCGGTGCACCAGGCGCGGAGCCTCCCGGTGCGCCGTTCTCGGTGGCCGAGGGCGCCTTCTCGCCGGCTGCGCCTTGCTCGCTGCCGGCCTTGGCTGGCGGCTGCGGACGCTTCCACTTGAGCGCAGGCTTGACCAGGCGCAGATGCCGGCCAGTCACCGGGAGCGCCTCGGTCTTGGACAGCCGTCGGGCGAGCGGGAACGCCTGCTCGAGCTCGTCGGCCTCCAGGCCGGGCAGGTCTTGCGTGACCTCCACCTCGGCCGAGTCCCACGCCTCTTTGGCGTTCTTGATGATCGGGTTCCAGTCGTTCTTCAGCTTCTTCACGCTGCCTTTCGGGTCCTTGAAGCTGAACGCTGCGTCGGGCAGCGCGGCCGGCAACGTGTCGAGCGCAGCCAGACCCTGCACGATCTTGCCGCGCACGTTCTCCACCTGCTCGCGCGCCTTGAGCAGCTGGCGGCCGGCGTCGAGCACCCGTGGTGCGAGCGAGGCCGTGACCGCCTCCATCGCCCGCTCGAGCACCTTGTCCCAAAGGGGGAAGAACATGTTGCGGAACAAGCGCGCGAACACCGTGGGCAGCTGCGCCAGGTGCACCTCCATCGTCAGCGCGCGGTTGGTGATGGCGGTCGCGCGGTAGGCGAAGATCATCCCGTGCAGATCGCGCATCGCGAACTTCACCACGGGGTCGATGAACTCCTCGAGGTTGAGCGCAGCAAACTCCTTGGCGCGACCGATCAGCGCGTCGGTGCTGATGGCGACTTCCGCGATCGGGATGTCGAGTGTCACCTTGCGCAGGCCGTCCACGAAGCTGACGGCGCCCAGGATGGACTCGATCACGTTGCCGACGAGGTGGCGCTTGGCGGCCTCGAGGATCTCGGCCTCGCTCACGTGGTCCGTGTCCTTGAGCGTGAGCAGCCGGCAGTACACGCCGCGGATGAACTCGGCGCACACGGTGGAGATCTTGGCGATCACGAACTCCAGGAAGCCCGGCATGTCGGACACGCCGAGCGCCGACTTGAACACGTCGACCGCCATCTGGCCCAGGCCACCCGACCAGCCCACGCGCGCGCGCCGCGCGGCGTCCGGCACGTCGGGCGGATCCGGATCGGTCGGGATCAGGAAGATGTCGTCCAGGAACGGGCGGCCCGGGGTGTAGCGATCCGGCCGGCTCAGGAAGTCGAGCGTCTTGTCGATGCCGACCTGGCTGTCCCAGTAGTTGAGCTCGTGTTTGATCGGGTCCGTGACGATGTCGGCGGCCTTGTTGATCGCCTCGGTGACGAAGCCGAGCGGCTTGGGCAGGGTGCCCTTGTCGAGCGGGTTGTCGATCTTGTCGAAGATCTTCTGCTCCACGTCGGCAGGCAGCTGGTACTCGGGCTGAGGCTCCAAGAACCACACCGGGAACACCGGCAGCGCGCGGCTCCGGATCGAGCTCACCGTCATCTCGCGGCAAGCGTTCTCGATGATGGGCTCGAGCCGGATCGCGTATTCGTAGTTCAGCCCCGCGGCGACATCCCAGGCCTTGAAGCTGATCTTCTGCACCACGCTCAGGAAGTCCTGCACGCCGGGCGGGACGAGCGCGGTCAGCTTGGGCACCGCGTCGTGCGCGGCGGGCTTGTTCGGGTCGTGTTTGCCGCCCAGCCAGCTGTGGCCAGCGGCCAAGCCCTCGTTGATCTCGTCGACCTGCTCGTTGAGGATGCCGCCGCCGTTCGACTTGGCGGGTTGGTGGCGCTTCTCCGCCTCGGTGACCAGGTACTCGCGGTACGCGCGTCGCGCGGTGTGCAGCATGATCCCCGTCTCGTGCAGGGTGGGGTAGTCCACGCGCGGGCGGTTGGTCTTCTTGCCCGCCTCGATCACCTTCTTCAGGTGCGGGTTCAGGTCGATCGCGTTGGCTTTGTCCTTCGTGCCGCCACCAGAGCCGGTCAGATCCGCGAGCACCGTGGCGAGCACGCCGATCACTCCCTTGCTCTTCTCTTCGGCGATGAGCGCGTCCATCTGTGCGCGGATGAAGCCGCCGAGCAGCACCGTCTCGCGTTGCAGGGCCGCGCGGTACATCAAGCCGTGTGCGGGAATGTCAGAGCCGGCGCCAGGGGTGTTGGGCGGGGCGATCAGCGTGCGAGCCGTGTCGTCCACTTTGGGGCACGGGAACAGCGGTGAACGATCGCGGTACACCCGACCGAAGTGCACGAACTCGATCGGCTCCGGGAGATCGATGGTGGTCCCGCCCGACACGCTCGCGTTGACGGTGAGCGCGCCGTCTTCGGCCGCCGTCCAATCCTCGCCATTCTGGTAGTCGGCCTCTTTGAACTCGACCAAACGAGCCTTGCGCGACATGGGGTGGACGAGCCGGTGGCCAACCTCCCCGAGCACGTTGCTCGCTCCGCGTAGCATCGGCTCTACCGTCCGGCCCGCGCCCTGGGCGTGGTCGGCGACCTTGCGGATGTCTTCGCCCTCTATTTTCACGAGACCTTCATTTTACGCCTGGAGCACCTTCTCGCACATGCCTTCCTGAGGTCTTCTGCCGCTTTGGTCCCACTTTCGACTGGTGCCCAGGATCCCCAGCGCTGGGGCAGCTCCGACAGAGCTTGGCCACGTCCTCACGCGACGGAACCTTCAGGTGTTCGAGCAGGAAGTCGCGCAGCATCGCCACCCGCAGCGGCAAGTAGCTCGCCGAAGGGTACACCAAGTGGATGGCGCCCTCGATGCCCTGGTGCTCGTGCAGGATGCCCACCAGCTCGCCCGAACGCAGATCGTCGAAGCACGCGCCGAGCGGCATCAGCGCGATGCCCGCGCCGAGCAGCGCAGCGTTCCGCACGAATGGGAAATCGCTCCCTGCGAGCGGGCCACGCACCACCACCTTCTCCTCGCCGTGCGGGCCGGAGAGCGCCCAGGTGTTCGCGCCGTTGACCGGCCGAAACAAGATGCAGTCGTGTTGGGCCAGCTCCGCGACGCTCGATGGTCGCCCGCGCCGCTCCAGGTACTCGGGGCTCGCGACCAGCACCAAGTGCGAGCGACCGAGCAAACGCGCCACCAGTGACGAGTCGCGCAGCTTGCCGGCCCGCACCGCCAGGTCGAAGCCTTCGGCGACCAGATCGACGTAGCGCGGCGTGAGATCCACCTCGACGTTCACTTTGGGGTAACGCTTGGTGAACGCGACCAACACTGGGGTGAGGAAGCCGGTGCCGACGTCGACGGGCGCCGTGATGCGGATGGTCCCCTGCGGCTCCTGCGTGGTCTCGAGCGCCACGTCGCGCGCTTCTCGCAGCTGGGTCAGCGCCTCTGCCGCGCGCCGGTGGTACTCCGCTCCTGCTTCGGTCAGGCTCAAGCTGCGCGTCGTCCGCTGGAGCAAGCGCACGTGCAGGCTCTGCTCGAGCCGCGCGACGCGGCGACTGAGCGCGGACTTGGGTAAGCCGCTGCGCGTGGCCGCTTTGGTGAAGCTGCCTGATTCGACGACGCTGACGAGCGCCTCCACGTCGTGGAGGTCGACCGGCGGGCCGCCGTTGGTTGCCTTCTTGGCAACAGTTCTTGCTTTGCCCATTAACTAGTGCGCTCCGGATAACGATCCATGATGCGGCTCATGAACACCAAGCACAAGATTCTCGCCGCCGCCCCCCGAACAATCCTGGGACTGATTTTCTTCGTGTTCGGGCTCAATGGGTTTCTCCATTTTCTCCCGACCCCGCCACTCGAGGGTGGCGCGGCCCAGCTGATGGGTGCGTTTGCTGCTTCTGGTTACATGTTTCCGCTGATCAAGGGAACTGAGGTGCTCGCTGGGCTGGCCTTGCTCAGCAACCGCTTCACCGCGCTCGCGCTCGTCGCCCTCGCGCCCATCACCGTGAACATCCTCGCCTTCCACCTGGCTCTCGCGCCCGCGGGGATGGGTCTGACGGCGCTGGTGCTGGGCTTGCACCTGGGCTCGGCGTGGCAGCTGCGGAACGTGTACCGGCCGCTGCTGCGCGCGCAGGTCGACGCGGAAGAACAGACTTCGCCGCGGCTTTCCCCCGCCACCGCCTGAACAGTCGAGTATGAAGCGCACGGATGCCGAGCTGGGCAGGCGACGCGATGGCGCTCTCGTGCGCCTTGTCTTGGGCGGTCTCCGTGCTGCTGTTCCGCCGGCTCTCGGGCCTGGATCCCGACGCGGTCAACCTGTTCAAGAACGTGGGCGCGTCGGTGCTGCTCTTGCTGACGATGGCCGCGACGGGCACCCGCTTCGACACGCAGCGCTCGCTGACCGACTGGGTGCTGCTCGGGGTGAGCGGCGTGCTCGGCTTGGCCATCGCCGACACGCTGTTCCTCGCGGGGCTTCGCCGCATCGACGCATCGATCGCGGCCGTCACCGACTGCGCTTACTCCCCGAGCGTGATCTTGGTGAGCGCGGTCTGGCTCGGAGAAGCGCTCCGCCTGGGCGTGTGGTTCGGCGGTCCGCTGGTGGTGCTCGGGTTGGTGTTGGTGTCGCTTCGACCCCCGCTCACCGCCACCACCAAGCCCCCTGATCGCATCGGCGTACTGCTGGCCGTCGCCGGCGTCGTCACCACCGCTGTGGGCGTCGTGCTCGCCAAGCCTGCGCTCGACAAGAGCTCGCTGATCGAAGCCACCACCGTGCGCCTGTTGTTCGGGGCGGGGGGCCTGTTCCTGCTGCAACTCTTGTTCGGGCGAGCCAAGCGAGGAGTCGCCTTGTTCAGGCCGCAGCCGATCTGGACGATCGCCATCCCCGCAACGCTGCTGGGCACGTACATCTCGATGCTGCTCTGGTTGGGTGGCATGAAGTACGGCACTCCGTCGCGCACCTCGCTGCTCAACCAGGCGGGGGCCATCTTCGTGCTGCTGCTCTCGCGCTTCGTGCTCGGGGAGGTCGTGCCGCTGCGCCGTTGGGCCGGCGCAGGTATCGCCGCCATCGGCGTCGCGCTGGTGCTCGCGCTCAAGTGACCACGGCGCGGTAGCGCACCCGGCCCTCGACGAGGCGGCCGAGGGCGCGCTGCGCGAGTGCGAGCGGGTAGCTCTCGACGCGCGGGCGCACTCGGCCCTGCGCTGCGAGCGCGAGCACCTCGTCGAGCTCGCGGCGCGAGCCCTGGATCGCGCCGATCAGCGAGGCCTCTCGCTGCACCAGCTCGAGCGGATCGATCGCCATGGTCTCCGCGCTCAGGCCCACCAGCACCAGGCGCCCGCCGGCGCGGAGGCCTCGCACCGCCGCGGCGGCTTGTGCGGCGCTCGACGTGGTGGCGATCACGACGTCGGCGCCGCCTGCCTCGGTCAGCGCGTCCCCCACGTCGGCCGCGCCGTGGATCAGCGCGCCCGCGTCTGCGCCGAAGCTGCGGGCGTCGGCCAGCTTCTCTGGGCTCGACGACAGGGCCAGCACCTCGTGCCCCCAAGCCTTGGCGATCTGCAACGCCAGGTGCCCGAGGCCGCCCACGCCCAGCACCGCGACGCGATCGCCTGGCGCGAGAGCCGCCCGCTTGAGCGCGCTGAGCGCAACGTGCCCAGCGCAGAACAGTGGCGCCGCGAGCTCGTCGGCGAGCCCCTCGGGGAGCCGCGTGCAGCCCGCGTCCTCCGCCACCAACCACTGACTCAACCCGCCGCCGTTCTCGACCCAGGTGCGCGGCTCGGGGCAGCGTTGCTGCTGCCCGCGGGCGCACGCCGGACATTGCCCGCAGCCACGCTGCACCCAGCTCACGCCCACGCGATCGCCCAGCGCGAGCCCTCGCGCGCCCTCGCCCAGCGCGGCGACGCGGCCCACAATCTCGTGGCCCAACACGATCGGCATCGGCACCGGGAAGAACCCCTGCCACGCGTGGGCGTCGGTGCCGCACAAGCCCACGGCGCAAGCCTCGATCAGCACCTGGCCCGGCCCCGGTGCAGGAATGGGCAAGCTGCGCAGCTCGAGCGGCGAGCGTGGCTCCCGCAACACCGCCGCGACCATCTCGTCCTCGCGCGGCCGGCGCGAAGCCCATTGGCGCACCATGTCGATCGCGATCTCGAGCGCTGGCTGCTCGTAGCTCTCGATGTGCGCACCATACGGCGCAAGCCCCGGCGCGGCGAGCAGCGCTGCCTTGGCGGCGGCCGGCTCTTCGGCGCGCTCGAGCACCGAGAGCACCGTCGACTGATACTGGTCGAGCGCCTCCGCGCTGTCCGCCAACAGGAAGGAGTCGCGAGCCTCTCGCGTGGGCGTCGCGTCCAGCTTCCGGAGCGCCGCCACGCGGCTCCGCAGCGCACGGAACTCGGCGCGATGCCGACCCGCCTCGGCCGCGCCGAACAGCGAGCGGTCCGAGCGCTCCAAGATCACGACCTCGAGCGCAGGGCAGAGCGGCAACACCTGCTCGGTGAGATCGAGCAGCACCTCCGGCGCAGCGTCGTCGTGGCTGTCGCGGCGAAAGCGACGGCCCTCTCGCCGCGTGAACGAGATGGCGCCGCCCGCGAAGTGGATCTCGCGCGCGCGCTCGAGCGGGTAGGCGCGGCAGATCGACAGCGCGGGCAGCTCGAAATTCTCGGCCTGGCACAGCACGTTGTGCACATCGAGGAGCAAGAACGCGCCGGTGCGCTCGAGCAGCTCCGAGATCAGCTCGGCTTGCGCCCACACGTCGCGTGGGCTGTAAGCGAACGCGAGGTTCTCGATGCCCACCGGCAAGCCGGACAGATCGCACAGGCGCGCGATGCGGTCCGCGGCCAGCCCGATCGCTGCGCGGCTCGGAGGCAGAGGGAGCGGCGTGCCGCGCACGAACTCACCTGCCGTCATGAAGCCGTAGTGCTCGGTCAAGTGTTGGTAACGCGTGGCCTTGGTCGCCCGGGCGAGCTCGCTGAGCCATTGCTCCTGCTCGGCACCGAGCACGGCCGACATGGGCGACAGCTCCACGCCGTGCGCATACGCCGCGCCGCGCTCGGCGAACGCGCCCACCAGCTCCATCACCCAAGCGGGCGCGGCGGTCGGTCCCCACCCGAAGTCGACGCTCCACTCGATCGCGTCCACCTCGCCGGCATCGAACAGCTCCTGGTTCGCGAGCCGCGCATCTTCGGTCGGCATCAACGAGAGGCCCACGCGCACAGGTCGCTCGCGCAGGTTCATGGCAGCGGCCTCACGGCCGATACTCTCGCACCAACGAGATCGTGTGCCAATCCCACCAGATGCGCATAGACTGTGCGCATGAAGGGTGCGCATGCCACGGGCCGCAAAGCGCCCACCAACCTCTCGCTGCGCAGCGACCTGGTGCGCAAAGCCAAGGCGCTCAACATCAACCTCTCCGAGCTGTTGGAGGCTTCGCTGGAGCAGGCGATTCGACAGGCGGAGGAGCGCGCGTGGCTCGCCGCCAATGCCGAGGCCATCGACACCTACAACGCCTCCGTTGCGCAGCGAGGTGTCTTCAGCGACGACTGGCGCCGCTTCTGATGGCGCAGTTCGACGTCTTCCGAAATCCGCGCCCGGGGCTGTTCCCGCTGCTGCTCGACGTGCAAGCAAACCTGCTGTCTGCGCTGGCCACGCGGATCGTGGTCCCCTTGGCGAAGCGCAAGCGTTACGGCGTCGCGCCCATCACCATCCTGAACCCGACCGCCAAGCTCGAGGGTGTCGAGTACGTGCTCGTCTTCCAGGAGCTCGCGGCAGTTCCCATCGCTGCCTTGGGTGAGTCGGTGGGCTCTCTCCAGTCGCGCAGGGCAGATCTCGTGCGGGCGCTCGACCTCGTGTTCACCGGCGTCTGACGGCCGGCGACCGTGTGTCAGCCGCGGCCGCACGCAGCGCGATGTTGCCAGCCGGGCTTGCGACCGATCGGGACCACCGGCTGCGGCTGGGGCGGCAGCGGCTTGGCCGTCTGCACCGGCTGCGGCGGGTCCGAGCGGATCGCGCGGTCTTGTTCGCTCTGCTGAACGGATGCTGGGGTGGTTTCGCCGGCAGGCCGCAGGAACCAGGGCGAGGAGGGGTCGCTCGAGGTTCGGGCCTGCTCGACGCGGGCGCGCTCCTCGGCCTCTTTGGCTCGCTCGCGCTCTTGGTCGACGAGCGACGCAGGCTTGTTCTCGGTCTCGGTCGCGGCCAGCTCGACCTCGACGGTGGTCTCCGGCTCGCGGTTCGCCACGTCTTCCGGTGTCGAGCACCCCATCGCCAACGCCAGCGAGGTGCCACTCAGACCCACCCGAACCCCGTTGCGAACGACCGTCGACCAGCGCATGAACCGCTCCTTTTCTAGCCAGGTGACCGGGAGGCTCCCGGCCGTGACCAACAATCTTGGCGGCTCACCCAGCCGCCACCTGATCCCGCATCTTCTGGCGAAGGATCGCGTCGTGCACCTCGCGCTGGCCGAGCTTGCGGGCCATGTAGGCGAACGGGATCGCCGCGATCATGAACTTCAGGAACACCAGCACCGCGCTCAGGGCGGCGTCGCCGTCCAGGTCCATCAGGCCGTACTCGCTGGGGCTGCGGAAGCGAAACGGCATGCGGATCGCCTCGATCAGCACTCTCTGTTGCATGGCCAGGTAGGCAAACCAGCTCACCAACAGCACGGTGCCCCAGTTTGCCGCCACCAGGAGCCCGCGAGCCCAGCCGCGCAAGCGCAGCAGGAACCACGCGCCCAGCACGCCCAACGCGCCGACCAGCACGATCGCCAGCGAGACGTACAGCGCCGCGGTCAGGTCCGGGGGCAGCTTCACGCCCCGCTGCCCCGCCAGCGCTTCCATCTGGGCGAGCGTCTCACGCGCGGCTAGGTAGTCTCGCGTCGACTTCAGCGCCGTGCCCGTGCCCCACAGCAGCCAGAGCGCGCAGATGACGGTGAGGTAGCGGGGTCGCAGCGGGTCGTTCATGTGCTCCTGGTAGAGTGCGCCGCGCCGAGATCGATCACAGGGTCGAGCGCTGGTCGACGCGCGGGGTCGCGCACGATTCTGGACAGCGGCCCGAGCGCGTCGTCGCGAAAGAAGCGGATCCACAGCGACCACCACGACCGGTGGCTGGCGCGCTCTCCATCGTAGAACGAGCTCGCGAGGCGGCGCACCGCCGGCAGCCGCGACCAGGGCACCGCGGGGAAGTCATGGTGCTCGTGGTGATGACCGACGTTCAGCGAGAGGACGTTGAGCGGACCGTAGTAGCTGTACGTCTCTTGCCCGGCGCGCACCACGTGGTGCTCCTGGAACAAGCGCGCGGCGATGGGGTGGAGCGACATGGTGAACCACAAGCTCAGCGCCAGGTACAGCAGCGCTCCGAGCCCGAGCTGCCACGCGAGCAGCGCCGCGAAGCCAGCCTGGAGCGCGACGTTCGCGAGGAGCCAGTGCGCGGCGTGGGGCTTGGGCAGGTTGCGCGTGCGGAGCAGCTGCCAGATCGGGAACGTGGCGTGCCACACGAGCTTGCCCCACGCTCCCCGACGCGCGAGCGCGTGCTCCGCCGCGCCAGGCAAGTCCGGGTCGCGCCCCTGCTCCCCCGGGTGCTGGTGGTGCATCAGGTGGAAGTGCGCGTACGAGATGGCGATCGGCGCGAGCAGCGGGAGGTTCGCCACCAGTGACACGAGGCGGTTCAGCGCGCGGCCACGCCCCGCGAGCAGGTGGGCGCACTCGTGCAGCACCGCGTACAGCGCTTGGCTCAGCAGCGCCCCGACGAGGAACGCGGACGGAAGCGCGACCCACAGCGGCTGCGACGACACCCACCACGCGACCCCGAGGTGCAGCGCCACCAGCGCGAGCGCCAACGACGGTGTCCACCAACACGGCCCGAACAACGACCGAATCTCGGGGTGCTCCCGAAGCAGTCTCCGGGCGACAGCGCGATGCGGGTCTGGATGGCTCACTTGCTGCAGCTGATTCATGTCTCGTTCCCCACGGCTAAAAATAAACCAACGGGTCGGTTTATGATCGAGTAGGGTGTCGCGTCAAGTGGCGAGGACCAAAGACCCCGGCCTCGAAGCGCGCCGCCGCAGGGAGCTGCTCGATCACACCATCGAGCTGCTCGGTGAGAGCGCGTTCCACAGCGTCACGCAGGAGCGCGTCGCCCGCGCCGCGCGCGTGTCGAAGGGCGTGGTGACCTACTACTTCCCCACCAAGACGGCGCTGCTCGTCGCCGCCATCCGCCGATACCACGAGCGCGTGCGCGAAGCGCTCGAGGCGATCGTGGCCGATGCCTCGCTCGCCACACGCGACAAGCTGCGGCTCATGATCTTCGCGGCGTTCCCCTCCCGACGTGACGTCGAGCGCGAGGTCCGGTTCCAGACCGAGGTGTGGTCGTACGCCAAGGATGAGCCCGCAGCGCGCACCGCCGTCGAGCAGAGCTACCGCGACTTTCGTGTGGCGTGCGCGCGGCTGCTCGACGCCGGCGCGCGAGAGGGCCTCGTCACCACCCGCGATCGCGAGGGCGCGGCGCAGCTGATCCATGCCCTCATCGACGGGCTCTCGTTCCAGCTCGCCGTCTCGCCCGATCTGGAGGTGGAAGCGCTGCGCGCGCGCCTCGAGCAGCTGATCGTCGCCCTCGTCACCGGGCGCGCAGACACGTAGGCGCGATGCCGAGCTTCGCGTTTCAGAGCGCGGCCACCTCGCGGCCAGGTCCCCGCAAGTTGAACCGGAGCCACGCCACCGAGGTGATGCTGCCACACCGCAGGGTGGCTCCTGTTTCAGAACGCGGCCACCTCGCGGCCAGGTCCCCGCAAGTTGAAAGGCCGCGGCCGTCCGTCTGGCGCGCCCGTTTCAGAACGCGGCCCCCTTGCGGTCAGGTCCCGGCGGTTTGAAACGGCGGCAGGTGACGCGCGAGCGCGCGCTCGGCGGCAGCGATCACCCCGCTGGGGTCGATTGCCCGTTGGTAGCTCACCACCTCTGCGTGGGGGACGCTCTGGGGCAGGACGCCGTGTGAAGCGTCGACCACGACGACCAAGGGCACGTCGGTGAGTTGGCTCAACGCCGCGAGCTTGCTGTGCAGGTACTCCGGGGTCCAAAAGCCGACGAGCTCGACGAACACCCGCTGCTCGCCGCGGCGAAGCGCGAAGTCGGGATAGAAGGTGCGCGGCCCGGCTTGGAACACGGCGGACTCGCGCTCGAGGGTGAACTCGCTGTGAGCGCGGCGGAGATCGCGAGCCAAGCGCGCCTCGAGCGCGCTGTCTGCGTCGAGCGGCAGGCTGTGCTCGCGAGGCAGCGGGGCGCGCGCATCCACCACCAAGGAGACCGGGCCCTCTGGCAGCGAGCAGGTGGCGGCGATGCGGTAACCCGGCGTGGACAGCGCGCTCGGGATGAAGCGCGCGAGGGCGCGGCCATATTTCAGCGTGGGGTGGAACAGCGCCAGCGGTCCGGAGAGCTGAATCTTGGTCCCCGTCTCGGCCGGCTCGAACGTACAGAGAAGGCCCGACAGCTTGGCGAACCGCGCGACCGATCGCGCGTGCTCACGCACCCACACCGTCACGTCGCTGGCGCGCAGCAGGTAGCCCTGCAGCAACGCCAGGTGATAGCTCTCGCGCAGCGACAGCTCGGTCCAGGCCACGCCAGGCGCACCGAGCAAGCGCTCCTTGGGCAGGTCGGCGTAGAGCTGATGCAGCAGCGCCTCGGGCGCCAAGCCCACCGCCGCGCCCACGCCAGCGAGCAACTGGTCCTTCCAACCGCTCGTGAGCGGCACGGCCCTGCGCGTTTGGGCGGCGGCTGCAAAGACTCTCGATCGCAATGGCACCGGGTCGAGCCCCGCGCGCGTCTTCCGCTCGAACCGCCGCGCGGCCACGTGAATGACCCCTCGCAGCACGCGGGCGTCCACGTCGTGCTGCAGCGCGACCTCCTCCAGCCGTCGCCGCACGTCGCTCTCCAGCTCGCCCACACGCTGGCCCACCCGCGCGTCGAGCTCGCGCAGGACCTGGCGGAGCCAAACATCGTCTCGTGGGCTGAGCCACGCCGGCTCGGCGTGCTGGGAGCTCACGTTGCGGTGCCTCAGGAGGTCGGGGGAGAGCATGGCGACCTGGTCCTCAATGGCTGCCCAGATCGCGCCAGCTCCGCTCGAAGCGCCTGGCGTCGATCGTGTCGAGGGTGGCCATGGTGTAGACGGTTGCCTGCTTGCCGGGGCGGGGGCGGAGCACTCGGCCAACGCGCTGGACGAGCTCGCGCCCACCGAGCCTGCCCGCGACGAGCACGGCGACCTCTGCGTCGGGCAGGTCGATGCCCTCATTGAGCACCTGCGCCGACACGATCGCGGCGACCTCGCCCGAGCGCAGCGCAGCCAGCACGCGCTCTCGCTCTTTGGTGGTCGTGTCTGCGCTGATGGCCGGGATCAGATCACGGCGGGCGATCTCGTACGCGTCCCGCGTCGAGCCGACGAACAGCAGGCTGGTTTCCTGGCCGTGGCGGTCGAGCAGCATCGACACGAGCTGCGCCTTGGCCCGCGGAAAGAGCGCGATGGACTCGGCCTCGCGGGCAGCCCAGAACAACCGCCGCCCCTCGGGGCTCTGCCCCAGCATGCGCAAGAACTCCCGGTAGTCGGCGCCGCGGTGGGTGCGCCGGAAAGCTCGGTGCGCTTCAGCGAAGGGAGACCAGCCCGCCACGTAGGCCCGACGCTCGTCGGGTTCGAGGCTGACCGGGAGGTGCACCTGCGAGAGCGGCGCGAGGTGCTCGCCCACCAGCGATGCGATCTGCAACTGGTACAGCACTGGGCCGATCACCTTGTGGAGCTGCGCCGCGGCCTCGCTCTCGGCCGGCGGTGCGGTGGCTGTGAGCCCTAGGCGAAACGGCGCGGGCAGGCACTCGAGCGCCTCCACCCGCACGCCCCCGCCGAAGTGGTGCACCTCGTCCACGATCAGGAGCCCGAAATGGTACCCCACACGATCGAGGTGCCGGTACGCGCTTTCGAAGGTCATCACCGTGATGGGCGCGACCGTGAGCTCGCCGTCGCTGCCCACGCCGATCGGTCCCTGGTAGCTCTCCGCCAGCACCTGCCGCCATTGCGCTACGAGGGCCCGCGTTGGGGCGAGGATGACGGTGGCGACGTTCAGCTCGCGCAGCAGGCTCAGCGCGACGCGCGTCTTGCCGCTGCCTGTCGGCATGACCACCACGCCGCGCTTGCCCAGCGTCAAGAACGACCGCACCGCGTCTGACTGGTAGGGCCGCAGATCCGCCGCCGCGAGCCGAGCAGGCAGCGGTGAGAACCCCGACGCGACCTGATCGCGCACCTCGCCGCCGCTCGCCACCGCCCACGCGCGCACGCGCGGGTACAGGTACGCAGGCGCGCGGAACACCCCGCTGCGCGCGTCCCACACGGCGTGCTCCGGTCGCGCGGCGCCCTTCACCACCAGCGTGCCTCGATCGAAGCTCAACGATACGGCACCAGACATGGCTCCCCCATTGGCAGCAGGCGTGCCAGCTCGTCGTCTCGCTCCGCGCGGCGCGTTTGCAGCGAAAACCAACGCTCGCCCGGGCGGCACCGCTGACGCCCGCCGATCCGTGGGTGGCGGCCGTCAGCCGTTCGAGGACCGCCGCGTGTCGGGTGGTTCCGCGCTACGCTCGGGCATGGCCGCTCGCCAACCGTCCGTCTCGTACGCTGCGTATGCCCAGGCCGAGGCTGCTTCGGAGCTGAAGCACGAGTGGCACGACGGCCTGATCGTGGCCATGGCCGGGGGCACTCTCCGCCACGCCGCGCTTGCGGCACGCGTGATCGAGTCGCTCGGCGTGGCGCTGCGCGGCAAGCCCTGTCAGGTGTTCTCGGCGGACGCACGCGTGAGGATCAAGGCGACCAAGCTCGGCACCTACCCGGACGCTGCGGTGGCGTGCGGCGCGCTCGAGGTGGATGACGAGGATCCTCACAGCTTGCTCAACCCGCGGCTCCTGGTGGAGGTCCTCAGCGAGTCCACCGAGGCCTACGATCGCGGCGGCAAGTTCGCGCACTATCGGGCGATCCCGAGCCTCATGGGCGTGCTGTTCGTGCGCCAGGACCCGCTCGGGGTGGAGCTCTACGCCCGCCGCGCCGACGGTGTGTGGGAGCTGACCGAGGCGGCCACCGGCGAGCTCGCGATCGGGCCGCTCGAGATCACGCTCGACGTGGACGCGCTGTTCCGCGCGCCGCTGCCGGACTGATCGTCAGAACGCGCGCAGGTCGGGCATCAGGCGCTTGGAGATGACGATGCGCTGGATCTGACCAGTGCCTTCGAAGATGTCGTACACCTTGATGTCGCGGAACCACTTCTCGAGCAGCGCGTGATCTTCGGCGATCGATCCGTGGGCACCGCAGATCTCGATGGCCTCGATGCAGGCCTGGATGGCGCTCTTGCCAGCCATGGCCTTGGCCATGCTGGCCTCCTTGGCGTTCGCGACCTCGTTGTCGGCGAGCCAGGCGGCGCGTTGGGTGACGGCGCGCGCTGCAGCGAGATGGCGACCCACGCGCGCCAGGCGCTCGGCGATGGCGGCATAACGAGGGATGGGGCGGCCGAGCATGTAATGCTCGCGCACGAAATCGCGCGCGTAGTCGTAGGCGGCGCGGCCAATGCCGATCGCCATTGCAGCGACCAAGGGGCGCGTGTTGTCGAAGGTCTTCATCGCGGTGAGGAAGCCCTCTTTGGTCTGGTAGCGCTCCTCGCCGCCGAGCAGGTTCTCTGCGGGGACGCGGCAATCCTCGAGCACGAGCTCGGCGGTCTCGCTGGCGCGCAGCCCCATCTTCTCTTCGATCTTGCCGACCGAGAAGCCGGGCGTGCCCTTCTCCACGACGAACGCGCGGTGCCCCGCACGGCCCAAGCTGGAGTCAATGGTCGCGAAGACCACGTTCCAGGAGGCGCGTGCGCCGTTGGTGATGTAGCACTTGCGGCCGTTGATCACCCAGTGCTTGCCGTCCTTGCGGCAGCTCGAGCGGATGCTGGCGACGTCGCTGCCTGCGCCGGGCTCGGTCAGCGCATAGGCCCCCCATTTGAGGCCCTGGGACATGTCCTGAAAAATGGAGAAGAAGCGCTCCTTTTGCTCGGGCGTACCCGAGCCACGCACCGGCGGTCCGCCCAAGCCGGGGCCGGGCAAGCAGAGCAGCATGGCTGGGTCGCCCCAGGAGAGCTCCTCGGCGGCGACCACGGTGCTGACCATGGCCGAGCTCCGCTTCTTCTCTTTGGACTCGGCCTTGGACTCGGCGGCGCCTGCGCCCAGTCCCTGTACGCCCCACGCTCCGGCCGGGCCGCCCATGGAGGCGGCCATCATCGAGAAGCGGATCAAGAACTCCTCGGGAATGCCATGCGCGCGATCCCAGGCCAGGCTCTGCGGGCGGATCACGTTCTTGGCCAAGCCATGAATGGCGGCCGACAAGTCTTGCTGCTTCTGGGTGAGAGTGAACTCGATGGCCATGTCGTCGCTCCTCGTGATCAGGTGAAGACGGCCTGCGTCTCGGGGGTGGGCAAGACCAGCGCGGGGTCGAGCGCGGCGCCGAGCTCCACTGCGGCTGCGATCTGATCGGCTTGCTCGGCGGTGAGGAAGCAGAGGCTCAGCTGCTTGGCGTCTCGCATCCACTTCTCGACCGGGTAGTCGCGCATGAAGCCGGCGCCGCCGTGGAGCTGCACCGCGTCGTCGCCCGCCTTCATCGCCGCCTCGAGCGCGAAGGAAATGGCGAAGGCCGAGTCGCGCAAAGCGGCGAGCTCGCCGTCGTGGGTCTTGCTCTTCTCGGCATCCCACGCGGCGGCCGCGCGCCAGATCATGGAGCGGGCCGCGTCCACGTCCATGGCGCGATCCGCGAGCGTGAACGCCACTGCCTGGAAGTGTCCAATGGGCTTGCCGAACGCCTTGCGCGTGGTGACGTAGTCGAGCGCCACGTCGAACGCCGATTGGCTCAGACCGACGGCGCGCGCAGCCACCTTGAGGCCTTCCTTGACGAAGAAGCGCAGCGTGGCGCGGCCGAAGTCGGCGGCGGCCGCGAGCCGCTGGCTGTCCGGCACCCGCACGCCCTCGAACGAGACGGTGCACGCGCTCACCAGATCCAGGCCCAAGGTGGTGACGCGCGGCGCGACGCTCAGCCCGGCGGCGGAGCGCTCGACCACGAACGCGCCCAGGCCGCTCCAGCCCTGCGCCTCGTCCACCTGCGCGAACACCACGAACACGTCCGCGCGATCCGCGTTGTGCACGAAGGCCTTGTTGCCCGAGAGCACCCAGGAGTCGCCGTCGCGCGTGGCGGTGGTGGTGAAGCCCGGCCGCTGTGCGTGCGCCTTGGGCTCGCTCCACGCGACCGCGCCGAGCTTGTCCGGATCCGCGAGCGCAGCGAGCCAGTGGCTCGCCTGCTCGGCGCTGCCGAGCTCGGCCAACGCGGTGCCCAACGCGCCGGGCCCGCCGAGCGCAAACCCCGCCGCAGGGTCACCGATCGCGAGCGCCTCTTCCAGGAGGACTGCGGTGGTGAGGCCAAGACCGGCACCGCCAAACGGCTCCGGGATGGCGACTGCGCCGCCCAGACCCATCTCGAAGGCGGTGGCTCGCACGTCGCTGGGTAGCGCCCGATCTCGCTCGAAGTCGCGGATGCGGGTGCGCAGCTTGGCGGCGAATTGCGTGACCGCGTTCACCATCAGCTTCTGCTCTTCGGTCGGGTCGAAGTCGATCATCGCCGCTCCCTGCAAATCTTTCGAGTGGCGAAGGTTTATGTGCGAAACGTTTCGGCGACAAGCGGTTTGTCGCGGGTGGCGCGACGGGGCCAACCCCTTCACGCACGTTCGCCACGCCCCCCAGCACCGCCGTCCGCCGCCGTCCGCGAGCGCCCCCGCGCAGCGGCGGCACGGGGCTCAATACGGCTGCTCGCCGATGAAGTTGCCGGGCGGGTCGTAGTTGCACACCCAGTTCTGCCAGGACTGGCCGCTGCCGAAGGGCGAGGAGCTCGCGTCGCAAATGGCCACGCCGCAGCCGAGGCGGAGCGAGTCGGCCCACACCACCTGGGTGTAGTGGCCGCACACGCCGCTGCAGCTGTTGCTCGCGTAGTCGTAGTCGGCGACCTCGGAGACCCAGCCGGCGACCACCTCTTGGGGGGTGGTGGTCCCGGTGTTCGCGTACAGGTTCTCGCCGTATTGGCCTCCGGAGTGCTCGAACACGCAGTTCTCTGCGTAGGCCTGGGCGGTGGCGGCGATCCCCGCGTCCCAGGTGAGCGGCGTGAGCGGCGTCGCGGCCGCCGGGACCACACTGGCGCGCGCTTCGTTGTGCGCGGCGGTGATGCCGTTGAGCTCGGCGGGCTCGTTGCTCGCGGAGCCGGTCGAGCCACCGTTGCCCGGACCGCCTGCGCCTGCGCCTGCCGCCCCCGACCCGCTGCCGCCGTCGTCGGGGTCGTCTCCGCTCGAGCCGGAGTCACCACAAGCGACCAGAGGGACGGAGGACGCGAGCGCGCACAGCACCAAGATCCGCTTCATGGGCCCGATTGTCGCACACCGCAAAGGTCGGGCGCGAGTGGGCGCGCACCGGTGATCAGGGGCAGCCGAGCGAGGTCATCTTTCCCTCGGCGAACCGGCGCCGCTCGTCGCTGCGCTGTGCCGCGAGGGTGACAGCCTCGGCGTAGCTGGCGCACGCGCCTGGAACATCGCCCATTTGCTCGCGGCAGCTGCCGATGTTGAGCAGCGTGCCCAGCGCCGGATCGATGGCGTGGCTCTGCTCGAACAGCTTGCACGCCTGCGCCGGGTTGCCGGCGCGCATCTGCTCGCGCGCAGCGGTGAACAACGCCTCGGCCTCGGCGTTGGGGCCAAGGCGAGGGGGCGGTCCCGGCGAGACCTTCTCGCGGTCGCCATCCGGCCGACCCTCCCACGGCTTGGCGGTGCCGCCCAACGTCGGCGCGGCGGACGCGGGCAAGATGGACACTTCGGTGCTGTCGGCAGGCGGCGCGGCGGGCGCACAAGACAGCGCCGCGCAAGCCAAGGCAGCCGCACCTCGCAACCTCATGTCGGGTACTCGTACTTGGCGATGGTGAGCGGCTCGGCCAGCGCCTCCGCTTGCCATTGCTGGTAGGTGGGGTGCGCCTCGACCGCGCTGCGGTAGGCGGCGGCAGCTCCCGAGGAGGCCACGCCATACGTGGCGAAACGTGAGACCACGGGGACGAAGAACGCATCGACGTAGCCAAAGCTTCCGCACAGGAACGGGCCGCTCGACGCGCTCAACAAACTCTCCCACAGCTGGTGGATGCGGCCGATCTCTTGCTCGATGGCGCTCACGGCCTCGGGGCCGCCCGCCTGGTCGCGCCACACGTTCGGTGCGTAGCGCTTGCGTGCGTTGCAGTTCAGCACGCGGCGCACCTCGCCGAAGCCAGCGTGCATCTCCGCGCAGGCGCTGCGCGCGAGCCGTCGCAGCTTCGGGTCTCGGGGCCACACACCGCGGTCGGGGAACGCCTCGGCTAGATGCTCACCGATCGCGAGCGAGTCCCACACCGTGCTGCCGTCCTCGAGCACCAGCACCGGCAGCCGTCCCGAGGGCGACCATTTGGCGATCTCGGTGGCGGTGGAGCTGTCACCCAGCCCGACGACCACCACCTCGAACGGGATCTTGGCGGCGGTCATGAAGAACCAAGGGCGCACCGACCACGAGGAGTAGTTCTTGTTGGCCATGACGAGCTTGAGCATGGCGCGAAGCCTACGCGCCGCCGCGCCGGTTGAGCTACCGTGGAGCTGTGTGCTCGGCTCGAGCTTGGCTGTCTGCGCTGGTTGCGAGCGCTGCGGTGGCGTGTGTGCCCACCGAGTTCACGTACTGCGCTGACGAGGCCTGCTCGGTCGGCGGCAACGGCAGCGGCGGCGCGGGTGGCGGGCCGAGCGAGCTGTGCGGCAACGGCGAGCTCGACGCGGGCGAAGAGTGCGACGAGGGCGAGCTCAACAGCGACGACCTGGCGGACGAGAGCTCGGCCCAGACCGAGATGGGGCCGCGCGGCTGCTCGCGCACGTGTCGACACCTGGTGCAATGGACGCGGGTGCACGCCGTGATCGAGAACTCCAACACGCAACAGGCGGCCTACTTCGCGGTGAGCGCGAGCCAAGGCCAGGTGGTGGCGGGCGGCGCGTGGATCGCCGGCGACACCACCGACATGTTGGACCGCGAGCGTCTTCACTTCAGCGGCCGCAGGCTGATCGATGGCTACACCAGCGAGGGTGAGCCCACCTTCGTGATCGACACCAACGACGCGGGGGTCTCGAACGCCGTGTTCGGGATCACGGCGCTGGCGGACGGCACCCAGATGTACCTGGAGTCGCTGCACGAGTCGGGGGTGGAGCGCGGTCGCTTCGTGCGCCAGCGCGACGGCGCCAGCACCGTCATGACCACGCCGCGCATCACGTTCAACGAGTCGTTCGCCGCGATCGGGCCGAACAACGACGCGAACGGCGTGTACATGGTGATGTTCGAGCAGGCGGGCGTCGTGAGGTTGCTGCACGTGGGGGCGAATGACAGCTCGCCCAACGACCTCGGCTTGGACGCGGGCGTCGGCTTCACGGGCGAGGGGCCAGGCGGGGTGGCCGCGCTCGAGGACGACGTCGTGATCGCTTGGGGCAACCGCGTCGCGCGCGTCAACACCGTCGGCTCCGCCTTGTGGACGGTGGACGTGAGCAACGCGGAGCTGACCGGGGTGTGCGCGAGGCCGGATGGCAGCATCGCAGTCAGTGGCTGGAGCGCCGACGGCGACGGGGGCTACGACGCGATCGTGGCGTGGCTCGAGGGGGGTGCGGGAGACCTGATCGACAGCGTCGTGCTCGATGGGTCAGCGGGGGGCGTGGACGGCGCCAACGCGATCGCGTGCGACAGCGACGGATCGGTCGTGGTGGTGGGTGAAGAGGCACTGGATGGCTCGATGCATCCGCTGACGCCGAACTCGCGCGCGTGGCTCAGGCGCTACGGTGCAGAGGGCGAGCTCGTCTGGACGCGAAGCCACGAGAGCTCGCTCGGGGGCGCAGGCGTGAGCGACTCGGACGCCTTCGCCGTGGCGCTCGACGAGCAGGGCTTCGTGTACGTCGCTGGTCGCACCATGACCACGTCGGACACCGCGTCGGCGTGGTTGCGGAGGTACGCGCCGTGAGGCGAGCGAGGTCGTTCCCTCTGTCCCTGGCGTTGGCCTTGATCCTTCCGCTCGCCGTCGCCGTGCCCTGGCCCTCGCTCGCGCAGATCTCGCCCGCAGACGAGGCCAAACGAAAGCAGCTGTTCGATCAGGCCAAGCAGCTCGCCGACGAGGGCCGTTGGGCCGAGGCGGCCCAGCCGCTGCGCGAGGTGGTCCGCATCCGATCGGCGCCCAAGGCGCTGATCGCCTTGGCGGTGGTCGAGCGCGAGCTCTTGCATCATTTGGAGGCCCGCGCGCTGCTGCTCCGCGCGAGCGAAGAAGCCAGCGCCTCGAAGCTCCCCGACGACGAGGCCGCGGCCAAGAAGCTGTTGGCGGAGCTCGAGCCGCTGGTGCCGAAAGTGGAGCTCGAGATCGTGGAGCCGAGCCTGGTCTTGTCGGTGTTCGTCGACGACACGCCGGCGCTACGCGTGGGCCATACGGTGTGGATCGATCCTGGCAAACGCGTGCTCCGCTTCGAGGCACCCGGACGCGCATCGCAGCGCGTGACGGTGGAGTTGGCCGCGCGAGGGACCACGCGTGTGCGGGTCGATCTGCGGAGCGCTGGCGGCCCCAAGGCGTTGCCAGCACCGGACTCGGGCGAGGGCGGCGCCTCCACGGGCGCGTTGGCGGGGTCGATCTCGCTGGGGTTGGGCGGCGTGGGGCTCGGCGTCGCGGGCGCGGTGCTGATGGCCATGGGCCACGGCTCCCAGCGAGAGGTCGAAGAGGCCTGCGGTGGCACCAGCAACTGCGCACCCTCGCTGCAGCCGCTCGGGGACGAAGGAGCGCGCAACATCATCATCGGGGACGTGCTCGTCGGCGTGGGCGGCGCGGCGTTGGTCGGTGGCGTGATCTGGCTCGCGGTCGAGCTGTCCGGTGTGGCGCGGGACGATGGCGTTCAGACCAGCTTCGGCCGCGGTGGCTTGAGCGTGCTCTTCTAGGGTCGCGGGTCTAACCGGGCCCGTCGGGCAGCGTCACGCGGCTCGTGGTGCTGGGCTTCTTGATCGGTCGCGGCCCGCGCACCTTGGGCGTGGGCGCAGTCGTGGCCGGGGCAGCGCTCTCGGTGGCAGCGCTCTCGGTGGCAGCGCTCTCGGTGGCAGCGCTGCTGCTCGCGGCTGTCGCGGTGACCTCGACGGGCGCGACTGAAGGCGAAGGAGTCGACGCGCTGGGCGCGACGGCGCTCTCGCTGGCGGTCGTGCGCGGAGGGGTAGGCTCGCTCGCCGCGGGGGATCGCAGCGTCGTTCTCCACCACAGCACCCCTGCTGCCGCGACCGCCACGAACGCGAAGCCGCCGGCGATGCCCCACAGCCCTCGTCGGCCGCTGCGCGTCGCTTGCCGCGGCAGCTCGACCGAAGTGACGAGCGACGCGGGGGCGCCAGCGGCCACTCGCGTCGGCTCGAAGGCCGGAGGTGGCGGCGCGTCGGCTCGTGGCGCGAACGCCTCGTTCGAGCTGCCCTCGAGCAGCTCTCGCAGCGTCGTCGCCGAAGGCAAGCGCAGCTCGCGTTCGCGCACGACGCAGCGCAAGAGCACGTTCATGTGTTTGGCGCTCGCGTCTGGACAGAGGCGCGGAAAGTCCGGCATGGCTCCGTGCAAGATCTGCCCGACCATGGCGTACGGTGTCTCGCCGGGGAAAGGGAGCCCGCCGGTGAGGGCCTCGTACAGCACGATGCCGAACGCCCAAAGATCGGTGCGCGCGTCGATGTCGGGCTCGCCGCGCGCCTGCTCGGGGCTCATGTACGCGGGCGACCCCACCGCGCGGCCCGCGTCGGTGTAGGCGACGTCGTTCGTGAGGATCTTGCTGATGCCGAAGTCGAGCACCTTCACCACCGGGTCGGGGCTGTCTGCATCCCAGTGCAGGAACACGTTGCCCGGCTTGAGGTCGCGGTGGACGATGCCCGCGCGATGCGCTGCCTCGAGCGCGCGCGCCATGCCCAGCGCGACGATCTGCACCTCGGGCGGGGGCAGTTTACCCAGGCGATCCAGGCGGTCGTCGAGCGTCTCGCCCTTGAGCAGCTGCATCACCAAGAACGGGGCGCCGTCGGGCAGCTCGCCGACGTCGAAGATCTCGATCACGTTCTTGTGCTGGATACGACCGAGCGCGCGTGCCTCCCGAAGGATGCGCACGCGCGCCTCTTGTGTCTGGTGATTCTCGGACAGGACCTTCAGCGCGACGCCGCGCTCGGTCAGCGTGTGCGTGGCCTCCCAGACCTGGCCCATGGCGCCGCTGCCAAGCAGCCGCACGATGCGGTACTTGTCAGCGACGACGGAGCCGGGCTCGAGGGCCATGCGAGCACGAGCGTACCATCGGCGCGCGCGTGCTCACGCACTCGCTCACTTGGGGTCGGCGACCTTCTCGGAGGCGATCAGATCCACGATCGTGTCGATCGCGCGCTCGGCGTTGGACAGCGAGGCGTACACCTCGGAGGTGGCGATGATCTCGTTGTTGGCGGCGAGCAGGTTGAAGTAGGCCTGGCCGTTGTCGAGCTCGATCACGTCGTACATCTCCACGTCGCGAGCGTTCTCACGCACGCTCTCGATGCCGCTGAGCGCGCCGCTCTTGTCCTCGTAGCCCTCGGACTGCAGGATGATCTCCCCGTTGCCGGCGCGCAGGTTGAAGTAGGTGTCGCCGTCGTTGCCGGTGAAGGTGCTGAACTTGGCGCCGCCCGTCTTGGCTGCTTGCACGCGAAGGTTCTTGATGACCAGGTCCTTCACCGTGGCCGAGCCGGCCTTGGCGTTCGACTTGGAGTCGTAGGTCTCGCTGGTGCCGATGATCTCGCCGTTCTTGGCGACGAGGTTGAAGTAGTGCTGGCCGTCGACGGCCGCGAGCACCTTGAAGTTCTTGCTGTCGACGCCGGCGGTTTGCACGGCCTTCACGCCCTTCTCGGCGGCCTGCTTGGAGGAGTAGCCCTGCGAGCGCAGGACCTTCTCGTTGTTGCCGGCGAGCAGGTGGAAGTAATACTTGCCGTCGGCGCCCTTGAAGGTCTCGAACACGCCCGCGGAAGAGGTGACGTTCTGCTCTTCGCCCGTGGTCGGGTCTTCACCTTCACAGCCGACGAAGACGGGGGCGGCGACGAAGACGGCGAGGACGGTGGCGAAGCGAGCGATCGAACGGACCATGGGAGCCTCCAGCGAGTAGTGGTTGTGCTGGCCCCTTGAGCAACCGGTGTGCCACGCGATCCCACATGTGTGTCTCCATGGAGTTCAATAACTTGGCGGCGCACATGGTGGCTTGCGCAGGTGGATCGGTGGATCCTCGGTCTGGATCCAGATCCCCCCCATACACCTACATGTGTGGCGCGCGCGCCTTGCGCGTTGGTCGATCACTTGGTTCGATTCACCTCCGGCCGGGGGGCCCAGAATCTCCGCGGCGGTGCGCGCCATGAGCACCCACAAACCCGATCCCAGCACGACGTTGGCCTTGCAGGTGCTCGACCACTTGCGCGAGGGCTGTCAGCTGATCGATCGGGAGTATCGCTACCTGTACGTCAACGATGCCGCTGCTCGTCACGGGCGCACCACCAGGGAGCAGCTGATCGGGCGCAAGATGATGGAGGCCTACCCAGGCATCGAGCACACGCGCATGTATGCCGCTCTGACCGAGGCGCTGACGTTGGGGCGCGCCTACACGTTGGAGAACGAGTTCGAGTACCCAGACGGGAGCAAGACCTGGTTCGAGCTCTACTTCGAGCCCGCTCCGGAAGGGGTCATTGTGTTGTCGATCGACATCGACGCGCGCAAGCGCGCCGAACACGCGCTCGAGCGCGCCAACAACGCGTTGACCTTGATCAGCGAGAGCAATCAGGCGCTGGTGCGGGCGCGCAGCGAGCAGGAGTACTGCCAGAGCCTGTGCGCGCTCGCGGTCGAACGTGGCGGCTACGCGCTCGCGTGGATTGGCCTGCGCAGCGACGAAGGGCCGATGTTGAGACCCGTCGCCGCCTCTGGCGCCGCGATCCAGTTCTTTCGGCGCAAAGCCGAGTTGTACGGCAGCTCGGCGCCGCCAGGCGGCCCCTCGGTGCGCGCGTTTCGCTCTGGCAAGCCGGTGGTCTCGCAAGATCTGTCGAACGACTATCCAGAGGAGCCGTGGCGCGACGAGCTGCACGCGCACGGCCTGGCGTCGGCCGTGTCACTGCCGTTCTTCGTGCAAGAACAGTTGGCGGGTGTGGTGAGTGTCTACTCTCCGCAGCCCGCGGCGTTCAACGAGCGCGAGCTCGAGCTGCTCGGCAAGCTGGCTCGGGATCTGGGCTACGGCGTGGAGACGTTGCGCGCTCGCGAGCGCGCGGAGCGCGAAGCAGACGAGAAGCTCGTCTTGAGCGAGCGCATCTCCAAGCTCGAGGCGCGCTACCGAGACCTGGTCGAGAACCTGGAAGACATCGTGTTCTCGCTCGATCTCGCGGGCAACTTCACCTACGTGAGCCCTGCCGTCAGGCGCTACGGCTTCGAGCCCGAGGCGCTGCTCGGCAAGTCGTTCGAGAGCTTCGTGCACGTCGACGATCTGCCGGCTTTGCGCGAGACGGTCGCGCGCACCATGCAGGGTGCGGTCGAGCCGGTGACGTACCGCGCGCTCGACGCCCAAGGCCAAGTGCGCTTCGTGCGGACCACCGGCCGGCTGCTCGCGCGAGAAGGGACGCCCGTGGGCATCACCGGCGTGTTGGCGGACGTGACCGAGCTGCAGCGCGCCGAGCAGCAGCTACGCGTGGCGCAGAAGATGGAGGCCGTGGGGCAGCTCGCCGGCGGCATCGCGCACGACTTCAACAACTTGCTCTCGGTGATTTTGAGCTACTCGACGCTGGCTGCAGAGACGCTGCGCGAGGGCGACCCGCTGCGCCAAGACATCGACGAGATCGGGCACGCAGCCACGCGCGCGGCGGCGCTCACGCGTCAGCTGTTGGCGTTCAGCCGGCGGCAGGTGGTCGAGCCGGGGGTGATCAACCTGAACCGAGTCGCAGCCGAGATGGAGAACATGTTGCACCGCCTGCTCGGACCCGACGTGCAGGTGATCATGGACCTGTCTCCCGAGCTGGCTGCCATTCGCGCAGACGCGGGCCAGATCGAGCAAGTGATCATGAACCTGGCCGTCAACGCGCGCGACGCCATGCCCGAGGGAGGCACGTTGACGTTGCGGACGCGCAACGTCTCGCCGACCCAGGTCACGTTGCGGCTGTCCGACACGGGCGTGGGCATGAGTGAGGAGATCAAAGCTCGCTTGTTCGAGCCGTTCTTCACCACCAAGGAGCCTGGTCGCGGCACGGGTTTGGGTCTCTCCACCGTGTTCGGGATCGTGCGCCAAAGTGGCGGACACATCGTGGTCGACTCGCAGCCTGGCGCAGGCTCCAGCTTCGAGATCTTCTTTCCCCGCGCCGAGCCCAAGGAGGCGGACGAGCGCTTCACGCCCACGGTCGTGGCTTCTGCTGCGGGCACCGAGACGGTGCTGGTCGTGGACGACGAGGAGTCGGTGCGCAAGCTGGTCGCGCGCATCCTGAGCGGTGCGGGCTACCGCGTGCTGCAGGCGTCCGGCGCGGGCGAGGCGGTGCTGATGACCGAGCGCCACGTGGGCGAGATCGACCTGCTCCTCACCGACGTGGTGATGCCGCAGCTGTCGGGCATGTCCCTTGCGGAGCGCCTGACCAAGATCGATCCGACGCTGCGCGTCTTGTACATGTCGGGCTACACCGGCGCGCTGCTCGAGCAGCAAGGGCTCGCCATGCCCCAAGCGCAGCTGGTTCAGAAGCCGTTCAACAACGACGATCTCGCGCGCAGGGTGCGCGCCGCGCTGGACCAGACTCGGCCTACTGCGCCGGACTGAAGGCGCCCGGCACAGCGCTCGCCGCGTCGCGGCGAGGAGCACCGGAGCCCAGGCCAGGCTCGTGCGTCAAGGCGTGCGCGGGCGGCACCTTGCGCTGCGGTCGCTGCGCGAGCAGCGGCGAGCCAGCAGCGGGCCGCAGCACTGGCGCGTCGATCCCGCCGATGCCCGGGTCCGCGCCGCGCAGCGACGCGTCGAAGCCATCGACCCGGGCGTTCACCTTCAGGTAGGGGCCGGGCTGCGGCAGCGCAGTCACGCCGTCGGAGATCCAGTTGCCCTGCAGGGTCGCGACGCCGTTGCAAGCCCCGTCGCGGCCACCGAGCAACAGCGTCGCCCGCTCCACGCTCGACGCCTTCTCGGTCCACACCACGTTGCCGACCATGTCGAGCTTCTCGTCCATGGTGGTCAGCTGGAACAGCACCGTGGGCTGGTACTCGGGGTGTGTCGCGTTCTTGATCACCACCGTGTTGTGGTGGAAGTGCAGCTGGCCCTTGCGGTAGGTGTCGGTGAGGCCGCTGTCCCCGCCGTAGTGCACCAGCGCGCCGCCCGGCTGTTTGCCGCGGATCATCAGGTTGCCGTAGATCCACGTCTCGTGGAACGCCGGGTCCTTGAGGTTGTCCCCTCGAGCCTCCTGGGAGTCGACGATGCCGATCAGGTGCGCGCCGTCCTCGATGATGTTGTAGCGAATCACCACCCCCGCGCTCCGCTCCTTGATGTTCGCGCCGAGCTCGCCTTGCTTGCCGCGCCGCACCGGCCCGAAGCGGTTGAACTGGTAGGTGACGTTCGACGCCTCGTTGTACACGTTGTGCTGGAACCACTCGCTGTCGCTGGCGTTGGTGTGGATCTCGTTGCCCTCGATCAGCACGTGGCGCGTGAGCTCGTCGGCGCCGCTCGTGCCGATGAACAGGCCGTTGCCGTTGTGGTGGATGGCGCAGTCGCGGATGGTGACGTGGCTGGCGCGCTGCACGAAGATGCCAGCCGCATTCTTGGACCACGGCTGCTCGGCGCCCGTCTTGTCGAAGAAGGTGGTGGAGGGGTCGGCGTTCGTGAGCTCCAGGCCCTCGATCACGAGGTGCTGCGGCTGCTCGAGCCAGGGGCGTCGGTTGGGGTGACCCACGATCACGAGCCCGCGGGGCTGGTGGCCGTCGAAGGGGAAGTCGAGCGACGCGCGCGTGGTGGCCTTGTGACCGTCGAGCACCGGTCGCTCGCCCTTGGGCCCGCGCACGCCGCACACGCGGATCGGCGCATCGGGCTTGCCCACGCCGCTCACCATCAGCTTCTCGCGATACGGCTCTGCGCGGTGGTGGATGCGCACCGTGTCGCCCGGGCCGAGCTTCTCGAACGGAACGTCCTTGAGCGCCTGGTACTTCTGCGACGGGCCCACGTCGTAGGTGGTGCCCTTCTTGCTGGGCTCGCACCCACTCGGCGCGGCGTGCACGAGCGCCGGTGGCGAGGTACGCGACGTCTCAACGATGGGCGCGCTGCTCTCCACGTGCGAGTGCGGCGCAGGTGGGCTGGCGCAGGCCAGCAGCGCGCTCGACAGCGAAAGGCAGGAGAGGTTCTTACGGTTGAGCATTGCGCACACAGCGAAAGCCGAGGCCAGGGCGTTGATAGCCCACGACGGCGCTGCCTCGATAGGTGGATTTGATGCCCACGCCGGACCGGTTCCAGGCTCCGCCGCGCACGATGTGTGAGCTCTCGGGGTTGTGTAGCGCCAGCGGGTCCACGGAGACCTCGGCGTCGGGGTAGGGCCGCGAGTTGTCCAACGTCCACTCCCAGACGTTGCCTGCCAGATCGCTGAGGCGACCGTGCGGCCACACTTTGTCGCCTGCGGGGTGCGTCCCCACCGGCGAGGAATTGCCGCCGTGGCAACCCACGTCGGCGGCGGGCGCAGGCAGCTCGCCTGGCGTGAAGTCCGCGTGCGCGCAGGTGGGGGGCTCGTTGCCCCACGGGTACTCGCGGCCGTCGCTGCCGCGCGCGGCCCACTCCCACTGCGCCTCGGTCGGGAGATCTTTGCCCAGGTGCTGGCAATACGCGCGCGCCTGCTTCCAGCTCACGTTGTTGATGGGCTTGTCCGGGAAGCGATTCTCGGTGGTCCAGCGCGCGACGTGGGTCGTGGTGCACGCGCGGCTGGCCACACACTTCTGGTACTCACGCGCGGGCACCTCGGTCGCGTCCATACAGAACGGCTTGGTCAACACCACGCGGTGCTTCTGGTCGAACGCGGTGACGCCGGGCGGCAATCGCACGCCCTTCACATAGAGCTGCGTCTGCTCGCTCGCCCCCATCACGAAGCCCTCTCGGGGCGTCGGCGGGACGAACACTTCACCCGAGGGGCAGGCTGGCGCACAGACTCCGTTCTGGCAGGCTTCGATCGAAGCGCAAGCCGGTGAGCACGTCAGGGGCGACAAAGCTGCGCTCGCGCTCCCGACCACCGCGCCAGTGGCCTCGATCTCGGCGGGCGCGCTGGTGCTCGTCTGGTCGCTGGGAGCAGGAGGCGCGGCGCCGTGCGCCTCGCAACCGCCCACGAGCAGCGCCACCCAGCCGAGCGAGCGAGCATCCATACGCAGGCTCAGGCCGGGTCCTTGCGCGAGCTTCTGGGCGCGCCCTCTTGCATGCGCTCCCCAGACTCGCCCGCCTCGGCCGTGGTCAGGCCCGAGTCCGGAACCGGCAGCGATGCGACGTCGGCCAGGTGCACGGTGGGCGCGTCCACGATCAGGGGGCGGCGCGTCGTCGGGATGCCGCTGAGCTCCGGGGGCCACACCGGCTCCTCGAAGCGCTCGGCCCAGTGGTCGAGCGCAGCGCGGAGATCGGCGAGCTCAGGCCGGAGCTCCGGCTCGCGCGCGATCGCCAGCATGATCAAGCTCGACACCTGCGCTGGCAGATCCTTGCGCACGTCGGACAGCGGCAGCGCCGCGTGGTGCACCTGCCGGATGGCCTGCTCGAACGGGTTCTTGGCCGGTGGCCCGTGCGGCGGCTCGCCCACCAACATGAGGTACGCGGTCACCCCGACGCTGAAGACGTCGCTCGCGGGGCTGGTCTGCCGCCCGAGCAGCGCCTCGGGCGACATGAACAGCGGCGTACCGACCACGCCGTCTCCGGTCAGCCCGAGCTGCTTCTCGCGATCGATGAATTTGGCGATGCCGAAGTCGAGCACCTTGACCGTGCGCGCCCCACTCGCGCTGCTCAACATCACGTTGGCCGGCTTCACGTCGCGGTGGATGATGCCCACGCGGTGGGCCTCCTCCAGCACCTCGCACAAGGCACGCAGCACCTCCGCGGCCTCGCGGAAGCGCAGCACCCGCTGCCGCTCGAGCACAGCTTGCAGGCTCTCGCCCTCGAGCAGCTCCATCACCAGGTAGGGCACGCCGCCGTCCGTGGCGCCGGCGTCCAGCACCTGCACTGCGTTGGGGTGTCGCACGCGGCACGTGGAGATGCCCTCGAGCTCGAAGCGCTGCTTGATCGCGCTCGAGGTCATCAGGTGGGGGTGCAACATCTTGAGCGCTACGTCGGTGTCGAGCTTGAGGTGGCGCGCGCGGTACACGCTGCCGAAGCCGCCGCTGCCAAGCAGCTCGTCGAGCCGGTAGCGCCCGTGGATGGTGGCGCCCACGCCGACGGAGCTCGCCACCGGCGACACTTGGATCGGCGGGCGCGGAGCAGGTGGGGCGGTGGCCTTCGCGCGGAGCTGCGCGCGCAAGCGCGCGAGCAGCACATTGGCGTCGATCGGCTTGGTGACGTAGTCGTTCGCCCCGCCTTCGAGCGCTTGCACCATCTCGTCGGGATCCGTCTCGGCGGTGGCCATGATGACTGGCAGCTCCACCTGGGTGCGCAGCGCGCGGATCTCGCGCAGCACCTCGTGGCCGGTCATCTCCGGCATGCGCAGGTCGAGCACCACCGCGTCGAAGTTGTCCTCCTCGAGCGCCACCAGCGCGCTGCGGCCGCTCGTGACCGCCACCACCACGCAGCCCTTGCGCTCGAGGCGCCGGCCGAGCACGTCGAGGTTCACCTCGTTGTCGTCGACCAACAGCACGCGGATCGGCTCGTTCACGAGGCGCCTCGCCCGAGCAGCAGGTCCAGCTTGCGCGTGAGCTGCGCGAAGTCCACCGGCTTGGTCTCGAACTCGTCCGCACCGGCGGCGAACGACGACTCGCGGTCGGCCGCCATGGCGTGCGCGGTGAGCGCGATGATCGGGATGCGTGTGGTGTCCTCGCGCGCCCTCAGCGCGCGGATCGCGTCGCGCCCGTCGCCATCCGGCAGCGACAGGTCCATCAGCACCAGGTCCGGCTGCTCGCTCACGACCTTGGCCAACCCCTCCTCCACGTTCACGGCCACGAGCGCGGAGTGACCCGCGCGCTCCAGCCTGCGGGCCAGCATGTCCCTGTTCATCTCGTTGTCCTCGATGATCAGGATGCGCGCCATGGTCAGCCCTCGGCCTTGCTGTCGACGACCAGCGAGCGCATCAGCGTGCTGAGCTCGCTCACCGGGGTCTGCCCCTTGGCCAGCACCGAGCTCACCGCGCCCGATAGCCGTTGGCGGTCCTCCTCGGTCAGGTCTTTGGCAGTCATCACCACGACCGGGATGTTCTGCGTCGCAGGATCCTTGCGCACGCTCTCAAGCACGCCGAAGCCGTCGAGCTCGGGCATCATCAGATCGAGCAGGATCAGCTGTGGCTTTTGCGCGGCGAGCGCGGCGAGCGCCATCTTGCCGTCGTGCGCGAGGACTGGCGCGTAGCCGAGATCCTCCACTGCGCGGCTCATCAGCGAGCGGGCCTCGGGGTCGTCGTCCACCACCAGCACGGTCGCCTTGGGCCTCACGTGCCGGTTCAGCACGCGGGCCAGCGTGTCTCGATCCACGGGCTTGATCAGGTACTCGGCCGCACCCATCGACAGGCCGAACGCGCGGTCCCCGAGCACGCTCACCACGATCACCGGCACGCTCGCGATGAGCGGGTCCGCGCGCAGGTCAGCGAGCACCCGCCAGCCGTCGACCCGCGGCATCACCACGTCGAGCAAGATGCCCACCGGCCGCAGCGCGCGTGCGAGCTCGAGCCCCTGGCGTCCGTCGCGCGCTTCGACCGCGGAGAAGCCCTCCGCCTCGAGCACCCGCACGAGCAGATCGCGCGCCATCGGGTCGTCGTCGATCACCAGCACGGTGCCGCGACCCGCTTGGCCGCGGGAGCGCGAGCTGCTCTTGGGCGCCTCCTCCATGTGCTCGAGCGGCAGCGTCAGCGTGAAGGTGGAGCCCTCTCCCAACACGCTCGCCACGCGGATCGAGCCGCCCATCATCCCCGCGAATCGCTGCGAGATGGCCAAGCCCAGGCCGGTGCCACCGTACTTGCGCGCCGTCTCCGGCGCGGCCTGCCGGAAGGGCTGGAACAGACCGCTCATCTGCTGCTCGCTCATGCCGATGCCGGTGTCGCTCACGCTTACGCTCAGCACGTCGGCCTCGCGCTTGGCGCACAGGCGAACCTCGCCGTCCTTGGTGAACTTGGCGGCGTTGCTCAAGAGGTTGAACAGCGCCTGCCGCACCTTGGTGCCGTCCACGAACGCCGAGCCGAGCTCCGCGGCTACGTCGAGCACCAGCCGATTGCCGTTGCGCTCCACCACCGGCTTCACGGTCGACACGGTCTCGTCGATCAGCGCGTTGAGCTCGGTGAGGTCGCGGTGGATCTCGAACTGCCCTGCCTCGATCTTGGACAGGTCGAGGATGTCGTTGATCAGCGCCAAGAGGTGCTTGCCCGCGCCCATGATCTTGCGCAGGTCTTCGGCGTCGCGCTCGCGTTGGTCTGCGCGCGCGTCCTCCTCCAGCATCTCGCTGTAGCCCAAGATCGCGTTCAGCGGAGTGCGCAGCTCGTGGCTCATGTTGGCCAGGAACTGGCTCTTGGCGCGGCTGGCGCTGAGCGCCTGGTCGCGCGCCACCTCGAGCTCCTTGGTGCGCTCGGCGACCAGACCCTCCAACACCCTGCGGTTGTTCTCCGAGTAGTCGAACAGCTCGCGGCTCTTCTGCTCGAGCAGCGCCTCGGCCTGCTTCCGTGCGGCGCGCTCTCGCTCGAGCGCCCGCTGCAGCACCTCCAGGTCCGCGGTCATCGCTGCTTGATCACGAACTTCACGACCTGACCGTCGCCCGACACGTCCTCCATCTGGATGTCGAGCTCGACGCCGAAGTGTTTGCCGCAGCCGGCGATGAGGCCGTGCGCCAGCGCGGACAGCCGGCGCGGCGAGCGGTAGATCAGGTGGATCTCGCGCTCGCTCTTCACGTCCGCGTCGAAGCGCGGCAGCTCGGCGTCGGGGTAGAGCTTGCGCACCTCGATGTGGATGTACGAGTCCACGCGGGAGAGGAACTCGACGGGGCTCTTCACGCCCTCGAAGAACTGCGGGTACGCCAGCACGAAGCGGCCGAACAGGTGCTCGCCGAAGAGGAACACCAGCTCCCCGATTGGTTTTTTGGACACCTCGGAGAGCGCCGTCACCAGCGCGAACAGCTCGCCGACCGGGTAGGTGCCCACTGCGGTGTAGGTGCCGCCGTGCGCCGGGCTCGCCTTCTGCAGGATCTCGTCCACCGTCGAGAGCGACATCTTCTGCTCGACCATCTCGAGGAACTCGGTGAAGACAACACCTTTCATGGTAGCGAGGCTACCCAAGTTCCCGCCCGCGAGGATCGCCTGTCTCGCCCTGGCGGGCCGAATCCTAGGGCGAGGGGGCCGGACCGGTTGCCTTGGCCGCCTCGGTCTTGCACGCGCTCCAGGCCTCGGTCTGGGCGATCACCTCGGGGTGGCTCTTGCCCAGGCCATCGGACTCGAGCGCGTAGAGCTCCAGCTCGAACGTGCCGCACTGCCGGTCGATCGGGTCTTGGCTCGAGAGCAGCTGGTCGCAGCGCGCGAGCACCTTTTGCAGCGTGACCATGGCCGGGTGCTGATCGCCGATGCCGCGCTTGCGCTCCTCGATCTGGTCTCGCCGGTACATCGCGCAGCGCTCGGGGAGCGTCACCGCGGCGAGCGCCGGCGGGCGGGGCGGGTCCTCGTAGTTGTGCTCGCACAGGCCGGTGTTGGGGTTGCAGCGCGTGTCGCCCTCACACACCGAGTAGCAGCCGCCGGTGGCCCGATTGATCGCCGCGCCAGCGATGCCGACACCCGTGCCCACCGCCGCGTCGATCACCTCGGTGGTGTTGGTGCTGGCGCACGCGGGCAGCATGGCGACGAGCAGCGTGGGGCGCAGGCGACGCATCACGTTGCCCAGCGTAGCAGCGGATCAGGAGATGGCGGCGAGCGCGCGCGCCAGGAACGCCGCGCTGGCGTCGAGACCGTGCTCCGCGCAAAAGGCGCGCGTCTGCTCCAGTCGCTCGCGCGGATCGGTGCTGGTGGCCCAGGCGATCTTGGGCAGGCACTCGGGGCACAGCCAGAGCGGGCTCTCGTCGGTCTCGTCCAGGCTGTTCGTGCCGGACTGGATGCAGTGGTAGGCGGTGCAGTGCGGCAGCGAGAACATGTGGCCGGTCTCGTGCACCGCGATCTTGAGCGCGCGCTCCAGCGCGAGGCGAAAGGCTTGCGGGCTCTGGGTCGCGTCTCCATAGCGATGCAAGGACCACACGCCCACGCGATCGCTGAGCGAGGCCTCGCCGAACACGAAGTTCCAGCCCTGACCGGGCCACAGATCCGAGGCGGTGAAGCCGATCAGCGCCGCGGCGTCCTTGGGCAAGAGCGGCGGTAGCACCTTCTCCAAGAGCCAGCCCGAGAGCAGCTGCGTGGTGCCGAACTGCTTGCGCGACGCATGCGCAGGCGTGGGCGGCACGTCGATCGCCGGGGCCACGCGCGAGGGCAACCCGAAATGGCGTGTGAGGTAGTCCGCCGTCAGCGCCACGATCTTCTCGCCGCCCGAGCCCAGCGCACCAATGGGCTGCACCACCAGCACGCGGCGCTCGGCCGTGGGCACGGTGGGGTTGCTCTTCAGGTACTCGTCGAAGCTCTGGCCACGCTCCTTGTAGCTGGCCAGCCACTCCCCCGGCTTGGGCTTGCCCCGCGGAGTGAACAGCGGCGCGAGCTTGTCTCGCACCTGGCGCAGGTGGTGCGGCGCATAGGGCGGCAAGGCCTCGAGCGCCACGCGCTCGCCCTCCTTGCGCAGGCCCTTCACCGCGGTGGGCACGCCGCTGTTCGGGCCCGCGCCCGTGCCCGCCGCGAGCGAGGACCCCTCCGGAGAGGTGCCATTCGAGCAGCCCGCGAGGGCGGCCGCAGACAGGAGCCAGGCGCGACGAGTCAGCACGAGCAAGCAGAGACAGCATACCCCCCTGCCAGGTTCCCGACTCAGCGCCCGAACGCCTCGACGTGGGCGCGGCCGCCGCCGGGGAGGTTCCCGTACCGGAAGTCGATGCGGACGATCTTGCGGTCGCCGCCGGGGAGATCGATCACGCGGGTGCGCGAGCCCTGGTCGAACACGAGCTGGGTCGGCGGCGAGTAGGTGCTGCCGTTGCCGAAGTGGATGACCACGTCGCGCATGACGAGATCGCTGCCGCTCACGCGCAGCATCACCTGCCGGAACTGGCCCTGGCGCGCGGCGAACACGCTGTCGCGATCGGCGCGGCCGTTCACCCAGCGTCCCCCCAACGACTCCCAGCCCTGGACGGCCTGCTGCGCGGGCGCACCAGGAGCCTCTGCGGCTTGGGGGGCTTGGGCGCCGGCGTGGGCGTTCGCGTGGCCGCGCGTGCGGATGGTGCAACCCGACGCGAACACAGCACAGCCGAGGGCGAACAGAGCAGACGAAGCAATCTTCTTGGCAATCACAGGGCCTCCTGGGGGAAGCGCCATTGCGAGCGGCGTGCCGAGCGCCGATCAGCACCAATTCCCCCCAAATCCACGGAGAAACCGCCGGTGCACGGGTGCGGCGCAGGGCCCGCACCCTGCGGAGAGCGCGCGCTGGTAAGAAGAAGGAGACATGCCCTCTCGACTGTTCGAACCGCTCACGTTGCGCTCGGGTGCGCGGCTCGAGAATCGCCTGGCGCTCGCGCCGCTCACCAACAAGCAGAGCCACGCGGACGGCACCTGCTCGGACGAGGAGCGCGCGTTCTTGGTGCGGCGCGCGCGCGGCGGGTTTGGGGTGGTGGAGACGTGCGCCGCGTATGTGTCGCAGGACGGCAAGGCGTGGGCGGGGCAGCTCGGCATCCACGACGACGCGATGTTGCCGGGGCTCACCACGCTCGCGACCGCGCTGCGCGAGGCAGGCGCGCTCGGCTTGGTGCAGCTCTATCACGGCGGCGGCAGAGCCTCGCGCGAGGTGAGCGGCCTCGGCACGTGGAGCGCGAGCGAGTGGGGTCACGACCAGGCTGGCTTCGAGGTGCCACGCGCCGCGAGCGAGGACGACATCGCGCGCGTGATCGAGGACTTCTGCGCGGGCGCGCGGCGCGCCGAGCAGGCCGGATTCGGCGGCGTGGAGCTGCACGGCGCGCACGGCTACCTGCTGTCGCAGTTCCTCTCCAGCACCATGAACCGCCGCGACGATGGCTGGGGCGGCAGCAACGAGGGCCGCGCGCGCTTGCTCACCACCATCCTCGCGCGGGTGCGACGCGAATGCCCGGCGCCGTTCGTCGTCGGTGTGAGGTTGTCGCCCGAAGACTTTGGCTTCGCCAAGGGGATCGACCTGGACGAGACGATCGAGGTGGCCGCGATGCTCGCCGACCTCGGCGCCGATTTCATCCACCTGTCCTTGTGGAACGCCGCCAACAACAGCAAAAAGCGCCCCGACGAGCACGCCGTCACCATCGCGCGCGAGCGCCTGCCGGCGAGCGTGGCCATCTTCGGCGCAGGCAGCGTGTGGACCGCCGCCGACGCGCACGCGCTGCGGGACCGCGGCGCCGACGTGGTGTCGATCGGGCGCGCAGCCATCTTGAACCCCGACTGGCCCACCCAGGTGCGAGCCGACCCGGGCTTCGCGCCCAAGCGCCCGCCCGTCCCCGCCGCCGAGCTCGCCGCCGCCGACGTGTCGCCGGTGTTCGTGGACTACCTGCGGGGGTTCAAGAACATGGTGGCCGCGGAGTAGGGCGGTAGGCTCACGCAATGGGCGACGAGGACTGGGGCAGCTGGGCGTCGAAGCGCGAGCGCAGCTACGTGGTCGGGCTCGAGGTGAGCGTGGAGGAGCGGATCGCCTGGCTCGAGGAGATGCTCGAGATCGCCGAGCGCGGCGGTGTGTTGGAGGCAGCCCTTGCCCTGGCGGCCTGACACTCGCTGAGCCGGGCGCTACAATCTGCCGGCGTGACGTCGGGGATGGAGGCAGAGGCCAACCCTGGTGAGGTGATCGGCGGGCGCTACCGGCTCGAGGCGGTGATCGGCGCGGGGGCGTACGGCCGGGTGTGGCGCGCGCTGGACCAGGCCATGGGTCGCGGCGTGGCGGTGAAGGTGGTGGCCACGCACTACGACGACTATCAGGAGCGCTTCCTGCGCGAGGCGAGCGTGGCGCAGAAGCTGACGCACCCTCACACGGTGCGCATCTTGGACTTCGGCCGCACCGCGAAGGGGTTTCCGTTCCTGGTGCTGGAGCTGCTCGAAGGCGAGACGCTCGAGGCGCGCATCGAGCGCGAGGGCAAGCTGGAGCTGAGGACGGCGCTGACCATCGCGCGGCAGGTGCTCTCGGCGCTGACCGAGGCGCACGAGAAGGGCATCGTGCACCGCGATCTGAAGCCCGCGAACATCTTCCTCGCGCGCCATAGCGGCGAGCCTGTGTACGCCAAGGTGCTGGACTTCGGGCTGGCCAAGGACGCCAATCAGAAGGCGCTGACGCGCGCGGGCGAGGTGCTGGGCACGCCGAGCTACATGGCGCCGGAGCAGATCCTGGGGCGCGCGGTGGATGGGCGCAGCGACCTCTACTCGGTGGGGCTCATCCTCGCCGAGATGATCTCGGGGCGCATGGTGTACGGCTCGGGCACGCTGTCGTCGCTCTTGATCGCGCAGGCGTCGGCCTCGCCGCCGCCGCTGCCGGCTGAGATCACGTCGCACGTCGCGGGGCCGATCGTGATCAAGGCCACGCACAAGGAGCCGGCGGCCCGCTACTCCGACGCGCACGACATGCTCGTGGCGGTGGACCGCGCCATGGCGAACGCGAGCGGCCCCGCGCCGCAGCGAACGCAGCTGGGGCAGGTGGCGCCCACGCGCGCGGGCGTGACGCAGGTGTTCGCGAGCACCATGGCCGCGAAGCGCACGCACCCGGTGATGATCGTCGCGGCGGCCGCGTTCGCGATGCTCGCGCTGATCGTGTCGGTGGCGCTGGTGATCAAGCTCGCGCGCGGCGGCGGTAAGGACGGCCGCGCAGACCGCGATCGCGACAGCGACAGCGAAGAGGACGCGCGCAAGGATCAAGGGCCCAGCGACAAGGAGCTCCGGAGCATGAACTGGGACCGGCGCACGCCGCGCGCCCAGAGCGCCGAAGGCCTCGCCAAGGCGCTCGAGCGAGCAGGTTACGAGACCTCGGTGGAGAACACCGTGGCCCAAGGCGTGACGGTGCTCTCGAGCATCACCGCGACCAAGGGGGAGTGCCTGGGTACCGTGGGGGTGTACCAGCTGCCGGACCCCGCGGGTCGTCAGCACGCGATCAAGAGCTGGCGCGGGAACACAGAGGGGCGCGTGCTGGAGCACGGCGACTTGGTGCTGTACATCTTCGCGGGATCCACGGCGACCAAGGGGCCGAGCCAGGCCTGCACCGACCGGCTCACGTACGCGCTCACGCGCTGACGGCGCGGCGATCTACGCTGGGGGGTCATGGCCTCCGAGCGAGCCCAACCCGGCAGCGTGATCGGCGAGCGCTACCGGCTCGATGCGCTGCTCGGCGAGGGCGCGTACGGCCAGGTGTGGCGGGCGAGCGACCAGCGCTTCGCGCGGCAGGTGGCGCTCAAGCTGGTGTCGGGCAGCTTCTCGGACACGTTCGAGCGCTTCGAGCGCGAGGCGAGCGTGGCGCAGAAGCTGATGCACCCGCACAGCGTGCGCCTGCTCGACTTCGGGCGCACGCCGGAGGGCGTACCGTTCCTGGTGCTCGAGCTGCTCGAGGGCGAGTCGCTCGCGGCGCGCATCGAGAGCAAGGGGCCGCTCGGCACGCACAACGCGCTCAAGGTCACGAGGCAGATCTTGTCGGCGCTGATCGAGGCGCACGAGCTCGGCATCATCCACCGCGATCTCAAGCCTGCGAACGTGTACCTGACCCACCACCTGGGTGAGCCGCTGTTCGCCAAGGTGCTCGACTTCGGCTTGGCCAAGGACGCCACGCAGAAGCCGCTGACGCGCGTGGGCGAGGTGCTCGGCACACCGAGCTACATGGCGCCCGAGCAGGTGCGCGGCCGGCCGCTCGATGGGCGCGCGGATCTGTACGCCGTCGGGCTCATCCTGGCCGAGATGATCTCGGGGCGCATGGTGTACGGCAGCGGCACGCTCTCGGCGCTGCTCATCGCGCAGGCCTCTCCGCGCCCGCCGCCGCTGCCCGCCGAGCTCCTGCACCACCCCGCGGGCCCGCTCGTGCTCAAGGCCACCGACAAGGATCCCGCGCAACGCTTCCCCGACGCGCGCGCGATGATGGCCGCGGTCGATCGGCTGCTCGAGCCTGCGCCGCACCAGATCGCGCCGGCGACCCACCCTCGCGCCCAGGTCTCCGCCGCCGCGCCCGCGCGAAGGCCGAGGACCGCAGCGCTGGTCGTGGGCGCGCTGGTGGTGGTCGCGGTAGTGGGGGGCGTGGCGATGGCGCTCACCTCGCGCAGCGACGCGCGCGGCGAGAGGAGCGAGGCACGGGCGCTCGACGACGAGACGCAAGAGGACGACGCCGAGGAGGAGGACGCGCCCAAGGAGACCGACGCCAAGCCCCGCGCGGTGGACTGGTCCGACCGCCGCATGGCCACCACCGACCTGGATCGAATCGCCAAGCGGTTGAAGGACGCCGGCTACAGCGTCGTGATCGAGAACCGCGGGCCGGGTCGCATCCGAGCGCAGAACAAGCAGTGCAATGGCATCTTGCATCGCGTGCCCACCGTGAACGAAGACAATCGGCAGCTCATCCTGGCGAACCTGCGTCAGATCCCCCATGCGCGCATCTTCCCGGAGGCCGACGCGGTGTACTACGTCGCATCGGGACCCGTTGGCGCCGCGCCAACGGACCCGGCGGATCCCAAGTGCACAGACAAACTGGCCTTGGACGTGACACGCTGAGCCGATGGGCGACGTCGACGACTGGAACCGACGCTACCGCGCGGGAGAGCACCAGAGCGCCGAGCCCAGCGCGTTCGTGCGCGAGGTCGCAGAGCGCCTCGCGCCTGGTCGAGCGCTCGACCTCGCCTGCGGTGCAGGACGACACGCCCTCTTCCTTGCAGAGAGAGGGTGGGAGGTGGTGGCGGTCGACGGGTCGTCCGTGGCGCTCGAGATCCTCGCTCAGCGAGCGACGCCAGCGATCGCCCCACGCCTTCACACGCGCTGCGTCGACCTCGAGCGGGAGCCACTTCACCTCGATCCCGCCAGCTTCGACCTCGTGCTGGACGCGTTCTACCTGCAGCGCGCGCTGTTCCCCGAGCTCGCCGCCGCAGTGCGACTCGGCGGCCATTTCGCCGCCGCCATCCACCTGGGCGGAGAGGGCCAGCCCCGCCGCGTGAAGCCCGGTGAGCTCCGCGGCTTCTTCCCCGGGTGGACGGTGCTCGTCGATCGCGAGCTCGCCCCACCCGGCGACAAGCCCAGCGCGCAGCTGTTGGTCGAGAAGCCGAGGCAGCCGTGAGCGCGCGGCCTCTCTTCTGGGTCGCGGCGTGCAGCGCGATCGCGTGCAGCGAGCCCGCCGCCAGCGACGCGCCGTCGGCGAGCACCAGCGCCAGCGCCACCGTCCCAGCGCCCGCCCAGACCTTCTCCGACAAGCCGCCGAAGGTGCTCGTGCGCTGGGACTCGGCCAGCCCGCCGCGCGTGGGATCGTTCCTGGGCGACGACGCCGAGGACTTCGTCGGCGCCTTCACCGTCGCGCCAGATCGCACCGCGCTGTTCGCCGTCGACGGCGGCACCATGAAGATCGCGTGGCAGGTCGAGGTGCCAGGTGGCGCGCACACGGAGCACCGGCTGCGCTTCTCGGTCGTCCAGAAGTTCGTCGCGTGGACACTCCAGACCCACCAGATCCACGTGCTCGACGCCGCCACCGGCAACGCGCTCCGCACCATCTCGCTCAGCGAGAGCACCGTCATCGATCGGCTCTGCCCCCAGCAGACCAACATCGACCAGCTGATGGCGCCCACCAAGAGCGGCTACGACGCCATCGTGTTCCTCGCGAGCGGACGCGAGGCGAACAACAGCGGCCTGTACAGGCGCCCCGCGTGCCCGCTGCCTCCACCGCCCCCGCCGTGCGCCGCGTCCACCATCACCACCACCGACACCCGCGTGTACGCGCTCAGCAAGAGCGCGCAGCTCCAAGTGCTCGACGCCCCGTCCGGCAAGCTGCTCGGCACCTTCGGCGACCCCGACCCAGGCTGCCGGTGACGGCGCTTGACAAGCGAGGGCGCGCGACTAGAGTGCCGTTCGCGCGGTGGAGCAGCCTGGTAGCTCGTCGGGCTCATAACCCGAAGGTCGTAGGTTCAAATCCTGCCCGCGCAACTAAGCAAGAGCCCGCTGACGCGGGCTCTTCGCGTTGGTGCAGGATTCTGCCGAGCCGATTGCTGGCCTCCTGCCTTTGCCCGGCTTCGGTGGAGCTCCCAGGGTGCGCCTGGCTGGGTACGCTCGCGCGCATGGCTCGCTCACCGTCGGAGGCTGGCCGCGCACAACTCGACGAAATTCTCGCCGCCGCCGAGCGGCACGGTCGGGCGGGCGAGCCTGATCACGAGGTTGGCGACTTGCGGGACGCGCTAGAGATTGCGTGGCGCTGGCTCACACCGGCGGCGCGGGCCGCGGTGGTGAGGGAGCATTTCGCGACCCACGATCGGTGGAGTGAGCAGGCGCGAGAGGGATAGGTGAGGCCGGGGAGCGGAGCGTCTTCCTGAACGCCGCCCCGCCTCAGCGCACCAGCGTCTTGAGCCATTCGGGCGCGAACCATGAGAGTGCTGCATGGAGGGCAACCCCACGTTCTTGCGGGCGAGCGTGGGCGCGATGCGTTCGCCGAGTTCGAGGCCGCGGTTCGGCCCCTTCGACTCCGCGAGGATCGCTGTGAGGTAGGGCCCCGAGACTACCGGGCGGAGCCACGATGAGCACGTCAACTCCACGGAGCGCGAGAAGCCGTGGTCAGGCCTTCGTTCGGTGTGTACGGTCGTGCGGCTAGATGGAGGGCACGATGATCGAGACTCGCAAGCTGGGCCAAGGTGACGTGAAGGTCGGCGCGATCGCGCTGGGCGCCATGGCGTTCGCCGGCTGGTACGACACCAAGGACGACGAGGGCGGCGTCCGCGCCATCCACCGCGCGCTCGATGCAGGCATCACGCTGATCGACACCGCGGAGGTCTACGGCAACGGCAAGAGCGAAGAGCTCGTCGGCCGAGCGGTCCGCGATCGGCGCGACCAAGCCGTCGTCGCGACCAAGGCCAGCAGGGGCAGCCCGGCGTACCTGCGCGAGGCGGTCGACCGCAGCTTGAAGCACCTCGGGCTCGACCACATCGACCTCTACTACCTCCACCGCGTCGACGCGGACGTGCCCATCGAGGAGTCCGTCGGCGCGATGGCGGCCATGGTGAAGGCAGGAAAGATTCGGGCCATCGGCCTCTCCGAGGCGGGGCCCGCGACCATCCGCCGCGCGCACGCGACACACCCGATCGCGGCGCTCCAGACCGAGTACTCGCTGCTGCAGCGCGACCCGGAGCGCGATCTCTTCTCGGTCACGCGCGCGCTCGGCATCACCTTCGTCGCGTACTCGCCGCTCCATCGTGGCCTGCTCACTGGCAAGATCCGCAAGCCCGAGGATCTGGAGGCCGGCGATTGGCGCGGCCAGGTGCCGCGCTTCCAAGGCGCGAATCTCGCAGCGAACGTCGAGCGCCTGCGGCCCCTCGAAGAGATGGCCGCGAAGAAGGGGGTGGCGACCGCGTCGGTCGCGCTCGCGTGGATCCTGCGGAAGGGCGACGATCTCGTTCCGCTCGTCGGCATGGGACGTCCCGAGAACGTCGACCGCAACTTGGAGGCAGTCCGCGTGCCGCTCGACGAAGCCGACGTGGCGGCGCTCGACGCCGCGTTCCCGATCGGCTGCGCCGCCGGCCTCCGCTATCCCGAAGGGATGACCGCGTCGCTCGGTCGCGAGGCGCCACCTATGGGCGGCTGACGACGACTCACACGGTCCGAACGGTGCCGCCGTCGATGACGAACTCGGCGCCGTGGATCGCGGCGGCGCGGTCCGACGCCAGGTAGGCGATGAGGTCGGCGACCTCATGAGGCTCGGCCGGCCGCCCGATCGGGATCCCGCCCAGGCTGTCGAGGACGAATTGCCTGGCATCCTGAATGGTGCCGCCGTGGGCGGCCTGCAGACGCTTCAGCAGCTCGACGGACGACTCGGTCATGATCCAGCCGGGGGAGACGACGTTGACCCGCACGCCTTTGGGCCCCAGCTCCTTGGAGAGCGACTTGCTGTAGGTCCGGAGGGCAGCCTTGGCGGCGGCGTAGGCGGTGGTCGACTCGGGAAGAGGCAAGACCGATTGGATGGAGGTGACGTGCACCAACGCGCCGGCGCCTCGCGCGATCATCTGCGGAATCAGGAGGCGATCGAGGCGGACGGTGGCCAAGAGGTTCAGGTTCAGCTCGGCGAGCCAGTGTTCGTCCGTCAACGCGGCAAAGCCGCCGCCGGGTGAGGACGAGCCGCCGATCACATGGGCGAGGATGTCGACGCCGCCCATGCGCTCGAGCGCCGCTTTGGCCAGGGTCTCCCCGCCTTCGGCCGTCGTCAGATCCGCCCGGACGAACTCGACGCCATCGATGGGCTCCAGAGCTCCGCGGGCTGCGGTGATCACCCGGGCGCCCCCGGCCAGGAAGCGGTCGACGGTGGCGCGGCCCAGACCCTTGCTGCCGCCGCTGATGAGCACACGCTTGCCTACGAATTCGTTCGGATCAGCCTTGATGTTCATAACGTGATCTCCAGGGCCTTGATGGCCTCGGAGAGCCTAGCCTCGCCAAACACAATGAAAATCCTATGAATCATGCATGCTATAAGTAGCCAACCTAAACAATGCGCGACGAGCTATCCGGGCTTCGAGCCCTCCTCTGCGTAGCCGAGAAGCGCAGCTTCAGGGCGGCGGCCGCCGAGCTGGGGGTGACGCCCTCGGCCGTGAGTCAGATCGTTCGTGCCCTCGAAGAGCGCGTCGGCGTGCGCTTGCTCCAACGAACCACCCGCAACGTCGGCTTGACCGAAGCTGGGGAGCATTTCATCGCCCAGCTCAAGCCTGCATTCGACGGCATCGACGTCGCGTTCGAGTCGCTCATGGCCATGAAGGGCCGCCCGTCGGGTCTGTTGCGCCTCACGATGTTACGAACCGGTTACAACGACGTCCTCAAGCCGAGGCTCGCGGCCTTTCTCACTGCGTACCCCGACATCCGAATCGATCTCTGTCTCCAGGAGGCGCTGTCGAACGTCGTGGTCGAAGGCTTCGACGCGGGGATACGCCTCGGACACAGCCTCGATCGCGACATGATTGCTGTTCGCGTCAGCCCGGACCAGCGCCTCGTGGTCGTCGGCTCACGGGACTACCTCGCGCGCCGAGGCAAGCCCACGCATCCGCGAGAGCTGCACGGGCACGAGTGCATCGGTCTGCGCATGTCTACGGGCGCGGTCGCTCGGTGGAGGTTCGTCGAGGGCGACACAGAGTTGGACCTGGCCGTCGACGGCCGCGTGGTGACCAACGACGGATCGGTATTGGTAGACGCCGCGGTCGAGGGTGTCGGGCTCGCGTACGTGTTCGAAGACATGGTGAGCGCGCTCGTGTCCGAAAAGCGACTCGTGCGGGTGCTCGACGCGTACTGCCCGGTGATCCCCGGCTACTTCCTCTATTACCCGAGCCGGCTGAACCTCGCCCCCAAGCTCGCGGTGCTGATCGACTTTCTGAAGCAGGGTAGAAGTCAAAATCGAGGTCGCTCGAACTCGCGCGCCGGGCGGCCGAACAGGTAGCCCTGCAGCAAGTCGAGCCCGAGCTCGACGAGGACCTCGCGCTCGGCCACGGTCTCGACGCCCTCGGCGACGACCACCATGCCGAGCTCGTCGCAGAGCCTCTTCATCGCGCCGACGATGCTCTGCTTCTTGGGATCGCGATCGATGTGGCGGGTGAGGCTCTTGTCCAGCTTCACGACCTCGGGCTCGAGCTGCATGCAGCTCGTCAGACCGGCGTAGCCGGAGCCGAGCTCGTCGACCGCGATCCGAAAACCCATCGCCTTCAACGCCTTGATGCGCTCGCTCACGCTCGTCACTCCCTCGAGCGACGCCCGCTGGGTGACCTCGAGCACGACGCGATGGGCGATCCCGGACAGCGGCGCGTAGGCGTCGCGAAGCCCTTCGTCGTCGAGGTCCGACGCATGGAGGTTGACGAACAACTTCGCGTCGGCGGGAAGACGGCGTGCCGCCTCGGCGACCGTCGCGCGAACCATACGCCCGAGCTCATTCAGTCTTCCGAGACGCTCTGCCGCGGCGATGAAGTCCGGCGCGTTGGCAAGAGCGCTCTCGCTCGTGCGCAGGAGCGCTTCGTAGCCGAAGGCCCTCCGGTCTCGCCACGAGACGATCGGCTGAAACGCCACCCAGAGAGTCTCGACTGCGCACTGAAAGCGACTCTCCACCGTGGTGCGGTCGTCGAGCGAGTGCACGTTCGACCCGACCATCTCGAGCGCTCGGCGCTTGAGCTGAGCCATGCGATGTAGCCGCGCGGCGAGGTCCGTCACCTCGACGAGGGTGCCGTTCGCGACTGGCTTCGCCAGGTAGCGGAAGACACCGTGCTCCATCGCGCGAATGCAGCTGTCGACCGAAGGTGCGCCGGTTACGAGGATGACCGGCACGTCGAGGTCGCGCTCACGGACCGCACGAAGGAACGCGAGCCCGCCATAGCCGGGCATGTTCACGTCGCTGATGATGACGTCGAATGAACGCTCCTCGATGATGCCTTTGGCATCGAGCCCGTCGAGCGCGGTCTCCACCGACCAGCCCTGCCGCGCGAGCACGCTCTCGAAGCTCCGCAGGACGAAACGATCGTCGTCGACGATCAGCACGCGACCCACGCCGGCTCCGAGGGCGCCGGCCGCACGGGGATTGTCGAGCACAGTTTTGGTCTTCATCGCTCACCTGTTTCGATCGGATGGCTGGGACGAAATCCACGTCCTGGAGAGTGTGTGCAGACAAGGGCTACGGCGCGTCGAGGATCGCGCGCAGCTTGTTCGCGAGCGCCGCCGGCGCGAACGGCTTCTGGATGAAGTGAACTCCCGGGTCGAGCAAGCCCCGGCAGACGATCGCGTGGTCGGTGAAGCCCGACATGAACAACACCCGGAGGCTCGGCCGGATCGCGACCAGCTGCTGGGCGATGTCCGGCCCCGAGGTGCCCGGCATCACGACATCCGACAGCAGCATGTGAATCTCGTTCGGATGGGTCTCGCAAACGAACCGCGCCTCGTCGGGCGTGCGGGCCTCGAGCACTTGATAGCCGCGCGACGTCAGAATGCGGAGGACAGCGCTGCGCACGAGGTCGTCGTCCTCGAGGAGCAGCACAGTCTCGGTCGCGGGGCGCCACGCGTGTTCCTCGCGTGGAACCGGCGCGTCGGCCGACTCGTCGACGCGCGGCAGGTAGACCTTGAACGTCGAGCCGACACCCGGCTCGCTGTAGGCCCAGATGTAGCCGCCGCTCTGCTGGACGATGCCATGCGCCGTCGACAGGCCGAGCCCGGTGCCCATGCCCGGCTCCTTCGTGGTGAAGAACGGCTCGAAGATGCGCGCCATCACCTTCGGGTCCATGCCGACGCCGGTGTCCGTCACGGCGATCATCGCGTAGCGCCCAGCCTTCGCGCCGGGGTGGGTCGTGACGTCGTCGCCGGCGAGGTCGACGTTGCCGGTCTCGATCGTCATCGTGCCGCCCGCGGGCATCGCGTCGCGTGCGTTGATCACCAAATTGAGGAACACTTGCTCGAGCTGGGCGACATCGACGCAGATGTTGCCGACGCGTGGATCGAGGACGAGCTCGACGCGAATGTCCTCGCCGATGATTCGCCGGACCATCTTCCAGAGGTTGTCGAGCGCGCAGTTGACGGCGATCACACGTGGCGCCAGCACCTGCTTGCGGCTGAACGCGGTGATCTGCCGAGTCAGCGCGACCGCCCGCTCGGCAGCCTGGGAGATATTCAGCGCGTCCTGGCGACGCGGATCGCTCAGTGGCAGGTCCTCCATGAGAAACTGGCAGTTGGCGAGGATCACCGCCAGGATGTTGTTGAAGTCGTGCGCGACGCCGCTCGCGAGTCTGCCGATCGCCTCGATCTTCTGGGTCTCGCGCAGCCGCTCCTCGGCGAGCCGGAGCTGCGTGATGTCCTCGGCGATGCCGACGAAGCGGCCGGGGGCGCCGCTGCGCACAGGGAACGCGCGGTCGCGGATCCAGCGTTCGCTGCCGTCGGGCCGCACGATTCGGTAAGTCTCGTCGTAGGTCCCGGCGAGCAGCTTGGTGGCGAGCGCTGCCAGCACGCGATCACGGTCGGCCGGGTGGATCGCATCGGTCCACGCCGTCGGATTGGCCATCACAGTCTCGATCGGCCGACCCCAGATCGCCTCGTAGCCGGAGCTGACGTAGAGCGTCTGCGAGCGGGAGGAGTCGATCATCCAGAACACCTCGCGAACGTTCTCGGCGAGCTGGCGAAACCTCTCTTCGCTGACCCGCAGCGCGCGCTCAGTCTCCACCTGATCGGTGATGTCCCGGGCGATGCCGAGGACGCGATCGCGCCCGTTGCGGAGCGGCACGAGCGTCGTCGCGAACGAGCGGTTGCCCGTGGGCAGAGCGATCTCCTCGGTGTAGCTGATCGGATGCCCGGTCTCGATGCACTTCCGGTAGTTCGCGCCCAAGACCGCCGCGACTTCGGGCGGCAAGAGCTCTTCGATCTTTCGCCCGGCGACCTCGCTGTCGCGCAGCCCGGTCAAGCGCTCCTCGGCAGGGTTGAATCGGCGCACGACGAAGCTCCCGTCGGCCTCCCTGTCGAGCAGGAACACGCCATCGTGCGCCCTCTCGAAGAGCTCGTTCCAGCATTCCTCGGCCTCGTGGTCGCGTTCCATGGCCACTCGCCAACGCAAGGGCCGTGCCCTCGGCAAGTGGCTGAAACCACTTCGCCGCTGCTGCGCGCGCTCACGAGTTCTCGTGATCGCGACGAGAGTTCGTCAGAAGCTCTTGGCGTCGATCCCGAGCGCGCGCAGCCGTGAGCTCAACGTCGTCGGCTTGGTGCCAAGCATCTCCGCCGCTCCCCCCGGTCCGGACAGCTTCCCGTGCGCGGCGCGCAATGCGGTGATCAGGTTCTGCTTCTCGAGCTCGCGCCACTCGGCCTCGGCCACGATCCCGGCCGGTGGCTGGCGCCGCGCGGTCGTTGGGGGAAGGATGGTGGCGAGGTCGACGTGGCGGCCATCCGACAGGATCGCGGCGCGCTCGATCACGTTCGCGAGCTCGCGGATGTTGCCCGGCCAGGCATAGGTGCGCAGCGCGTCCAGATCGGCATCGGTCAGCTCGAATGCCGGGCGACCGACCGTGCGTCGCGCGCGCTGCGCCAAGTAGCGCGCGATGATCGGGATGTCCTCGGCACGATCGCGCAGCGGTGGGATCGCGATCGGGAACACCGCGAGCCGATAGTAGAGGTCCTCGCGGAATCTCCCGGCCCTGACCTCCGCGAGGAGGTCGCGATTCGTCGCGGCGATCACCCGCACGTCGACATGGATCGTCTTGTCGTCGCCCACCCGCTCGAAGTCGCCCTCCTGCAGCGCACGCAGGAGCTTGGGCTGCAGCTCGAGCGAGATCTCGCCAACCTCGTCGAGGAACAGCGTGCCCTCGTGCGCGAGCTGGAACCGTCCGAGCCGGTCCTTGCTCGCGCCGGTGAACGAGCCCTTCACGTGTCCGAAGAACTCGCTTTCGAATAGCTCGTGCGGGATCGAGCCGCAGTTGACCTTGACCAGTGGCCGGTCGCGCCGCGTGCTCCATGCGTGGATGTGGCGCGCGAACAGCTCCTTTCCGGTCCCCGTTTCGCCGAGCAAGAGCACGGTCGCTGCGGTCCCGGCGACCAGCCGCGCTTCATCGAGCGCATGCTGGATCGCGGCGCTGGTCCCGAGGACGCCCACCGGGCTCAGCGAGCTCGCGATCTCCTCGCGCAGGTACGTGTTGTGCTCCGCGAGCGCGCGGTTCTCGGTCTCGAGCTCCGCGAACACTCGCGAGCTGGCGATCACGACCGCGCACTGATCGGCGAACTGGCGAAGGAGGACCAGGTCGTCGTCGTCGAGAGCGCGGCGGCTGAACACGCCGATCACGCCGATCCTGCGATCGTCGACGCGGAGCGGCAGGCCCGCGAAGCTCGCGATGCCTTCCTGCGCGAGCCATTCGGGGCGGGACATGAGCTTGATCGACTCCGCGCGCTGCAAGAGCACGGGTGCGCCGTCGGCGGCGATGTGACCGACCCGGCCCGTGCCGATGTCGAAGCGATGGAACTCGCCGTCGACTCGGCGCCACACCTGCGTGCCGTCGCAGGATCGCCCCGCGCTCGCGGTGAGGTGCAGCCGCGGGGTCGTATCGTCCTTGTCGCCACGGGCGATGCACACCCTGCACGTGTTCGACGGACCGACGAGCCAGACCCGCGCGAGCGCAAACGCGGAGTGCGCGACGAGACGCTCGACGATCGTAGCGAGCACGCCCTCGACGGAGCGCTCTCCGACGGCTGCCAGCGAGATGGACTGGAGCGTGGCGAGCGTCATGGTCCGCCGCGAGAGTCGCGGTTGCCCTCGTGGGTCCTCGTTACCCGTCCGGGCCAGAAATGACCGAAGCCACCCCGACGATCTCGCAGCATGCATCCCCCCGATCTCGCCTGCCCAACCATGGCGAGGCCCTCCAGTTCACAGGCTCATGGGGCCAGCAGGCGAACGGAACGACTGCACCGAGAGTGCCGTGTTGCTCGTTCGATGTCCACCCCCGCGGCGAACATTGCCAGCGTCGACGTCGTTTCGTCCGGGTGCGGGCGCGGGTCAGTCAGGGCGGCTCAGCTCCATGCGCCGCGCGAGCTCGGGCGGGATGGGCATCTTGCGAAACATGCTGACGTCGCTTCCACCCGTGTTGCCGATCGGCAGAACGCCGATCTCCCCGATCGGTTGAGAGCTGGCTTCGAGCGCACGCCGCAGAGCGACGACGGACTGCGCACGTTGGGCCGGGAGCTCGTCGCGCGGGTGGCTGGGGCAGGTGTTCCCACGGAGCGCGTGGACCCTCGCATCGCGAGGTTGGTCGGTTGGCTCGGCACGCAGCTCGACCAACCGGTCGGCCTGGGCGAAGTTGCATCGCTCCTGGGGCTGTCGAAGCCGCGGGCCCGGCACCTGTTCGTCGAGCAGACGGGGCTCTCGCTGCGCACGTACGTCTTGTGGCTGCGACTCACGCGTGCCGTCGAGGCGTTCGCCGCCGGCGCGTCGCTGACGGACGCTGCACACGCCGCGGGCTTCTCCGACTCGGCGCACCTGAGCCGCACGTTTCGCCGCATGTTCGGCGTCGCGGCCTCCTCGCTCCGCGTGTCGTAGTCGCGCGGCCCGTAGCCTCCCCGCGCACGTTTCGCTTCCGGCGCGGCAACCCTATCATCGCCCCTCATGGTCGCCGTCACCGCGCCCACCAGCGCGACGCCGTTGTTGTCGGTGAAAGGCACCATCGCGCGCCTCGGCCTGGGGCACCTGCGCGAGTTCCAGACCGATCCGTGGAGCGTGCTGCGGCGCTTCAACACCGAGTGCGGGCCGATCGGGCGCGTGACGTTCTTCGGAAACTACCTGACGATCGTGAACGACCCGGACATGGTCGGTGAGCTGCTGGTCGCGAACGCCTCGAGATGTCGCAAATCGCCCATCGTCCGGGCAGCGTTGTTCCCGCTGGTGGGAGAAGGGCTGTTCACGAGCGAGGGCCAGCTGTGGCGCAGTCAGCGCAAGCTGATGGCGCCGCTGTTTCACCCCGCCCGGGTGGCCGAGCTGACGAGCATGATGGTGGAGGCCGCGTCGCGCACGATGGCGTCGTGGCGCGATGGCCAAGAGATCGACGTCGGGCGCGAGACGACCCGCATCGCGATGGCGATCGCCGGCAAGGCGTTGTTCGGCGTGGACACGTTCGACGAAACCGACGAGCTCGGCGCAGCGCTGACGACCGCCTTGCACTGGAGCGCGGAGACGGCGACGAGCCTGCCTTTGGGCCTCCAGTTCGAGCTGGCGGGCGCGGTGAAGCGCGTCGCCGGCCGACTGGAGGGCTCCCTCCGACAGCGCGCGGACCGAGCCGCAATCGCGCTCCAGGATCCGATTCGGCTCCCGACCGCGCGCAACCGTCGGCTCGCGCGTGCGCTCGAGGTCATCGACCGCCGCGTCGATCGCATGATCGCAGAGCGGCGCATCAAGCAGGGCGAGCACCACGATCTCCTCGCCCGGCTGCTCGATGCCCGCGACGAGGACGGCGGCGCCGCGATGAGCGATCGCCAGCTGCGCGACGAGATCGTGACGCTGTTCGTGGCCGGTCACGAGACGACGGCGACGGCGCTCGCGTGGACGCTCTACCTCCTCGGCCGCGAGCCCGCTGCGAGCGCGCGCCTCCAGGCCGAGATCGACGCGCTCGATCGCCCGCCGACCAGCGCGTCGGAGCTTCGGCGCTTGCCCTACGCCCAGCAGGTCTTCAAGGAGTCGATGAGGCTGTACCCGCCCGTTCCCGTGTACGAGCGCGAGGTGCTCGAGCCCATCACGCTCGCGGGCCACACCTACGAGCCGGGCTCCTATTGCACCGTGTTCCCCTGGGCGCTGCATCACCGCCCCGAGGTCTTTCCCGACCCCGAGCGGTTCGATCCCGATCGCTTCTCCCCCGAACGCGAAGAACAGATGCACCGCCATGCGTTCATTCCGTTCGGCGCGGGCCCGCGCGTCTGCATGGGCAATCACTTCGCGCTGCTCGAGGGCCCCCTCGTCCTCGCGACGATGCTCAAGCGCGCGCGTTTCGAGCCGCTCGACGCCGAGCCCATCGGCCTGCACCCCGTCGCCGCCACGCTTCGCCCCATTCGCCCGATTCGCATGCGCGTGCACCTCCGCGCGCCCGCGTGATCGTGCTCAGAGCGCGGTCTTGTTGATCACGTAGGTGCGTGAGTCGATTGTCCGACTTCGCCCGAGCCGTGGGCAAACACCTCGTGCACGTGAGCTGCGTGGGGCGCGAATGCAACCGGATCAACAACCGCGAAGCGTTGGCGGACGATCTGGAGAACTTCCTCGACGGGGTCGCGCCGCCGTGATGGCGCCTTGATTCAGCGCAGCTGCCGGAGATGTTCGGCCAGCTTGTCCAGCGTCGTGTAGCCGATCTCGACGGCGCCAAAGCCGATGCTCGCGTCCCGCTGCTCCTTCGTGGGGTGGAGCTGGCGCATCGTCACGACCGTCTTCTTGTCGCTCTGCTCGTCGAACGTGATCGTCATGCGAAAGCGACGCTCGTCGTCGTCCTTGTCCGAGCCGTGGTCGAAGACGAGGCGCTCAGGCGCCGCGATCTCCAAGAACACCACGCGATTGTCCCAGACCTTCCCGTCTGGCGCGACCATGTCGAAGCGCCAGCGCCCACCGACGCGCACGTCGCACTCGTGTGTATTCGTGGTGAAGCCCTTGGGTCCGAACCACTTCGTCAGGTGCTCCTCTCTCGTCCACGCAGCGAAGACGAGCTCGCGCGGCGCCTCGAAGACTCGCGACAGCACGATCTCGCGATCCAGCGACCAAGGGACCTCACCTCTTGCGACCATGGCTCCTCCTCTCCTTCGCAGGCTTCTCCTGCAACTTCTTCAGGTACTCGTCGAGCTGCTCGAAGCGCTCGCTCCACGCCGCGCGCGTGTGCTGCGTCCAGCGCGTGACCTCGTCGAGCGCCACCGCGCGCAGCTGGCACGGCCGGCGTTGCGCATCCCGGCCGCGCGAGATCAGCCCCGCGCGCTCGAGCACCTTCAGGTGCCGCGAGATCGCCGGGAGGCTGATGTCGAACGGAGCCGCCAGCTCGAGCACCGTCGCCTCCCCTGTCGCCAGGCGCGCGACGATGGCTCGCCGCGTGGGATCGGCGAGCGCGGAGAAGATCGAGTCGAGGTTCGCAGCACCCATCAGGTCTCCGAGTTTCTATTTAACCATAGTGTTACTTAACCCATTAGTCAACTACGGAAAGAGGTAGGAAGCCACGCGCGCATACTCAGCGCACAACTGATCTGGGTCTGGCTGCTTGCTCCGAGCGTCTCCATCCTCGTGATCTTCGCAGACTGCGCATTGACAGAGGGCTGTCTGCTATGGGGCTTCTGCAGCGCCTCTGAGGGTGAATGCCGACCGTTGAGTGACAGCGACTGCGAGGGCAGTCGCGCGTGTCGGGTACTGGGCCGCTGTCGCGCGCTCGGAGGCGCTTGCCGCTCTGGCGAGCAGTTGGCCGCTGCCAACCGCGGGGATGCCGACGAGGTCGTGCTGCATTACCAGAACCCCGTCGCCCAAGTCATCGATCACTGTAGGCGTTCGGCCGAGTGCCTCGAAGAAGGGCGCTGCGACGCGAACACCTCTGGCGAGTGCGTGGTCGGCAGCGACGAGCACTGCACGGCGTCGACCGCGTGCGAGGACGGCGACGCATGCAAGAGGTGGAGCGACAACGACCGTGCGGTGTGCGCCGCGAGCTGCGCGGACACGCCGTTCTGCAAGCAAGGCGGCCTGTGCGTGCCCATGGCCGACGGGTTGTGCGGAGCCGGCCACGAGAGCACGTGCAAGGCGAGTGAGGCGTGCCGGCTCGACGGCCGCTGCGCGCTGGTGGACGGCACCTGCCAGGCCACCGAAGCCATTTGCGCCGCTTGGGATGGATGCCGCTTCGACGGGCGATGTGCGGCCGTCGACGGGGAGTGCCGCCTGACACAGGACTCGTGCGCGCAGAGCATCCCGTGTCAAAAGCTCGGCGCTTGCTCGCCGAGCGAGTTGTACGAAGGTTGTGGCGTCGCCAGCGACGCGGACTGCGCCCACAGCGAGGTGTGCAAGAAGTACGGTTGGTGCCGGGCGGCCCCCTTGGGCTACTGGCCGATGACCACGTCGCGGTGGTTCTGCTTCGGCGAGTCGGCGCACGAGTGAGAGTGAGTCAGCGTCGTTCCACGCGCGGGTGTCGTGGCTGCGCTCAGACGGCGTGTCGGTGTAGCGGTCGAGTGCCCACGCGACCACGCGCCTTCAGCGCCGATTCAGGTTCCACGCAGCGAAGCCAGCGGAGATCGTCATGCAGAAGGCGCTGCACACGAGGTCGACGAGGGTGCTCGGGAGCGAGAAGTTGTGCGAGGAGGCGTACAGCCCGAAATTGATCCCTGCCCAGTAGAGCGAGCCCATGATGGCACCGGACTTGAGGCCGGAGACGAAGTCCTTCGCGCCGGACCATCTCACGACGACCGTGATGAAGTAGCCGAGCGCGAGCGCAGACAGGGCGAGGGCCCACAGCACCAGCTCGTCGAGACCTCGCTGGAGCTGGCGCACGAGCTCAGGGGAGCCAGCCGGGTGCGCCGCGAAGAAGTCCTTCAGAAAGAGAACGTACAGTCCGGTGTGCAGGACCAGGTTCAGCACTGAGGTGAGAACACCGGTCAGGAGGAATCGCGCCTGCATGAATCAACTCGCCTGGGGATGCAGATCCGGGTGCATGAACCGCGCCTCGAGCTCGAAGCGCGATCGCACCAGGCGGCTCTGTCATCTCCAGCGCGCAATCCACGGCGCGGTGGCGCAAGGATTTCGCCTCGTGCGGGTGACGATTGCGGTGGCGAAAGCGGCAACCGAGCCACAACCTCGACCCACGACACGATGAAGGTCCTGATCACCGGCGGCACCAACGGAATGGGACGGGGTGTGGCCAGGGCTCTGGCGGCACGCACCGAGGTCGAGCTCGTCATCCTGGGGCGGTCCGAGGAGCGCGGGAGGGAGACGTGCGATGAGCTCGCCCAGATGGCTTCGCCCGAGCGCGTCTCTTTCGTGAGGTGTGATCTTTCCCAGCTTGGTGACGTGCGGCGGGCCGCCGCCGAGATCCGAACGCGACACCAAAAGCTCGACGCGATCTTCGTGAACGCGGGGGTTGGCTATGCGGCTCGACGCGTCGACACCGCGGACGGCATGCTCGAGCACTTCCAGGTCAACTACCTGTCGCAGTTCATGCTGACGCTCGGCCTGCTCGACCTGCTGGAGGTGTCCGCGCACGGCGGCCGCGTCGTGTTCAACGCCACCGACTTCGGCAAGCTGGATTGGGACGATCTCCAGCTGAAGAATGGCTGGACGTTCGAGGCTGGCGTTGGCCTCGGTATGGTCGCCAAGCACATGTTCTACCTCCGCCTGCACCAGCTGTACGCCGCACGCACGGGCGCGCGCGTCTCGTGTTTCGGCTTCTCGATCCCGAAGACGGTGTGGTCCAACCAGCTGAACATCATCCCCTGGCCGATGAAGGCGGCAGCGACGGTGGCCAAGTGGCTTGGCCAGTTCATCACCATCGATCAATGCGGAGCGATCATGGCGCCACTCTTCCTCGAGGGGCGGGACGCCACGCTGGCGAAGTCGGGCCGCTTTCTCACGTGGAAGAAGGGCGCGTTCATCGACGTCGGAAAGACCCCGGCAAGCCTGGTGCCCGCGGATTGGGAGAAGCTGTGGAACATCAGCCTCGACCTGTGCGGCGACGAGCAGACCAGGCGCTGCGCCGACCGACTGGCCTCCTCGGTCTGAACACCGTTCCTCCCACCCGCTGCGCCGTCATGGCGCGCGTGTGCTACGACCGGGCGATGTCCGAACGCGTCCTCTGCAACGTCGAGTCCCACGTCGCCCATGTCCGATTGAACCGCGCCGACAAGCGCAACGGCATGGACCTCGCGATGTTCGAGGCGCTCGTCGCGGTCGGTGAGCGAGTCGCCGCCGATCGCTCGATCCGAGCCGTCGTGCTCTCGGGTGACGGCAAGTCGTTCTGCGCCGGTCTCGACTGGGGCGCGTTCCTCGCCATGGGCGCAGACGTCGGGCAGAAGCTGCTCGAGCGCGATCTCGAGAAGAGCCCCGCCAACCTCGCGCAACGCGCGTGCTGGATCTGGCAGGAGGTCTCCGTCCCGGTGATCGCGGCCGTGCACGGCGCGGCCTACGGCGGCGGGCTGCAGCTCGCGCTCGCTGCCGATCTGCGCCTGGTCACGCCCGACGCGCAGCTCAGCGTGATGGAGATCAAGTACGGCCTCATCCCCGACATGAGCGCGACCCAGACGCTCGCGCGCCTGGTGCGCCCGGACGTCGCGCGTGAGCTCGTCTTCACCGGCCGCGTGGTGGGCGCGGAGGAGGCCGTGCGGATCGGGCTCGCCACACGGGTGAGCGAGCGAGCGCTCGAGGACGCGCACGAGCTCGCGCGCGCCATCGCGGCGTGCTCCCCCGACGCCATTCGCGCCGCGAAGAAATTGTTCAGCACGGCACCGACCCAGGACGTCGCATCGTCCTTCCGGCTCGAGACGGAGCTTCAGCTCGGCCTGCTCGGATCGAAGAACCAGCTGGAAGCGGTGCAAGCGACGATGGGCAAGCGCGATCCGGTGTTCACCGATCCTGAATAGGCTGGCCCGCCGAGACTAGAAGCTGGGCGCTGGGCTGTCTGCGGGCTGGGCGCGCGCCGCGGACGAAATCATAGCGAATGACCCCACCAGCACGGATGCCAGCGAGCGCTTCCAACACGTTTCAATCACCGACATCTCTCGCCTCGTTTCGTCCGCCTGAGCGGGAGGAATCAGATAGCGATGGCTCGGTCTGCACGTGCGTTCGCACGAGAGAGAGCCTCGCAAGTGGCCGCTGGCCAAGCTCTCCAGGGGGCGATGGTCAGCTTCTTCCCTGGCGTGCCGCGCCTCCACGCCCCGCGGGTGTCCGGGCTAACCTGGCCGAGATGCCCATGCCCCCCGAAGACGAGCTGCCCGTCACGCCGGTCCAGATCGAGCGCGCCCACGGGCGGATTCGCCCGCACATTCGCCGCACGCCCACCCTCGCTGCCGAGTCGGTGTTCGGACACGGATCGGTCTCGCTCAAGCTCGAGCTCTTGCAACACGCGGGCTCGTTCAAGACGCGCGGCGCGTTCAACAGCTTGCTCTCCCAAGCGGAGCCGCCTCGTCAGGTCGCCGCTGCGTCGGGCGGCAACCATGGCGTGGCCGTAGCCTACGCGGCGCGAGTGCTGGGGCTGCCTGCGCGGATCTTCGTTCCGTCGATCGCGAGCGCCGCGAAGGTCGCGGCGATTCGCGCCCACGGCGCCCAGATCGTGATCGGTGGCGACCGCTACGCCGACGCGCAAGCCGCGTGCGACCGCTACGCACGCGAGAGCGGCGCGCTGGTGGTGCACCCCTACGACAGCGCACAGACGATCGCCGGGGCGGGGACGGTAGCGCTCGAGTGGGGGGAGGATGCGCGGCTCGACACGGTGCTCGTGGCCAGCGGTGGTGGCGGCCTCGCGGCCGGGCTCGCAGCCTATTGGCAAGGACGTGTGCGCGTGGTCGCTGTCGAGCCCCAAGGCTCGCGCGCGCTTCACGCCGCGCTCGAGGCCGGTGAGCCGGTCGAGGTCCCGGTGGAGTCGGTCGCCGCGGACTCGCTCGGGGCGCGCGCGGCAGGCAGGTTTGGCTTGGAGATCGCGAAGCGCTACCTCGATCATGTGGCGCTCGTCGCCGATGACGCGATCGTCGACGCACAAAGGGCGCTCTGGCGCGAGCATCGCTTGGCCGCGGAGCCCGGCGGCGCCGCTGCGCTCGCGGCGCTGCGCTCGGGCGCCTATCGGCCGGCCCCGGACGAACGTGTGGGCGTACTCGTCTGCGGTGGCAACCTCGACTTGGAGAAGCTCGCGGCTGCGGTGTCGGAGCAGGTCTCCCAGAACGTGGCGGAAGCACGCTCCTCGGCGACGGCTTAAGTTGCGCGCCGCGAAGCCAACAAGCGCCATGCACGGCGCGCCCATCCTCGAGACCGGGCGCGCCCGAGTGGGCGCTCGCCCGCTGTCACCAGTCGCACTATCCTCGCCGGTGATGCGGAGTCGAGTGCTTGCCGTCTTGACGCTCGCGAGCGCGACCTTCACGCCCCGCGCGTTTGCCCAAGCGCAGCAACCACCGCCCGCGCCGCAAGCAGAAGAGCGCCCGGCCGAGCCGCCCGTCGAGCCGCCGCCGCCGATCGATCCTGAGGTGCGGCGCGCCGAGCTGTTCAGCTTGGGGCGTTCCAAAGCGGCAGAGGGCAAGTGGGCAGAGGCCGCAGGGCACTTTCGCGAGGTGCTGGCGTTGCGCTCGGCGCCACGCGCGTTGCTCGCCTTGGCGATCGCGGAGCAGGAGCTCGGACATCTGCTCTCTGCGCGCGCCCTCTTGCTGCGCGCCAGCCAAGAAGCCGTGGGACCAGACCTCGCAGCCGACAAGGCGCGCATCGAGCTCACCCTGGCCACGCTGCTGCCCACCATTCCGCGAGTGCGCTTGGTGCGCGCCGCGGGCGATGGCAAGGTGCTGACGGCGCACGTCGACGGCAAGCTCGAGCGCTTGGTGGACGGGCACTTCGAGGTCGATCCAGGGGAGCACGAGGTCCGCTTGCGCGCGCAAGGCTTCAAGACGAAGCGCATCACCTTCGTGGCCAAGCGAGGCGAGATCACGTTGGTGCAGGTGGGTCGACTCGTCGCCGCCGAGTCGACGCTCGAAGAAGAGGAGCCAGTGGCGGCAGCACCACCACCTCCTCCTTCGCTCTCGCGCGCGCTGGTCGGACCGACGGTGCTCGGCATCGGTGGTCTGGGCACGATGGCCCTCGGCTTTGGTCTGTTGGCGATGGGCACCGGCCATCAGGACGATGCGCTCGCCACATGCGCCGGGAGGCACATGGGTTGCCCCGAGAGCGCTCGGTACGATGCGCTTCGCGGGCGTGACGAGATCTACGCGGGCGATGCGCTGATCGGCGTGGGCGCGGCGGCGCTTGGTGCGGGCGTGATCTGGATCATCGTGACGGCAGCAAGCCGACCGAGCACCGAGCCCACGAAGAAGGAGCCCACGGCGGTCCCCACCGCAAGCGGGCTCGCATTGCGCTTCTGACGATCAGCCCGCGGTCTCTGGCAACCCAACTTGATTCGTGGGTGGCGCTGCGGGCACCGCGGGTGCGCTCGGCGCGGGGCCAGGCTTGTTCGTAGGAGCTGCGGGCGAGCGCGGCTTCGCCGCTTTGACGGTGCCGGTGGGCGAAGCGCTCGAGCTCGGCTCTGTGGGGGCGCTGCCGGTGGCAGTTGCGGCCTGCGCCACCGCTGTGGCGGAAGCCGTCTCCCCCGTCGTCGGCTGGGGCGCATGCCCGCTCGTTGTCGAGCTGGGCTGCACGTCGCTGACAAGCGGCGCAGAGCTCACGCCGACGGCGTTGCTCTGTGAGGAGCCTCGGTTGGCCGTCCAACCCCATAGCGCGATGGCGGTCAGCGCAACGCCTCCCCCGACGTACAGGCCGGTCCGGCGCCTCGGCGCAGGCGCGCTCGGAGCCGCCGAGGGCGTCGCGAACGCAGCGCGGTTCGACGTGCGGATGATGTCCCCCGACTTGCCCTCGACCGTCGCCGCATGTGGATCGACGACGTCGCCGGTGCTGCGCGTGACGGCGGCCGGCACTCGATCCACTTGGCCGGCGATCTCGCTGAGGACCAGCGCAACCTCCGCCGCCGTGCCGAGGCGGTCGTCGCGCTTGCGCACCAAGCAGCGTTCGATCAACTTGACCATCCGCTCGTCGACGCCGCTCAGTTGACCGGCCACGTCCGGCGGCTCACCGCGCATGATCTCCGCGACCATGGCCCAGGGCGTCTCGCCGCGAAATGGGAGCTTGCCGGCGAGCAACTCGTACAGCACCACCCCGAGCGACCAGACGTCCGTGCGCTGGTCGATGTTGGGGAGACCCTCAGCCTGCTCCGGGCTCATGTACGCCGGCGAGCCCACCACCTTGCCGGTGTCCGTCTTGCCGAGGTCATTCGCGGACTCGACTTTGCTGATGCCGAAGTCCACCACCTTCACCACGACGTCGCCGCTTGGGCCCTTGTGCAGGAAGATGTTGGCCGGCTTGAGATCGCGGTGCACGACCCCAAGCTTGTGCACGGCGGTCAGTCCCCGCGCGACGCCCAGCCCTATCGCTGCCGCCTGATCCACCGGCAGCTTGCCCGCCTTGGCGAGACGCGCGTCCAACGACTCGCCGTCCAACAGCTCCATGATCAGGTACGGGTCGCCGTCGTCGGTCTGGCCGGCATCCAGGATCTGCACCACATGGGGATCGGCTACGCGCCCGCAGGCCCGCGCCTCGCGCAGCATGCGCGCCTTGGTCTCGGGCGATTGCTGGGTCTCGATCACCACCTTGACGGCGACCTCTCGACCCGTCAGCAGGTGCTCGGCCTGCCAGACCGATCCCATCCCGCCGCGCCCGAGCTCCCGCACCAAGCGGTACTTGCCGTCCAAGACGCTCTGGGCAACGAGCTCCACGAAGCCAGCCTATCAAGTCGGAGCAGCCAGAGAAACGGGGCCTGGACGCAGGCACGGATGTACCATCGAGGCATCGTGGCGGGCTTGACCACACGTCGGCAGCGGATGGGCGCTTCGATCACTCTCGTGTGTGCGCTCTCGTGCGCTCCCGAGGAGTTCGCGTTCGACGACGGCGCAGGCGCGCGGGGCGGTGGTGGCGCGGGTGGCGGACCCTCGGGCGGCGCGGGCGCGCCCGAGGGCGGTGGAGGCGCTGGAGGTGGAGTGGCCGAAGGCGACGACTTCGAGCACGCCATTGACCTGGGCTCCACCTTGGGTGGAGACCTCTCCATCATCGACGAGCTGAGCCCCGCCGCTCTGGACGTCGACATTTTTCGCTTCGAGGACGAAGCCGAGTTTCCCGGCGCGGACGTGCCGCGCGTGATCCACGTGGCGCAGCGCGGCTTCGACTCCGAGCCCGGCCGGTTCCCGCACGTGATGCTCACGCTCTATGACAGCACCTACCAGCAGATCGCCCAGAGCTACGAAGGGTTTGGCTGGTTCGGCGCGAGCGCGGCGCTGTTCGTTTTGCTGCCGGGCAAAGGCGAGACCTTCTACGTGAAGGTCGAGGAGTACTGCACCGGCATTGGCGCGGCCGATCCGGGTTGCGAGTTCTTCAATCCCAATGTGGGGGGCGTCGCCTACGAGCTCCACGTCGACTCCACCACATCGATCGCGACCGCCCTCGAGCCTGACTACGATCTCGGGGGAGCGACGGCGCTGCCGTTCGTGGTGAACCAGGACGGGATCCCAGATCCCTTGGTCGCCAGGAGCATGATCACCCAGGGTGACGTGGATGCATTGGAGTGGACCGTCCCTGTCGATCTCGACCCCGATCTGGATGGCGTCGGCGCACGGGCCAAGATCGAGCTCCGGATCCCCCCGCCCGGGACGAACGGCAGCGGCTCCTCCGTCCGTCCGAGCGTTCTCGGCGTGACCGACGTCGCGAGCGGCGCCCTGCTGGCGCGCGTCGACCTCAGCGCCGAGCCGGACTTCCACGGCACACGACCGTGGATCGATCTGCCCGTAGAGCGCGGGAGGCAGTACCTGTTCACCCAGCTGGGTGGGCCCGTGGACTTGCTGAACCCCCGGCCGCCCTACTCCTTCGTCGTCGGTCGCATTCGAGGCAGCCAGCATCTCGAGAGCGAGCCCAACGACGACGTAGCCAGCGCCGAGCCGCGATTCTTGTCCCAGATCGAAGACCTCGTCATCGAGGGGGATCTCCCGGATCTCGACAGCGCTGACTACTTCCTCGTCGACGTCGACCCCAACCGCGTCCGCGTGCGATGCCGAGCGGCAAGAGCAGGGTCGGGCGCGCGAGGCTTCCAAGTCACCATGTTGAACGAAGACGGCACCACCGAGATCTATTCAGCGACCGAGAGCGAGGCCCCCGGCACCGCGATCGACTTCAGCGTGCTCGTGCTCTCCGCCGACCAGGTCCTGCTCAAGATGGCCAAGTCGGCCCAAGACCCAGAGGTCAGCTCCAACTACTACCAATGCCGATTGACCCACGAGGCCGACGAGTAGCTGCGGGCCTTCCCCACCGCCCCAACGGTGCGCACCAGCGCCCTTCGTTGCGCAGCTGTACACTCGCCGTGAGGCAGTGCCGGATCCGTACCGAACACCCGACCCGAACGCCAAGGTCGCTCCCGAGGCTGAACGACGGCTCGAAGCGCTGAAGTCGAACGGCCTCTGCCGCGATGTCCGGCCGGAAGGCCTGGTAGACGCAGACCGAGTCGTCGTCGAGCTGCGCCAGGACGTGGCGCCCGGTGGGCGGCCAGCGCGCGGTTGAGCAAGGTAGGGTTCGAGCAAGAGCTTGGGGGGATCGACGGTGCGGACGCGGCCGACTGAAGGCGCGTCAGCGTAGCAGCCGAGATGCCCGGCCCTCACGCCCAGGCCGGGACTACTCCCACAGGTGGAGGACGAAATACTCCCCGAGCTTGCGCCGCTTGCCCTTCTCGGTGACGTGCACGTGGAAGGAGGGGTCCCCGCCCTCGCCGTAGGCGAACTGATAGTGGCGCTGGCACGCAATCAGCACCTCGCCCGCCGACGCGTCGAACGGCACGTGCTCGAGTCGGGCGGTCAGACTTCCATCCGGGCCACGAATCTCGACGTCGACGCTCTCCGCCTGCGACAGGTCGCCGCGGAGCTCGTGAACGAGCAGATCGACGTCCTCCCCGAAGCGCGCGGTCGCGGTTCCGTCGGCTGCGCAAGGCGTGTTGCGGATGCGCATGCCTCGTGCGATCAGGCGGGCGCGATGCGCTCGTGAGATCACCGGTGGAATCTGCTCGCGAAGACCGCCGATCAGACGACCGAGGCCCTCGGACAGGGCTGCGCACTCGTCGCACGAGAACAGGTGCTCCTCCAGCTCCGACGACGCGGGCTCGTCGAGGTCGTGCGTCCACCAAGCCACGAGCCTTTCGAACGAAACGCGGTGGGCACACGCGCTCATCAGGCCCTCCCCTCGACGCACGCTTGCAGCCGAGCGAGCGCCCGGTGGCGGATCACACGCACGTTGCCCGGGCTGAGCTGCAGTGTGACACCGATCTCGTCGGCGTCGCGGTCTTCGATGAACGTCGCGAGGACGACTGCTCGGTCGCGCGCCTCGAGGCCGCGCAAGCAGCTCTCGAGGCGTAAGCGATCGACGGTGAGGGGCTCTGGCTCGTAGCCATCGGGCAGGCCGGCCGACACGCGCTCAGCGACGCGGCGCTGCCGGGCGTCGCCGCGCCGTAGATCCATGACGCTGTTGCGACACGTGCCGAGGACGTACGCGTCGAGTCGCCCCACATCTTCGACGCGCCCTTCACGCAGCGACTGCAGCACGGCGAGGAGCACGTGCTGGACGAGGTCTTCCGCTGCCGCCGCATCCCGCAAGTGGCGAAGACCGTAGGCCCGAATCCGGCTGGCGTACTTCTCGCAGACCGCGCGCTCGGAGTCGTCTCCCACCGGATGGAGTTCTAGCACGGGCACACGCTGACCACGGGGAGGAGTGGCTGCCGACGCACGCCCGTTACAACAAATAGACCAAAAAAAAACGCACCCCGAAGCGTAACGCCTCGAGCGCGAGGCCCACATCACGGGCAAGGAGACCAACATGCCCGTGACCAACACCGAGTCAAAAACCCGCATCGACGAGATCGCCGAGGGGATCTTTCGCATCAGCACCCCGGCCCCACCCAACCCGGCTTTGCCGACCGGGTTCACGTTCAACCAGTTCCTGATCCTCGACGACGAGCCGCTGCTGTTCCACACCGGCATGAGGACGCTGTTTCCGCTGGTGCGCGACGCGGTCGCCAGTGTCATGCCCGTGGAGAAGCTCAAGTGGGTATCGTTCTCGCACGTGGAGGGTGATGAGAGCGGTGCGCTCGAGCATTGGCTCGCAGCGGCACCGAACGCCGCGCCGCTGCTCGGACCGATCGGTGCGATGCTCAGCGACGCCACCCGTCCGGCCCGCATGCTCGGCAACGGCGAGACGCTGGAGATCGGAAAGAAGCGGGTGCGCTGGTTCGACACGCCGCACCTCCCGCACGGATGGGACTCGGGCCTGCTGATGGAGACGAGCACGCGCACGCTGTTCTGTGGCGACCTCTTCACGCAGCCTGGCGCCGTCCACGAGCCCGTGACCGAGGGCGACATCCTCAGCCCGAGCGAGGCCATGCGCGCCGCGGCGCACTACTACTCGAACACCCAGGCGGCCGCGGCCATGGTCGAGCAGCTCGCTGCCGCCGAGCCTACCCTCCTCGCCTGCATGCACGGGGCGAGCTATCGCGGCGATGGCGCGGCGCTCTTGCGCGCGCTCGGCAGCGCGCTCGCGGGCTAGTCCGCCCGCAGGGCGGCCAGACGATATCGAGGGGGCGAGACCAGACTCGCGACAAGAACTACGGGACGCCCCCCTGGGCGGAGTCGTCGACGCTCGCGCATCGTCTTTCGTTCTCGATGTCGAGACAGCTATGCTGGCCTCGGAGGCTCCATGGTCGCTCGACGCTGCTCGCTGGCTGCTGCCGGTGCGCTCACGCTGCTCGTCGCCTGCGGCGACAGTGGCAACGGCGGCGCTGGAGGCGAAGACGGCGTCGGCCTGAGCGGGCCGGGCGGTGGCAACACCGGCGGCGGCAACACCGGTGGCGGTGGCGTCGGGGGCGGCGGGGGCTACGGCGGCGGTGCCCCGATGGTGGACTGCCCCGACGCGCTCGAGCCGGTGGCGCCCGGCGCGACGGTCGAGGTGGTCGGCGATGGCACGACGGCGAGCTGCACCGAACAAGCCCTGCGCGACGCCGTGACCGCGCTCGAGGCCGCCGGCTCGCCGGGAACGCTCACGTTCGACTGTGGCGGCGAGCACACCATCACGCTCACGAGCTCGCTGTACGTGGCCGCGTCGATGACGATCGATGGTGGTGGCACGATCACGCTGAGCGGCGGCGGCGCGGTGCGCGTGATCGAGCTCGACAACTACCTCGACTTCGTCCTCCAGCGCATCACCGTCATCGACGGCTTCGTCGCCGCGGGGAGCGAGAACGAGAGTGGCGCCGGGCTGCTCAGCCCCTGGTTCGGCACGTTGAAGGTGATCGACGCGACGTTCCGCAACAACCACTCTGCGAGCCTGATCAACGACGTGGGGGGCGGCGCGATCTACGCCGGAGGGCTGACGGACGCGGTGCTGAGCGGCTGCGTGTTCGAGGAGAACAGCGGCTCGATCGGCGGGGCGGTGCTGAGTCGCAGCACCAACCTGCGCGTCATCAATACAGCGTTCTATGGCAACGAAGCGACGAGCTCCGGAGATGGGCAGTACGGCAACGGCGGCGGCCTGTACATCGATCGCATGTGGCTCGACGCCCCGCAGGACTTCTCCATCTGCGGCAGCGTGTTCGAGCAGAACCACGCCAAGGTGCACGGCAGCGCGCTGTTCTCCTACAACCTCGAGGGCAGCGGCGCGCTGATCGACCGCTGCACCTTCGCCGACAACGACATGGCCGGCAGCCCTGGCGGCGGCACCGGAGCCGTCTACCACGAGGGTGTGCCGCTGCGGCTCGTGGGCTCGACCTTCTCCGGCAACTCGACGGGTGCGCACGCCGGAGGGTTGTTCCTGGGTGGCGGGACCGACGCCGACGTGGAGAACTGCACCTTCGTCGGCAACTCCACGCCTGGCAATGCGGGCGCGTTGTGGGCTGGCAATGGCAGCGTCACCATCACCAGCACCACGTTCGCCGAGAACGCTGCCGACTACGGGCCTGTGATCTTCAAGGGCGACAGTGGCTCGGTCACGCTGACCAGCGTGCTGTTCGCCAACAACACCACCGCGAACCAATTCAGCGCGCTCGCGTGCCACGAGACCTTCAACGATGGCGGTGGCAACGTGCAATGGCCTGCCACCAAGCCCAGCGGCAACCCCGACACGCCCTGCGCGGCGGGCGTCGTCTTTGCCGACCCCGCGTTGGGCGCCCTCGCCGACAACGGCGGCCCCACCCCGACCCTGGCGCTCTCGGCCGGAAGCCCTGCCGTCGACGCAGGCAGCACGTGCCCCACGACCGACCAACGCGGATTGCCGCGCTCGGGGGCGTGTGATGCGGGCGCGTTCGAGCTCCAGCCGTAGGCAGGCGCCTCACGCCGCGTGTGGCGAACCCGTCCCGCGACCACGACGCAGCAGCACCACCGCCACCGCCACGAGCACTCCCGTGGCGCACGCGTGCACCATGGTGCGGAACGCCAGGTGCTCGAGCACACCGCCCGCCGCGCGTGCGAGCTGTGCGTCGAGCGGCGCCGCGCGCCGACCCAACCCCGCGCCGAGCTGCGCGACACTCTGTGCGTCGCCCCACACGTTGAACGCCACGGCGAGCAAGGCGGCGAGCGTGAGACCGAGGAAGACCGTTCGAGACCAGTGCGAGTCGTGCGTGTGTCGCGTCATGGTCGCGCCCAAGCAACCGCTGTGCCCGGCACCTGGAGCGTGGGCTCGGGCTGTTCTCGGTGATGCCGAGGGGAGCTTGATCTCTTGTGATGACAAGTTGTCGCGCCGTGGCGTGGCGGGATGACGCTTCGGCACGCGGCCCACCGCGAGCTGCGCGTCTGGTGAGCTACGCTGTCTTCATGGTGCGCTCACCCTACGCCGTCGACCATTGGACCGGGGAAGCGACGGTCCCGACCGATGGGCGCCGCTACTTCGTGGCCATGGGCACGGATCGGGGAACAGGCCGCCTCGTCAACGAGGACGCGGTGCTCGCAGACGTCGAGCTCGGCGCGGTCGTCGTGGTCGACGGCATGGGCGGACACCGGTCTGCGGACGTCGTGATGACGCTGGGGATCGCGTGGTTGATCGAGGAGCTGCGACGACACGGCGAGCGCGAACCGGCAGCGCGGCTGCGCGAGGCCTTCGTCGCTGTGCACCATCGGCTCAAGTCGCGCGGCGTCGGAGATTCTGGTGCTGCGCTGGTCGCGGCGCTGCTCGACGCGCGCGGCGCGACGGTGGCGCATGTCGGACACTGCCGCGCCCATCTTTGGCAGGCGGGTGACCTGCAATGTCGGACGCGCGATCACACGCTCGCGCGTCTCCTCGAGGACGGAGCGGTGACGAGTGAGCAAGTCTCGCAGCTGACCGGTGACCACAACCTGGCGCTCGCGCAGGGGTTGGGCTTCACGCTGTCCGATGACATCGAAGTCGTCCACATCCCGCTCCGACTCGGCGACAGACTCCTGCTCACCACCGACGGCGCTCGTGCCCCTATCGATGCGGCGACGCTCGCTGCAGAGCTCGCTCGTTCCCCGCGCGACGCCGTGGCAAAGCTGCTCGACCGCGTGTCTCGTGACGGAGACGACAACGGCGCGTTGGCGATCGTGGAGGTCGCGGGCGAGCGAGCCCCGGCGCCCCCGTGAGCGAGCACATGCTCACACGACGAGGTCGACCAACGTCCCCATCATCTCGGACGCGGTGCGCGCCACCGCGACGCTCGCGGCGTTGGCGGCCTTGGCCGTCTGGAGCGACACCATCTCCTTGGCGAGGTCGACGTCGGCCTCCGGCGTGGAGGCGCGCGCGAGGTTCGAGGCGGCGCGGTCGAGCTGCCGCTCGGCGAGTTGCATGCCCACACGAGACACCTCGAGCAACCTCATGTTCTCGAGAGCGGATCAACCTGCCGAAACTCAAGGACTCATTGGCTCGGGGGGGACAGGGCGAGCGTTTGGCTGGCGGTGAGGTAGGCTCAAGGGCAGATGGCCGACGAGGAGAAGGCTTCGGAGCGCGAGCAGACGGACGAGAGTCTGCGCCTCGAGCGCGAGAAGGCCGACGCGGACGTCGGCGACAGGCAGGCTGCGATCGATGACGCCGCCGATGCCATCATCGAGAGAGCTCGCGCGCGCGCGGATCAGGTGCTCGCGGCGGCGCGCGAGAGGTCGGATCGGGACCTCCGCTCGCCTCGCGCGCCGTCTACTTCGGCGGTCGAGCAGGAGCGGGTGCGGGAGGACCGGGCGACGTCGGACGAGCGCGCCGACGCAGACGAGACTCTGCGCGCGGAGCGCGCGAAGCACGCGCCGCTGCCGTCTGCGGAGCGCGACGAGACCGACAAAGACCTGTCCGTCGAGCGCACTCGCTCCGACGTCGAGCTCTCGGCGCGCGACACCTTCTTGGGCATCGTCAGCCACGACCTGCGGAACATGCTGAACGGGGTGGTGGGCTTCGCCGCGCTGATCGCGAAGGATGTTTCGCGGGAGAACCAAGACGAGCCAGTGGTCATGTACGCCCAACGCATTCAGCGCGCGGGTGCTCGTATGAACCGTCTCCTCGGCGATCTGGTCGACGTCGCGAGCATCGAGGCTGGTGTGCTCGCCGTGAGCCGCGAGGTCGAAGACGCGGCTCTCGTGGTGACCGAGGCGGTGGACAGCTTTCAGACGCAGGCCTCTTCGAAGCGGATCACGCTGGCGACAGAGATCGTGCCGCCGCTCCCGGTCGTGTCGTTCGACGCGCCGCGCATTCTTCAGGTGCTCATCAACCTGCTCAGCAACGCCTTCAAGTTCACGCCGGAGAGCGGCAAGATCGTCGTGGGAGCAGCGCGGATCGGAGACGACTTGCGGTTCACCGTCAAAGACAGCGGCGACGGGATCCCCGGCGAGCAGCTCGAGCTCATCTTCGAGCGCTTCCTGCAGCTCGAGAAGAACGATCGGCGCGGCGTGGGGCTTGGGCTCTACATCTCGAAATGCATCGTGCAAGGCCACGGTGGTCGGATATGGGCCGAGAGCCGGCTCGGCGAGGGCAGCACGTTCTGCTTCACGTTGCCGGTCCAGCCCGCCGCTGCTGCCGCGTGAGGTCGACGTGAGTACCCGCGAGCACTCGCGCACGCCGATTCCAGCTGCTACTGACGCCACTGCATCGACATGAGCATTCGAACCGTCTTCTTCGCAGCCCCGCCGAGCTCTGTGGACTCGTGGTTCCAAGGCTGGAGCCCACCGAAACGCGTCACCAAGAAGGTGGTGAACGCATTCACTGACAAAACGCTGACGATTCGTTTGCTCGTGCCGGAGAGCGGTGACGGGCCCAACGCGGCGCGCCTGCCGAGCCGCACACCCCAGTTCGAGCAAAAATTTCTGTTGCCGTATTGCCTTCGCCCGCTGCTCGGTGGCTGTGACGACGGCTGGCCAGAGGGCGGCGCCGAGCTTCTCGCGGTGCAAGACGCCAAGGCGAAGGACAAGCCGACGAAGTCGTTGGTCGAACCCATCCTGATGCGATCACCAGAGGAGAGCCTGCATCGGTTGCCCTCGGTGCTCGTCACCGCGCTCGCGGCGTTGAAGGAAGAGCGCGTGAAGAAGCTGGCGCGGGCGTGGTCCAAGGCCCTGGTCGCGGCTGAGGTTCCCTATGCGCTCTCGCCCGGCGATGCGGCTCTGGTGTTGGTCGAGCTGACCAAGCTCAGCCGCGCAGCATCGCGCGACGGCCTCGAGGTCTTCGCCCACGTTCGGTGACGCGATCGCGGCGACTCAGAGCTGCATCAACCTGCGGAGCCCCACCTGGCTCACCCACGGCAGCGGCAACAGGAATGGCCCGCTCTTGACCGTCTGCGAGCTCTTGGCTCTGAAGGTGACCGTGATGGTCGAGTAGCGCGCCTGATCCGAGAGCAGCTTGAGCCGGCCTTTGATCCGCTCGATCTGTCCGGTCACACGGCCGAGCTGTTGCTCGATCGCGAGCGCGTCCTCCACCTTCACCGCCTTCTCGAGCAGCTTCTCGAAGCGTGCGCGGAGCGCGAGCGCGTTGGCGAGCTGCACCTCGAGGTCGCGGTACTCGGCGGTGACGTCCTCCGACACGACGTTGCGGCTGAGCACGTCGCCCACCTTCTCGATGGCGGCCGTCAGCTCTTGGAAGCTCTCGGCTGGGACACGGACGGTGATCGATAGGTTGTCGCGCCGCGACAGATAGCCACCTCGGGCCTTGGCCTCGCCTTCGATGGCGTCGAGCGACTTTTCCACCTCGTACACGCTGAGCGTGAAGTCGGCGGTGTAGATCAAGATCGGCTGCTTGCGCGCGGGGTCATCGACCACGCCGCCAGGGGCAGGGCCGGGTGCAGGCTTGGGCTTGGGCGCTTGCTGCGGGCCAGGTGGCGGAGGTGGAGGCGGAGCCGCCGCAGTGTCCGCAGGCGCTTCTCGCGAGACTCGCGCGGGACGATTGTCATCCTCGTCGCGGTCGAACGTCTCCACCGAGCCGGTCGACATGGTCGCCGCGGGCGGATACCCACCGGACTCGGGCATGGGCTCGGCGGGGGGCACGCCGCCGTACCCCATCGCATCGCCTGCGGGATCGGCGGCGGTCTTGGTGTTGGCCCAGCCACCGCCGGCGTCACTACAACCGATCGCCGCGCTGATCAGCAGGGCCAGCCAACGCGGGGAGGCTCTCGACATGGCCGCAGTCTAGCAGGCGCGCCGCGTGGAGCGCGCAGTCCGCCCGATCCGGACCCTCGATACCCGCCGAGAAATCATCCGCGCGACGTTTGCATCGAGAACCGGATCGCAGTCTGTGATCGCAATCGCGTGAGGCCCCCTCGAGAGCCCTCTCCAAATACGACGTCGAGCGGCTGGACGAAGAGGCTTCTGGTCAGCGCGCGCTGCGAAAGGACCGTCAGAAAAAGCTCGATGCCCGCATCGACGAGTGGTCGAAGAAGAACCCTTCCACGTCAGCGATGAGCTTCAGCCAGCTCGTCCAGCTCGCGCGCAAGTACTACAACGAGGCGCAGGCCCTCCAAGACGAGTACGACCAGTGCGTGGCGGCCGCGGAGGCGGGCAAGCGCGAAAAGAGCTCATGTGCGAAGCGCGTGCTGGAGGTGGCGGGCGCTCCACCGTCGCCTCCACCCTCCACGCCTTCGTGTGCGGCATACGTCGCGGCGGGCTCGGGCATGGGCGCCGAGGTCGGTCTGGCCGCGTGCGACTACCTCCATGCGCGCACCGAAGAGCTCGACGCTCAGGAAGACTACAAGCGCGGGAAGGACGCGTACCGCGGGGCCAAGACCTACTGCGGCGCGCACAAGGTCGGCTTCTTCTTCGGCTATCCGGCGATGTTCAACGCGTCGACCTACGTCGAGTCGATGTCCAGCCCCAACCAGGCCAAGCGCGACATCACGCCGGTGATGGCGCACGGGGTGGTCGTTGCGCCCAATGCGCTGGTAGCGCTCACCGCGGGGAGCTGGGTGGGGATGGTCGACGTGAGCAGCACGGAGACCGCTGTGGTCTGGGGCTTCACGGCGGGAGCCGCGCTGACGGCGGATGTGTTCAGTCTCATCCGGTGACGGTCGCGCTCCGAGCGCACCTTCACGGGTAGTTGAAGCTTCCGACGTCGAGCAGGATGTCGGTCTCGCACAGCTTCGTCACGTGGCCCTCGGCGGTCTGGTCCGCGTAGATGGTGGCGTCGAAGCCGAAGCCATTGGCGTCGAGGCACGCCGGGTTGTAGGTGCCGTCGAGCCCGCCAGGCGGTGCGCCGATGGCGAGCAGCCAGGCGTCCACGAAGCCGCTCGCGTTGCGTCGCAGGTAGCTGTGGAACCCCTCGTCGAAGGCGCCGTCTGCGCTCATCCACTCCACCACGACCTCGATGTCGAAGGCCTCTTGCCCCGGGTTGGGGATGCGGCACACGGCGAAGCCGCCCTCGTACACGATGCGTACGCGCACGTTCGTATCGGGCAGCGTCTCGGGGTAGAGCGGGCCGTTGGTGGCGTAGGCGAATGGCGCCATCAAGTCGTCGAATGGCAGCCCGTCGAGCACCGCGTTGGCGGTGAAGCTCGGGTCGGTGCCGCAGGGTGTGTCGAGCGACTCGACCAGGATGGCGCCCTCCTCCACGACCGTGCAGTCGCGCCGCGTGCACGCGAGCCCGCTCGCGGCGCACACACACTCGTTGCACGCGTCGGTCGCCGGGAAGCGCTCGGCGTACGCGTAGTCGACGCCGTCGTAGCTGCAGCCGCCCTGAGCTGCGGGGCACGTGCGCGCGGTGCAGGTGGTCGTGCCGTCAGCGTTGCAGTCGCAGAAGTTGCAATTGTCGCCGACCGAGTAGCGCTCGCCCGCGTCGTGCTCGTCGAGGCAGCTCGCACCGCCGGTTCCCCCGGCGCCACCGGCGCTCATCGCGCTGGCGGAGGACGATGTGCCTCCGGCGCCCCCCGCGCCGTTGCCTGTACTGGTCGTCGTCGTCTCACCCGTGCTCGACGAAGTGGTGTCGGCCGCTGCGTCGTCGTCGCCACACGCTGCCAGGGTGAGGAGCCAGCCCACGAGGGCACCGGTGCAGGAGCGACGATCGAACATGTGCGACCCTTAGCGCAGCAGCGCTCCGGCGCCGCTTGTCGTCATCGGACCCGGCTCGGTCTCGCTATGGATCGAGACTGCACCAGGCGTTCGTATCCAACTCTTGCTCGGCGGTAAGTGGTCGGACCGACGCAAGTGCTCAAGACCATGGCACAGATCCAACGGGAGGAAAGGTGTGGCACGGGGGGTGCTTGGGCGTGGTCGTCCCACCCCTTTGGGTGGCCTTCAGGAGGTCCGACGATGTCTCGTTCGCACGCTTGCTGGTTCGTCTGCGTCGGCGCCTTGGCCCTCGGCCTGGTTGGTTGTGGTGAGGAGCCCACCGTCCAGGACCAAGACCTCACGGAGGACCAGGTCTCGCACGCCGACGCGATTCAGCAGTGCAACGACAAGAAGGCCGCAGGGCTGGAGACAGCGCTCACGCATCCCGAGATCGGTGGAGTGCTGTACGAGTGGGACAAATGCCTCGTCTCGGCGAACAACGGTGTGGTGTCGGAGCTCGAAGAGAGCTTGGACGCCATCAAGTCGGAGCTCGCGGGTCAAGTGCTCAAGCGGTTCGAGCTGCAGCGCGGCGCGGTCGAGGCGCTGTGTCCCGTCATCGTGGACGCGAGCGCGGAGCCGAGCGGTTTGGTCGCCGGCACGTTCCTGTCGGACTGCAGCGCCACCCACGAGGCCGCGCTTGGTCAGCTCATCGCCGGTTTTGGCGGGCTCGCAGAGGAGAATGAGGTGCTGCCGAGCGCCGACTCCATGAAGACGGAGTTCGCCGATTGTTACGCGGTGTTCGACGCGGCGAGCAGCGACGCATCGAGCCAGCAGGAGCTGGCTGAGACCACCTTTGGCCTGGCCGCGTGCGTCCAGGAGGAGCTCACCCGTCGCGCGCTGTCCGACGAAGGACTGGTGGGTTTGACCGCAGCGACCTTCCCAGAGCGCTCGAAGCAAGACATCTCCACCGCGGTGCTCGCGCAGATCGAGGCCATCTCGAAGGCCACGGGCAACACCTGCGACGTGCTCACCGAGGCCGGCGTGGATGGCGGATCGTTCCTCGCGAACACCCTCGCCGGCTCGTGTCGCGCCGAAGCCCTGCTCCATGTCCACGCGTCGATGACGTCGATCGTCGGCCCGATGAGCGGCGCCACGGAGTAACGCAGGGCCTCCTTCAAGCGCTGCGCGCCAGCTCACATTCGTGCGCTTGATTGGGGCTAGACTGCGGGCGATGGTGCTCGCGCGCAGCGCGCTCTTGGTTGCCTTGGCGTCCCCAGGCTGCTCCGGACCGCCTGCGCGTGGTCCGCTCGATCCCGATCCGCCCGGTCCGCTCGCCTGCCACGTGATCCCGTGCCGCTCCTTCGAGGAAGAGCGCGCCACGCAGTGTGGCAAGCCCGGCACGCAAGTGCGGGTGGGCACCCTCGCTGGCTTCACCGTGCTGACCGCCGAGACCGATCCGACGAGCGTGGTGTTCACCTCCTTCAAGTTCTACTTCGACGCGTCTGGTCGTTTGGTGGGCCGCTCGAGCTTCATCAACGAGTGGGGGCGACGCTCGCTCGAGGGCCGAGCTCCCCTCGGTGTCGAAGCCGACGTTCGCTCCGCTTGTGGAGGTTGAGGCGATGGGTGGCGGCGACCGACCGTGGCCGCTTCGTTTCGGTGGGCCGCCGTCTTGCGCCTGCGAATAGCGTGGCCACAGTGTCGTGATGCTCCGATGGCGTCACGTTCCGCTGCTCGGTCGAGCGTTGGCTGGGTGGGTCCTGCGCACCAAGGGGGGGCGCCGGTTTGGTGCAGGTGTCGTTGCGGCAGTCGCGCTGGCCAGCCTCGTGGGAGGATCGGAGACGACCACGACCGGGACTTGGAAGGGCCTCTCCAACCACATCGCGCCGCGCAAAGGTGAGATCGCCATCACCGGCACGCGCGGAAAGTCCGCCACCTGCACCGTCAGCGGCCAGACGAAGGGCGAGAACGGGGACGGCTGGGTCTTTCGCGGCGATGCCAGCGTCGAACAGATCTCGTGCGAGGGCCGCATCGAGAAGAGCGGGAGCGTATCCCTGGACTTGCAGCTGAAGATGGAGTGGCGCGGCCGCATCAAGGGCATCGGCGGCGACTGGGAAGACACCGACGGCGAGGCCACGTGCGAGGGAGAGCTGCAGGGCACGCTCAGCGAAGGCGGCCGGTGGAGCGCGAAGTGCAAACGTGACGACAAGGAGTGGGAGACCGAGCTCCAGTGGAACCTCGACGAAGGCTGACCGGAGCCGGCCACGACGAGGCGCGTTCAGCGTCCGTGTCGCGCTAATCCCACGGCCAGCTTGGCGACCACGTCCGCGCCGTCGGGCGCACGCCCGATCTCTCCGGCGATCTCTGCGGCGCGCTGGCTGAAGCTCTCCTCCGCGCAGACCCGTCCGAGAGCGCTCGCGATGACCTCGCAGGAGCGGCCACGCTTGGGCACGCGCACACCGGCGCCCAGGCGCTCGACCTGCCAGGCGATGCCGAACTGATCGAACGCGAGTGGGACGACCACCGAGGGCGTGCCGCCCCTCAGCGCTTCGCCCGTCGTGCCGGCGCCGCCGTGGATGATCACCGCCTCTGCGCGGGGGAACAGCAAGTGGTAGGTGGCGTATGGGACCACGAGGGTGCCGCCTGGCAGCGCGCGCTCGCGCGGCGCCGGTCCGACCACGATGCAGCGCTTGCCGAGCTCGGCGCACGCTTCGGCCGCGTCAGCTACGAGCTCGTCCGAGCTGAGCGCGAAGATCGACCCGAGCGCGATGACGATCGGCGGGTCCCCTTCGTCGAGGAAGCTCTCGAGCTCCGGCGAGAGCGCGGGCGCGCTGGTGCCGAGGTGGCCTGCTCGCACATAGCCACAGGCGCGCATGTTGGGCAGGTCCCCCTTGGAGGGTGGGCGCATCAGCTCTGGCCACATGCCAGCGTGGAGCGCGACGCTGGCTTCGACCGCGCTATACGAAGCGTCGAACGACGTGGCGCCGGCGGTGCGCGCGATGGAGCGCAGGGCATGATCGAGCAGGCCGATTCCCACCGCGCGCACGGCATGGAGCACCGTCGGCAACACCGACGCGGGCAGCTCGAAGTCCAAGAACTGCGCGGGCGCGTGGCCCGAGAGCCAGCCGAGCGGTGTGGCCGCGACCATCACCGCCGGCACGCGCCGCGCGATCGCCGCCCAATGCAGGCCGAGCGCGAGGTTCGAGCCGATGACTGCGTCGACGCGCTCGGCGCACAACATGTCGCGGATCAGGTGATAGGTCACCGCGAAGTGCGGCCTCGCCAAGTCCTCGGCCATCACCTGGAGGACGCGCGGCGACGTGAGGAGCCCTGGATCCGCAGCGATCAGGCGGTAGAGGTCGACAAGCTCTCCCGCCGCTCGGTAGTCGAGCCCCGCGGCGCGGACGGAGCGCTCGTGGAATGGGTTGGTGACGAACGTCACGTCATGGCCGTCACGCGCCAACGCGCGCGCGACGGCGAGGGTCGGCAGAAAGTCCCCCGCAGAGCCGAAGGCCGACGCGATGTAGCGCAAGCGGCCAGTCTACGCGCGAAAGTTCTGGGGTAGCCTGTCGCCGTCAGCCAGGGGAGAACAATGATGCGACGTTTCGAGTGTGTCGAGGAAGGCTCCGCGAAGTTCTGGGAGGTCGACGTCATCGGCTCGACGCTGCGCGTGCGCTTCGGTCGCCTCGGAACGGAGGGCCAGAGCAAAGACAAAGAGCTGAGCACTCCTGTCGCGGCGCAGAAGGAGGCCGACAAGCTGATCGGCGAAAAGACCAAGAAGGGCTACGTCGAGGTCGGCGCCGCTGCGCCATCGGCCGGCTCGAAGGCAGCGCCGGCCGACCGTGCGGACCTGGAGCTCGCCAAGCAGTCGTTCCCCGAGCTCGAGGAGAGCACCTATGGCGAGCTCAGCTTCACCAACGAGCCGTCGATCGTCGACTCGTTCATGGCCGACGAAGACGGCGAACGCTGGCAGGAGACGTTCGCGAACATGGAGTGGATCGCCGAAGAGGCGGATGGCGGCGCAGTAGGCTATTGGTCGCACGGCGGCGAGACCGTCGTGGTCTACCTCGACAACGAGGGCTCGTTCCGCGTCACCGGCAGGCGCTTCGTGGACCACCTCTCGTTTGCGGCGAACGGCGATGACGGGAGTCTGCGCACGTTCTGCAAGAAGCACAAGCTCGCACCGCCGATGAACGAGGCGGAGCGCAAAGCGTTGGGTGCGAAGGTGAAGCTGCCCGACGCGGTGTTCGCCGAGCTGGCCAAGGCCAAGACCAAGAAGGTCGCGAAGCCCGAGCCCGCCGCGAAGGAGGCGAAGGGGAAAGGGTCGGCCAAAGGCGCGAAGGTCGAAAAGGGCCCGCGTCCATTCACGCGCAGCCTTGCCGGATGCGAGCTGGCAGACGGACGCATCCTGGTCGTCACCGGCGAAGACTTCGGCAAGAGTTACGGCGAGATCATCACCAAAGGCGCGGTGTTCTTGTTCGACCCGAGCACGAGCTCGTTCGAAAAGCTTCCTCCGGCGAGCGCAGTCGCCGAGGCCGCGACGCCGGCCTTCGCCTTCTCGTCAGGTGATGGCGCGACCGTGATCGCCATGCCGTACGACGGTGTGATGGTCGCGTACGAGTGGAGCCCTGGCAAAGGCACGTGGTCCAAACCGACCAAGACACCCATTCGCGCGGATCACGCAGTCGTCGCGCGGCGCCTTCCGGACGGGCGGGTGCTGCTCTTTGGCGGCGAACGAGCGACGGTCGCGATCGGATCGGCCTCGCGCTGGGAGAAGCTGCCCGACCTGCCCGAGGCCCGAGCGTACGATCAGGTCGTGCCGCTCGACGGCCAGCTCTGGATCCTGGGTGGCGACGCGCGCGGCGAGTCGTACTTCGGCAGCACGGATCGCACTTGGCTGTTCGATCCCGGCAAAGCGAAGTGGTCGAAGGGGCCGGCCCTCCCCGAGCCGGTCAGCCGCGCGCTGGCCTTCACGAGAGCGGATGGCGCGGTCGTGCTCGTCGCCGACGACGCGGCATGGGTCTATGCGAACGGGAAGTTCGGCAAGAAGTTCGAGCTGCCCGAGCTCGACGGCACCAGCGAGGTCCACGTGCGCGTCGACGATGACACGCTCATCAGCGCACGCTGGAGCGATGGCGCAGTGATTCGCACATCGTTGTCCAAGCTCACAGCCAAGCAGGTGGGCACGCTCGCGCTCGCTCAGAGCTCGGCAAAACCATTTGCGTTGCGCGACGGGCGCGTGCTGTTCGTGGGCGGGACGCTCTTCGCCAACAACGAGGCTGAGCCCGAGATCTTCTCGCTCAGCGACGGCCGCGCCAGCGCGCTGCCCGGTTGGGACGCCGACGTCGCGCGCCAGGCCAAGGCATTGGCCAAGGACCGAGAAAAGCGCGCCAAACGCGGCTACTGAGGCGCCATCAGCGGGCGCGCTTCTTCGGCGCCCGGAGGAGCTCCTCGACCCGCTCTTTGGGCCGCCCGACGATCGCCTTGTCTGCCGTCATGACGATCGGACGCTGCAGCAGCGCCTTGTGCTTCACGAGGATCGCCACCACCTGCTCGCGGGTCGCGACGTCGCGATCGCTCAGGCCGAGCTTCTTGAACTTGCTGTCTCGTCGGACGAGCTCGGTGACCGGATCCTCGAGCTTGTCGATCAGCGCGTTCAGCGTGGCTTCGTCGGGCGGGGTCTTCATGTACAGGACGACCTCAGCGGCGACCCCGAGCTCTTCTGCAATGCGGACCGCATTGCTGGAGGCGTTTCAGTTGGGGTTGTGGAAGATGGTGACTGGCTTCATGACGCAGAAGCTACAGATGGTGCAGTTGGAGCGGAAGCGGGCATCGAGAGGCTGCCGCGATCAGCTCGACTTGCGGCGCGCGTCCGCAATCCTGCCCGGGTCCCGTCACACGGCCGAGCGGTTGCCCAAGCCGCGCGCAGCTCTCGCCGCTACAGCGCGATCTGACCGAGCGCGAGCGTCGTGGTCGCGGCGACGACGAGCGGGATCGCGAGGTTGTCGTCGAAGCGCCGCGTGGACGCGAGCTCCGCGAGCGCCCCGCTACCGGCGGCGAGCAGCGCGATCCAAAGGGCGGGCGTGGCGGCGGCGCCGCTCGCGAGCAGCCAGACGAATGACGCGAGCGAGCCCACGATCAGGAAGCCCAGGCTGCCTTCGAGCGACCGGCCCGCGCGCAACCGCGTGCGACCGAAGCGCCGGCCGATCTCACCCGCGGCGGGGTCGGCGAGCCCGAGCACCAACACACCCAGCTCGGCGGCCGTCATCGGCGCGAAGAGGGCGAGCAAGGTGAGCGCCGTCACGTACCAGGTGGACGAGTTGGTCTGGTGGCGCTCATGCGCGTGCGCGATCGGTGAGAAGAACCTCACGAGCTGCGCGTTCAGCGCGGGGCTGAAGCGGCGGCCGATCTCCATCGTCCAAGCCCACGCGGCCAGCGACCCAGCCACGCCGATCAACCACTCGCGACCGGGCAGCAGGCGGATCGCCAGCAGCGAGACCACCGCGGCAACGATGTGGAAGGCGCTGCGGGCGACGTTGCTCGGTCTGGTGACCGACACCGCATCGGCGCCTTGGCCGAAGGGAAGGACGGCAGGGATCGCGGCTTTGGACACGGCTTTTCAGGCTAGGTCGGCAGGTTCGAGGCCAACATCAGGTTCTCGTCATTTCTGTTCTGTCCCCCCTGCGGGCCTTCAGGGACAGGCCGGGTTCGCCGCTCCTGGGGTGCCGCGGTCGCCGCTTGGCAGGAAGGCTACGCCCGGGCAGAAGTGGGTCGCGTCGTCGTTGAGCGACGCATCGAGGAAGGCGGGATCCAGGCTGAGCGAAGCACCCAGTGGAGCGTCGGATGCCCAGAAGGTGTGATCGATGATCGTCTCGTCGACGCGCTCGATCGCGAGGTAGTCGCCGGTGTTGGTGAAGCCGATGTCCACGGGGTACGCGTAGGCCACGGCGACGCCGCCGTTCACGGCCTGGTCGGTCGACTTGCCGATCACTGCGTACCCCTGCGCCGGAGCGATCACGCTCGCGCCGATGACATGCACCGCGGCGGGGTCGTTGGCCTCGTGTCGGAACACCAAGCCCTGAAGATCGATGGGCATCGAAGTCGCGTTGTAGATCTCGATCCACTCGGCGTAGGTGTCGGAGGCCGCGTCCGGATTCGCCATGATCTCGCTGATCACCAAGTCGCCCGGCGCGACTGCGGGACCACCCCCTGCAGCGGAGCCTCCCGCGCCGGTCGCACCGGTGCCGCCGCCGCCCGAGGTCGTGCTGGATCCGTCGTTCGACGCGCCCCCGCCGCCAGTCTGGGCACCGCCGAGCCCGTCCTCCAGCCCCGTTGCACAGCCGCCTCCGGCGAAGAGCAAGATCAGCGCGGCCCAAGAAACGCGGTGTGGCATGGCGACGGAGGGCGATTCGCATGTCGTTTCACGACCGTCAACGCTCAGGCCCAGGGAGCCGACAAGCTGCTGCTCATGGCACCTTCACCGCGAGCTTGGGCGGGCAGCATGGCCGGGTCCTCGAGGCTCCGTGTGCGCGTGAGCAAGTGAGCAGCAGCTCGCGCGCATAGTCGCGGGCCGCGTTCTCCGCTACGAGCCAACACCATGAAGTCCAGGCTGGTGGTGGCTAGTCTCGTGTTGTCGGCCTGGGCGTGCGACTCCGCGGAGACGGACGACTCCACCGGCTCGGCAGGCGCGCCGCCGACGACGAACGCGGGTGCGGGCGGTCAAGGCGCGGGCGACGTCGGAGCCGCAGGGGTGGGAGCCAGCGGGGCGGGTGGCGCGAACGCGGGCGGCGCCGGCGGTGCCGGAGGCGCGCCGAGCAACTGCGACGGCACGCCGACGGAGTGCGCGGCCCAGTGGGAGCAGACCACAGCCGAGCTGTTCGACGTGCTCGCCGCCGGCCCCGAGGACGCGCTCGCCGAGTTCCTGACCGCCGTCCCCAAAGGCGGCGACCTGCACAACCACCTCTCAGGCGCGGTCTACGCGGAGACTTACCTGGACTGGGCGCTCGAGGACGGCGACTGCATCAACTCGTCGACCTTCACCGCGGTGTACTCCAGCCAGTGCTCGGCCACGAACCTGGCCACGCCGACCATGGGCATGTTCTACGACGACATCGTGCGCGCCTGGTCGATGAAGGATTTCGTTCCCGGTGTGGAGAGCGGCCACGACCACTTCTTCGCCACGTTCGGCAAGTTTGGCGCGATCGCCGGTGCCCGCCGCAACGACAGCATCGCCGACGTGCTGACGCGCGCCGCCTCGGAGAACCAGCTGTACGTCGAGATCATGTTCAACCTGGGCAAGAACATGGGCACGCTCGCGGCGTCGGTGTGGTCCGGCACGCTGAACGAGCAAGACCTGCCGACGTTCTATTCGATGTTGAAGGCGAACCCGTCGTTCGATGCGGAGCTCGCGAAGGACGTGGCGGTCGTGAATGACGCGATCGACGGCTACCGCGGCGCGCTCGGTTGCGACAGCCTCGACCCGCCCGACGCGTGCGACGTGGAGGTGAGGTTCATCGCGCAGGTGTCTCGCACCGGCGCCAAGGACACGGTCTTCGGGCAATTGGTCGGCGCTTACGAGATGGCGGCGCTGACCGACGGCATCGTGGGCGCGAACCTCTCCTCCCCCGAGGACGACACCACCTCGCTCAACAACTACAACCTGCACATGTCGATGCTCGACCTGCTCCACGGCGAGTACACCGAGACGGGCCTCAGCCCGCTCCACATCACGCTCCACGCCGGAGAGCTCACGGAAGAGGTGCTGCCGCCAGGCTCCAACCACAACACGTTCCACATCCGCGCCGCGGTCGAGACTGGCCACGCGGAGCGCATCGGGCATGGCTTGGACATCTTGTCCGAGACCGACTCGCAAGGGCTGCTCGACCTGCTTCGCGATACCAACATCCTGGTGGAGGTTTGCCTCAGCTCCAACGCACAGATCCTCGAGGTCGACGGCCAGGATCACCCGCTTGCGGTGTACCTGCAGAACGACGTGCCGGTCGCGCTCGCCACCGACGATCAAGGCGTCTCTCGATCGAGCTTGGCGGGGGAGTACCTGCGCGCCGTGCTGGACCAAGGGCTCGACTACCGTCAGCTCAAGACCATGGCGCGAAGCAGCCTCGCGCACGCGTTCCTGCCCGGCGAGAGCCTCTGGGCCGCGCCCGGGAGCGCCCAGCCGGTCGCGGCCTGCGCCCCCACGGACACGATGGGCGTCGGCGACCCGCCGAACGCCGCTTGCCAGGCGTTCCTGAGCTCGAGCGAGCGGGCGCGTCTGCAATGGGAGCTCGAGCACCGCTTCCGCGTGTTCGAGAGCCAGCAATAGCCACGAAGCTCCAGCATGATCGTTCGGCAGCTCTTCGATCAGGCCTCGAGCACCTACAGCTACCTGCTCGCCGATGGCGCGGAGGCGGTGCTGATCGACCCCGTGTTCGAGCAGCACGCTCGGGACGCCGCGCTGGTTCGCGAGCTGGGGCTCTCGCTGCTTTGCACGCTGGACACGCATTGCCACGCCGATCACGTCACTGGCGCGTGGCTGATGAAATCGGCGTTCGGCAGCAAGATCGGTCTGTCTCCGGTCTATGGCGCCGCGGGCATCGATCTGCCCCTCGCTCATGGCGACGTCGTGCGCTTCGGCAGCGCGGCGCTGCACGTCCGCGCGACCCCAGGCCACACCGACGGCTGCTTCTCCCTCGTGGGCGCCGATCAGGCGACGGTGTTCACGGGCGACGCGCTGCTCGTGCGCGGCGCGGGTCGCACCGACTTCCAAGGAGGAGACGCGAGCCGCCTGTTCCGCTCGATTCGCGAGCAGCTGTTCACGTTGCCCGACGCGTGCGTGGTCTACCCGGGACACGACTACGAGGGGCGCACGTCGAGCACGATCGGCGAGGAGCGCGCGCACAACCCACGCATCGGCGGGGCCGCCCGCGAAGAGGACTTCGTGGGCTACATGCGCAACCTGGGGCTGCCGCACCCGAAGCAGCTCGCGGTGGCGCTGCCTGCCAACTTGCGGGCCGGCGAGCCTGAGGCCGGCCAAGCTCCCCAAGCCCCAGATTGGGCGCCGGTCGTCATCACCTACGCAGGGATCCCTCAGCTCGACGTGGAGTGGGTGGCAGAGCATCGAGACGAGGTGCACATCCTGGACGTGCGCAACGCCGAGGAGCTCGACGGAGAGCTGGGTCACATCGAGGGAGTGCAGCTGATCCCGATCGATGAGCTCCGCGCGCGCGTGGCGGAGGTCGCCAGTGACAAGCCGGTGATTGTGGTTTGTCAGACAGGCAGGCGCTCGGCGCTCGGCACCGCGATCTTGCGCAAGGCGGGGCTCACTCGCGTGGCGAACCTCGCGGGTGGCATGGTGCGCTGGCGCGAGATGGGCCCCCCCAGCGAACCCGCCCGCTGACGCTCAGAGCAAGAACACCTTCACCAGGATATCGCCGATGCCGATCAGCGCCGCGCCTGCGATGAGGCCTGCGCAGATGGGCTCGTGAGCGCCAATCCACAGCTCGTGGCCGGGCGTGCCCTCGTTCTTGCGGTGCTTCTTGCCCATCCAGTGGAAGAGGAACGCGCCGGCGAACATGGCGATCGTGGACGCGGGCGGGATGACGACGCCCAGGCCGATCGCGAGTGGGCTCAGCGGGAAGCGGCCGCGCGTCTTGATGCGCAGCACCTCCATGACCAGGCCCGCGACCGCTGCGACGATCATCGAGATGACGATCGAGCGGGTGAGCAACGTGCCGCTGCCGCCACCGAAGATGGCGGTGACCAGATCGCTGACGCCCTTCCATTGCAGCGCCGACGGAAAGGAGAACTGACCCCCCTCGGGCGCCATCGCGGCTTGCACGTTCTGACCGGCCTGATAGTCCGACAGGAACAGCAAGTAGAAGAGGGGCGTGGAGGCGATGGCGCCCGCGATCACGCCGATGGCGTGGCCGACCGCCTGCTGACGCGGCTTGGCGCCGAGCATGTACCCCGGCTTGATGTCCATCAGCAGGTTGCTCGCGTTGCTGGCCACCTCGACGCACATCACGCCCGTCATCAAGTTGGTGGGCGGGTGCTTCGGATCCAACGCGCCGAACAAGAACTGCGGGATCTTGCTGAGCGAGCCGGTGGGCGTGATGCCGGTGAGCGCGGTGCTGCTGGCGGCGATCAGCGTGAGCACGATGATCAGCGGAATGGCCGAGAGGCCGAAGGCCCAGCTCACGCCGAACCAGGCGTGCGCCATCCATGCGCCGATCACACCCAGGATGGGCACGCCGACGAAGGAGATCTTGGAGGGCAGCTCGATGTGGCCGAGCACGTCCTTGGTCTCCTCCTTCTTCTTGCCGAACAAGCCGCGGAACGCCTCGATGAACACCTCGGGCTTGGCGAACAGAGACACCATTGCCGCGGTGACCATGATCACGATGCCCCACCACAAGGCCCAAGAGTTCAAGATGTGCACGCGCGTGAAGGTGCCGTCTGCGCGTGGCGTGATGTGGCCCATGGTCACCATGATCGGGACGATCAGCACCCAGTTCAGGAACATGCCTAGCAGCATGCTCGCCGCGGAGCGGATGCCCATCAGCCCGCCGGCGCCGACCATGGCGAGATCGAGCGACAGGTTCAGGCCGAGCGACGGCAGCGGTACGCCGCCGAGCTTGGGCATCGGCACCCAGCCCTTCTCCACCATCCAGTAGTAGATCGCGTCGAGGTCGTGCGGCAGGTGCCACGCAGACTTGAGGCCGATCCACTTCTGCTGGACGAGCTTCATGATGTTCTCGCCAGAGATGAGCCCGATGAAGCCGGCGAGCCCGGCAGCCTTCATGAGCACCTTGGCCTTGTACATGCCCGAGCCGGCGCTCGACGTGTACAACGCGTCCAGCACCACGCCGCAGGCCGCGCCTTCGGGGAAGGGCTGCTGCTCGTCGTTGATAAAGCGGCGCTTCATCGGGAACGCGACCAGCACCCCCAGGAACGAGAGCACGACGTTGAACAGCAACATCTGCCACCAGGGGATGAGCGCGTTCTCGACCCACATGTACGCGGCCATGCCGGAGATGAGCGGGCCGGTCATGTAGCCCGCCGCGGTGGCGACGCTCTGCGCCGCGTTGTTCTCCAGGATGGTCATGTCCTTCACGCCCACGCGCGACATCAGCCGGAAGGCGGCGTAGGCCAGGATGACGCTGGTGAGCCCCACACCCAGCGTCCAGCCGGTGCGCGCGCCGATGTACAAGTTGGTCGCGGAGAGAACCCCGCCGAGCAGGAAGCCGGTCGCGGCGGCTCGCAGCGTGAGCTGCGGCATGTCTCCGCGGAAGACGTTGGCGAGCCACCACTCGTCCTTCTGCTTGGGGGTCCACTCTCGGATCTGCTCGGGGGTCAGGTTCGGGATGGCCATGCTCGGCCTACCTCGTACGATGGCGCTGATCCGCTGTCATGAAACTTGCGAATCGGGCGGCCCAGCCGGTGGGCGGCTCGTGCGAAATCTACCTCTCTGGTACCTTCCAGCCATGGCGCAGGACCGCAGCCCGGAGGCCACCTGCGCACGTCTGCGGGTCGCGCTCGAGATGTTCGACGATGCGCTCGACATGCTTCGGCTCAAGCTGCGACGCGCCAAGCCGCACGCCTCGGACGAAGAGATTGAGGCCGAGGTCGCCGCCTGGGTGAGTCGGCGTCCTGGCGCCGAAGAGGGCGACTTCACGGAGGTCGCCCCCCCGCTGACCTCCCTATGACGCAGAAGCTCGCGTCCGCGTTGCGCCAGGTGGCATCCGACCTGGACGAAATCGAGGCCGAGTGGGCACTGGTTGGTGGGTTGGCCGTGAGCGCACGCGCGGAGCCGCGCACGACCCGAGATATCGACATCGCCGTGGTGGTCGCGGATGATGCGGCGGCCGAGCGGCTCACGTTCGCGCTGGTGCAGCGTGGATACGTCGTGCTGGCGACGGTCGAACAGAAGCGGCTCTCGCGGCTCGCGACCGTACGGCTTCGCGCCCCCACGGCACAGGCGCAAGGCCCGATCGTCGACCTGTTGTTCTGCTCGTCCTCGATCGAGCCCGAGACCGTGCGGCACGCCGAGAGGATCGAGGCGTTCCCGTCGCTCCGCGTCCCGGTGGCGACGATCCCGCACCTGATCGCGATGAAGGTCCTCGCGCGTGACGACCGTCGCCGGCCACAAGACTGGGACGACCTACGCGCCTTGTTGACCGAGGCCACGAGCGAGGAGGTGGAGCTCGCTCGGGAGTTGCTCGCTATGATCGAACGCCGCGGCGCGTCGCGTGGGCGAGACTTGCTCCCGTCGTTCGAGTCGCTCTTGGCAGAGCACGGATCCAAGCAGAGCTGACGTCGATTCGGTACCCTGCGCGCATGCAACGTATGCCGCCGCAGCGACCCAACCCGCTCGAGGGGATCGAGGCGCTGTTCGTCAACCACGAGCTGTTGTTCCGCGAGGCCCACCGCCCCAAGGAGGCTGCGCCCGGCACGGTGCAGCGTGTGGGCATCCTGGGCGGCGGGACGGCGGGATGGTTCACCGCCCTGGCGCTACGGGCGCAGCTGCCGTGGCTCGAGGTGACGGTGATCGAGACGCCCTCGATCCCGATCATCGGCGTCGGTGAGGCCAGCGTGCCGAGCTTGGTCGCGTTCCTGCACCACACCCTGAAGCTCGACATCGCCGAGCTCACGCGCGAGGTGCAGCCGACCTGGAAGCAGGGCATTCGCTTCGAGTGGGGGCTGCCGGGCGACTACGTCTTCCAGGCGCCCTTCGATTGGGAGGTGAACGGCATCGGCATGTTGGGTTCCATGGGCGAGACCGGCAACGTGAGCACCTTCACGCTGCAGTCGGTCCTGATGGCGAAGGACGTGACGCCGATCTTCCGCATCCAGAACCAGCTCCACCCGCTGCTCCACGTGCAGGCCTTCGCCTATCACTTGGACAACCAGCGCCTGGTCGAGTACCTGCGCCGCACCGCCATCGCGCGCGGCGTCCAACACGTCGACAGCAAGCTCGTCGACGCGACGCTGGTGCCCACGCCCGGCGAGGAGCACGAGCCCTCGATCGGCCAGCTCGTGGCAGAAGACGGTCGCACGCTGGATTTCGATCTCTATGTCGACTGCTCGGGCTTTCGCTCGTTCTTGCTTGGCAAGAAGCTCGGGACGGCGTTTCACAGCTACGCGTCGAGCCTTCTCACCGACTCTGCCGTGGCCTTCAACTCGCCCCACGGCGGCAAGATCAAGCCGTACACCACCGCGCGGACCATGCAGAGCGGCTGGTGCTGGAACATCCCCATCATGGAGGACGACCACCTCGGCTACGTCTACTCCTCGAGCCATTGCACCGACGAGCAGGCGTTGGCCGAGGCCAAGGGCCTCTGGCCGGAGCTCAAGGGTGAGCGGGTGGTGCGCTTCCGCTCCGGGCGGCACGATCGCTTGTGGGTCGGCAACGTGTTCGCCATTGGCAATGCGTACGCGTTCGTGGAGCCGCTCGAGTCGACGGGCCTCTTGATGATCATGCGGGCGGTGATGGCGTTGGTGCGCGCCTTCCCCATCGGGCCTGAATCTCGGGTGATGAAGCGCTTCATCAACACCTCGATCGGCAAAGACTGGGACCGGCTGCGCTGGTTCTTGGCGGCGCACTACAAGTTCAACCGCCGCGTCGAGTCACCGTTCTGGGAGCAGGTCCGCGCCGAGGTGGACGTGTCCGGCCTCGACGACGCGATCGCGATCTTCAACGCCCACGGTCCGCTCTCGCTCCTGCCGCGCGCGATGCGCTCTCAGATCAACGAGATCGCGGGCGTGTACTTCTATGGCTTGCACGGGCTCGACTGCATCTTGCTCGGGCAGAAGGTGCCGCACCCCAAGCTCGAGCGCGAGCCCACCGCCGCTTGGCGCGCGCGCCGCCAGGTCGCCTTGGACTTCAGCCGCCGCGCCCTGCCCCAGGCCGAGGCGCACAAGGCCATCGCCGAGAACCCCAAGTGGCTGCCCCACCTGGTGCACAACCCGAATGGCTGGCTCGCGCGCATGGCGGCGTTGATCTAACAATCCCGATTGCTATCGTCCCTTTACGGTGCCAGCGAGCGCAGCGCTCGCGACTTCCTGCGCGAAAAGAACGACGTGTCGGACCGCGCAATCGAGCAGAGGTGAGCGAGCATTGGAGCGGCACGAGGTCGCTTGCGCTCGCGCAACCATCGTGAAACCCTTCGCTTGTGTTGCCTTCCACAAAAAGTCACTGGCCTGTTTGTCTTGCGGCGCTGACGATATTCGCCGCGTGCGGAGGCGACGGAACCGGTGGCGCCGGCCCAGCAGGCGGCGCCGGCCCAGCAGGCGGCGCCGGCCCAGTAGGCGGCGCCGGCCCAGCGGGCGGTGGAGGAAGTGGTGAAGGCGGCGGGGAAACGCAGTGCGAGCCAGGAGCACAGCAGAGTTGCTACTCGGGCCCTGAAGCGACGGAAGGCGTGGGACCCTGCCAGGCGGGGACACAATCCTGCCTCGAGGACGGCAGCGGTTTCGGGCCCTGCGAGGGCGAGATCGTGCCCGCTGCAGAGACCTGCACCGATCCCGATGACGAGGACTGCGACGGCGACACGAATGAAGAGGGCGTCGGCTGCGTTTGCGTGCCGAACGCTGCGAATGCCTGCTACTCCGGCGCCCCCCAGACAGAAGGAGTCGGCATCTGCCAAGCAGGCTCTGCGACCTGCGACGCGGATGGCACCGCGCTCGGGCCCTGCGTCGGCGAAGTGCTTCCCGGAGCCGAAGATTGCAGCACACCTGCCGATGAGGATTGTGACGGTGCGACGCCCAGTTGCCCCCCCGGAACCGTTCTCTTCGCTCTGGGTGCAGGGGGCACTGGGGGCGACACTGGTACCGCGGTTGCGATCGACCCCGCGGGGAACATCGTGGTCACGGGGTACTTCAGCGGGACCGTTGACTTTGGCGGCGGACTGCTAACCAGCGCCGGCGGCATCGACATCTTCGTGGTCAAGTACGATCCAGCAGGGAGTCACCTGTGGAGCAAGCGCTTTGGCGACGCGAGCAATCAGTCGGGTCAGAGTATTGCAACCGACAGCAGCGGCAACGTGCTCGTCACCGGCGAGGTGGCAGGTTCTGCGGACTTCGGTGGCGGCTCGCTGACCAGTGCGGGCGCCGAAGACATCTTCGTCGCCAAGCTCGATCCCGACGGAAATCATCTCTGGAGCAAGATCTTCGGGTCCGCTTCGCCCAATCAGATGGGCGTCGGCATTGCGGCAGACTCGGCAGGCAATGTGCTGGTGACGGGCCATTTCCTGGGCTCGGCGAATTTCGGAGGCGCAGCCTCAATCTCGAGCGATGGACAGCAGGATGTCTTCGTTGCGAAGCTCACTTCGGTTGGCGATCACGTGTGGAGCCAATCGTTTGGTGATGCCGGCGCGCAGTTCGGCTCAAGTGTGGCTGTGGATGCGTTGGGCAACGTCCTGCTCACCGGCTCGTTCTACAGCACCATCTGGTTCGGGGGAGCAACGCTGACCTCCGCCGGCGACGATGATATCTTTTTGGCCAAGCTCGACGCGGCCGGCAACCACTTGTTCAGCCAGCGTTTCGGGTCGGTCGGCTCGCAGTCTGGTCAAGACGTGAAGGTTGACAGCTCCGGCAGTGTGCTCCTCACCGGAACGTTCTACGGAGCGGTGGACTTTGGGGGCGGGGTGCTCACCAGCACAAGCAGTGACGTATTTGGCGCAAAATTCGACGCCACCGGCAATCACCTGTGGAGTAAGCGTTTCGGCGATAACGGCGAGCAGTACGGCGGAGGCGTCGCGACCGATCCCGCGGGCGATCTTCTGCTCACCGGACACTTTCAAGGCGCGATGGACTTTGGTGGCGGCGCCCTCACGAGCGCTGGCGACAATGACATCTTCGTGGCCAAGCTCGACTCTGCTGGCAATCACCTTTTTAGCAAGCGCTTTGGGAGCACCGCCAACGACGCCGGTGCGAGTATCGCTGTAACCAATGCTGGCGCCGCAGTGGTCACGGGGCGCTTTCAAGGTACTGTGGATTTTGGCAGCGCATCTCTCACCAGCTCTGGCGCCAGCGACGTCTTCGTCACCAAGCTCACACCCTGACGCCAGCTGTCGCTTGCTCAAGAAGAAGTAGCCGCTCGCCTCACTCGACCACGCCGGCGAGCTTCGCACCCTCGAGGTTGGCGCTGGACCTGTCGGTCTTCATCAGCGGCGTCCGCGTGGTGTAGCCGCTCGGATCTGGCCCGAACCGTGACCCATCAGCGACACCGGGATGACGCGTAGGTCGGGCGTCCGGCACGCTCGCGCACACGGAGGTGAGCGATGTCGGAGTTGCGCAAGGTGGTGGACGCGAGAGACGCGCGGAGATGCTTGTCGGCGCTCTCGAGATCGAGCGAGACGCTGCGGGAGTGGGCTCGGAGGCACGGCATGGACGGGCGTTCCTTGCGCGCGTGGCAGATCAACCTGGAGCGCGGGTCGACGCGAGCCCTCGCGAGGTCGATGCCTGCCCAGCTCGTGGAGCTGGTACCGACGATGCCGGCCGTCGCGAGCCGATACGTCGTTCGAGTCGGGCCCGGCTCCGTCGAACTCGGCGACGACTTCGACGCAGGCACGCTGCGTCGCATCGTCGAGGTTCTTCGGTCGTGCTGACGTTCTCGCCCGCGGTCCGCGTGTTCGTGGTCGTCGCACCGCGCGACATGCGCGGCTCGTTCGACGCGCTCGCGGGCGGCGTACGCCACCTCGGGCTCGATCCCACCGACGGCCACCTGTACCTCTTCCTCAACAAGCGCCGCCGGCTCGCGAAGGCGCTCTGGTTCGACGGCTCGGGCTGGTGCGTCCTCGGGAAGCGGCTCGAGAGCCCACGTCGCAGCCCCAGAGGAGCGTGCAGCACAGCAGCCGAGGTGAGAGTGCGCGCGGACACGTCGACCCTGCATGGCAGAAAGTATCAGGTCAGAACCGCGTCGGGCCGACGTAGCAGGTGGCATGAAGACACTGCACATCGCGTTCCTCGCGGCCTTGGCCTCGTTCCACCTCGCCGGTTGTGACAAGAAGGCCAGCGACGGCGAGGCAAGCGGCTCCTCGAGCGGCGCGGCCAAGAGCAGCGGCAGCGGCGCCTCGAAGGGCAGCGCCAAGGGCGAGACGAAGCCGTCTGGACCGGTGTTCAAGACCAAGATGATGGGCACCGAGATGGTGCAGCCCTTGGTCTCGAAAGACCTGATCGCTCCGCTCGAGGGTCTCACCATCACCGCGCCCGAGAACATCAAGATGGAGGAGTCTCGTGGGTCGTTGAAGCTGGTCTCGGCGGGAGTGAACTACTCGATCTCGATCCGGGAGCAGAAGTTCGACAAGGCCAAGTCGCTCGAGATCTTCAAGATGGTGGACGAAAAGGGCACCGTGGCGGACGAAAGCGACACCCACTTGATCTTCAAGCGCGAGAGCGGGAGCCACCTGCTCTCCGCCGCGGTCACGGTCGGCGACAAGACCTACGTGTGCGGCTCGGTGGCGACCGCGGCGAGCTTCACGCGCGAGGAGATCGACCAGACGCTCACCAGCTGTCGCTCGCTCAAGAAGAAGTAGCCGCTCGCCTCACTCGACCACACCGGCCAGCTTGGCGCCCTCGAGGTTCGCGCTGGACCGGTCGGTCTTGGTCAGCCGCGCGCCGGTGAGATCGGCTCCCCCAAAGTCGGTGCCCTGCAAGCTCGCGCCGTTGAGCACCGCGCCGACGAGCTTGGCACCGCGCACATGGGCGCGGTCGAGCAGCGCGCCGTCCAGGTGCGCGCCGCTGAGGTCGGCGCCCTCGAGGTTGGCGCCGGTGAGATCGGCGCCAGTCATCACCGCGGAGGTGAGCCGGACCTTGGCCAGCTTGGCGCGCGCGAGGCGCGCCTTCACGAAGCTCGACCGATCGGCGACACATTGGGTCAGGTCTGCGTCGGTGAGGCTGGCGCCGTCGAAGCTCGCGTCGTCGAGCGAACACTTCTCCAGCACCGCGAAATCGAGCGCAGCATCCTGAAAGTCCGCGTGTACGAGCAGCGCGCGGTCGAGCTTGGCGCGGTTCGCCTTCACGCGCCGCAGCTTGGTCTCCATGAAGGCCACGCCGCTCGCGTTGCAGTCCGATAGGTCTGCCTCGTCGAGCACCGCGCCATCGAAGCGCGCCTTGACCAAGGTCGCGCCTGTGAGCAAGGCCCGTACGAACGACGACTTCTGGGCGCGCGCCTTGGTCAGGTTGGCGCCTTCGAGGTCTGCGTTCTCGAAGCGCGCGCCCGAGAGATCTGCTCCCGCGAGCGACGCCGACCACAGATTGGCACCCTTCAAGTTGGCGCCCTTGAGCGTGGCTCCGTCGAGCTTGGTGCGCCCGAGGGAGCGCATCGAAAGATCGAGACCGCTCAGATCGGCGCCCTCGAGGTCGAGATCATCGAGCGATGCTCCAGACTTGAGACGGTCCATCACCGCGCGCCTGGGATCGTCGAAGCGCTCGAGCGCCGGCGGCGGGCTGGCCGTCACGCGCGGGGCTCGCGGCGGCGCGGCGATCGGCGCTGGCGCCTCGATGGGCTGTGGCGGGACGAACACCTCCGGCGCTTGCTGCGTCTCGGGCGCGGCCTCCTCCGGCGCCGCCTCGAAGCGGCCGTTGAGCACGGCCTCGAAGACGAACATTTGGGAGCCTGGTGGCAACGTCAGCACAGCTCGCCACACGACCTCGGTCACGCGGGTCTCCGCGTCGATCGTCAGCGTGTCGAGAAAGAACGCTGGTTGCGCGGCCACGCCGTTGATCGCCACCCGAGCTCCCACGGAGAGCGCGGGCAGCCAGCTGCGAAGCTCGGGCACCTTGGGCACCAGGTTCACCAACACGATGCCCTCGTTCCCCTGAAACGGGCGGCATTGCTGGTCAGGAGGTGCCGCGTTGAAGAAGCGCGGATCGAAGCGATCCGGCAGCTCGAGCACCTGCTCACGCACGCCGATCGGGCCGGAGATCAGCTCGAAGCGAGGCGACCAGCTGGACGCGATCGGTCCCAGGCCGATGGTGCGGTCACGGTTCTTGGGATTGACCAGCGAAGGGTGGGGTGTGCCGGCAGGGTTCTCGTGTGTGAGGAGCGCCTGCTCCCACAAAAGGGGGGTGCGTCCGCTCCGCTCGACGGCGATCACCTTGTCCACCATGGGGCGGTCGCTACCGACCCACACGCGGCCGAACGCGGGCTCTCGCTCCGACGCCGCCTGCGCGTAGACGAATCCGTGAACGAGCACGGAGCCGCCGCCGCTGAACGGGACCGACTCGTCGGCGCGCTCGAGCGCGCCGCTGGCCCTCGGCTTGTCGCACCAGATGACAGGTTTCGGCGGCAAGAGCGTCGCGAGGCGGCCATGCTGGAGCTCCAGCGTCGCCTTGAGCACGATCGTCGCGTAGCGGACGCCCGCGTGCTGCGACCACACCACGGTGTGCGCCAAGCGTTCGTCGCAACTTGCATGGAGCTGGAGCGGTCCGCCCACCTCCTCTTCGTACCAAGGCTTGGCCCGCCGTGGCCCAACATTCGTGTGTCCCAGGAGCGCTCATCTGCGCTGGCGCGCGGTCGGCCACTACCCTATGAGCGACTCCATGACGCGCGCTTCACACGGCCTGCTGGTGGCGGTCGCGCTCGGGTGTGCCGCTTGTGCGGACGACGCGCCGGGCGCCGGAGGCGGCGGCGGAACCCCATCGAGCTCGGCGTCTGGTGGCGGGGGCGCCACAGCGGATGTGACGGGCTCGGGGGCGGGCGGTCGGGGCGGAGGAGCGGGCGCCACCTGCGACGGAGTGGCTGACGCATGCGCCGATGCGTTCGGGGATCTGTTCGCTCCTGGGAACGGGCGCGCCGACGGCACGCTGTTGGCCATCGTCGGAACGACCGACACGCAGTGCACGGCCTACAACGACGACCACGTCGTGCTGCAGCTCGCCATCGATGGCGCGGTCCAACGGCTCGTCGTCAACGTGGACGGCGTCGCCGTGGCGGTCAAGTCAGCGCCCTTGGTGGGGCCTCCGTTCGCCGCGGGATGGCACCTCGGCGTAGAGCTCGACTACGTCGTCGATCTCGAGCTCCACAGCGAGGCCTTCGAACAAGTGACGCTCGAGGGAGCCGAGGCGTTCCTGTGCGAGCACCTGGTGCCGGGCGACCCGATCTCGGTGTTCGCGTACGCCGAGGACAATCCCTCGAGCGCGCACCAGATCCACTTCAACCAGAGCTACCCCGACGGCGCCATCGTCGCGAATCCCACGAGCAGAACCCCCACGTACCTGGCGTTTCGCTTCGCCGACCAGGCGTTCTGAGCGGCCAGGCACTCTGTCACGCTGCTGCGCCCATGCTGACGATCACGCTGCCGCGCTTGTGGCGGCCCTCGACGTGGCGGTGCGCCTCGGCGATCTGGTGCATCGGGTAGACCTTGTCGATGACAGCCCTGACGGCCCCCGACTCGATCGACGCTACGAGCTGCTCCAGGCTCTCGCGCGTGTTCGAGCTGACGGCGTACTTCACGCGCTTGCCCTTGCTGCGCAGCGTGAGCAGAGCCTGCATCATCTCGCGCACGCCGCAGTTGAGAGGCAAGTACACGCCGGTGCTGCTGAGGGCCGCTTTGCACTCGGCGTAGCTGGTGATGCCTACCGTGTCGAAGATGACGTCGTAGCCAGCCCCCGGCGGGGCGACCGCGTCGCGGGCGTAGTCCACGACGTGGTGCGCGCCGAGCGAGCGCACCAGCTCGACGTTGCGGGCGCTGCACACACCCGTGACCTCGGCGCCGAGCTGCCGCGCGATTTGCACGGCCCACACGCCAACGCCGCCGGAGGCGCCCACGACGAGCACGCGTTGGCCGGGCTTGACGGCGCCGAAGTCGCGCATGAACGCGAGCGCGGAGCAGCCGCCGAATGGAATGGCCGCGGCCTGCTCGTGACTCAGCGACGCGGGCTTGTGCACGATCGCGTCGGATTCCCGCACCGCCACGAGCTCCGCGTGGGCGCCGCGCCGGAAGGCGTCAGTGGCGCCGAACACGCTGTCTCCTACGCGAAAGCGCGTGACGTCGCGGCCCGCTTTGACCACCACGCCGGAGAAGTCCATGCCGAGCACCTGATTGCGTGGGCGAAACAGCCCCAGCATGAGCCGGCCCGGCAGCCAGAACGGGCCCGGGAATGCCGACGCTCGAAAGCGCCAATCCGCGGTGGTGACCGAGGTGGCGTGCACCTCGACGAGCACCTCGTCCGCCGCCCCCGCGGGCGTGGCCACCTCCCCCAGGGTGACGACGTCGTGGGATCCGTACTCTCGATAGATGCAGGCTTGCATGGGTGGGTATCTCCTTGGGTGCTTTCCTCGAGCCGTTTGCTCGTCGCATCACCAGAGATAGTCCCGGTCCAAGCCAAGCGGAATTGACCGTCTGCGCACTTCATCTATACGTAAACGCATGGATTGGCGGTCCGTGAAGTTCGACTGGAACCGTGCGCGAGCGTTCCTCGTCACGGCAGAAGAGGGCTCTCTCTCGGCGGCGGCCCGCGCGTTGGGCTCGACCCAACCCACGCTCGGCCGCCAGGTGAGCGCGCTCGAGGGAGAGCTCGGCGTCGCGCTGTTCGAGCGGGTGGGGCGCGGGTTCAAATTGACCGAGGGCGGGGTCGAGCTGCTCGACCACGTGCGCTCCATGGGACAGGCGGCGACTCATGTGTCGCTGGCGGCCTCGGGTCAGTCGCACAGCTTGGAGGGCACGATCACCGTCACCGCCAGCGAAGTGATTTCGGCCTTCTTGTTGCCGCCCGTGATCGAGCGATTGCGCGCGCTCCACCCCAGCCTGACGGTGAAGGTGGTCGCGTCCAACGCCGTGAGCGACCTGCGGCGCCGCGAGGCCGACATTGCCATCCGCAGCGCCCGGCCCGCAGATCCGGGCCTGATCGCGACGCGCCTGCGCGACACACCGGCGCGCATGTATGCGACGCCTGGATACCTCAAAGGTGTGGGCAACCCCAAGACGGCTCAGGACCTGCGCCGCGCCCAGTTCATTGGCTTTGGCGACGGTGACAGGTTCCTCTCTGGTCTGAACGCCATGGGCTTCGATCTCACGGCCAAGAACTTCCCCCTGCACGCGAGCAGCCACATGGTGTTGTGGGAGCTGGTCAAGGCGGGCCTCGGCATCGGGTCCATCATCGAGGAGGTGGGGGATGCGGAGCCATTGGTCGAGCGCGTGCTGCCCGACATGGCGCCCATCCCCGTGCCTGCGTGGCTGGTCGCACATCGCGAGGTGCACACCAGCCGGCGTGTGCGCATGGTGTTCGACCTGCTGGCCGAGCACTTCGCTCCGGCGAAGCGTGCCCCTACGGGGCGGCCTCGGCGCGCCCAACCAAAGCAGCCATCGAAGGCGGGCCCGCGCAAGCGTTGATCAGAACCGGAGCTCCAAGCTGCGGCATGCCACACCGAGCGCGTCGATCGATTCACCGGCGCGCATGTCGACCACCGTCGCCACCGACCCTTCGTCACACAGCGCGGGCTCGAACGCCGAGCCGCCGCTTCCGCCCACCGGGTCGAGCAGGTGCGCCTCGCCGGGCACGAGCGTGAAGCCTTCGTCGCTCTCCACCACCTCGAAGGCCGCGCACGCGACCTGGACCTGGTCGACCAAAAGGTCGGCACGACCCGCGAAGCCCACCATGATCTCGTTGTCTGGGCACTCGCTGATCCAAGGCTCTTGGCCGGCGTCGCCGTGTATGGGCGTGGCGACCCACTCGCCGACCCTCAGCACGAACGAGCCGTCCTGGACCTGCACCAGCTCGATCGGCGCGCAGCCGGCGGCCATCTGACCGTGCCAGCCGCGGTCGTCCAGGAAGCCGCCAAGGCCCACCAGCACCTCGCCCGCCGGACATTCGTCTGCGAACGCGACACCACCGTCGCCGCCCATCATCGGCAGGTCGACCAGCTCGACGCCTAGCGCCAGCCCGGTGGGCGCGGCGTTCGGCGCGCCCCCGCCCGACCCCTCCGGCTCCTCGTGGTCGTCGATCTGCCCGATGTCGTCTGCGTCGTCGACGTCGTTGGTCCCGTCGCCGTCGGCCGGGACCACGATGCAGGCTTGGGTGAGCGCCGCGAGCAGGACGGTCGCGAAGCCGAGGAAGGAGTGCGGAGTGCGCTTGGGGTTCATGCCCCAAGCAGTCGGCGCCGCGGCTCGAAGCGTCACGCCGGATCGCGGCGCATGCGCCGAAGGAAGTCGTGACCACAGGTGGCGCAGCGGTGATGGGCATCCACGCTCACGAGGCCATGCTCTCGGCGGGGTCGCTGGTGTACACCTGGGGAGCGAGGAGCGATGTCCACGAACACCAAAGAAATGACCGCCGAGACCAGCGCCGTCTGGTCGAACCACGTCCCGATGGCAGGTGCGCCCGACGGCTTCACCTTGCGGACCACCTACCCGCAGAACCCCGACGGCGTGGAGGTCATGCTCGAGCGCTGGCTCGCGGGCACCAGCGAGCCCCCTCACTCGCACCCCGGCGACGACATGACCGTCGTGGTCGAGGGGCGCATGCAGATCCAGTTCTACGAGAGGGATGGCGATCAATTGGTGCCGGACGGCCCAGCGGTCATCCTCGAGCGCGGCGATACCGGTTACGTTCGAGCTGGGCGCATCCACGACGCCAAGTACCTCGCCGACTGCAAGCTCGTGTACGTGCACGACAAGGCGTTCGGCTTCCAAGCTGCGCCATGAGCCAGCGCCGTGGCAAGCCCGCGCTCTCCAGCGACGACAAGATCTACTACGGCACTCGGATCGGCTGCGGCGCCTTGATCGGTGGCGTGGCGGTCTTCTTCGCCGGCCGGCGCTGGATCTGGAGCAGGTCCCCCGAGACAGTGCTGTTGCTGGTGGTGCTGGCGATGATCTTGGGCGCGCTCGTGTCGGTGCAGAGCGGCCGCAAACCGCCCAGCTTCTGAGCGACGTGACCGCGCTCCGCGTCCGTGCCAAGGAGCCAGGCATGACGTTCGACTTCACAGGCAAGACCGTGTTCGTCGCGGGTGGCACCAGCGGCATCAACCTGGGGATCGCGCTCGCCTTCGCCGAGGCCGGGGCCCGCGTGGCGGTGCTTTCGCGCTCGCAAGACAAGGTGGATGCTGCGGTGAAGAGTCTGCTGGCCGCGCGCGCAGGCGCAGAGGCGATCGGCTTCGCAGCCGACGTGCGTGAGCACCCGGCGGTGGAGGCGGCGCTGGCCAAGACCAAGGAGACGTTCGGCGCGATCGACGTCTTGGTGTCTGGTGCCGCAGGGAACTTCCCCGCTCCCGCGGTGGGCATTTCGCCGAAGGGCTTCCGCTCCGTGGTGGAGATCGACCTCTTGGGCACGTTTCACGTCCTGCGCGCGGCGCTGCCGTACCTCACCCAGCCAGGCGCCAGCGTCATCAACATCACGGCGCCGCAGTCGTACGTGCCGATGGAGCTGCAGATGCACGTGTGCGCTGCCAAGGCAGGAGTGGACATGGTGACGCGTGTGGGTGCGATGGAGTGGGGGCCGCTGGGCGTGCGCGTGAACTCGATCTCGCCTGGCCCGATCGCCGACACCGAGGGCGTGCAGCGCCTGGCTCCTACCGAAGCGCTGCAGAGCCTGGTTGCAGACACCGTGCCGCTCAAGCGCTTCGGCACCAAGCGCGACATCGCCAACGCTTGCATGTGGCTCGCCTCCCCGCTGGCGAGCTACGTCACCGGCGCGGTGATCCCGGTCGACGGCGGCTGGGGTCTGGGCGGCGCGTCGGTCTCCGTGGCCGGCATGAAGAAGGCCATGATGGGCTGACCGTAGTGTCCTCCGCGAACGCCGACGCCACCACCCGTGAGACTCCGTCTTCAAAGCCGCGATCGCATCGCTCGTCCCCAAGGCAGAGCGTGCCCGTGCGTACGGAACGTTCTTCGCGTTGTTTGGTGTGGCGTAGTGGCTCGGGAGCAGCGCGATGGGCTGGCTCTACGATCACTCGCTCTACACGCTGGTTGCACTCTCGGTCGCCACGCAGCTCGCTGCGGCGCCGATGTTCGTGGTGATCGGCCGTCGGCTCGCCCGCGCCCGTGCCGTTCGCCCCGCGCCAGCGTGACGGCGCGGCGGCGGCCAGCTACACCTGTGGGCGATGGGCCTGACACTTTGGATTTGTGGCGGTCTGTCGCTCGCCGGCGCGTCGCTGGTCGGAGCGGCGTTCGGTCGCTATCGTCGCTCTCGCTTCCGGAGGATCCAGGCTACGAAGGAGCTGCTCCAGCCTACCTCGGCCGGCTTGAAGCCCGGCCCCGCGCGGGTGCAGGGCGTCGCACGGAAGCGCAAACCCTCCGAGGACGATGTCCTCCTGTCTGGTGGCCTTGTCACGCTGCGGGTGCAGTCCGGGCGGGGCAGCGCGTGGAAGCTCAGCGACCGCACGCGAGAGGCGCGCTCGTTCCACCTCATCTCGGACGCGAACGAGGAGATCCGCGTGTCGCTGCCGCGATCTGCTCGTTGGTCGATCGAGACGGACGCGCGTGAGATCAACACGCCCGACCAACGCTCGGTCCACTTCGAGCTGCGTGACGGGGAGCGCGTCTCTGTGGAGGGCATGCTCGAGCACGTGGCCATCAAAGGGTCTGCCGGCTACCGCGACCGCCCCAGGCGTTGGCAGATCACTTCGCGCGGTCAGCCGATCGTGGTTCGAACCGAGGGTGCGCTGATTGCGCTCGAGAGGACCGAGTTCGCCCCGAACTGGGTGTGGGCATTCCTCGTGGTGATGATCGCTTGTGCTGTCTTCCTGCTGTCGTTTCCGCAGCGGATGACCCTGAGCAGCGGATCGGAGACCCTGTTGGTCGTGCTGTCGGTGGTGTTCTTCAGCTTTTCACTCGCGCTGGCAGTGGTGCACGCGAGCGGTGGGTGGATCGGCAGCCGTCCGTGGTTCGACCGCAGCGAGTGATCGCGTCGACCGGGGAGGATGAACTCGCTTCCCCTCTCTTTCGCTTCCTGAAACGATGGTCCCGTGAGCTCAGCTCGGTCTCGCGGTCTCGGTGTGGCCTACTCGGTCGCGCTCGGTGCGTTCACGTTCGTGCAGCAGGTGAGCGCTGCGCCGTCGCCCGATCGCGTGAGCAGCTACGTCGACGGTGCGCATCAGATCCAAGTGCGACGCGCAGGGTCGCCGAAGCTCTTGGCCAACGGGCATTGGGTGACCGACGCCGAGCTGCGTTACCCAGACGGGCGCACGTTCTCGGCGGGCGTGGACCACACGGCGCTGGTGCGGATCGAGCCTGGCGCAGAGGGTGAGGTCGAGCTGCGCGGCGGTCAGCTGGTGCGCGCGCTGATGCCCTCGCTCGGCTTGTGGCTGGTGGAGGCGAGCTCGGAGGAGGACGGCGCAGACCTGGCCGAGCGCTTATCGGCGCCCGATGCACGCGAGCGCGGCATCGTCAGCGCAGCCCCGAACTTGTACCTGCGCACGCGGCGCCTCGCGGATCCTTTCGTGCCCGACGACCCGCGCTTCGAGGGGCAATGGTACTTCGAGAACTTGGGGATGCCCGAGGCGTGGGGACTCTCGCTCGGCGAGGCATCGACGACGGTGATCGTGGTCGACACTGGCTGCGACCTTGCACACCCCGACCTGGTCTCGAAGATGGACGCGGGCCTCGATGTGGTCGACGGCGACGATGATCCGTCGCCCAGCCTGACCGACAGCGGCCCGGCGCACGGCACTGCGTGCGCGGGCATCATCGCCGCCGACACGGACAACGGCGTCGGCATCGCGGGCGCCTGCCCCGAGTGCAGGTTGCGCTGTGTGCGCATGTTGTCGGACGAGCCGACGCCCATCTCGGTGAACGTCGAGGCGTTTCAGTTCGCGCTCGACGTGGACGCCGCGGTGGTGTCGAACAGCTGGGGCTTCGTGGAGGCCATTCCGGTGCCGGCCGCGCTTGGGGCGGCGATCACCAACGTGGCGACCACCGGGCGCGGAGGCTTGGGCGCGGTGGTGCTGTTCGCCGCCGGCAACGACGACCGTGAGGTGGGCACGGAGGAGCTGCAGGCGGTCGAGGGTGTGGTGTGTGTCGGCGCGATCAACAATTTCGACGACGCGACACCGTTCACCAACTCCGGCGCGCCGCTCGACGTGGTGGCGCCGACAGGCACGCTCACGACCGACATCAGCGGCGCAGCAGGCGACGACCCGACCGACTACACCAGCCTGTTCGGCGGAACCTCGTCGGCTTGCCCGGTGGCTGCGGGTGTGGCTGCGCTGCTGGTCTCGGCTGCGCCCGAGATGACGGGCGCAGAGATCGGCCAGCTGCTGATCGACACCGCGCGTCCCGCGCCCTACGCGGTGCCCGACGCGAACGGGCACGATCCCATCTATGGCTACGGCATCATCGATCCGCCCACAGCCCTCAAGGTGGCGCTTGGGCTACCGCTCGAAGAGGGCGGCGGCGGTGCGGGCGGCGGACCGAGCGCGGGAGGAGGCGGCAACGGCGCTGCCGATGGCGCCGATGAAGACGGCTGCGGCTGCAAGGCGGTGGGCTCCGCCGAACCCCCCACGGCTGCGTGGTGGTGGGCTCTAGCGGGTCTGGCGCTCACCCTCGTGCAGCGCAGACGACGCTAACCGAGCTTCCGCTTGCGTGGCCTGAGCGCGAGCATCGCCGCCAGCGCGAGGAACAGCGCTCGCGCGTCCTCGGGACTGTGCGCCTCACCGACGATCCGGCAGCCGCACCCGTCGTCTTCTGCGTCGTCACGGCCCCCAGCGCCCCCAGCGCCCCCGGCATCTCCCCCTCCGGCGCCAGCGCCGCCACCGCCCCCACCGAGAAGGGCTTGCGCGCAGGACGCGACTTCGTCCGGAGTGCCGGCGCACAGACCAGGCTGCTTCGAGTCGCCTTCGATGGCTGTGTTCACCACCGCGAACACGAAGCGTCCTCCAGCGGACGTGTCGATCGTCTCCGTCCCTGCGGTGGGGTCCGAGAGCAGCAGGTGGTCGATCGAGTCGTTGGCCTCGGTGGCGATGATCAGGCGCAGGCCTTCGAGCTCCGCGGGATCGCTGGAGACGAGCGCGGCCGTCATCTCCGAGCGCCCGTCGACAGGCACGGCACGGTATTGGCTCGATGCATAGTAGGAGCGGATCTCGTCATCGCTGAACGGTGCCTGGACGGTCTCGATCTTCGCGCGATCGTAGGCGCCGCCGTTGGCATACGACTTGGCGGGATCGCCGTAGTCGTCGGTGTACAAGTTCCAGGTGGCGAACTCGACCATCGCCTCGGGGAAGGTCGCTCCCGCCTCGCCGAGCGCGCCGTCGAGCTCGGCCACCCACTGCGGATCCGCGTTGCCGTTGGCGCCGTTCTCGACACGCTCGAACAACGCCAAGATCACCTCGCGGCCGTACGCCTCGTCCAGGAACTGAAAGAAGAGCGCGCTGCCGTAGCTGAAGGGATCGACCGGCCCGGGCAGCGGACTGTCGAGCGGGCGGTCCACGTTCTCCAGATATCCAGCGACGAAGTACTCGAAGTCGTTGAGGGAGGGATCGAACGCCTCGGTGGCCCACACCGCGGTGCCCTCCGCGAACACGCTCCCCTGATCCGCGTCGTATGCAGCTTGGATCGCGTGGAAGAACTCGTGGCTGCCGAGGATGCGGTTGGCGACCAACGTCGAAGGGTAGCCATAGCCGGTGTAGTCGTTCTCCTGCGTCATGAAGCCGATGCAGCGGTCGGGGTTTTGGGAGAGGCACGCGTCCTGACGAAACGCTCCGTCGCCCACGCCAGCGAAGTCCACCAAGTAGACGTCGAACTTGTCGTCCCCGCCGTTGTCTGCGATCGCCGCATCGCTCTCGGGGGGGCGAAAGCCCAGACCCTCGTAGAACGCCAGCACGTCGACGTACACGCTGGCCACCTGCTCGACGAAGTCGGGAACTCCGGACGTGTCGGCGTCGGCCGCGGGGACTGCGTTCGGTCCGTTGCGCGTGAAATGGATCAAGAACCGGCCATCCGAGGAGGCGAAGGTCTCGACCAGATCGGCTCGTTCGAAGTTGAACTGCAGGTTGTTGCCCGGCGTGTCAGGGCGCACCTCGAGGAGCGAAGGTGGTGCCTCGATCGCGTCGAGCTCTGACTCGCCCGCCGCACACGCGCTCGCGGCCAGGCCGAGGGCGAACGGCAGCGCGCGCCGCATCATTGGACGAACGCCCAGCGAACGCGGATGGTCCCGGAGCCAGTGTCCCCCGCAGGCAGCGAGTCAGACGTGTCGCACTGCTCCTGCGCAGCGTCGTCGTAGAAGTTGGTGACCGTCAACTTCAGTGTGCGACCATCAGCGAGCCTGAGGATGTAGACGTTGTCCGTCATTTGCACGCAACCGGGGTAGGTCCAGTAGCTCGACAGGGCCGTGGCGGGCGAACCCTCGAGGCCGGTGCCGTCAGGGACGAGGTCGCAGCTGTCGGTAAAGTACTCGTCGGTGCGGAACGTCAGATCGGCGTCGACCGACATGATGCCGTCGAAGTCGGGGGTGCCGGGCAGCCGCGCGGCGGCGACGCATGAGGGGCCCGAATGGCCGCTGTTGATGCGGCCCACGTAGCGGCGAAACGCGATGTCCCAATCCATCGACGCGAGCGCATCTTCGTCGGTGATGTCGACCTTCTCCAAGCCCGTCTCGGTGAACCGACCGTAGGTGTAGGACGGCGGGTTCGGGTTGAACGCACCGCCTGCGGTGGCGTCGATGATCGAGATGAAGCCCGCTCCCTCGGCCTCGTTGCTGATGTCGCCAGGGGACACGTTGGTCTTCAGGTTCATGGCGAGGATCACGTCGTCCTCGCACGGAACATCTACCGGCTCGGTGCAGACTGCTGCAGCGCCGCCGCCGCCGCTGGCCCCGCCTCCGGCTCCGCCTCCGCCCTCGGGCGGAGCGCCGCCGGTCGAGCTGCCGTCGTCGCCACAGGCGGCCAACAGCGCCACCACACCCAACAAGCCAAGAGTCGTCTTCATACCCAGCACTCCATCTCGCAAAGGCAGCGTCACGGCAACGTCCCTTTGATGTGTTTCACGCGCATCTGCACGGTCCCCGGCGAGTCTTGCGTGGCACCGTCGAAGGCCGGGAACATGATCAAGAACGGCGTGTCGCCGTCCGCGCCAGCGACGAGCCATGAATACTCTGCCGGCGCCAACGGGTCACTCCCTGGTACGAGCCAGCGGTTGGTGAACGCGCTCACGATCCCATCTTTGAGCCACTGCAGATCGACCTCGGTCAGCTGGTCGTAGCTCACCGCCTCGAACGCCGCTTCTTCGCTGGCCTCCGTGCGCTCCATCACATCGGCCAGCATCTCGCTCGGCGTGTCGGCGGCGTCGAGATCGATCGCCTCGACGTCGCCGGCCGCGCCGTCGCCGCCGTTCACCAAGATCGTCGCGCGTCGGAAGCACAAGTCCCAATCCGTCGATGCGGCCGCCTGTGCAGGGGTGAGCAAGGTCACCTCGCCCGTCGCGAGCCTCAGGCAGCCGCTGGGGTCAGCGTCGGTCGGCTCGCTGGCGCCGCCAGCGGTTCCGTCCACGTCGGTGAGCGTCACGGTGGCTTCGGCGCCCGACTCGGTCAGCGTCGCGAAGCGCACGCGATAGAGCGCGCTGATCGGCGCGCCCTGATCCTCACCGTAGAAGCCGAGAATTTGGAACTTGTAGAGCTCGCCGGCGCGGCGCACCCCGTAGCGGTGAAAGCGGCTGTACAAGAGGTGGGCCTCGCCGTCGTACGCGAACCACTTCACGAACGCCCCGCCAGCCTCGTCCTTGAACAAGAACGGAATGTCGGCCGGCACCGACTCCTCACCGAAGGTCTCGAGATCGTTGGGGCCGAACGCGCCGGACTTTCCCGCGCCTGAGACGCCGCCGTTGGTGAGGATGTTGCGCCCCTCGAAGCGCAGCTCCCACTCGTCGTCGGCGGTCACGACCGCGGGCCCGTCGAGGTCGACGTAGGTGGGCTCGCTGCCCGTCGGGACCTCGATCAGGGTGCCCTCTGCCTGCGGGTTCCCGCCGCCTGAGCCGCCTCCACCCGTCGTCTCGGGGATCTCTTCGCAGCCGCTCGCCAACGTCCACGACGCTGCGCCTAGGATCAGGCCACAACACAAAGAAAAGCGCATCTTGATTACTCCGTCGGGGGTAGCTCGGCGGCGATCCCAAGATAGAAGGTTCGACCCTCGATGGGTCGGGGATCTGACGCGCGATCAGGACTTTTCTGTGCCCCCAACAGGTTCAAGACTCCGACGTAGGCCTGCGCGTCCGTCCACATGACCTGCGCTACCCGAAGGTCCAACGTGCCGAAGGGCGGGGTGCGCGTCTCGTCGTCGAGGTACGCGTCCGTGACGGTGCGCAGCCGCGCGTAGAACGAGAGGCCGATTGGCGTGGTCGCGGTGACCGCGGTGAGCAGCGTGTGGGGCGCCCGGCCGATCAGCGGTCGCTGCGTCTCTTCGTCGCGCGTGAACAGGTAGCTGTAGCCCGCCTCGGCCCGAACGTGCTCGCCCGCCTTGACCACGGCGGAGGCTTGCGCGCCCGTGGTGACCGCCTTGCCGACGTTGACGTAGGTGTAGTCGTCCACGCCCGCGATGCCCGAGCTCGTGTCGGCGGGTCGCAGATCGATCAGCTGATCGACCCAGTTGGCGAAGCCGCTCACCCGGAACAAGAGCCCCTTGGCAGGCCGCCACTCCGCGTCGCCTTGGAGGCCCCAAGAGGTCTCCGGCACCAGGTCGGGGTTGCCGATCACGCGGTAGCCGAAGGTGCTGTGGTCGAACACGAAGCCCACCTCTTTGGCAGTCGGCACGCGATAGCCGCGGCCGCCGCTGAGCCGCAGCGCCAAGCCGTCGATCGGTAGGAACACCGCAGCGAGCCGCGGCGCTGCGGCGACACCATACCGGGGGCTCGCCTCGATCCGGCCGCCCAGCGTGCCCGAGAACCACGAGCTGGGATCCACGCGCAGCTGCGTGTACGCAGCCCCATTGCCCAGCTGCGTGGGCGCGACCTCGGCGAGCTCGGTCTCGACCAATTCGCCGTCCGACAGGATCGTGCGCTCGAGCGACTGGTGGAAGCTCTCGATCTCGCCGCGCGCACCCACCAGGAACGAGGCCACCTTGCCCTGGAAGAAGGTGCCCGTCGCCTCGGCCGAGTGCATCGTGTGGAAGCGCCGTCGCAGGTCGTCCAGGGGCGACTCTCTTCGATCGTTGCCGGTGTGGTTCCAGTACCACTGCTTGGCGAGCGAGAGCGTCAGCGTGTGGCCTTCGCCCAGCGTCAGCTCGTCGCGCACGTTGATCGAGAAGCGATCGGTCGCGTCGGGCAGATCGATCAAGAACGTGCCGAGGCCGGGGACCTCTTGGGAGTTCAAGCCCAGGCCAGCCTCGCGCCCGTAGTGGAGCTTGGCGGTGAGCTCGCTGGCGCGACCGAGCTTGGTGCCTGCGCGCAAGCCCACGTCGACGCGGTAGGTGTCCGGCAGGGCGAGGTCCGGCTCCACCAACGACACGCCCAGGCTCCCATAGAACGAGCCTGTGGTGGCCACCCAGCTGTCGCCCGCGCGATAGGCCGCCTCTGCCGAGGCGTAGCCGCCCCAGCGGTAGCGCCCCTCGAGCTGAAAGCGCCCCGACCAGCCCTCGAGCTCGGGCGGTCCGGTGATCACGTTGATCACGCCGCCGATGGCGCTCGTGCCGTACAGCGCGCTCGCGGGCCCTTGCACCACCTCGATGCGCGTCACGCCGCCGAGCGAGAGTTGCGCCAGATCCACCGCTCCGCCCACGTCGCCCACCACGCGCTCGCCATCTTGCAGCACCAGGATGCGCTCGCGATCGAAGCCGCCGATTTGCGCCGCGGCTGGCTGCCCAATCGCGCCGTACGCGCTGGCGTTCACGGACAGGCCCACCTCGCCAGCGAGCGCCTCACCCACGTTCGTGGCGCCCCGCTTGCGCGCTTCGTCTCTGGTCACCACGTCGACCTTCACCACCGAGCGAGAGCTCGCCTCTTCGCCTCGGGAGCCGGTCACCACCACCTCGATCTCCTCGTCCTCGTACGGGTCGGGCGTCGCGGCCGGTGGCGCCCCTTGCGCGACAGCGACGCGTGGAAGCGCGAGCGCGGCGGCTGCAAGGCAAAGCGCGAGGAGATTCACTGAGGTCGCGCCCGCATCCTAACGAAAGTTGCGCCACAGGTCGCGCTCGCGCTGCCGGCGAGTTGCCGATCCGCCAAGCTGGCCTACGCTGAGCAGGGTCGTGCTCCCGCGCCACCTGCAACATTCGCTGCTCGCGGCTCAAGTCATCGGCTTCGCCACGCTTCTCCGCAGCGTGGCCTACGAACGCTGGATTACGGTGCTCGGCGCGACCCTGCTCGTGGCTGGCGCCGCGGCCGCGCTGCGCGGCCGCACCTGGGGTCTGGCGCTCTCGCTCACCAGCGCAGCGGCCTTTCCGGTCGCATGGATGATCGGCATCGCACCCTTCTGGTTCCTCGGCGTGGGCTTCGCCGGCGCGCTGCCGTTCGTGCTCGCTTCGGATGCGCTTCGGCGCCTGGACCGGCAGGCCACCATGCTGTTGGCCGGCATCGCAGCTACGGCGGGCGCAGCCATCGCCGTCACGTGGAAGCTCATCGCCTGGAGCGTGTTCGGCGCGTTCCCCGCTGTCTGGCCCAGCTTCGTGCCACAGAACGGGCTCACCGTCCTGCTGCTGTTGGGCCTGGGCGCCGGCGCGTTTGCGTTGCAGTCACGTGGGCTGCGTCGGGAACGGTTACGGATCGGCGGCGGCGAACGCGTGCGCGTCGGCGGCGTGGCATCCGTACCGTCGGGCGCCAGCGCGGAGCTCGAGGCCCAGGCGGACGAGGAGGCTCGGCGCTTCGCGTCCAGGCGATCGTAACGCGCGACCGCGTGGTGGTACGTTGGCGGCCACGAGTCGATCGCATGAGCGTTCACCCTGCCACGACCTTCCATCTCGCCCAGGCCAACGTGGCGTACGCGCTCGCGGCGCACGATGATCCGCTGCTCGCGGACTACATGGCGCGGCTCGACGAGATGAACCGGCTCGCAGAGGAGAGCCCCGGCTTCGTGTGGCGCTACCTCACCGACTCGCGCGACCCTGCGCAGCGCGAGTTCGACGACCCGCGTGTGCTCTTCAACATGTCGGTGTGGCGGTCGGTCGACGACCTTCACCGCTACACGTACCGCACGGCGCACGCCGAGGTGTACGCGAACCGCAAGCGGTGGTTCACAGGAGGGAACGAGGTCGTTGGTGGACACGCGCTGGCGCTGTGGTGGACCCCAGCAGGAGATCTGCCCACGCCCGCAGACGCGAAGGCGCGCCTGGCGCTGATCACCCAGCTTGGGCCCAGCGAGCGAGCGTTCTCGTTCAAGCAGCGCTTTCCGCCGCCGCTAGCTTGACCGGGCCTTCGGTCAAGCCCCCATCACCAGCTCCCAAGCGCGGTTCTCACCCGCCTCCCCGAAAGGCCCGTACACGCGGCTCGCAGCCAGAAGATGATGGCGCCAGGCACCGTCGACGCGATCCGCTTCGGCCAGCGCGGCGTGCGCGCCCTTGTACGAGTGCTCGTCGATGGTGCGGGTGTTGTTCATCGAGAGCAGTCGCGCCACGAACGCGCCTTCGTCGCCGCCGCCTTGAAGGTAGCCCAGCGCGCGCTCGATCGAAGCGGGCCCCCCCACAGCGAAGACCTCGTCCAAGCTCGAGGGTGCGGGTGCCAAGTCTGCGTAGACCTCGTCCGATGGCGGCCGCGACAGGGCCCCAGACGCCGCACCTTGGAGCAGCATGAGAAGCTCCAACCGCTCCCCGCCACCGTCTCTCGCGTCCGCAACATGCCGTACACCGGTGGCACGAGCCGCTCGGCGTCGGGCGCGCGCTCCGAGAAGTGCCGCAACGCAGAGACGACCAGCACGTAGTGAAAGCCCCCGCCGCCATACTTGGAGTCAATCTTGCGCGCACCAACCAGCAGCAACGCGGACCACACGGCGTCGAGCGTCCAGCGGTCGTCGAGACCCTGTTGCAGCTCGGGCACCAGCTGCTCCTCCGGCACGGTCAGCAGCCAGCTCGCGATCTCCTCCACGTGCGCGGGCTCGGCGCCCCGATGCAAGGAGCCGGCGCCCGGGACCACGCACGACTTGGGCGCCTGCTCGTCGCAGCCGAGCGCCGCCACTGCCGCGCTTGCCATCAGCCACTCTCGGCGATCCATCGAGCTCCCCCCAACCCATGCAAGCTATCTGGTTCCGGTCCGGGAGGTGGATCTTGCGCCACGACGACGAGGCTCGCAGCGGACATCGAGCCTGCCACTTGTCCAGTTGTGGGCGGCAAAGAAACCGGCTCTCGTTGCACCATGCCGACCGAGACCATCCACGCGACCGTCGTGGTCAAAGCCAAACCCAAGGCGATCTACCAAGCCTGGATCACCGGGGATGGCCACGCGGCCATGACGGGGGCCGGCGCGGAGAGTGATCCGCAAGTGGGTGGGCGCTTCACGGCTTGGGACAACTACATCACCGGCGAGCACCTCGAGCTCCAACCGGCGCGTCGCATCGTGCAGGCCTGGCGCACCACGCAGTTTCCCACCGATGCACCACCCTCGCGCCTGATCGTGCTGCTCGACGCGGTGCCCGAGGGCACACGCGTCACGATCGCACACACAGAAATTCCGGCAGGGCAGGGCGCAGGCTACGAAGCGGGCTGGGACGAACACTACTTCAAGCCGATGCGCCGCTATTTCTCCAAGGCAGCCAAGGGCAAGAGCGCCAAGAAGGAGGCGAAGAAGGCCGCGAAGGCCGCCGCCCCCAAGGACAAGAAGCCCGGCAAGAAGAAGAGCTAGCAGCGTCGACGGCGCGCGCGCCTGTCGGCGAGCAAGCCTGCTGCCAGGAGGACCGCGAGACCTTGCACGGAGCCGCGCCGCGCGGCGCTTGCCTGCGCGCAATCGCAGCCTTCGCCTTCGCCGTCGGCGACGTCGCTGTTGTTCGCGCCGCCGTCGCCTGCTCCCCAGTTGCCTCCCTCGCTGGGAGGCGCGCCGCCGTTGCCAGCGCCACCCTCGCCTCCGTCGAGGCGTGTGAGGCGGATCGCATCGACCACGATGCGTCGCTCTTCGAGCTCGCCTGTGTTGTCGCCCACGAACACGCGCTGCGCCGAGGTCGTGTCGAACTCGAACGATCCGAGCTCGACGAAGCCGGCGCTCGTGGATTGATCGATCACGATCTCGCTGCTGCTCCCGGCATGATCGATGACGTAGGTGGCTTGTGTCGCAGTCCCGCCTGGCGGCACCGAGACCTCGATCAGGTACTGACCCGCCTCGTCGAAGCTCAGCGTCCACTCGGCGAAGTTCACCGCGTCGTCCAGATCCGTGGTGCCCGTCCACACGTGGAGGTTGCTCTCGCCGCCGATGCCCACCCGCCAGAAGGGGAGCGGGCCACCCTTTTGGAAGCAGCGGTCCGTCTCCTCGAGCACGCGGCCTTCGGCGGGGATGGGCGAACAGGGTGGCAGCTCCACCACCCAAAAATCCGCTCCCTGCTCGGCGTACACGCTGGAGGCGCTGTCGCTGTAGTGCTGATAGCGCTGATCGAACACGCCGCAGCTGCCGGGGACGCAGCCGTTGTAGTAGTGGGTCACCGTGGTGATCCACGCGTCCCAGAGCGGGCCGTCCACCGTCACCTGGTTGAGCCAGGCTTTGGCTTCCTCAGGGGTGTCTGCGTCCACGTACTGGGAGCTCATCACCATGTTCACGACGAAGTCGATGGCTCGGGTGACGTTGCCCGCGAGCAGGAGCACGCCGTCGCCGTCTCGCGCGATCGTCTCCGCGAACGTGCCACCGTCGAACTGGAACATGCCGAGACCGCCTTGCATGTCTGCGCAGGGACCGTCTCCCGCGCCCGCGACCACGGGCCCGCCGCAGTCCGGCGAGTCTGGGCCCTGACACGCCCACGACAGCTCCTCCCAACACTGCGAGAGCCCCGTCTCGGCCTCGGCGATGCCCGCCAGCAGGAAGCCGGCGGAGATGCCGTTGTCTGCCGCCACGTCGCGGATGCGGGCGCAGCGCTCGGTGCGCTCCGCATCCGTGAGCGGGTCTGCCGTGGCCGTCGAGCCCGCCACAGTCACCGCGACCGCCGAGAGCAACCCAAGCGCACGTGCTGCGGACGACATTCTCTCGACCCTACGCCGGAGCTCCGCCCGTGCCAATGGGGCTCGGAGGCTCAGGCAGGTGCTTGCGCGATGGCGTCGGTGATCTCGGCCAGGAAGAGAGCGCTGTAGGCCTTGGCGGTGAGGTTGCTGCGCACCGACTGGGCAATGGTCTCGAGCTTGGCGAGCTCGGCTTGCGGCCACACCGTGCGCGTGGCGCCCTCGCTCACCATCTTGGCCAGCAAGGCTGGACCCTCCTGTCGCAGCTTGGCCGTGAGGTTGGCCGCCATTTGCCTGGTGGCCTGCAGAACGAGGGCGCGGGTCGCCGGCGAGAGCCCCCCGAAGACCGCCTTGGACAGCACCAGGCTCTGCCAGCCTGCTCCGTAGCTGAAGTCCCCGACCGACTTGAACGCGTTCTTGGTGCTGCTCGTAGCGATCCCCCGCGGCGTCAGGAACGCTGCGTCCACGTGCCCCGAGGCGACCATCGACACCAGCAGCGAAGGCGATCCCGGCACCGTCGGGAGCGACGCGGCCGTTGCGATCTGCGCGAGCAGCGTGTCGAGCTCGGGCACGAACAGCTTGCGCGCCCTCAACGCCTCCAGGCTCGCGGTGGGCGTGGTCGCGGCGAGCAGTCGATCTCCGGCGTGGCCGAGCCCGGCGAGCACGAAGCCCTTGGCGTCCACCATGCCTTCGAGCGTAGGCAGCAGCTTGCCGCGCACGTAGTCGAGCTGCGTGTTGCTGGAGAACAAGCGCGGTAGCGCCAGCGCGCACAGCGCCGGGTCGAGCTGCGCCAGTCCCTCCTCGCTCAGCTCCGCTCCGTCGATCTTGCCCAGGCGCAGCGCGCGAACCAGCCCCACGTCGTCCGGGGCGCCGACGGTGGCGCCGGAGATCACCTTCACCACCACCTCCCCACCGGTCTCACTCTTGATGCGCTTGGCGAGGTCCTCCAGCGCCAGGCGACTGGACGACCCTGCAGGCGACACCGTGCCGATCTTCAGGACGGTGGCCGCCTGAGCTGGGCCGATCTCCGCGGCGCTGACGGCGAGCGCGCTGGCTCCCGCGAAGAGGGACTGAACGAATGCGCGGCGGCTGATCGAGGTCATGGCTAGGGTGGGCTCCTTGGGAGGCGATCCGCCTCGCAGAGACCCAGTCGTCGCCCGCGTGCGATCCGTCACGCAGCTGCGCGCGTCCCGCTCAACCGGTGGGATCCAGCTCTGGATACATGCGGAAGATGCCGTCGCTGAAGGGCACGCGCCGAGGCGAGGCCAGGTACGCGGCGATGCGCGGGCGACCGGCAACGGCCTCGCACAGCGCGTTCAACCTGGGGGTGTCCTCGAGCACCCGCTTCGTGGCGTTCGGGAACGCGTAGGCCAAGCCCGTCACCACCTGATAGGCGGAGAGATCAGCGTAGGTCAGCTGGTCGCTGATCAGGTGGCGACCCCCGCTGGAGCCGTTGGCCTCGAGCACGCGCTCGAGGTAGCCCAGGTACTTGCCGATGCGCAGCTCGCGGAACGCCTTGGCGCGCAGCTCAGCCACACTCTTTTGCTCCTCGTAGTGGAGCGCCGGCGAGATGGGGTGGTGGGTGTCGTGGGCCTCTCCGGTGAGATCGGCGATCGTCAGCTGGAGCTGCAGCGCGCCCCAGGCATCTGCGTCAGTCTTGCCAGCGAGGCCGTGGCGCTGCCCCAGAAAGTGCAGGATCGCCGCCGTCTGAGCCAGCACCAGATCGCCCGCGACCAGCACGGGCGGCGCGAGCGGCAACAGGCCGCCGAGCTTGCCATCGAGCGCCGTGCGGATCGCGTCGTAGCCGCCGCCCTCCGTCGCGGGCAGACGCGCGACGTCGATGTAGGGCGCGCCTGCCTCCTCCAGGGTGAGGCGCACGAACTCGCCGCGCCCCGGGATCGAAGGCCAGTAGAACAAGCGGTAGGGTTGGGTCACGCCGCGAAGCTTACGGAGCGACGCCGAACAGCGCCTCGAAATTCCGGCTTACCTGCGTGAGCGCCTCGTCTGGCGTGACCTTCCAGAGCTCGGCGGCGTACTCCAGCGTCCCTCGCACGTTGGCTGGCTCGTTGTCCACGCCGGGCTCGGGACCGAGGTAGGGGCAGTCGGTCTCGAGCAGTACGCGCTCGCGCGGCAAGGTTTGCAACATCCGGGTGAAGGCCTCGTGGCGGCGAGCGTTGGCCGGGATCGACAAGTAGTGTCCACGCTCGGCGATCTGGCGCGCGAGGCTCACTTTGCCGCCGAAACAGTGCCAATTCACCCGCTTGGCGCCGAGCTCATCCAGGATCTCGAGCGCGCGTCGCTCGCGCTTGCGCGTGTGGATGATGATCGGCTTGTTGGCGGCGAGCGCGATCTCCACGAGCGCGCGGAACACCCGCTCTTGCTCGGCCCACAGCGGCTCGGGCACCCAGTAGCCGTCGAGGCCGATCTCGCCCACGGCGAAGGCCTCCGTCACGTGGTCTCTCACCCAGATGACGCCCTCGTCGGCCGTCACTGGCGGTGAGTCACGCGGGTAGTCCACGCCCAAGCGCTCCATCTCGAGCAGCACCGCGTCGACAGGATAGAAACCGAAGCAAGGCTTCACCAGACCGTCTCGCTCTGCGAGCGCGCGGACCGCCGCGTTGTCGCTGGGGTTCAAGCCGTTCGACAGGATCGAGGTCAGGCCCGCGTTGCGCGCTCGTGCGAGCACATCGTCGACACGGCCGACCAGCTTGTCGTGCGTGAGGTGCGCGTGGACGTCGAACAGACCCATGTCGCCAGCCGGTGTAGCGCAAGTGGCGCGAGAGAGCGCGCCAAACTGCTACATTGGCGCGATGGATTGGGTCGCCACGGTGAGCTCGGGCGAACGGGAGCGCCAGGAGCTCACCCCCGAGAACCTGAAGTCGGCCGTGCGCACGTTCTACGAGCAAGGCTGCTTGCTGCTCGAGGGCGCCATCGACGTTTCACTGGTCGACCGCGCGCACCGCGAGTGGCAAGAGCGTTTCGGCGACCTCGACCTCGCGGCGATGACGGAGCGCGTGGCTCGGCCGGGACCGAATCGACTGTACGAGGTTGGGGATGCTCGCTTCGAGGTCGCGGTCGAGATGACCGGTGGCTTCGCGGATCCCCGGTTGTTTGGCAACCGGATCTTGCGCGGTCTGATGCGGGCGCTGCTCGGCCCGGCGGTGCGGCTCAACAGCTTCACCGTGGTGGTGTCGCACCCGGGTGCGCCCGCGCAGCACGTGCACCGCGACCACGGTCACCTGTTCGAGCAGTGGGACACCGTGCTTCCGGTGTACGGCGTGAACGTGGCTGTGCCCATCATCGATGTGAACAGGGAGATGGGGCCCACAGCCGTGTGGCCCGGATCGCACAGGCAGCAGGCGAGTCAGCCCACCGGCACGCCCGAGGTCGCCGCCTTCCGTCGAGGCGACGTGATGTTGATCGACTACCGGACCATGCACGCGGGAATGTCCAACCGATCGTCCAAGCCTCGGCCGGTGCTCTACATGGTGTATGCGCGAACCTGGTTCTTCGACGAGATCAACCACATGAACCGCCCCGCGGTGGACATGCCGCTGGCCCAGTACGAGCTCCTCCCAGAAGAGGCGAAGCCCCTGCTCTCGCGCGCGTTATCGGCGGAGATGCGCAAACGCCGGGAAGACCTGGATCGACCAGCGCCGGTCGTCTCGGGCGGTCCACCGTGCCCGTGTGGCAATGGTCAGCCGTTCGCGTCCTGCCACGGGCGAGAGGGCTGAAGCGGAGCTGCCCGCGCCGAGGCCTGGTAAGCCAGTCGAATTGGGGTCACCGCCACTCCCGCAACATCTCGTGCGCAAGCTGGGCGCTCGGGCGAGCCGCTGGCTCCGGGCACAGACACGCCGCCAGGCAGTCGGACAGCTGCTTGGGTATGGCCGAGTACGCCAGGTCCGCGCGCCACACCTTGGGCGGCAGCGTCTTGGTCAAGAGCTCGTGCGCCAGCACACCGAAGCTGTACAGATCCGACGCGGGGACCGCCTCGACAGCCCCGGTGAGCAGCTCAGGCGCCATGTAATGTGGGGTCCCGATGACGATGCCAGTCTTCGTCAGCCGCTCCGCCGCCGGCGACGCCATCTGCTCGGTCGCTTCGGAGGCCTCGTCGACGACGCTGAGCCGGGCGATTCCAAAGTCTGCGATTCGCACACGATCTCCGTCGAGCAGGATGTTCGCCGGCTTGAGATCCCGGTGCACGATGCCGCGCTCGTGCAGGGCAGCCAAGCCAGCGGCGACCTGCTCGAGGACGCTCAGCGCCCAGCTTGCGTCGCCGAAGCGAGCCCGCTGCTCGGCCAGCGAGCCGCCACGCACCAGATCCATCACCAAAAACAGACGCCCAGCAGGATCCACACCCACGTCGGTCACCGCGATCAGGTTGGGGTGCCGAAGCTCTGCCGCTATCTGTGCCTCGCGCGCGAAGCGTGCGAGCCGCTCCGTGGTCGGGCGCTCGGCCATCACCTTCAACGCGAAGTGCTCTCCGTCAGCCACCACCTCGGCCACCTGGCCCATGCCTCCCCGCCCCAGCAATCGAACGACGCGGAAGCGCCCGTCGACCTCGTCACCGATCCGAAGCAGCTGAGAACCACCTGCAGCCGCCCCCAGCCGCGCGAACGCTTCAGCCAGATCGCGTGAACGTTCTGCGACCTGACGCCGCAGCTCGACGTTCAGTCGCTCGGCGCTTTGGAAGGAGCGAGCCCGTTCCCGACCCACCACGATCACTTGTGCCAGGTTGAAACAGAGAAAGGCAGCTGGGGTGGTGACCAGCCCGAGCCCACCCACGTTCGCAGCTTGATACACGATGCCGACCGCCGAGATCGCCCAAGCGGCGAGCAGCAAGGCTGCGTCAACGGCGTGAGCCCCTTGCCGGGCGACTCGAGCGCAAATGAAGATGGCGACCGCGCAGGCGCCCAGCGCGACCAGCGGCACGCCAGGGATGGAGGTCTGAGTCGTCAACAGCACCCCGACCGGTCCGAGCAAGTGCGCCCACCTGGAGGGGAGGGGCAGACCGAAGTGAACGAACAGGAAGTGGACGCCAACCGTGGTGGAAGATGCCAACGAAAGCAGCCACACGTAGATCTCCGCCTCGCCCAGCCACGGTTGGAACGCCGTCAGACCAGCCGCCACTCCCACGAGGGCCAGCAGCGATTGCAGCGTGAACCATCCGTGCGAGACCCTGCTTCGGTCGAACAGGAACGAGACACCATAGAGCACGGCCGTGGTCAGCAGCGACCCGAGGGCCAGCGTCGCCGCGACCTCGTTGACGCGCCGAACCAGCAGGTAGCGGCGATCTCCAAACGGCGTGGCGCTGAGCCGGAAGACCGGGACGCCTCGGTTGATGCCGCGAACGTTCTTCACCTCCATCGCGAGGCGAAGGGTGCCGGCGTCGGTGTCGTGCGGCATCAGGTGCCAGGCCTGCCACCCTGGGCGTGAATAGCGAGCCGATGGCCAGCTGTCGACAGCGGCCACTTCCCTCCCGTCGACGGTTAGCCGGGCGATCGCGACGAGCGAGGATGCAGTGAGAGTGAGCTTCTTGGATCGCAGCTCGGGCGGCAAATCCACGTCAGTCGTGAGCGTGTAGCTCGGAGCGTTGCCGATGACCCTGACATTCGTGGGGAGCTCGACCTCGACCGGTTCAACCAAAGTCGATGCTGACAGCTGAAAGCTCGAGAGAACCAGCACGGTACCTTCGTCCTCCGAGCACCCCCACAAGAGGAAGGCCAGCGCGAGGACCAGCGCCGCACGAAGTCGCCCACTCATGTGGTTTCGTGACGCGCCAAGGTGTCGATCACCTCGCGCAGCGAAGGACGCTGCTCGCGTGCGCGGCTCAACATGCACCCAGTCAACGCGTCGATCTCCAACGGGACCTCTGGCGCGACCTCACGCAATGGAGGTACCGGACGCGTTACGATATTCCGAATGATCTGCCCGAGGTTCTCTCCCGCCGTTGGGTTCACGCCGGAGAGGCTCTCGTACAGAATCATCCCCAGCGCCCACACGTCGGCGCGCTGATCCACGTCTCGTTCGCCGAAGGCTTGCTCCGGTGCCATGTAGAGCGGCGTTCCGAGCAGCGCTCCCGTGGCGGTCAAGCGTTGCTCCGCTTCGTCGGCATTCAAGGGGCTCACGCGGGCGATGCCAAAATCGAGCACTTTGGCGGTCGCGTTGGGGCCGCGGCACAGAAAGACGTTCGCCGGCTTGAGATCGCGATGGACGATTCCGAGCAGGTGCGCGCTCTCCACGGCGGAGCACACCTGCCGAAGGATGCCGGCCGCCACGGGCACTGCCAACCGAACTTCGCGGTCGAGCCTGGCGGCAAGCGTCTCCCCCTCGAGCAGCTCCATGATCATCGTCGGGTTGTCGCTGTCGGCGTGCAGCACGTCGTACACTGCACGGACGTTGGGATGCCGGACTGCACACGAAGCCTGCGCTTCGCGTACCAGCCGAAGGGTAGCGGTGCGGTCCGCGCGATCACGGTTCAGCACCTTCAACGCGACGAGCCGCTTGGTCACCAAATCGCGAGCTCGCCACACCTCGCCGGTGCCACCCGCCCCGAGCCGCTCCTCGAGCAGGAACCGGCCCGCCACGTTCTGTCCACCCACCAAGCTGTCGCCACTACCCGAGGTGCCCAATCGCGAGGTGCCCGCGCGCTGAAGCGTGATCGTCGTGCGCCCGAGGTCGATGCTGTCGCCAACTGAAACAAGGACTGTTTGGCCCCGGATGTTGCGCAGACCATGAGTCGTCCCATCAGCGTCGTTCGGGGCCTCCGCATCGCGCACGAAGGTCCCATTGGTGCCGCCGAGGTCCTGAATGCGGAGCGGGGCATCGAGGTGAAGTATCGCGTGCTCGCGAGACACCGAGCGGTGGTTCACCCGCACGTGATTGCCCTCCCCCCGGCCGATCGTCACCGCTCGGGCCTCAGGTAGCACATGGACCGCGACGACTCCGTCGATGGAAACGTGCAGCTCCAGGCCAGACTCGTGGCCAACCACCGTCGGTCGACTCACGGACCTACTCGAACACGTCGGCGAAGAACCGCTTCATCGACAGCCACGAGCGACGGTCCGCCTCTGCATTGTAGAACAGCCCGAGCGCCGCGTCGTTGGCGCCGGGGTTGGTGAACGCGTGCTGCACGCCGGCATACGCTTCGAGGGTCCAGTTGGCGCCGATGCGCTTCATCTCTTCGGCGAAGGCGCCGACGTCGCTCGGTGGCGCCATGGGATCGTCCTGGCCGTGCAGCACGAGGATGCGCGCTTGCGCCTTCTCCTCGAGCTTCTCGCCGATCTTGAGCAGCCCGTGGAAGCTCACTACCCCGCGCTGCGCGAGCCCCATGCGAGCGGTCAAGATCGAGCACATGCCGCCGAAGCAGAAGCCGATCGTTCCGAGACGCTGCTTGTCTACCCCGGGAAGGTTGCTCACCGCCTGAAACGACGCGGCGAGCCTCCGGCGGAGCAGAGGTGGGTCGTTGACGAGCGGCATCATCAGCGCTTGGCACGACGCCGTATCCGTCCCGCGTTTGCCTTTGCCATAGAGATCGATCGCGGCGCCGACGTAGCCGAGCTCGGCGAGCGCCTTGGCCTTGGATTCGGCGAACTCGTCGCGTCCGCCCCAGGCGTGGCACACCATGACCAACGGATGAGGCCCGCTGCTGCTCGGTCGGGCGATGAATGCGTCGAAGTCGTGGCCGCCTTCGCTGTAGGGGATGAGCTCGTGGGTCATGGGCGGCATGCTACACGACCTCCCGTGCGCTGCTCAGCTCGTGACGCGCGGCCGGCCCAGGGTGGTCGTGAGCAACGAGAGCAACGTCATGATGAACAGCCCGCCGACGAGCGGAGTGACCGTGCCGTCGTACAAGCGCCCTATGGGCGTGCCGATGACCGTAGACACCAAGGAGGTGAGCGAGCCGATCACGGCGGCGGCGGAGCCCGCGATGTGGCCCACTGGCTGCATGGCGAGGGCGTTGAAGTTCCCGAACAGCAGGCCATTGCAGAAGAACACGGTCGACATGTAGGCCATGAACGCCCACAGCGGTGGGTGCCCGGAGGTGAGTAGAGCCACGCCCAAAAACACCGCCGACGTGCAGACCGAGATCCGGAGCGCCAAACCAGACAGCTTGTGCATGCCCAGCTGCATGACCAAGCGACCATTGATGACCGACGACACCCCGAGCGCCGCCGCCAGCGCGGCGAAGTAGAACGGGAACGACGAGCCCCTTTGGTAGAGCTCGCCGAAGATCTGCTGGGCGGTGGCCAGGTAAGCGATCAGCGCCGCGAACACGAACCCCGCGGCGAATGTGTAGCGCAAGGTCTGGGGTGTGCGCAGCACCTCTGCCATGGCGCGGGCGATCGGCCGGACGGACAGAGGTGTCCGCCGCTCCGGCGGCAGCGTCTCGGGTTGCCGCCAGACGAACCAGATCAAGACCGAGGCCGCCATGCCCACCAAGACCACGAAGATGGCGCGCCACGAGCCCAGCAGGAGCACACCCTGGCCCACGCTGGGCGCGACGATCGGCACCAGGATGAAGATGGAGCTGACGAACGACATGATCCTCGCCATGGCGCGCCCCTCGTGCATGTCGCGCACGATGGCCATCGCGACGATGCGTGGCCCCGCGGCGCCCACACCCGCGAGCAATCGCCCTGCCAACATCCAGCGAAAGCTGCTCGCGAAGAGGCACGCCAGGGTGCCCACGAGCAACACCACCAGCCCCACCACCATCGCCCGGCGGCGCCCGAGCGCGTCGGCCAGCGGACCGTACAAGATCTGCCCGCAGGTGATGCCGGCGAAGAAGAACGTGAGGACCAGCTGACGATCGTTCGGCTCGGCGGCCCCGAGGTCCGTTGCGATCGCGCCCAGCGCGGGAAGCATCGCGTCGATCGACATGGCCACCAAGCTGATGGCGGAGGCGATCAACGCCACGAACTCTGGCGTGGAGAGCCGACCCGATGCAGTAGTGGTCATGGGTTACTTCACGAGCACGAGCTGGAACGGATCGTAGATGGCGAGCTCGTCTGCTTCTTCGCGCACCACGAACGTGCGCTGGCCTTCGCACAGCCCCTTGGGTCGCACGAGCTCGCCGCTCTTCAAGTCGAACGCGTATTGGTGCACGGGGCAGATGAGGCAGTGATCCTTGACCCAACCCTTGGCCAAGCTGGCGCCAGCGTGGTTGCAGGCGTCCTCGAGCGCGAACACGCCACGCTCGGTCCTTACCACGACCACGTCGAACGGGGGGTACTCCACCCGGAGAATGGATTGTTCTTGTAGCGTGGCCTTGAGGATGCGGGCGACGAGCTTCACGACAACGCGGCGAGATCCGCCTGCTGCTGTGCCACCCAGCCGTCGAGGTCGACGCGCATGGGCTCTTTGGCGAACATGCCCGCCTCGACGCTCAGGACGCGGCGATCGCGCTGCAAAGTGAGCGGAGCGCGGAGCTCCGCCAGGGTGTCGCGCACACCTTGGAAGGGTTTGCCGAACCTCACGCGGAAGGTCCACGCCGGCACACGCTGGGCGACCTCACGTTGCAGGGCGTCCACGTCGTAGGGTGGCAGAAACGGGAGGCCGGTGAGGCGCAGCAATGCGCGTTCGGCGTCCGGCACCCGATCGGGGTTCCGAAGTTGCTCGACGATGACCTGCGCGTGCTCTGGAGCGCCGAAGAAGCCCAGCAGCGGCAGCGCTTCGGGGATCGCCAGGGCGTGCGCCTGAACGAGCTCGGCGTCGTTGCGATCGCCGTGCAGCACCACCACCCGCAGCGCCAGCCGTGCGGCCGCGGGCTTGGGCGCGGCGGCCAAGAGCTCGCGCGCGACCGGGACGGCCCGCGGGTGACCCATGGTCGCCAGGATCTCGGCAGCGACCGCCGCGAGGTGGCCGCCCTTGTCGAGCACGTGCAGCAACGTTTCGATCGCGGCGGCGCGTGGTGCGAACGTGAACGCGCGCAGCGCAGCTTCGGCCACGGAGACGTCTGGGTGCGCGATCAGCGGAAGAAATGCAGGGTCGAAATGGCGGCGGCGGCGGGCGACCTCCAGCCCCAGGGTCAGAAGCGGCGCGGATTCGCTCGCCATCAGCGCTTGCACCGCTCCCGGGATGTGCGGGCTGGAGCCCAACGCGAGCGCCTTTCCGAACGCGGGCAAGGCGCGCGGCGGAGCCCGATGGGCGCCCAGCACCAGCCAGCGCAGCGCCGCCTCCGAGTGCAGGCAAGCCAACGTGAAGGCGAACACGAAGCTGCGGCCGCCGTCCGGAACCTGCCACTCGGTGGCGTAACGATAGAGCTGCCGCACGAGCTGGAGGCGGGGGACCTCCTTGCGCAGCGGGAGCTCCAGGGCAATCAGCGCGTCGAGGTTGTGCAGTAGACGCTCCTCGAACGGTCCGGACTCCGCCCAGGGCTGCTCCTCCAGCGCGTCGCGCAGGGTGCCCAACATCGCGAGGTCCTCCATCAGGTCGCGCGCGATGGCCTCGATCTGCTGGTACGGCAGATCGGCGGGCAGCGGAGGGAGCGCTCGGCGCTCGGGCTTGTCTGCGCCCTCCTCGTAGGCAGCCCAGCGGCGATCGACGGGCATCAGCTCGGGAGGGGGCACCTCGACACCGACGAAAAGCGCAGCGCTGCCGGCGCTGGCGAGGAAGCTCTCCACGTTGCCGCTCTTCTCGACGGGAACGGCGGCGACACGGCGGTCGCCCAGCTCGCGACGGATGTTGGTCATCCACTCCGAGGCTTCATCGAACAGCGAGAGCGCCTCTTCGTCCGCGACGACGCCAGAGGCGGGCTCGAAGCTCTCCCGGACGGCGGCGAGGGCGCTGGTCGCGCGCTCGATCTCGCGCAGCGCGAGCGGGTCGTCCAGGCTCAGCTCCGCGAAGGTGGACAGAGCCGCGATCGTCTCGCGCAGCGCCTGCTCCGTCTGTGCGTGACCGCCTCGCGCATCGAGCGCGAGCAGAACCGCCTCGAGCGCTTCGCGCAGGACGTCGGCGTGGGCGCGAAGAGAGGCGCTCATGCCCGGTCCAACAGGAAGCAGCCGCGCGCGCGACCCTCCGAGCTCAGCATGACGAGCGCCCTGTCTTGCGGCGCAAAGCCGAGCCGAAACGCGTAGCTGAGGTAGCTGAGCGCCAGCGCGCCCCAGGCGGCGCCAGAGTCGCCGGTGTGATCGGTGAGCCGCTCGTCACGCGTGTCTTCGGGCGAGAATAGGTCGTCGTTGCGGATCTTGGTGATCATCCACTCGTTGACTCGGTGTCGCTCCCCGTTCACGTCCGGCAGGACCCAACGAAAAACCCGGCCACCGTGAGTGTCGCCCATCCGTCTCGCCAGCGCCGAGAACGCCTCCCCGTTCTTGACGTCGGTGGGCTCGGGATCTGGCTGCTGAGCCACCCCTGCGTCGACCACCTTGGCGAAGCGCGGCCCCTTGTGCTTGGGCCCCGCCAGCGCCGCGAACGAAGCACCCTCGGAGGCGATGAAGCCGTCGTGCGCGGTACCCGAAAGCAGCCGCTTCTCGCGATCGAGCCAAGGCAACACCAGCGGGTGATGATAGGAATCGACCCCACCGACCAACACAGCCCGACCATCCGCCACGGAGCTGCGAGCCTTGTCCAATGCGGCGGCAATCCCCACCGCGCCCGCCCGGAAGAACAGTGACGCGGAGAGGTCGATCTCCACCTTCGCGAGCGAGGAGAGCGCCTCGACGAACGCGCGCCCGAAGCGTGGCTCGTCGTCCGGCCGCAGCTCGGGCAGCGCCAAGTAGAGGGCCAGCGGCCTGTCGCCGTGCGTGAGACCAGCGTCCTCGACCGTCTCGCGCAGCGCTGGCGCGGCGAGCGCGAGCAGGCGCTCCACGCCATAGAGGTCCTCCGGCAGGCTGCGCGCACGGACGTCGGCGAGCCGTGAGCCTCTCGCGTCTCGCAGCTCGCACGGCCGTGGCGTCAGCTTGTTGGCGCGTGTGACCAGGGCGCACTGGCGCGCGTCGAGACCGAACGGGCTGGTCGCGCCCACCCCGATCACGAACGTGTCACTCACGTCTCGGCCCTCGTCGCGTCCGACGTGCCCTCGTCGGCTGGCGCACGCTCGGCCTTCGCTCGGCGCTCCCGCGCGAGCGCGAGCTCGAGCTCGAGCTCGAGAGCGGCGTTCGGATCGAGCTTGGCGGCCTCGCGGAAGCGACGCTCGAGTCGGAACACGGCGCCCAGGCCCAGCGACAGCTCGCTCAGCACCTTCTCGTGCTCGCCGTACTCGGCTGCCGCCACGATGCGCGCGAAGTCGGCGGCGCTCACGCCGTCCTCGACGGGGCGCTTGAAGCTCTCCTGTGCCGCGAGGAAGGCGCGCGCATAGGCTTCTTGGTTCGCGGCCTGCTCCGGGCTGGTCGGCGGGTGCGAGAGCTCTTCGAGCGTGGCTCGCTCCTCCAGGGCCCAAGTGTGTTCGTCGAGGCCATGTCGCAGGAGAACGTCCTTGCGTGGCTCACGTTGCTCGGCCAGCTCGGCGGCGATGCGGGCTCGCTGCTCGGCAGGTAGCTCCGGGCTGGGGGCACTGCTCTGATCCCAGCTCGCGAAGCGGGCCATGATCTCCTCGTCGTCCGAGAGCGGCGGAGGCTCCTTGCCCTCGAGCACGTCGCTCCGCTCCGTGGCCCAGAAGAACTGGCCGCGGGGCAGCTCTCGCAGCAGCTCTTGCCAAGTCTCGGCGGCCCGCTCGTCGTCCCACGTCGAAGGAGAGATCCAAGCGATCACCAAGCGTTCGCAGGCGGCGCGTGGAGCACGCGGCAGCTTGAGGAAGCCACGCCAAGTAAGGTCGACCACGCGTCGCGCAGCGTCGACCAGGATGGTATCGAGCCGCATCAGGATATCGCGTGGAGGGTCCTCGGGTTGGGCTGGGTCGAAGAACAACCTGGGCGCGATCGCGGGCAGCATCGTGTCGACGCGCACGTGCGGCTCGAACAGGCCGTCGAGCACGAGCGGTACGTCCACGGGCATGCCGTCGAACTGCATCGGAAGCTGCGCGGATTGGTAGAAGTCGTAGTCGAAGCCGTCCTCGTGCAGGCCCACCTCGGACCAAGAAGCCGAGGCTCCGCTCGGTCCGAGCTGGGCGGGACTGCCGTCCACCCAACGCGTGTACGGCGGCCGCAGCGGTACGCGTCCAGGCGCGCCGCTCGCGATGACGAAGGTCTCGAGCGTCTCGTCCAGGCCGACGGTCGCGCGTCGAGTCAACACGCCTCCCTCCGGGAGGCCGGCCATTTCGATCTCGCCGGTGAACAACAGATCCAGCGCAGGTCGCAGTGGCACGAAATCGTCCGGTGCAGCTCGAGATCCATCCACTTCGACGCCTGCAGAGAACGGAGACGGCTCGACGAACTTCGCACTTTCACCCAGCGCGAGCGTCGCGCGCACCATCACCGTCAGCGCGTGCTCGGGCATCGCCCAGGGGTAAACGCCCACGCGGCACGGGACACACGCCGCGCGCGGCTTGCCGGGCCAGAACGTCGGCGCGTGGGCGACGAGGAACCGGCGTTCGTCCGTCACGAGCTGCTCGACATCCAAGCGAAGGGCTTGACCGTGAAGCCCGGGTAGCGAACCTGACACGACTCTGGGTAGTACTGGATCGACTCGTTGATCTCCCACCACAGGAGGTCGACCTTCACGTAGCCCTGAAAGCCGATCTTGATCTCGCCGTCCTTGAACACGATCCCGACTTGAGGCAGCGGCCAGGCAGGCGAGAGCTTGTCGATGGCGGGGTCGCCCGACACGAGCACGCCGCCGGCGACCTCGACGCTCTTCCCCCACTTGATCTTCACGTTGAAGAACACCTTGAAGATGAGGTCGAGGTCGATGTCCCAGTCGACGGGTTTGCCAGGGTCCTTGCCGATCTTGAACAGCGGCGAGACCGCGAACTCCACGTCGACGCCGATGGTGGCCTCGACCCCGAGCCAGTTCAACGCGCTCGCGAGCGTGGTGCCCGCGCCGGGAAAGAACACGTTCGCGAACGCGGCGATCGGCACACCGACGTTGAACCAAATGCCAATGAACTTCTCGAAGCCGAAGTTGACCTCGCAGCCGAGGTCGCACATGTGCTTGAGCAGATTGAGGTCCTTGACGTCCTCGGTCATCTCCGCCCACTTGGCCTCGAACATGACGCCGCCGCCCTCGCACACTTGCACGCCGCCATCGACCGAGAGGCCGGCCATGCTCGACAGCTTCTTGAAGACCTTGAGCATCTTCTCGAGCGCGGCGGTGGTGGCCTTGATCGCCTTGCACGTGGGAGACCATGGCGTGATGGATGCCTCGGCCTTGATCGGGGGAAAGAGCCTGACCTTGTAGTCCTGGGCGCCGCTACAAGCCTCCGCCTTGACGGCAATGGTGGGCGCCAGCTTCCGCGCGAAGCAGACCTCGAGGAAGGTGCCGAACTCCACCGCCTTGGACAGCACAGCGGCGCCCTTGTTGATGTTGTTGGCGTTCCACTTGTCGAATTTCTCGTCCGCTATGGCCGCGTCGGCGCGCCTGTTCGCCTCGGTGCGATAGCTGTTGCCGAGCTTCTTCAAGCCCACCGGCTTCTTGCCGCGCGCCGCGCGGTCGGCGTTCTTCTTGGCGAGCATTTCGTCCAAGAAGCCTTTCTTGAGCGTCTGCCGGTCCGGGCCGTCCTTGCGGTTGACGCTGGCTTGACCCTGGAAGTCGCCGCCGTAGTCGAGCCAATCGCCGCCCATGACGATCTTGTCGCCGGTGATCTCGGCCTTCTTTCCGCCTACGCGCAGCGCCGTCTTCTCCAAGATCCACTTGGTGTGGGTCTTGGGCTCGCAGGTCGGATTGCCCTTGGTGCGGGCGTCGATGCGGTGGGCTGACAAGGTGATGAAGTCCTCCAGCGTGGTCGCAGGCGCGACCTTCTCGGACGCCACCTTGCTCTGTGCCCACGTGACGAGGCCTTTGGTCTTGTCCGCCGCGGTGCTGGCCGGACCCATGTCCTGGGCGCCACAGCCCAGGATCTCGAGCACCTTGTCATCGCCGTTCTTGCGGCCGTGACGGCACTCGATCGTGACCTTCTCGATGTGACACGCCTCCTTGGGTGTGGGTGCTGCGGGCGGAGTGGCCGCCGGGGATCCGCCCTGCGTGAACTGGCCATTGGTGTTGGCGTTGTTGTTCGTCGACGGATCGGTGATGCGGTTGGGCGGCGTCCCCTCGACCCGCATGTTGGGCGAGCCAGACTCCCCAGCCGCGGGCTGGCGATACGGGTTCCCGCCTGCGTTGGCCCCGCCACCCGTATTGGGGTGCGCCGGGTTGGAGGGCGGCCCCACCTTGTCGCCCTGGCGGATGACCGGACCGTTCTGCAACTGGGTCTTGGAGGACGAGTGAGTGGAGGCCGCGTCGTTCGGCGCCGTATTCGGGAAAGGCGCCGTGGTGGTCATGGTCGGGTCGTAGCAGACGTCGGTCGCGCCCATGGTCTGCGCGCTCCCGCCACTGGTCGTCGACATCAGCGGCTTGTCTTGGTTGGTCGCGTCACCCACGTTCGCCTCCGATCATCGAAAGATCCGCCATTTTCCGTCGCTCCTGGTGAGGTAGAGATTGGCTCGCCAGGTCTGCTTGGGATCGGTCTGGTGTGTCGCCATCAGCGCAGGTCCACCGTCCTTGCGGGTGACATAAGCCACCCGCCCGTCCGCCCAGCGCTCGAACACCAGCTCTTTGGGGTCGAACGGTCGAACATCCCAAGGCTCGCGCAGCTTGGCGCCGTAGTCGCGCTCGGCAGAGATCGGGTCGAGGCCCGGCGTCGGCCCGTAGTAACGCTTGTGGTCTGCCAGCTTGAGCTCGGTCGCTGCCAGGAACGCCCCCACGTCCTTGCGGCGGTAGGCGTCGTGCAGCTGAAACACCGCCTCATGCTGCTCGTCCGTGCCTTCGGGCGGAAACTGCTCGGGCGCGTTGTCCTGCCAGATCGGCTTGGGGATGTCGGTGTCGATGGTGAACTTGGTGCGATGCGTGAGCGGGAGCTTGCGATCCTCGGGCTGGTGCAGATCGAGCAGCGCGGGCCACTTGCTCTCGTGCACCACCACGTCGTCCTCCTCGCGCAGCACGACGAAGTCGAGCACGACGCGCGCGTTCGGGGCATGCGGGTTCACGTTGTCCTCGAGCAGATCCATTTGCACGGTGTTCTCGCCACGGACGAGCGCGTGGTTCACGGGACCATTGGAGGCCACGTTGTAGGTGACCGCTCGTCGATAGAAAGGCACGTCGTTGATGGCGAGCTTGAGCGCCAGCCCGGGCATCTGCCGAACGATGTAGTAGTAGGGGGTCATCGCCATGGGTCGGGGGCGCTCAGATTTGTGTAGTGGAGTCCGCGCCGAGCTTGTTCTGGCCGCTGGTCTCCAGCTTGATGGTCTGCCCCGCGTTGATCGAAATGGCGCCGTCCTTCATCGACATGGTGGTGCCGCCCACCTTGAGCACGACGCTCGCGCCGTCGAACGCGATCGTGCCCGCCCTGACGCCCAGCTTCTCCATGCCGGTGATCAGCGCGGCCTTGAGCGACTCGATCTTGAGCGCACCTCCGACGATGGTCTGGCGCATCTTCTCGATGCGGGAGTCGATGCGGTTCTTGGCGTTGACCATGTCGAGCCCGCCGATCAGCTCGTGCCGTTGCTTGCCCGAGCCTTCGGTCTTGTTCTTGCGGACGAGCTCGACGATGCCTCCTCCTACGATCAGCGCCTGGACCCACTCGGTGAACGTGTTGTTCCCCTTGAGTGAGCCCTCCATCACCACTGCGCCCACGCTCTCGACCAGGTTCTTCTCGACGTTGGTGTTGTCGCCGCTGCCGAAGCGGCGAAAATGGGTGCCCCCGATGTTGAGTGTGTGGTTCTTCTCCACCGTCTCGCCATACGAGGTGCCCACCTTGGCGTCGCGGTTGGCGCCCACCTTCTTGGTCTGATTGCCCCCGACGTCGGGCATCATGTCGAGCGCCGCGACGACGCGCCGCTCGCGCCCGATCTTCTGCCGCTCGTGGCCGCGCACCACCACCGACTCCGTGTTGTCGATCTGCTCGCTCTTGTCGTTGGCGGTGATGATGTTCTGGTCGCGCTGAGCGTGCAGGAAGATCGACTGGTTGCCCGCGAGATCGTCGATCTGGATGAAGTTCTCGCCCGTCGCTTGCCCATCCCAATTGCGCGGGGAGGTCTGCGAACGAAGAGTGGTGCGGTACTTCAGATCGGGCAACGGGCTGTAATGGGGATCGCCGGGGTTGTACACGCGCCCCACCACCACTGGGCGGTCCAGATCGCCCTCCAAGAATTGGCAAACCACCTCCCATTGTGTGCGGGCGATCGCAGAGGACTGTCCGGTGTTGTCTTGCAAGATGGGGATCCAGTGCGAGCAGGTGTCGTCTTTGGGGAAGAGGCGGTCCCAGTGGAAGTGGACCTTCACCTGGCCCCACCGGTCGCAGTGGACGTCGGCGCCCGGGGGGCCAGTGACGAACCCGGTGACCGGGTTGGGCTGCGTGGGCGCGGGTGTCACCACAGGTGGTCTGAACGTGACCGCTTCGGGTTGCGCTTCGAGCTCCAGATCGAAGCCGTCGCGCTCGCGCGTCCAATCATGCACCAGCTTGGTGACCACGTAGCCACCGTCAGGAACGCCGGGTGGCGCCATGATCAACCCGAAGCGGATGCCTGGGCGCAGCCAGCCTGCGAACGAGCGCCCGGCGAGGCGTCGATATTGGCAGGCCAAAGCCTCGGCGCGCAGCCTGGCCTTGGCCTGGCCCTCCGCGGGCAGCTGGTACTCCCCTGGGTAGTCGTAGAATTCGGCGCCGCTCGCGAACGGCGCGGTCGCTTCGACGTCCATGTTCAAGCTGGGGTGCTCGTGGTTGAAGTCGCGCAGGCTCACCTTGCCGGCGGTCATCTGCCCACGCCAGCCGATCTGGTGGACGGCGTCCTGTCGCACGTCCAGGCCCGATCCGTGGCGGAATGGCATGACACCGAGGGGGGCGTCGTAGGCGGCGGGCGAGTCACCGAGCACGATCATGTCGTCCGGGTCGACGAAGTAGAAGATGCCTTCGTCCTCGAGCAGGCGCGCCGCGAAGTCGAGGTCGGTCTCGCGGAATTGCACCGTGTAGGGTCGCACGGCGTACGACCCGGACAGGCGCTGCTCCACCATGACGCCCAGGTTCTCGAGCACCTCGGTCACGATCTGCGGCGCGGTCTTGTCGCGAAACAAGCGGATGTCGGTGCGGTGCCGCAGCGTGGCCAAGCGCGACTCGAGCACGACCTTCACCTCTCCGGCGCCGGCTTGCCCGTGTTTGCGCGTCGCCCTGCGGGTCGCGCGTGTCACGATCCCGGTGACCCGCCGCACCTCGCCGTCTCGGACGAGCGTGAGCACACCATCGCCACCCGTGATCCCGTCCGTGTCGAGCGGGTCTTCAGGCTCGACCGGAAAGGTGAGCTCGAAACGTGAGGGCTGTGACATGCCCTCGCTCCCCTGGAGCACGCGCACGGCATAGTGGCCACCCGCGACGTCGAACCAATAGACCAGCGCTTGTTCGCTCATGATCGTCCGCCTCAGTTGTGATCGATGGACTCGGCGTCAGCGTCGAGGTGGGCGCCGGACATGTCGAGCTTGGGCGCCTCGATGCTCAGGGTGTCTTCGGTGAGCGTCATGACCGCGCTGCCGCAGCTGATGCGGATCGACTTCTCGGCCTCGATCAGGATGTCGGGGGCCTTGCCGGTGAACGAGCCGGCGGTCCACAGGCTGGAGTCTTCGACCGTGTCGAAGAACTTGCCATTGCTCTTGACCAGCATCGAGCCGAGCACCTTCTCGATCATCTTGCCCGCCACGTCGAGCGAGCGGCTCACGCCGGCGTTCTCCAGCTTCAAGCCGCCGATCGCCTGGACGGAGACGTCGGTGGTCTCCTCGGCCATGGTCTCGTTGGCGAGCTTGAGCGTGGCGCCGCCGACCAAGGTGGCGTTCACGCGGGACTGCTCGCCGATCGTGCCCAGCGTCAGGTCGAACATCGCCGCGCCCACGTTGAGCGTGCGGTTCTTGTTCACCATGATGCCGTGCGTGTCACCCGCCTTGATCGAGCGGTTGCCGCCGATCGTGCGCTGCTCGTTGCCCTGGACGCCTTTGGAGAAGCGCGTCTGAGCGTTGAGCGACTCGTTGCGGCCAATGGACAGCGACTGGTCTCCCACCACCCGCTCCGTGATGGCGTTCTGAACGTGCAGCTCGTAGTCGTGGACGACCTCGCGCGAGTGGTCGTTCTTGATCGCCTCGGTCTTGCGGTCGAGCACGCGGATGGTCTGGTCCTTGGAGGCGTTGATGAACATCACCTCGGCGCCCTCCTTGTCCTCGAAGTGGATCTCGTTGTGCGAGCCGCCGCCCGGCGTGGTGGCCGTCTTGTACACCACGCGTGTGTTGTGCTCCGGGAGAGCGTAATTGGGCGGGTGCTCGGCGTCATGGATGCGGCAAACCGTGCTGGGCGCGTCGACCCCGCCCTCTTCGTTGAAGGTGGCCACGTTCCAGCCCATGCGCGGCAGCAGCATCGAACCGGGCGTGCAGCGCTGGGCGATCCGCATCCAAGTGCCGCCTTGCTCGTTGCGCGACCCATAGCGGTCCCAGCGCAGGATCACCCGGATGCGTCCGTGATCCTCGGGGTGCACCTCCTGACCCTCTTCACCCACGACCAAACCAAGCTGCAACCCGGCCTGCTTGGCCTCGGGCGTGACGCGGCCTGGCCGAAACGGAGTGTCGATGGGCTGGGCCACGAAACGCGTGCTGACGGCGACCTTGGCGTTGCCCTCGACCTCGGTGCTGATCACCAAGAAGCGGCCGTCGAGCCGGGCGACGGGGTGGCCGAGGATGGTGAACGCTCGCCCCGGCACTGGCCGCGCGGTGTGGCCGAGGCCAGAGATGCGCGACCGCTCCGACTTGGCGTTCTCTCGAGCGTCGCTCAGGCGCTGCGCCAGCACCGCAGGGTCCGGCGACGTTCCCCCCGGGGCGTCGTAGATCTCGTAGCTGCCGTCGCCAGTCTGCGACTCGATCTTGAAGTCGGGTCGCTTCATGTCGAAGGCGCGTCCGCTGAACTTGCCGGGCACGAAGCGGGCCGCGAAGCCGAGCTCGACGATGGCCTCCTGGTCGGGCCGCATCTGCGACGCTTCCGTGAACTGGATCACGGGGACGCCCGCGATGTCGGGTGCGCCGGTGGAGTCGTCGGCGAACACCACCGACGCATCCTCGTGATCGAACCAATAGTAGATGCCCTCCTCTTCGACCAGCCGGCTGACGTACGTCCAGTCGTCTTCGCGGTACTGTGCGCGGTAGGGGAACGTGGCGTACGAGCGCACGAGCTCGTAGCGGACGGCGCCCGTGTAGTCGGCGAGCACGTCCTTGACCACGTCGACCACGGTCTGGTCTTGGAACGAGTAGCAGTCACGGCCGAGACGCTGCCGAAACACCGGCGGCTTGAGCACGAGCTTGGCGCGGCCCCGCTCCACGTCCAGCGCCAGGAGCTCGATCTCTGCCACGACTGCCCGCACCACCCGCTGACCTCCAGCGACATCGCGCATGGTGACGGCCGCGAGCTTGCCGACCACGGCGGCCGGATCCGGAATGGGCGCGTCGATGTCGAGCTCGAGCTCATAATGGAAGAGTCGCGAGATGTGCTCGCTGCCGCGCATCGACCGCACGGTCTGAACGGAGAGGCCCTCGACCTCGAGCTCCACGAAATCTTTCGACATGGTTCGCTCCTGTGTCAGACCAACTTGTCGGGGCCGCCCGCGACGCGGACGGTGTTGCCAGCCTTGAGCTTGAGCTCGCCGGTGATCTTGGCGGAGTCCGTGCCCATTTGGATCCCCATCGAGCCAGACGTGAGGGAGAAGCCAGAGCCGGCGTCGAGCTCGATCTCCTTGCCGTGCAGCTCGAGCCGCTCCTTGCTCTCCACCAAGGTGGCCCCCGCCACCGTAATGGTGCTCTTCTTGGAGGCGGTGCTGATGTCACCCTTGGCCTTGCGCAGCGAGAGGCCACCCACCGTGGTGGTGTAGAGCTCTGCCACGCTGCGCTGGATGTTGCTCGTGGTGCTGGTGGTGAGCTTCATTCCGCCGACGATCTCCGCGTAGAGCTTGTTCGAGACGTTGGTGATGGTCTGGCCTGCGACCTCGAGCAGCGCAGCGCCGATCAAGCGCAAGTGGGCCTGACCAACCGTGCGGTTGATCGACCCTTTGACCATCTTGCCGGCGAGGTCCCCCACGCTTCGCACGTCGCTCAGCCCGCCGGTCAGGTCCGACGCCAGCGCTTCTGGTGTGGGCAATGACTGTTGCAGAGCGCCAGCCAGATCTCCCTTCTGGGTGCCAGCGAGCAACGACTGAGCCACGTCCCCTGCGGAGGACCCTCCAAACTCGATCTTGAGCGCCTTCTCGTAGGCCTCGGCGCCCGACGCGACCAGCTTGGACATGATGTCTTTGGGCTTGGGGATGTCGAGGCCGAAGCCGCCCGAGATGGTGAGCCGAATCGACCCTACGTTCTCGCTGTCGTTGCCCTGCACGGACAACATGCCCGAGTCCTTGACGTCGATGCTCTCGTTGCCGCCGATGGTCTCGGTCCGGTCCTTGCCGACGGCCTCGATCGAGGCGCGCCCGAGGTCCACGATGTCGTCCTCACCGATCTCGATCCGCTGCGTCTTCTCGATCGCGCGATCGACTCCCTTCTTGACCAAGTGGCGATAGTCGTTGCCCACCTTCTCCGTCTTGTCGTTCTCGACCGCGACGTTCATGTCCTTCTGGGCGTGCCAGTCCATCACCATTTGTGCGGCAGAATCGTCCAGGCGGATCTCGTTGGAGCCGGCCTTGCCCGGATACGTCTCCGTCTTGATCGTCATCCGGTTCTTGAATCCCGGCTGGGCGTAGGTTGGCATCATCTTGCCGTTGATCAGGCGGGCCATGGCGATGGGCCGATCGGGGTCGCCGTCGATGTAGCTGACGCTCATTTCCCACCCCACACGCGCCAACTGCATGGAGGAGCTCGTCTCTTGAAGCACGCGGATCCAGCGCGAGTCTTCGTCCGTCTCCTTGGCTTCGCGGTCCCAGTGGAACTGCACCTTGGCGCGGCCGTGGGCGTCGGTGTGGATCTCCTCGCCCACCGGGCCCCGCACCCGGACGGTGTGGTTGCCCTGAATCACCGGGTCGGGCACGACCAGCGGCGGCCGGAACGGTGTGTCCGCGAAGATGGCCATGAACTCGTTGTGGTAGCTGGCCTTGCTCTGTTGCGACTGCTGCACGTAATGGTGCTTCACGCGGCGGAGGAGGTATTGACCCGAGAAGCTGGCAGCCTCTTCGTGAGCGAACTCGAACTTCCTGCCGGCGCTGAAGAACGGCACCGTGCTCGTTCCCTCCACGAAGCGCTTCTCGCACTCGTACATCTCCACGCGCAGGCGAGCGAGCATCGCCCCCACGTCGGGGTCACGGTAACCCGTGGGGTAGTCGTACACTTCGAGCTGGGTGTCGCGTTGGCCCGTAGCGCTCTTCAGCAAGCTCATGCTGGGCTTCTTCCAGTCCCAGTCGTTCACCGTGGACTTGCCCGTCCCGACCGCCGTGCCGCGGCGGATCTCGGTCACGCCTGCCTCGCCGTGCGACAGGCCGCCCTCGCCTTCGATCAGCTCGAACCAGGATGCGCCCTCCACGTTCTCCGCAGCGCGTGAGTCGTCGTAGAACACGACGGTGCCGTCTTGATCGAACGCGTAGTAGATGCCCTCGAACTCGAGCAGACGGCTCACGAAGTCCAGGTGGGTCTCACGGTACTGCACACAATACGGGCGGGACGCGCACGGGCGTGTGGTCTGCCAGCGGTGCGCTACGCCGCATTCGTCGAGCACCTGAGTGATGATCGCCTCGGGCGTCATGTCGCGGAACTTGCGGATGTTCTTGCCGTAACGCAGGAACGCGAGCGCCGGCTTGAAGGTCAGCTCGAACAGGAGCGCGTTGTCGTCCAGCTTGATGAAATCACCGCGCTCCAACCGCAACGTGTAGCGGCGCACGGGAATGCCCCCGAGCGTGAACAGGAGCTGTGCAGTCGTGTCGAGCAGCGGTTCGAAGTCGAAGTCCTCGGTCATGGCCACCACCGCCTTGGCGCCGCCCAGCTCGCTGAGGCCCTCTTCGATCTCGCAGCTGCGCACGCGACAGGTCAGGCCCGGAAGCACCAGCAACAGATCGAGGGACTCTTGGGATAGCTCGAAGGGTAGCTCTTGCATGGATGGCTCTCTCGAACGCGTCAGGTGGCAGCGACGTGCTGGGCAGCCGAGCCGTCGGGAACGGGAAGGACCTCGTCCGGCATGACCGCGGGACTACGTACGAACAGACGCTCCAGTCGTTGCCATTTCCGTGGCAACCGGATCGAGCTGCGATACGTAAGCTCGATCACCGCCTCGTCTGCGTCGATCATGATGCCGTCGAGGTGAGGCTTCTGCTCGCTGTAGTCGCCGTCCATCCGGCTCGTGATCTCGATCGGGTACTTGGGCAGCTTGAAGCGCCAGGTGCCCTCGGGGCGGACGCCCCCGACCTCGATGGGCACGTCGGGCGCGAGCGGCGCGTCGGAGTGCAAGTCCGGGCACGCCCAGTCGTGGTGGCGCGGATCGAAGTCGCGCGGTCGAAACGGCGCGCGCTTGCGACGCCACTCCATATCGAACGTGCCGGCGAAACGACGCCTGGGCTCCCAGCTCGGGTCCAGAGGGCCGAACGCCGCGTGCGACGGGCGCGGCCGGTTCATGCTGCCGTCGGGCTCGATCTCGAGCTGGGGCGCTGGCTTTCCGAGCAAGGCCTTGGGCTCGTCCAGGCCGCGCCCGATGGGGTTGTAAGGCTCCGCCGACTCACCCACGCAGCGGTCGAAGCGGAGCGGCACGGGCTCCAGCTTGCCGGGCGGGCCAGGACACACGCCCTTGCCATCGGCCACGTAGCTGCGAGGGCCGAACACCCGCACCACCTTGCGGATCGTGCCGCCCACTGCGAGCCAGCTGAGGAAGCTGCCCTGGGCTCCCCGCGGCGGGTGCGCGGTGCCTAGCAGACCGACGTCGGTGCCGCGTTTCTCGTCCGCGAGATCGTCGGGATACTCGATCCCGCCGCCGATCTGCGGCGTCTGCATGAAGCGTATCGGCCGGTAGACCAAGCGCATGCGGCCCATCTTGGGATCCGACGCCGGCGTCCCCGGGGGCGGCACATAGAACGCCAAGCGAGCCACGACCACGACCACGTCGAAGCCAAACCGATCGAACGTCGTGAACGTCCGCGTCGTGGCCCACGTTTTGTTGTCGCAGACGAGATCGAAGTCCAATTCGCCCGGAAGCGTAAGGGACCCTGCGCACCCCGAGCAAGAGCGGCCGAGGACCATCCAGCTGTTCGAAGAAGGACCGATGTCGGCCTTGCTCTCGATCTCGTTGGCGTGGGGACGTCCCCTGGAGGCTCGCGCAGACACCGACTAGCCTTGCAGCGTGCTCGTCGCGTCGCGTCAGCCGTTACCTCTGGCCATGGTGCCTTGGCCAGAGTTGCGTGGTCGCGCGACGATCGTGCTGAAGCTCAGCTACCAGATCACCGCCTGGGGCAACGCGGTGCTCGCCGAGCGACCGGATCCGCTCGTTCCCGACACCTTCAGCGACGCCGGGGTGCTGCTGTTCCCCAGCGACTTCGTTCGCATGAAGGAGCGCTGCGACGTGTTGATCGTGGGGCGCGCGCTGACGATGCCCAAGGCGCCGACGTCCCTGAAGGTGGGAGCGCAGGCGAAGTTCGCCGAGCACGTCGCGGCGCTTGGTCCCGTCGCCGTGCTCGCCGGCGCCGCCGCGGTTCAGCACGCGCCGGCGGATCAATGTCTGTCGCTGCCGGTCCGCCTGCCGCTGCGCTTCCGCTACCAGAGGCTGGAGACGATCGTCGACGGGCTGGTGCCGGGGGCGCTCCCTGATCTTGCCATCGTGCGGCGTGGCGCGCTCGACAAGCTCGCGCCGTCGGTCGACACCATCGCCATCGATCCCGATCGTCGCAGAGTGAGCGTGACGCTGCGCGCGTCGGTCGACGGAATCGATCTGAGTGACGCGCTCTTGGTGGTCGATGAGAGCAGTGGTCTGCCTGAGAGCTTCGCCCGTGAGGGCGCCACGTGGCCACGCACCGAGGTCCTGCTTCCGCCCGAAGCGAGCCATGCCAGCCCCGTCGTCACGCGGGTGCTTGCGGCCAACGAGACGCTCATTCACTTCGAGGCTGGCGATGCCTCGCTGATCGACGAGTCCACCGTCGTGCTCGGTGGCGAACAGAAGCCCGCCCCGCGCTGGGACGAGGAAGAGACCACCGTCCAAGGTCGTGAGCTCGATCACACCTTCGTCCCTGACCTCGAGGGCGAGAGGCCGAGCAGCCCCGCCGATTCCCTGCCGTTTCAGCGGTCACCCGCAGTGACGCAGCCGGTCTCGCTCACGCGCGCCCCCTCGAAGACCGCGGCCGGCGTCCCTCTGCCCCGCGACAAAGCGGCCACGCTACCGTTCGTCAGGAGGCCGCTCTCGAACTTCCTGAGGACGGAGGAGACGACCCAATCGACGCCGCCCAGCTCGCGCGCTCGCGCGCTGCCCTTCGCCAAGAGCTCACCACCTCCGGCGAAGTCGCTGGTCGACGAACAGACCGCTGACATCTCCCAGACGGGCGACGCAGCGCCCAGCGCCCCGCGCAGCGTGCCGCTGCCATGGCCTTCGTCATCCAGCGGCGAGCGACGGCCGATCCCGGAAGGCGCGACCGCCGCCACCCCGTTCGATCGGGCTGGGCGAGCGCCCACTGCGCAGGCACCGGTCCGACCGCTCCAGGCCACGCCCGCCGCCAGCGAGACGACCGCTCTGGTGGCGCGAGCGCCCGAGCCCGTAGCGACGACGTCGGTTCCCGCCGACAAACCCGGGCCGGGCGAGCTCACGTTCCAGCGGTATGCCGGGATTCGCGCGGAGCTGTGGGCGGCGAAGGAGCCTCGAGGCGCGATCCTCAAGCGGCATGGTTTCAGTGAGCTGCGCTGGCGCATGGCCGAGCGAACGCTGTCCAGCCAGCTTGGCGCAGCCGAGTTCGAGAGCGCGGTTGCCGCGACTCTGGCCAAGTTGGCGACGCACTGACGTCAGCTCATGCGAGCGTGCGCACGATCTCGGCGACCCGGCCGAGCGACCGGCGGCGCGCTTCGGCGTCGTGGATCATCGCGAGCACCATAATCTCGTCGACCCGTGAGGCCTCGACGAACGCACACAGCTCGGCGCGAACCTGCGCCTGCGAACCCACCAAGGCGTTGGGCGCGAACGCTGCCAGCACCGCGCGCTCATCGTCGTCATAGGGGTAAGCCAGCGCCTCTTCGACGCTGGGCAACGGCAGGTCCCGCTGGCCTTGCATCATGCGCAGCAGCGCGAGCCGACCGCTCGAGGCGAGCTCCGTGGCCTCTTCGTCGCTGGAGCCGACGATCACGTTCATCGAGGCGATCGCGTAGGGTGTGGCCAAGAACTGAGAAGGCCGGAAGGCGGCGCGGTACCTGGCGATCTCGGACACTGCATCGCGTGGGCTCATGTGATGCGCGAACGCGAAGCCCAGGCCGAGCTCGCCCGCGACGGCGGCGCCGTAGTCGCTCGAGCTCAGCAGGAACAGCTCAGGCGAGCCGACTCCGGCGGGCACGGCGATGATGTCCGCGGGTCGGGGAGGGCGTGGACCACGCCGCTCGCTGAGCAGTGAGATCAGCGAGCGGAGCTGCTCGGGGAACACCTCCGGACCGAGGTCGAGGCCGCGGCGCAGCGCTCGGGCGGTGCGCGGGTCGGTGCCCGGAGCGCGACCGAGGCCTAGATCGATGCGCCCCGGGAACAACGCCTCGAGCACGCGGAAGCTCTCCGCGACGTGGAGGGCGCTGTGGTTGAGCAGCATGATGCCTCCCGAGCCGACGCGCAGCGAGCCTGTGACCGCGGCGATCTGGCCGATCAGAATCTCGGGCGCCGAGCTGGCGAGTGAGCCAGCGTTGTGGTGTTCCGCCACCCAGAAGCGCTTGGCGCCCAAGGTCTCCGCGTACTGAGCCAGCTGGATCGTGGCGCGCAGCGCCTCGCCCGCGGAGGCGCCGCTCGGGATGGGGCTCAGATCCAGTACGGAGAGAGCGGGCACGGTCAGAGCCTCGGGGCTCCGCTGACCACCGTCAAGCGGGCCGAACCTCTGCGCTGCGCGTGATGGTGGCGAAGCGGCCTGCTCGATAGTCGCTGATGGCCTGGGCCAGCTCTGCTTGGGTGTTCATCACGAACGGTCCGTAGCGGGCCACCGGCTCGCCCAGCGGAACGCCCGCCAACAGCAGCAGTCGGGCTGCGGAGCCGCCCTCGGGACCGCGTAGCCGCAAGGCATCTCCGCTGTCGAGCAGCGCGAGCTGCCCATCTCCCACGACGGACGCCTCGTCCCCCAGCCGGGCCACGCCGCCAAATACGTACACCATGGCGCGATGGTCCGCGCCGAGCGGCACGGTGACGTCCGCTCCGGGCTGGAGCGTCCAGTCCTGGTAGACGATGGGCGTGTACGTCTCGATCACTGCGCTCGCGCCCAGCGCCTCTCCCGCGATGACCTTCACTTTGGCTTTGCCGTCCCCGCTCTCGCCGATGGGGATCTTGGCAGCCGGAACCTCTTGGTAGCGCGGTCGCGCCATCTTCAGACGGGCAGGTAGGTTCACCCAGATCTGGAAGCCGTGCACGCGCCCGCCGTGCTCCATGATCCGTCGCGACGGCATCTCGGAATGGACGATGCCGCCAGCCGCGGTCATCCACTGCACGTCGCCTGCTTTGACCACGCCCCGATGACCCGCGGAGTCTTCGTGCTCGATTTCCCCTTCCAGCGCGTACGAAACGGTCTCGAAGCCCCGGTGGGGGTGATCGGGCGCGCCCACCGCTCGGCCGGGCGGGTAGTCGATGGGACCGAGCTCATCGAGCAGCAGGAACGGGTCGACCTGCTCGAAGCCCACGCTGGGCAGCGGGCGCCGCACCACGAAACCCGCTCCCTCTCGCTGGTGATGGGCGGTGATGATCTTCTCGACGCTCCGGATTTTGGGCTGCATGTGATCCTCGGAGGTCGCGCCGATCGCGACCTGCCTCAACTTGCAGCTGACAGCGGACGTTCGCTAGACCCGCGGGACGGACGGATTGTCCCTCTCCGCGCACCAGTCGTCAGGGCCACGGACCGCGTCGCGTCCATGGCGCCCATCATGCAACCGTTGTCATCGTCCTTCCTTTCCTCGGCGTTGGAGCTGCGCCATGAGCTGCTCTCCTACGAGCTGGGCCGCAGGCTCGCCGCGATGCGTCCGGGGCGCTACCTGCTGGAGACCGACTCGCACAGCTTCGACGTGGCCGACGCGCTGCGCGACGGTGTGGTCGGTGGCAGCTTGATCGCCTCCGTGCACCCGCAGTGGACGCGCCGCTACGACGAAGCCGACGAGGAGCTCGAGGGCTTCATCGAGAACGCCGCGTACGAGCTGTGGTTCGAGGGCCACCAACACGAGGTGGTGATCGTCACCCACCTGGCCGGCGACAGCTTCGATCGGCGCGCGTACGTCGTATCGCCGGACCGCGCCGCGGCCGAGGCGTTGGTCGTGCGCGTGTGCAAGCACAGCACCGAGGTGTCGGGTCAGGTGTTGGTGTTCGACGGAGGCAGCTTCCGCAAGGACGAGCGGCTCTTCGCCGCGATTCGCCGGGCGCCGATGGACGCGTTGGTGCTGCGTGGCACCCTGTGCGAAGACATCGTGCGCGATCTGACGACGTTCTTCGCCTCGCGCGCGACGTATGAGAAGTACAAGGTGCCCTTCAAGCGCGGCGTGCTCTTGTACGGCCCGCCGGGCAACGGCAAGACCCACTTCCTCAAGGCGCTGATCGCCAGGCTGGACCTGCCCTGCCTGTACGTAAAGAGCCTGAAGGCCTCGTACGACGGGCACCACGACAGCATCCGGCGGGTGTTCCAGCGGGCTCGGGCGGCTGCGCCTTGCTTGATGGTGTTCGAGGACCTGGAGACGATCGTCACCGACGACAACCGCTCCTTCTTCCTCAACGAGCTGGACGGCTTCACCGAGAACAACGGCGTGGCCGTGCTCGCCACCACCAACTATCCGGAGCGCATCGATCCGGCCGTCATCGACCGGCCGAGCCGCTTCGACCGCAAGTACCTGTTCGACTTGCCTGGCACGGAGGAGCGCAGGCTGTACCTGGAGAAGTGGTCGAGCAGGCTCGAGCACGAGATGCGGCCGAGTGACGCCGCGATCGAGGCTGCGGTCGTGCGCACACACACGTTCTCCTTCGCGTACCTGAAGGAGCTCACGCTCAGCGCCACCGTGGCGTGGGTCGGTGACCCGGTGCCGGGTGGCATGGATGAGGCGCTCGCGTCGGTGCTGGAGCTGCTCAAGGAGCAAGCTCAGCGCGGCCGGGCTCCGGGGACCTCACGCACGGGGCGGCGCGTCGGGGTCACCCCCGAGGCGTGAGTAGGACCCCATCACCCGCCGCTCAACGCCTGCACCAACACGACGCGATCTTCGGGCTCGAGCTTGTGTTCGAGCTCGAAGGTCTGCTCGCCGTTGACGAAGAAGCGCATGTGCTTGCGCATGTGGTCCTGCTCGTCGATCACCCGAAAACGAATCCCGGGGAACTGTGCGTCGAGATGGTTCAAGAGCTCGGCGAGCGTGGCGCCCTGGGCCTCGACCTCGGACGTGCCCGTGTACGACAGCAGGGGGCTCGGGATCAGCACGCGCACGGTCAGCTCGCGACGCCCGTCTCGACGGCGTAGATCTCCGGCAAATGGCGCGCGATGTTGCGCCAGCGTTTGCCTTCGTTTCGGCTCGCCCACAGCTCGCCGCTGGTGGTGCCGAAGTAGAGGCCGAGCGACTTCTGGTCATCGGCGGCCATCGCCTGCCGCTTGACGGTCCACCATGCTTGCTCGCGAGGCAGGCCGTCATCTTGCCGTCGCCAGCGCCTACCACCATCGTCGGTGGTGTACACCGCGGGCGACCCTCCAGGGCTGGTTCGGGGCCAGACCTGAGTGCCATCCATGGGGAACACCCACGCTCGGTCTTCGTCTCGCGGGTGCGCCACCATCACGAAGCCAACGTCTCCCACCTTCTTGGGCAAGCTCTTGCCCACGCGCACCCACGTGTTGGCGGGTCGATCGAGGCGGTAGATGCCACAGTGGTTCTGCTGGTAGAGGCGGTCGGGAGCGCTTGGGCAGAGCCGCACGCAGTGCGGATCGTGGAACGCGACGTTGCTGGCGTCGAAGCCTTCGACCACCTCGAGGCCATCGACCAACGGAGCCCAGCTCCGACCTCGGTCGCGCGACTCGTGCACGCCGCCACCGCTCATGCCGAAGTAGAGGTGGGACGGATCGCGCGGGTCGACGATGATGGAGTGCAGCTTGGGGCCGTCGGGAGTGCCGTCTTGTTCGCCCCCCATCCACGCGCGGTAGCGCGGGTCTTGTTCGACGGGCAGGTGCTCCCAGGTGGCGCCGCCATCGTTGGACCGAAACAAGCCCTGGGGGGAGGTCCCCGCGTACCAGGTGCCAGGCTCGGTTTCGTGGCTGGGCGTGAGCCAAAAGGTGTGATCCACGGCCCGGCCCGCGGAGTCGTCCGTGGCCTTCGGAAACGCGGGTGGCTTGGACGCTTCTCGCCAGGTCTTGCCCATGTCCGTGGAGCGGAACACCGTGGGACCCAGGTGACCCGTCTTGGCCGCCGCGAGCAGCGTCCGCCCGTCGCGCGGGTCGAGCACCAGGTGATGGATGGTGTGGCCCAGGAAGTGCGGGCCGTCCGCACGGAAGGCGCGTCGCTCCTCGTCGCCGTGGAAGATCCATGCGCCTTTGCGAGTCGCCACCAGCACCACCACGTGTCGCTTCTTCGACTTCGATGCGCGCTTCTTGGATGTCGCCACGAGCAGCCCTCCACGTGCGGGCCTATCATACTCTCCGCGTCAGCGTCTCCCGCGCAGCACGAGGCACCAGATGATCTCGCACAGCTTCTATCGCAGGCCTCTCCCCGATCAGCACGTCCCGTTCTCGAGCCCAGAGGGACGACTGCTGTTTCGGGAGGCGCTCAGCGCCGGGACGCTCGAGGGTTTCTTTGCGCTGTCGGAGCAGTTTCACACCCAGGCTGAGCCCGCCTTTTGCGGTTTGGGATCTCTGGTGGTGGCGCTGAACGCGTTGGCCATCGACCCAGGCAGACTGTGGAAGGGCCCTTGGCGTTGGTTCGGTGAAGACATGCTGGACTGCTGCGTGCCTCTCGAGCAGGTGGCGCAGCGGGGGCTCACGTTGAGCGAGCTCGCGTGCCTTGCCCGCTGCAACGGCGCTCGGACCTCCGTCGTGCGCGCATCGCAGTCCAGCGCAGGCGAGCTGCGAGCCGCCGTCCGGGCCGCGACGACCGCCGTGGGTGGAGAGGTGCTGATCGCAGCGTACGATCGCGCGGCCCTCGGCCAGACTGGCTCGGGCCACTACTCCCCCATCGGCGGCTATCACGAAGCGCGAGATCTTGCGCTGGTGATGGACGTGGCGCGCTTCAAGTACCCCCCGCATTGGGTCTCGGTCGAGCGCCTGTTCGCCGCCATGCTCGCGCAGGATCCGGTGACTCACGCCGCCCGAGCTGGGTGTCCTTACGCGCGGATCTGCGTCCACGCCCGCTGTTGCTCCGGCTGGGCTCCGGCCCGAGCGGCCTCGGTCCTTCCTTGGACGTCTTGGCGTCCGCGCTGCGCGAGCTGCGTGGCAAGGGCGTGCAGGACATCGCAGCAGTGTTGGCGACCCGAGCGTCCAACCTGGCACCGATCGTCGAGCACATGGCCACGAGCCTGGACGAGGATCTCCCGCCCGAGCACCGCGCCCAGATCGACGAGCTCGCGCTCTCCATCCAGCGCACCGAGGTGTTCCGGGTCGCGACGGCCTTGCTCCCCGAAGCTCGTGCGTTCACCGCCGAGGTCGTGTCGGTGTTGGCCTGGGCGCTCTCTTCCGACTCGTGCACGGCGCTGGACGCCGCGTTCGCGCAGGAGGTGATGTCGCTGCGCGAGCAGATCGATGCGTTGTGCAGCGGCGGCCGAGCCTGAGAAATCTCCCGCGCCAGAGGGCGCACGGGCGGGGCGCTCGTTCGGAGAATTTTGCTTTCTGATTCGAACCGGCCAGCTCGTTGGAGAAAAATATTTCGGTTGGGGTTGACGCGATTCGATCGGGACTTATCCCTCGAAATGACATCACAACCATCTTCCTCGTCCTCGCCGCGACTTCGCGTCGAGCCGAAGAAGAGCCGCACCCCGCAGAGGCTCGTGGTCCTCGCACGGGTGTGGTGCTGCGGTTCGTTCGAAGTCTGGGGAACCCTCAACCAAAGCCAACAGCCCCCAGGTGGGGCGGCAGGCAAGCGTGTCAGAGCCTCGGTTCTCCATCGCGTGCTGGATCCACTGACAGGCGCCTCGTCTCGACTGGCAAGCCAGTCGAACCGCGCATGATGGCGCAAACCCAGAAGACGGAGTCTTGCACGCCACGCGAGGGCGGCACCGGCAGGCGTCGCCCTCTTCTTTTTTGTCTATGGTCGATCGGGTCATGCCCAGCGGTCGTGTCGCGCTCGTCTATCCGCCCACGTGCGATCCCACCGCGCCGTACCTCGCCGTACCCATGCTCACCGGGTTTCTGCGATCGCACGGCGTCGAGGTGCTGCCAATCGACGCGAACCTGGAGGCCTTCGACGACCTCTTGTCCGAGCGACGGATGAAGCTCGAGCGCGACCGACTCGAGGCGCAGCTCGCGGCCTTGGATGCGTCTTCGTCGCTCAGCCATGAGCAACAGCTCGCGTACGCGGCACTGGTGCGGGCCAGGGCCGAAGCCCACGCCGTGCCGTTGGGCATCGAGCGCGCCAAGCAGGTCTTCCGTGATGCCGCCTCGTTCTTCGATCCGCAAGCGTACGCTTCGGCCGTCGCCACGGTCGAAGCCGCGCTGCGTGTGGTGTCTGCCACCTACCACCCGCTACACCTCGACTTCACCGCGTACCGGACGCCGTTCGGGCTCACCAACGTGAGCGAAATCGAGCGAGCCACGGGCCCCGACGCGGACCCGTTCCACGACTACCTCGAGAAGCAGCTCATTCCGAGGCTCCGCGCGGCGAAGTGCGACGTGGTCGGCGTGTCGGTCTGCTTCCCCGGCCAGCTCCAGCCCGCCTATGCCTTCGCGATCGCGATCAAGCGCGCGCTACCAGAGGTGCATCTGACCTGTGGTGGTCCGGGCGTCACCCAGATGTTGATTCGGTTGTCCGGCCAGCGTCTCGCGCGCGCGCTCGGTCCGTTCGACTCCGCCTGCGTGTTCGAGGGCGAGCGCACGCTGCTCTCGCTCGTGCAGGCCGTCACCGGCAAGCGATCGCTGCGTGAGCTCGCCAACGTGGTCGTGCGTGATCGCCTGCTGGGCGCTCGATTCCTCGCGGCTCACGGCATGGAGGATCTTCGGGCGCTGCCGGCACCCGACTTCGATGGTTTACCGCTCGAGCGCTACTTGGCGCCCACGTTGGTGCTCCCTTACGACCCGACGCGCGGCTGCTACTGGGGAAAGTGCACGTTTTGCCACTACGGCCTGGCGGAGGTGGGCACGGCCAGCTACCGCGAGCGAGACGTGGGCGCAGTGGTGGACCACCTGCGCACGCTGTCCGCGCGTCACGGCACGAAGAGCTTCTATTTCTCGCAGGACTCGGTCGCGCCCAAGACGCTGCTCAAGCTCTCTCACGCCCTGATCGACGCAGGTCTCGAGCTGCGTTGGGCCACCGACCTCAAGCCGGAGAAGTACCTCACCCGCGAGCGCGCCGAGGTGCTGCGCAAGGCGGGCGCGGTCGCGTGTGCCTTGGGCGTGGAGTCGGCGTCGCCGCGTGTGCTCGCGCTGATCGACAAGGGAGCACCGCCCAAGATCGTGGGGGACGTGATCGATCACCTGGCCGTGGCGGGAGTCGCCGCAGAGGCGATGTGCTTCACCGAGTTCCCCACCGAAACGCACGACGAAGCCCTCTCCACGCTGGAGTTCTTGGAGCAGCGCAAAGACAACGTGGCCGTCTACATCGTGGGCGAGTTCGGTCTCACGCACGGATCGCTGGTCGCGCAGGAGCCCTCACGCTTCGACATCGCGGAGACCTGGGAGCTCGAAGGCGACGAGCTCGGGCTGGGCATCTTCTTTGCGCCGAACGAGCCCTGGAAGACGGACGAGGAGCGCGCCGACGTGGACGAAACCCTCTCTGCACTCTCGCGCGGCTGGACGTTGCGCAGCTACCCGTGGGCGGGCGCCGTCTCCACCGCGCACACGGTGCTCTACTACGACCGCTTCGGGCCCACAGTGTTCAAGGAGCAGGCCCACTTGGGCATCACGGAGCAGCTCATGGGCCAAGCGAGGTTCGAGGCGACACTTCGCTTCGACGCTGTGCAGTGTGATCTCGCCAGGCAGCGAGACGCCGCGATCTGGTCCACGCTCGTGTCGGACGAACGGCGCGTGAGCCGCGCGGCCTATGAGGCGCATGCTGCCGGCGCTCCTCGGCTGAAGCCACGCGCGGTCAAGGTCGAGTTCGTGGCTGGGCAGCCGCCCAAGAGGTTGCGCGGCAAGCGGCCCTCGCACGCCCACAACGCGACCCGCGGGTGACCTCGACAGGCGCGCTGACATCGTCTATGTCTCCGGTGGAGACAACGGAGGCAGGATGGCCAAGAAGGTGGAGCTCTTCTTCGACTACGCGAGCCCGTGGGCGTACCTGGCGGACGCGCTCCTCCCCAACGCGCTGGCGGGGCTTTCGATCGAGCTCAAGCCGATCTACCTGCGAGGACTCTCCTCGTTCTCGAGCGGCATGCCCTACTCCAGCGAGAAGCTGATCTACATCGCCAACGACTTCGTACGCTGCGCGCAGCACCACGGCGTTCCTCAGCGGCCGCCCGCGGTGTTCCCGGTGAACGGGCTGCACTTGTTGCGCGCGGCCCTCGCCGCCAAGAAGCTCGGGGTCTTCGACCAAGTCCACCGGGCCGCCTTTCCGGCCGTGTGGGCCCAAGCGCGCGACCTCAAGAGCGCGCCGGCGGTGCTCGATTGGCTCGCCGAGATCGGCCAAGATCGCACCGCCTTCGAGCGCGAAATGTCGAGCGACGAGATCAAGGAACGCCTCAAGGCCGATACGGCTCGCGCGGCCGAGCGCGGCGTCTTTGGTGTGCCTTCGTTCTTCGTCGGCGACGAGCTGTTCTGGGGTCACGACCGCTTGGAGTACGTGGCGCGCAGCGCTCGATGATGGAATCGATCCAGCTGCTGGATCAGTACTTCGAGCTCTGCACCAACGTCTGGGCGCCGTAGCCGTTGCCCAGCTTGCGCGGCGTCGCGCCCGGCGCGCGCACATCGATGAACTTCATGCCCGGCTCTCCGACGTAGATGGCCACGTGGCCACTCTCGCCGACGCGCTTCCAGCCCACGACGGCGCCGGGAGCAACGTTGCGGTACGAGCCGTTGCTGCCGATCTCGGTGGGCGCCGTGCCCAGCAGCGTGTTCGCGTTCTCCCAGGGGATGCCCAGCACCTTGCATACGAGCTCGCTGCAGCCCTGCGGATAGGTGCCCCCGAGCGCCAGCAGACGTTTCGCCTCCTCGACCCGGTCCCGACCGCTCCTCACCTCCGCAGCTTATCGCGGAGTCGAGTCGGATCGACGACCTGTCGACTCGACTCGACCATCGGGCCGCTGGACGCCCTGTCCTTCGGCACGGCGGCGCAGGCACGGTTCGTGCGAAGTGCAGAGGGTGCCCTCGCCCCCACCTGTCGACCTTCGCCTCACGACCATCAGCCTCTGCGTCATGCTTACGGCCTGCGGCGAAGACCATGCGAGCGGCGGATCGAGCGCCGGCGGCGAAGCGGCTGCCGGCGGAGCAGGGAGCGCCGGGGATGCGCCAGGCGGGTCGAGCGAAGGTGCCGGTGGCCAGAGCCCGATGGGTGGCTCGGGAACGGGCGGAGCCGCGGCGCAGCACGTGCTGATCGCGCAAGGGCACGTGGGCCGTACGATGCTGTCTTGTGATGACGGCCAGACCTGGGTCGCCGACCGAAGCGACGACGCGAGCTTGCGTTGCGACGCAGGTGTGGACTGCGATCACCACGTCGGAAGCGCGACCGGGCTGATCGTGAGTGACGGGTACGCCTTGATGTCGAACGGCTGGGGCACGCCAGGCACGGTGCGCCGCAGCTCGGACGGCCAGAGCTGGGAGACCGTGCTCTCCCTCGACTTTCCCTTCGCCTCGATCGCGGGCGGACCGGGCGGGTTGATGGGCGCCACACCGCGACCTTGGCTATCGGTGGATGCCGGCGCGGCCTGGGCGCAGGTGCCCGAGGTGTACCTCGCGCCCCCGTTGCGCCAGTCCGCCTACTTGCCGCAGGGCAACCGCTACGTGCTGACCTCGGAGGGAAACGGCTTGCGCGTGTTCACCAGCGACGACCTGGGCCAATCCTTTCAAGAGGCAGCCGCGCTCCCGTCCGGCTGTTTGGCCATCTCGATCGCCAGCGGCAACGGCGCGCTGGCCATGCAACACGCGCAAGGCGGAGTCTGCCGCTCGGGCGACTCGGGCCAGACCTGGTCGGTGGTCGCGGTCGATCCGACGGTGGGCCTCCGCACGCTCGACTTCGTGGCAGGACGCTTCGTGCTGCTGGCGGAGGGGCAGCTGTTCGAAAGCGACGACGCGTTGACGTGGTCGTCATCGGCGACGGATCTCGACGCTCCGATCTGGGATCTGGTGCTGGGTCACAACGAGCAGACCGGCACCATGGTCGCAGCCGCCGGCGCGTATGAAGGGCAACGCTACTTTCGCAGCGCAGACGGGCTGGGGTGGTCCGAGGTCGATGGGCCGGCGAGCCACCCCTTGCGCCGCTTCGCATCGGCGTCGCTCGCTGCGGCCGCTTGCGCCCCCTGAGGCAGTGTACGCTGCGCTTCAGTGAACGCAGCCGTGCGCGCGCTTCGCCTGCGCGAAGGCGAGACCTTCGCCGAGCGCTATCGGACGCTCGGCTTCGTGGGGCAGGGCGCCATGGGCTCGGTGTACCGGGCGCTCGACCAGCACACCGAGCTCGTGGTGGCGCTCAAGGTGATGAATGGCGAGCTGGCGTCGTCACCCGAGTTCGTCGACCGCTTCTTGCTCGAAGCCAAGATCGGCGAGCGCATCGCGTCCGATCTGATCGTGCGCGTGCTCGACTCTGGAGTGGATGCCAAAACGAAGCTCCCCTACTTCGCCATGGAGCTGCTCGACGGGGAAGATCTCCATCACCGCCTCGAGCGCGGACCGGAGCTCGATCACGTCGACGCGGTGAGGCTGCTCGGGCAGCTGTACAGCGCCATCGCGGCAGCCCATGACGCGGGCGTGGTCCATCGGGACCTCAAGCCGGAGAACCTGTTCCTGGTGGGAGATCCATCCGCGCCGCCCGTGCTCAAGGTCCTCGACTTCGGCGTGGCCAAGGTGGTCCGCGAGACGACACAAAGCGGAACTACACCTGGGCTGGGAGCTCCACTCTGGGCGGCCCCAGAGCAGGGTCGCGAGGGCCAGCAGATCCGTGCCTCCTCCGATGTCTGGGCGCTTGGCCTGTTGACCTACCGGCTGCTGGCCAAGAAGGTGTTCTGGCGCGGCGCCGCCGCAGCGCACGTGAACGCCTTCGACCTGGCGGTGGAGATGTTGCGGGAGCCCATCCCGCTTGCCTCCGAGCGCTCCCGCGCGCTCGGCGCGCCGGACCTCGGGGCAGACTTCGATCGCTGGTTCCTGCGCGCGGTCCATCGCGACCCAGCGCAGCGCTTTCCGGATGCGCGCGCTGCCTGGGCGGCCCTCGCGCCGGTGCTCGAGCCCGCTCAGTCGGCCGGGGTCGATGCGCCCCCGACGTCCGCATCCCGGCCCGCCATTGCGCTCACCTTGGTCGCGTTGGTGGTGCTGGCCACCGCAGCGTGGCTGTGGTTGCGCTGAGCTGCGTCTTTTGTGAGCCGCGTCGCCATCGACGCGGGGGTGCAACCGTACTTGCGGGCGAGAGCTTGTTCGAGGGTCATCACGCTCACCGCCGGGTCCTTGTCGATCTTGCTCAAGCTGGAGGCCAGCGCGTCGCCCCGCATGTAGTCGTGAATCACGATGACGCCGCCTGCCTCGGAGTACTTCTCAACGTTCTTGGTGAGGAAAGCGAAGTCGCTGCGTTGACCGGGCACGGTGTCGCCGGAGGCTCCGTGGAACATCACGTTCATCATGCCCACGCGGACGAGCGCCTCGTCATGGATGGCCTTGCCGGCAGCGCCATCGTGCTCCACGTACGGCCCGCCTCCGGGAGGCCTCGAGTAGATGAGATCGTAGGGACGGTCGCCTTGCGCGAAGCCGCGTTCGTCGAGCAACGTCCGATGGCGTGCGACATAGTCGCGCCACTCTTGCTTGATGATCGTCCCGGTGAGCCACACCTTCGGGTCGCGCGCGAAGACGGCTTGGAACATGGCGTCGAAATCGTCGCTCGATCGAGCGAGCAGGGCCATGTCGACGAGGATGCGCGTCGCCTCGTGTTGCCCGCGGATGAACTCCACGGTCTCCTTGGGGGCCGCCACCTTGGTCATGGTCACATCGTGCGAGTACGAGTGAGAGCCGAGGGTGTGGCCCTCGGCGATCATGCGCTGCACCAGCGGGTAGGTATCGCGAGAGATGTTGCGGCCCACCACGAAGAACGTCGCCGGCATCTGGCGCTCCTTCAGGAGGTCGAGCACGCGCGGGGTGTGTGAGGGATGTGGACCGTCATCGAAGGTCAACACGACGCGGCCCTTGTCCCAGCTGTCGCTCGAGTAGAAGCCGAAGTGCGTGCCCTTGTCAGGGGCTGCGGCGCAGGTCTCGCCTTCGGCGGGAGCCATGACGCTCGAAGCAGCGGTGTTCTCGACCTCGACCACGGCGGGCTCTTCGTCGAAGGCGAACGGCGTGATGGATGCACGCGCGACGCCCTGGAGCGCTGGCGCGACCGGTGAGCTCGTGGGCGTCGCGGTGGCGCAGGCGGTCAACGTCATCGACAAGAACAGGGCGAGGGCGGCGGTTTTCGTCTTCACGAACCGGTCTATCGAGACCCGTGACGTCGCTGCCGGCGCCGACAGCACCGAATCGTCGCCCCTTGCCCGCGCCGCGCGTGTCCCTCGCGACACGCCGAGCGTAAGTGGGCCGCGCGCGTCGCTTGGCCCGTGTCCGCACGCACACAATCAGGAAGAAAAAAAAATTTTGGCAGGCCTGCGGCGTGAGGCCGCTTGGGGGATCCCGGGTGATCCAATCAGCCGTGGCGTCGCCACCTGAGGGCTCGAAAGGCCGCGGAAGCAGCCTTGTCGCACATGGTACGAGACCTGCTACGGCCCGCGAACGTAGGAGAACCGACCCATGCGCTTCGACCCCCGAACCGTGTTGCTTGCATTGTGCACCACCAGCGTCGCGTGCGACGGCGTCTCCACCTCCGAGGCGACGGACGACTTCACCCAGAAGACGGGCGTGGCGGCGTTGGCACCGGAGATCGCGTTCGGCGAAACCGTCGGCGGCCACGTCGACAAGAAGCAGCTGGACCTGTTCGGCATGGACCTCAAGGAGGGCGACAAGATCAAGCTCGAAGCCTCGATCGTCGAAGGGGATGCCAAGCCCGACGTGACCCTCTTCTGGGGTGGGCACTCCAAGATCTCCTCGGACCAGTTCACGGCGGACGGCAGTAAGCTCAGCAAGAGCTACGTGATTGAGGACGCGGGCACCTACGTGTTTGCCGTGCGCGCTTTCAAGGCCCAAGCCTCAGGGCGGTACACGCTGAAGGTCACGTGCACCGGAGGCCCCTGCAAGGGTGAGCCGTTCGTCAAGCCGCTCGAGCCCGAGGACGCGGGCGAGTGCATCACGCTCACGCGCGAGTGCGCGTTCGACAAGCTCCCGTCCTTCGACGGCAACGTCGGTCCAGTGCGTGCGCGAAGCACCTTCGAGGGTTGCTTGGGCACCACGATGCTGGCCTCCGGCGCCTCGTGCAAGACCGCGTGTGACAGCGAGGAGGGGCGCCGGATTTGCGACGGCGTGATCGACATGTTGCCCTTCTATGCAGACCACCTCGGCGCGTGCGCGAGCGAGCTCGAGAGCTGCTTCGACGAGTGCTCCAGCGATGTCGGGCAAGGCCTCGAAGGCGGCCCCGAAGACCAGTGCTTGTTGAGCGGCTTCAACGGGACGTGTGACAGCTACGCCCGGGGCCACAAAAGCTGTGGTGGAAGCTACGCCGACGGCTCCGCCGAGCAGTGCCACGCGCTGTGCGAGTCGACGTTCGGCGCCTGGAACGACGACCTCGACGACATTTGCGACATGCAGTGCAACTGAGACTGTGCGACCCGCGCGGGCGCATGGCTCACATCCCGCGCACCCCCTGCACGGTGATCAACGCGCGCGCGTCACCCTCGAGCCACTGCTCCGTGATGATCACGTCGGGCACCCCCGGCGCCCATTTCGACCAGCGGAGCAGCTCGAGCACGCGGCGATCGCCCCGGCGCACCGGGAACACCACGGTGAACGAGGAGCTGTCGGATTCCCTGTCGACCTGCTGCTCGAAGTGAACACCCTCTCTGTTGCCGGTGACGAGGCTGGCGCCGACGTGGCCACCGCAGTCGACGCGAACCCACTCACGCAGCCGCTGCGCGCGACAGCCGGGCTGGGTGACGCGAACCTCGGGCGCATCCGGAGCCGACCGCCAATCGAGGAACGAGGGTCGTTCGCTGGCGGCCGCGGTGCTCGGCACAGCGCCGAGCGGAGGTGCTGCCGAGCCTCCCGCCCGAGTGGATACAGGCACTTCTTCGGCTGTGACCATGCTGCTCGCCGGCTCCGCGGCCGCCGCCGGGTCGCAGCCGGCGTGGCCGAGCGCCAGCGCCAGGCAGGCCATCGTCCATCCCAAGTCACCAGGTCCAAGGTTCACAGGGTCTCCAAGTAGGCTGCCAGCGCAGCGCGCTCGGCTGGGGTCAAGTGGCTGGTTCTGCCCATGCGGTCCATGTTCTGGTCGATGAGCTGCTGCAACGTGAGCGCGCTCCCATCGTGGTAGTACGGAGCCGTTCCCCCGACGAACAGCAGCGACGGCACTTTGAAGCCAGGGTTGGGATCGGGCGAGAAGGTCGGTCGTGTGCGGAAGCCGAACATGGGGGGCGCGCTCCTGTCGGTGAAGCCACTCGCGGGGGTGTGGCACGTCGCACATTGCGTCTTGGGTGACTCGAAGATCGCCTTGCCCTGCTGCTCCTGCTCGCTCAGCGCGCGTTGCTCCTTCGGCGGCGGCAAAAGGCCCCTGCGCAAGAACGCCGCGAGTGGATCCGCCCGCCGCTTGAGCGTGAGCTTGTCCGTGCGCAACAGGTTTCCTCTGTGGAGGCTGAAGCCAGCCTTGATGCGGTCGGTGAGCGTGCCGCTCTCGGCGTGCCAGCCATAAGGCCCGGGGGCATCGACTCGGCCCGCCAGCATCGGCGTCTGCCGCGCCTCGCCGTACTCTTGAACGCTGCCGGGCTCGGCGCTCTCGAACGGGTCGACCGAGAGTGAGGGGCCAGCGATGAAGCCCATGTCCTTGGCCCACTTGACGGTCCTGCGCTCGCGCCACACGTGGCCGTCGTCGCGTCCTTCGGGGTGGCAACCCGCGCACGACATCTGTTCGCTCACGACCGGCTCGGTGCCGTCGAAGAACAGCCGTCGGCCCAGCGCGAGCTCGACGTCCTGCTCGGCGACGTCCAGGCTGGCGTAGGCGAACGGACCCCACTTGGAGAGTCGGCGCTGGAACGCCGCGCCGGCGATGAACACCGTCTCTTCGCGCACCGAGCGGTCTCCGTCCGGCGACAGCCGCACGGCAACGAGGTTGTCGGTCGTGCGGCAGTAGACCCACGCCACGTCTTCGTCCTCCGAGAGCGCGACCCCGCTGGGAGCACCGCAGTGTGGTGGGATCTGAATCGTGGTGGGATCCCGCGGAATCAACCCGCCGAGCGCGTACCGCCGGTTGGTGATGAGCGACGGCTGCGGGCTGAGCGCGTCGAGCTCGGACAGCTCCGAAAGCGCCTCGGAGGCCACCAGCAGATGGTTGGTCTTCGCGCGGTAGATCATGGCGCGCGGTACGACGACCGAAGCATTCCCTTCGGCGCGTAGCCCTGCGCCGTCGCTGATCCACCTCATGCGGTGGAGCTCCTCTTGGCTGAACGTGCCAGTGGGCCTCCCGCTGCGCTTGGGCAACACCGGGGCGTCCTCGGTGGTCGACCAGACGTCGACCGAGCCCACCCCCTGCCAGCCCCAGAGCGCCCCCATGGCGTGACGAGCCGCGTACAGGCGACGACCATCCGGCGAGAACGCGAGGCTGTAGCCGAGCGTCGCGCTGAGCGTCTCTCCCTGGACCGTGCGGGTCGGGTCGGGTGGGAGCTCGGCTCGCTTGGCCGTCGGCGTGGAGCCGTCGTCGACCAGGGTCAGCTCCGCGCCAGTCAGGTGGTTGACGTAGATGCGCGTGCCGTCGGGATCGATGGCGACGCCACGAGGCTCGCGTGCCACGTCGAGCGTCCAGCTCACCGCCAGCGAGTCGAGATCGACCTTGCTGAGCTTGTGCGTCCAGGCGCTGGTCACCACCGCGAACTTGCCGCTGGGCGACACAGCGATCCCCCACGCGTCCGCGGGGAGGCTCACCCGCCCGATCTCTCGTGGATGCTCGCCGGCAGACAGCACCAGCAACAGGCCTGGATCGCGCACGGTGACCAACAGCCGGTCGCCCAGGGCGAGCACCTGCGCCGGGCGGCCTGGCAGGTCGACCACGGTCTCTCGCGCCCTTCCGAAGAACGGTCGCGCGGGGTCGGGGTGGCCCGCGGCGTTCGTGAGCTCCTCTGTCAACGAGATGCGCCGCAGCTTCTGGTGGTCTTCGTCCGCGAGGTACAGCACCTGCTCGGTCTCTGATCGCACGAGCGATTGCCCCTCGCGGCGCTGCGGCACGTGCGACGGGGTCGGCGTCGCGGCAGGAGGCAGCGCTGCGGGCTCGAAGGACGAGGTCGCGGCAGGAGGCAGTGCCTCGCTTGGCTCCTCCGGCTCGGCGCAAGCCAACAGCCAGGTGAGCAGCAGACAGGCCGGAAGCAGGAATTGGCGCATGGTTTTGTGGGGCTGAATCGGGTTCGCATCGAATACCCGGATGCGTGACACGCCAGCACGGCGATCGCCGGCCGCTCGCTGGTATGCTCCGCTGCCGAGGTGGCTGGTGATCGACTCGACGTTGCGAGGGCTGCGGTCATTCGTGAAACAAGCGCTCTCGCGCGCGGATCAGGCGCTGCTGTTGGGCCCGATCGCCCTCTCGGCGTGCGCGCGGACTGCGCAGACGGACGACGGGGTCGTGATCCCCGAACCCCCGACGGCCACCGTGAGCACCACTGCGATCGCGCCACCCCAGACCGCGACGCCCAAAGGGTGCCAGGTGAGCCCGATCAAGGTCACCGGTTGTGGCGGCGGGGAGGTGTTGGTCGAGTCACTGGCCGCGTGTGGCCTTCCGACCGAGGGGGACCTGCCGGCTGCTCGCTGCAAGGAGCTGTGCGGCAGCTTCCAGGCGCGCGGGTGCAACGTGTTCAAGACGCGTGAGGGCAAAGACGCTGTGTTCTGCGCGGCGGCCAACCCTTGCCTCGGGCGCTTGCCGCGGCGGGCGCGGCCTGCTCGCAACGCCGATCCAGACACGACCGCGAGCTTCCTCCGGCGCGCCGCGCGCTTGGAGTTGCTGAGCGTCGACGCCTTTCACGAGTTGCGCGCCTCTCTCGCGCTGCACGGCGCGCCACCGGCGCTGCGTGTGGCATGCGCTGTCGCCGCCAAGGACGAAGCACGGCACGCGCTCACGATGCGCCAGCAGCTCGCTGCGCGAGGCCTGCGGCCGCCGCCGCGTCGACCGGTCGCTGGCGCCGTGTTCCGTTCGCTCGAGGGCCTCGCGCTCCACAACGAGAGGGAGGGAGTCGTTGGCGAGGCGTGGGGTGCGTTGATCGCGGCCTACCAGGCCCGGCACGCCGAAGATGCCGGGCTGCGCGCGAAGATGCAGGTGATCGCGGACGAGGAGCTGGCACACGCGGCGCTCAGCATGGCGATTTCGGCTTGGGCTCACGCTCGGCTGGACGCGCGAGGCAGACGACGTCTCGCGCGCGCGCGCGAGCGTGCGACGCAGCGCATCGCTGCGCGCCCCGAGCGGCTGGCGGAGGACGCACGGACCGAGCTGGGCCTTCCTCCCCCGCACCTTCGCGCTGAGCTTGCCGCGTCGCTCCGGAGCTTCCTGCTCTCCTCCGCGCCCGCTACACCACGCTGAACAGCAGCTCGAGATCGGTCTCTGACAGACCGCGCGTGTTCTTGTGCAAGCCGGCCGTGAGCTCGTCGTGAGTGCCGCCCTGCGTCTCGACGTACGCCGCCGCGCAGGCAGGGTGCAGATACCCAGCGCCCTTCGCCGTGGTCATGCCTCGCTCGATGTCGCGCTCGATCACCACGCGTAGCTCGCCTTTGGGGATGGCTTCGCTGCAGGCTTGGCAGCGGGCACGACCCGTGGGCGCTCGGTCAGCGTGCGGGAACGGAGGAGGCTTCTTGGCGTCGGCCTCGGCGAGCTTGGCCATCACCCCGTCGCGGTTGGGCACCTCGCCCTGGAACGCCTCCAGTGCGCTGCGCGTCTCGTCGGGGTGTTTCGTCGCGGCGCACTCCAGGTGGTGCCACATGAAGGTTGGCTCGCCGGTGTCGGCGAAGCCGCCTTGGCCCTCGAGGCCGAAGCGCAGCTCGCCCTTGGCGATGGGTTTGCGACAGGCCCGGCACATGGCACGGCCCGATTTGGCGATCTCGATGGTCGTCGCGGCCACAGTGAGAGGAAGTTACACCGACTCCAGGCCGCGTTGGTAACGTCGAGGATGCATGGACCTGGAGGAGCTGCGCGCGTTCCTTGCGGTGGCGGAGACGGGCTCGTTCGTGGCGGCCTCCGAGCGCTTGAACAGCCCGCGGGCCACGCTCCGCCGGCGCGTCGACGAGCTCGAGGCGCGCACGGGCGTGGCCCTGCTCGTGCGAACGCGCGATGGTGCCGCGCTCACGCCGCCCGGCCGCGCGTTGGCGCAACGCGCGGCCACGCTGCTCGAGGAGGCCGGCGCCCTGATCCGCTGCGTGCGCGAGGTGGGCAACGAGCCCGAAGGCGTGGTGCGGGTCTCGCTCCCCGTGGGGCTCCCACCGTTCGTCCTGGTCGCGGGGTTGAGTCTCCTGCGCAGTCGGGCGCCCAAGTTGCACTTCGCGGCACAGGTCTCCAGCGCGCCGCTCGCTGACCGGCTCGACGACGTGGACGTGGCGATCCATTTCGGACCGTCCCCCCCCCGCAATCGCTGGGTCACCGCCACGCTCTCGACGATTCGCGTTTGGTTGCTGGCGAGCCCCGGCTACTTGCAGCGGCGAGGTACACCACGATCCGTCGTCGAGCTCGGGGAGCATGACCTCTTGTCGTGGGATGGTCCCGGCGTGAGCCGCAGCCATTGGCCGCTCTTGGATGGCCGCGAGCTGCGAGTGAACCCGGTGGCCATACACGCCGACGTCCACGTGCTCCGGCACGCGGCCGCCGCCGGCCTTGGCATTGCGCTGCTGCCCGACGGCATGGTGCCCGACCCCGATCTGCCGGTGGGGGCACTGGTGCCAGTGTTGCCGAAGCTGGTCGGCTGTCAGGTTCAACTCATGCTGTCGGTGCCGGCGGTGTTGGCGGACGTCCCCAGGATCAAGTTCTTCATCGATTTGGCGCGAGAGCTGGCAACGGCGTGACTGCTGGCGAGCCCGCGCTGGTCAGAACTGGCCACTCGACGCTCGCCTCTGACCATCGGTGCTCGAGGCCGACCGGTATGGTGGAGCCTGGCTCGCGTCCGGGCCTCGTGAGGTCGCCATGCAAACTCGAATCGTGCCGCAGAGCAGGTGGACTGGCCGGGTCGCGGGGGCGCTCATCGGCCTGACATGGCTCGCGTCCGCCCTCGTCGCGAGTTGCTCCGACGACGAGACGAATGCGCCCCCGAGCACCTGCTTCGAGCTGGCCGATGGCAGCTGCGTCGAACAGACATTCGTCGAGCCGGCACGGCTCCAGCCGAACGCAGACGGGGTCTTCGAGCTCTCGCTCGCAGCGACCGAGGTGGTGTTGGATGGGCAGCGCCACTGCGTTCGCGCCTACAACGGCTCGTACAACGCCCCGATCCTCGAGACCCCGGCGCGCACGGGTGAAGCGCCGCGGAGCGTACGCGTGGACCTCGCGAACAAGCTGCGCGCGCACGACTACCGCTCGCTCTCCGGCGCTGCGTGCACGTGTCGCGACCAGGATGGCCGAACGTGTGTGCCCGAGCACGTGCACAACCGCTGCGTGAGCAACACAGGCGCATGCACCTGTGTGGACGAAGAGGGAGCCGAGTGTGAGCACCTGTTCGACTTCAACGTGACCAACCTGCACGCGCACGGCTCGCACGTCCGCCCTGACTACGCCCGAGGAGGCGAGAGCTGCGCCGCAGAAACCAAGGACGGCATCCCCTACGCTTGTCGCGAGTGTGGCGACGACGTGTGCGGCGACACCAGCGACGACGCCTGCTTCCACGGCGACAACGTGCTCAACGCGGTGCACGTCAACAGCGGCGCGCGCTACCGCTGGGACATCGACGAGGATGGAACCCACCACACCGGCCTGCAGTGGTACCACCCGCACATCCATGGCACGACCGCGATCCAGGTGGCGTCGGGGGCGGCTGGCGTATGGATCGTTCGCGGAGAGCTCGATCAGCTCGACGGAATCACCAACGCGAAGGAGCGCGTGATGGTGTTCTCGACGCCTCCCATCGCCGAGGAAGGCTTCGCGCCGCTGGCAGCTGACCAGGACTGCAGCGAAGAAACGATCACGTTCAACGACTTCGTCACCCTGGCGGCAACGACCTCCCCGCAGGTGAACCTGATCAACGGCACCCGCCGGCCGCGCCTGGTGACACCTCCCGGGCAAGTCGAGCGCTGGCGCATCTTGCATGCAGGTTTCTTGGACGAGGTGTTCCTGGGGCTGTTCCGCGGCGCGGACAAGGACTGCAGTTCCTTCAGCACTGCCACGCCCGACACCATTGTGCTGACGCAGATCGCACGCGACGGCCTGATCTTGCCGCAGCCGTTCGAGCATCCACACCTGTTCCTGTCGCCGGGTTACCGCGTCGAGGCCATGCTCGGTGGCGAGGGTGCGTTGAAGGACGGAGAGACCTGGTGTCTGGTCGCTTCACGCTTCTTGCAAGCCAGCGATGAAGCAACCTTCGGCGAGTTCGGAGAGCAACCGCTCTCCCCGCCGGTCGCGCCCAGCCCGACCGAAATCCTCACGCGGTTCGAGACTGCGGGTGACGTGGTCGCGATCCTGAACGTCGCCTCCAGCGCCGGAGCACCCAGCACCACGAGGCTCCCGGACTACCAGGCCGTCGCGGCGCTGGCTCCGTCGATGGACCTCGAAGGCGTGAGCATCGAGGAGCGTTGTGCGAGCGCCGCGGCCGTCGCCGACCCGGCCGACATCGATCAGGTGGCGGTGCTGCAGGTCGGCTTCTTCACGGCCGATGACCCAGACCCGTGCGATTGCGAGAACTACAACGTCAACTGCCAGAACTTCGAGCTGACCGACCGTGCGCGCTACCCGTTCGATCGTGACTTGCTGCTCGATCGCGTCGAGCACTGGCGGGTCGCGGCCTCCGTCGATGGCCACCCGTTCCACATCCACATCAACCCGTTCGTGGTGTGCCCGCAAGACAACGTGTTCGACCCGCTGCCCTTTCCGCACTGGCGCGACACCTACCTCGTCAACCTCAAGCGCAAGATCGATATCGTCACGCAGAACCGAGCCTTCACGGGGCCGTACGTGTTCCACTGCCACAAGCTCACACACGAAGACCACGGCATGATGGAGCTCGTCCGCGTGTGCGATCCAGCGCGCGACGCGAGCTGCGGAGACTTCGGTTGGCGCAGCTGTGAGGCCGACGACCTCTCGTGTTTTCAGGGGCTGGCTTCGACCGAGTGCTCTCTGACGGCAGCCACCGACCCCGAGGCAGCGGCCTGTGTGGCCCTGCTCGGCGGTCCGCTCGGTGTGTGCGGCCCCAACGCCTGCGTCAGCGACGCTGATTGCGCTCCGGGTAGCTGCGGGCCGGACCACGTATGCGCTCCGGGCCCGTGACGGTTCGCGCCATCACTCGGGGATGGGCAACACTGCCTTGGTCCACTGCGGGCTGACGTACTGTGCCGCGAGGTTCTGCCCCGGGATCCAGAACGGCGAACGACTCGGATCCTGCGTGCCGCTCTCCATCGCCTGCAGATCGATCGCGGTCACCCACAGCTGTTTGCACTGCGTCTGCCCCTGCACCAGCGTGCACTGTGCGTTCTCCGGGCTCGCGGGTGTGAGCCGGTGCCCATACGGCTTCTGGGACGAGTACGCGATCCACGCGTACCGCTGGCCCACGCTGGGCGCCCACTGCGGCCAGGTGGAGTGCAGGATGGTGCCCGCGCCATTGGAGCCGTTGGTCAGCTCGAAGACGTGCCCGTCGCTGCGCCGCACGAGCATGATCTGCCCTGACTGATTGATGGGGTCGGCTTGGGTCTTGAGCGACCAGTACCCAAACGCGCGGGTGAAGGCCACGGCGCTCCCATCCGGGCTGATGGTGGGTAGGAAATTGTTCTCGCCATCGTCCGGCAACGACCCGCTCGGCGGCTCGACCAGGAGCTCCGGAGCTCCGAACGTGAAGGTCTGGCTGGCGGCGTCATACGCGACCGACATTTGCCAAATCGAAGACAACACCACGTCGTCGCCGAGCTCGCGCACGTAGTGGGAGCCAGAGTCGTAAGCAGAGAACACCACGAAGCTGCCGTCCGGGGCCCAGTCCGGCATCAGCGAGGATGCCGGCGCGTTCGCGAGCATCGCGGCGAGGTTCGAGCTCACTGGCGCGAGCGATTCGGGGTGCACCAACGACAGCCGCGACGTCCCGGCCGTGTTCTGGGCGACGTCCTCCGGGACGGTGAGCATCATCGCGGGCACAGTGTCATCCTCGAGCGGATTGAAGGTGGCGTACGTGCCGCGCACGCCAGCTACGGGGGCGAGGGTCTCGGTGTAAGTCTGGCTGGCCTCGTCGTATCGCAACGTGCCGATCTGGAAGTTCGCTCCGTTGAACGAGTACGCGAAGCGTTTGCCGTCCCGCGAGATGCGATGGCACCCGGAGCAGGGCTGCCCTGCCCCCAACGCGGCGGCGTCGTTGGGCAGAGGTACGTCGGTGCCCGCGGCGATGTCGAGCACGCGGAAGCTCCCGGTCGAGGACTGCCAGACGTAAATGGCGGAGTCGTCGATCTCGTCAGCCGAGACGATCAGCGTCTGCGGTGCGCCTGGGCGCACCAGCGCGCCCACGCCCAGACCGTCCACGGTCAGCGAGATGGGCACATCCGGCGCGGTCTGGCGGATCAGCGCCCACGTGTCGGCTGGGAAGAGCAGCTCGCGACCCTGAACATAGAACGACACGTCCAACAGGCCCTCGGCTTGGAGTCGAACGCGGTAGGCGAAGTTGTCCGCTGCCTGCGTCCACTGCGCTTCGATCGGCGGAAGGTTGCCTGGCAGCACCACCCCGTCACCCGGGTACTCGACCACCGGCTCGCTGCCCGGGGTCGCGTCTTCGGTGGCGTCCTGGAACTGGTCCGGTAGCGTCGGATCCGCCCCGGGCAGCAAGACGTCACCCACCAGACGAACGGAGAGCGGCGCGGTGGCGAGGGCGCCCTGGTAACTCGCCCGCACCTCGGTCGCCCCGCCCACGGCCCCCAGCGTGAGCGTCGCGCCAGCGAAGCTGCCGAGCGCCGCGTTCTGCACGCTGAACATGGCGCCCGCCGAGACGTCTTCTTCGTTCGAGTCGCCGAGCGTCGCAAACGCGGCAAACTCCAGCGTGGCTGGCGGCTCTCCGATCACGATGTCCACGGACGCTTGCTCGGGCTCGATGCGCAGGCTGACCGAGTCAGAGCCACCCGTGGTCGACGTGGTGGGTGATGCTCCGCCGGCTCCCCCGACCGCTGTGTCGTCGCCGCAGGCGACGCCCCACGAGAGCAACGAGGCACCAAGCAACCAGGCCCCCAGTCGACGTCGTCGCATGTGCCCAGCGTACCAGAGCCGTCCGGTGAGAGCTGTCAGCGGTTGAACAGCACGAACACCAATTGGTAGACGACGAAGCCTGCCAAGCCGAGCAGCCACGCGGCTCTACCCTTGACGCGATGAACCCCTGCGAGCGCACCGGAGAAGTAGACCGGGAACGCCACGAGGTACACGGCCATGAACAGCCAGAGAACATGACGCGCCAACGTGGGCGAGTTCATCGCGTGTTCGTGGGCGCGACCATCGATGACGCCCAAGGCCCCTAGCGCGGCCACCACGAGATCGTGGGGCAACAGCGACCAGCTCCCTGCCGAGATCGCGAAGCCGAGCGCACAGCAGGTGTCCTCGAAGCTTCCGCGCGCTCCAGCCCAGCGACCGAGCAGCTGCACGACCGCGGCAGAAAGCAGCCAGCCCGCGAGGATGCTCGGGGGTAACAGGAACAGGTTGTACCGATAGTAGTGCTCTCGATCGATCGCCAGCCACGGGTCGAACGTGGACGGGTAGGCGCCGCTCTGCGACAGTCCGGCGTAGACCAGCACGTAGCCCACCAGCGGCACCAGCAGCGCGTAGAAGCCCCAGCGCACCTTCGCCGGGTGCCCGGCGAGCGCCTCCGCTACGCGCTGTGGTCGCGCCAAGAAGCGCAGGTAGTGGCTGGTGAAGGGGCTCATGCGGGGCGTCTGGATCGAGGTGGCCTCGTGCGGCGCTCAATCGTCGACACGACCCCGAAAGTAGCGCGCCTTGGCGGCGACCTGCACGCATCTCCACTCGGGCAGGAGCAGCGCCGTCAGCGCTCCGCCGAACGGTGCGCCGGTGTCGATCCCGAGCGCGACCAACGCGCTCCGATCGACCGCCTCGCCTTCGACGAAACTGTGCTGGACGGACCCCTCGCGGCGGTGGGTCGCGAAGGGTCTGGGCACCACGCTGTGCCCGTACACGACGACCGTCCCCGGCTCCAGATACTCGGTCCACCAGCGGTAGCCGTCGGCCAGCGCACGCTCGACATCGCGGCCGTGTAGCGCAGGGCGGTTCTGCGGCCCGAGGCGCCAATCACCCCACGGCGAAGCGCCGCGAGCGCCCGGTTTGGTCAGCTGGACGCGGCAGATGCGCTCGGGCGCGTGGTCTTCCGGTGCAACGCCAGCCGCCAGCCCAGCGTGCACGGCCAGCGCGCCATGCGGCCCGAGCTCCAGGAAGGGGCGCACCCGCTGCTCGAGCCAACGCCAGCTGTCCTCGCTCACGGCGCGTTGCGTGTCGTGGTGATGTGGCGCGAGCTGGACCGGGTTCGGCCGCTCTGGCGCCTTCGCGTGGTGGCGCCGAAATCGGAGGTGTTTCTCTTCGTGGTTGCCCAGCACTACCTCAGCGTCGCGATCGCGCAGCAGGCGCAGGCACCCTTCTGGATCGGGCCCGCGATCCAGGACGTCGCCCAGCGAGACCACACGACGCTCGTCGAGGAGCGCCAGGAGCTCTCGGAGCTCGACGGAGCAGCCGTGGATGTCACCCACCAGGGCGACAGGCTCGCCGGCTTTGGACTGAGGAAATGGGCTCACAGGGCGGCAGGGACGAGTCGCAGATCTGGACCTGACCGTCCGTCCTCGGCCTGCGCGCGGCGACCACACACGCTGCGGCTCGGCCACGCCCTTGAGCTCGAAGCTGCCCAGATCCACACGAGCGCCCGCCGCGTGGAGCTCGCGCCCCAACCGCTCCACGACCTCGGGCGGTGAGGTCGCAACGGCGCGCCATCGACCAGCCAGTCGAACAGGTCGTCGACGCCGACAGCCATCTCTCGACCCTGCTCAGGGGCAGAGCGGATTGGCGGGCGCTTCGTCCGAGTCGTCGGCGCAATCGCCAAAGCCGTCGCATTGCCAGTGGACGCGGATGCACTCGCCGCCCGTCGCGCAACCGAACTGGAACGGCGTGCACACGCCCGGCGTGCAGCCAGCCTCGTCGGAGCCGTCCATGCAATCCGGCAGTCCGCCATCGCACTGGAAGTAGCCAGGGATGCACTCACCGTCGCCGCATTGGTACTGGAACGCGGTGCACGTTCCGACCACGCAGCCAGCTTCGTCGGAGGAGTCGTTGCAGTCGGGGGTGCCGTCGCATTGCCAGTGGCCGACCACACAGGTGCCGTCGGTGCACACGAAGTCCCAGGGGAAGCAGACCGGCGCGGTGCAGCTCGTGTTGACCGGGAACTCGTCGGAGTCGTCGAAACAATCCGTCGACCCGTCACACTCCCAAGAGGCCAGGATGCAGTCCCCATTCGCGCAGGTGAACTCGGTGACCGGATCGCACACGATCGGGGTGCAGCTCGCGTTCAGCGGGTACTCGTCCGACCCGTCCACGCAGTCGTCGAAGCCGTCGCAGGCCCAAGTCTGGTCGATGCAGTCTCCGTCGGCGCACGCGAACTCGTCCACTTCGCACAGGCTGCAGCTGGGATTCGTCGGGTACTCGTCCGTGGCGCCGTTGCAATCCTGGAAGCCGTCGCACACCTCGCTCTGAGGGATGCAGGTACCGTCGCCGCAGTCGAAGCCGCTGCCGCAGCCGGTGCAGTTGGTGTTGGTGGGCGCTTCGTCCGAGCCGTCGGTGCAGTCCACCGCCACGTCACACTCGGCGGTGCTCGCGACACATTGGCCGTTCGTGCATTCGAACTCCTGTGCGTTGCAGCCGGTTGCTCCGCCGGCGCCGCCGCCGCCCGTGGTCGGTGTGCCGCCGCTGCCGCCTTCGCCGCCCAGCCCGCCCGAGCCCCCGGTCGGTGCTCCGCCGGTCGACGGCGCACCGCCGCCGCCCGAACCGCCGAACGCGTCAGTGGCCTCGTCGGCGCAGGCCGCGCCGACCGTCAACAGGCCCAGGGTCAGCAAGCTGCGGAAGCCAACGCGCGCGAGGAGCATCCACCGATCGCTACTAGGTCTCGCTGCGGCGTCAACTCGCCGGCCACTCGGTGGCTGAACACACGTCAGCGTGAGGGCACGTTCTGCCGCAGAAACAACCGGATGCGGTGCGCGAGCTCGCCGCTGAACTCGGCCGGGGTGTAGTGCGTCCCGCCCTGAACCACGAACAGCTCGGCGTGCGCGATCCGCCGCGCCAACCGCTCCGCGGTCGACACCGGCGTCATGAAGTCTCGCGTGCCGGTCACGATCAGCGTCGGCGCGCGCACCGCGTCCAGAAAAGGCGTGGCGTCGAACTCGTGCAAACGCCGCATCACCCGCAGGTACCGTGCCCAATCCACGTGCCGGAACTCCTCCAAGATGTGCTGGAAGTACTCGGGCTCGCGGGCGATCACGCCCACCCTATGGAGCTTGGCTGCCAAGCCGGGGCGACCCAGGAGCCTCACGCTCCACGGGTTGGCCAAGGCGCCGATCGGCCCGCCGACCCGGTCGATCGCGCGCACCAGCAGAGGCGCCAGCGCTGGGTGCGGGAGCGCGTGGCGCAACGCGGACTCGAATGGGCCGTTGATCAAGAGCAGCGCCAGCGCGCGGCCGGGGTCGCGGCGCACCGCCTCGAGCGTGATGGGCACGCCCATGCTCCAGCCACCCAGCACGAAGCGGTCGAGCTTCTCGGCGGCCACCACGGCCTCGAGGTCGTCGGCGTGGCGGGCCACATCGAGCGCGTCGGGCTCGCTCGGTGCAGCCGAGGCTTGGAAGCCCCGCATGTCCCAGGTGACGACGCGCAGCTCGCTCGCGAGCGCCTGGAACAGGCGCAACATCGAGATCAAGGGCGCGCCCATGGCCGGAGGGGCGACCCAAGTCAGCGGGCCCTCACCCACCACGCGGTACGCGATGCGTGTGCCATCTCGGCTGGTGACGAAGCGAGGCGCCGGAATCGAGAGAGACAAGCGGAGGCATGGTACGCCATCCGCTACCAGCTGGAGTCAGGTCTTGGGCACCTTCTTGCGCCCGGAGTGGCGGATGTCTTTGCCCTTCACCATGAACACGACCGCCTCGGCCAGGTTGGTGGCGTGGTCGGCGATGCGCTCCAAGTGCTTGCAAACGGCCTGCAGCCCCATCGCGCGCGAGATGTTGCGTCCGTCCTCGATCATGTAGGTGAGCAGCTCGCGAAATGCCTGCGCGTAGTAGGCATCGACCTCACGATCGCGCTCGATCACGTGCTGCGCCTTGTCTGCGTCCCCCACGACGAAGGCGTCCAGCGCGTCGTGCACCATGCTCTGGATCATCTCGGTCATGCGGGGCATGTCGAGCAAGGGCTTGAGGGGTGGCTCCTCGTTGAGCTCGATCGCGCGCTCGCAGATGTTCACGCACACGTCGCCGATGCGCTCGAGGTCGGTCACCAGCTTGAGCGTGCTGGTGATGAAGCGCAGATCACGCGCCACGGGCTGGCGTCGGGCCAACACGCGCAGACACAGCTCGTCCGTCTCGATCTCGGCGCGGTTCACCAGGCGGTCGCCCTCGATCGTCCTCTTGGCGAGCTCGCTGTCGCGCTCCACCAACGCGCGGATGCTGTTGGCGATCATCTCCTCGACCCGCCCCCCCATGACCAGCAACCGGTCGCGTAGAGCGGTCAGCTCGGCCTCGTACTCCTTGTCCGTGTGCAGGCGTGCCATCAGCCAAATCTTCCCGTGATGTAGTCTTCGGTCTTCTGGTTCTGAGGGCGGGTGAAGATCGCGTCCGTCTCCCCGGTCTCCACGATCTCACCCTGGAAGAAGAACGACGTAAAGTCGGCGACGCGCGCGGCCTGCTGCATGTTGTGCGTCACGATCACGATCGTGTAGCGATCGGACAGCTCGTGGATGAGCTCCTCGATGCGGGCAGTGGCGATCGGATCGAGGGCGGAGCACGGCTCGTCCATGAGCAGGACGTCGGGCTCGAGCGCCAGCGCGCGGGCGATGCACAAGCGCTGCTGCTGCCCCCCGGACAGGCTCGAGCCCGAGCGCTCGAGGGAGTTCTTCACCTCTTCCCAGAGCGCAGCTTGCGTCAGCGCCCGCTCCACGATGGCGTCTGGATCGCTGGTCTTCTGGCCGTTCAAGCGCAGCCCGGCCAGGACGTTCTCGCGGATGCTCATGGTGGGGAACGGGTTCGGCTTCTGGAACACCATGCCCACATGACGCCGCACGCGCACCGGGTTCACACGAGGCCCGTAGATGTTCTGCCCGTCCAAGAGGACTCTGCCTTCGACGCGCGCCCCGGGTACGACCTCGTGCATGCGGTTGAGGCAGCGCACGAAGGTCGATTTCCCGCAGCCTGAAGGGCCGATGATGGCGGTGGTCTTCTTCTCGGGGATGGTGAGGCTCACGCCCTTGAGCGCGTGAGTCGCGCCGAACCAGGCGTGGACGTTCTCCGCCCGCATCTTGTCGCCGCTGGCAACGTCGTCGGTCATGAGTTCACCAGTAGATGCGGCGCGAAAGCCGCTTGCGCAACCAGATGGCGCCGCCGTTCATGGTCAGCATCAGCACCAAGAGCACGATGATGCCCGCCGCCGCATTGACGTGGAACTCGGGCTGCGGCCGGGAGACCCAGTTGAAGATCTGGATGGGCAGCGCGGAGAAGGGGCTGCTGACGCTGTCTGGAAGGAACGCGACGTACGTCAGCGCGCCGATCGTGATCAGCGGCGCCGTCTCTCCGATGGCGCGGGCCAACGACAGGATCACGCCGGTGAGCACGCCCGGCATACACATGGGCAGCACCACGCGGCGCAGCGTCTGCCAACGATCCGCCCCGAGCGCGAAGCTGGCCTCTCGCAACGAGCGCGGCACGGTGCGCAACGCTTCGCGCGAGGTCATCACCACCATGGGCAAGAGCAGCAACGCCAGCGTGGCCGCGCCCGCGATCAAGCTGCGACCGAGGTTCATGACGCGCACGAACACCTCCAGCCCCAGCAGGCCGTAGATGATCGACGGCACCCCCGCCAAATTGGAGATGTTGAGCTCGATCAGCGAGGTGAGCCGCCCTGGTTTGGCGTACTCCTCGAGGTAGAGAGCGGCGCCGAGGCCAATCGGAATGGCCAGCACGGCCGTGAGCACCATCAAGCAGGCGCTGCCCACGAGCGCGGGAAAGATGCCGGCGAGCGCGGCCTTGCGTGAGGGGAACGAGCTGATGAAGTCCCAGCCCAGCCGCGGCCAAGCCTCCGATAGTGCGCCGCCGAACAGCAGCACCAAGAGCAGCAGCGGCAGCACGATGGCGAGCAAACAGATCGCGCGGAACGCGCGCTCGGCGCCGTCCCCGGACGAGCGAGTGAGCAGCTCCGGGGGGCTCTCCGAGCGCCGGCCGACCGCGCCGACGTCTTCGCTGGCGAGCGCGCTCACGTGGCGCCTCCCTTCAGGATGCGCTGGCGCAGCCGGTGCGAGATCACGTTGAGCACCAGCGTCATCAGGAACAAGGAGAGGCCGATGGCGAAGATCGTGCGGTACTCCAGCGTTCCCGTGGGCGTATCGCCCATGCTCACCTGCACGATGTAAGCGGTCATGGTCTCGACGGGGACGCGAGGATCGGCGGTGAAGCGCGGTTGCTGCCCTGCGGCGATCGCCACGATCATGGTCTCGCCGATCGCGCGCGAGACGCCCAGGATCAGCGCCGCGATGATGCCGGACGAAGCCGAGGGCAAGACCACTCGGAACACCGAACCGAGTCGCGTCGCCCCCAACGCGAACGCGCCCTCCCGCAGGCTCGAGGGCACGGCAGCGATGGCGTCCTCGGACAGCGAGGCGATGATGGGCAGGATCATGATGCCCATCACGATCCCCGCCGACAGGGCGTTGAAGCCCGACAAGCCGGGCACGATTTTCTGCAACACCGGGGTCACCATCGTCAGCGCGAAGTAGCCGTACACCACGGTCGGTACACCGGCGAGCAGCTCGAGCACGGGCTTGAGCACGTTGGCCGTTCGCCGCGCCGCGAACTCAGCGAGGTAAATGGCCGCCAACAATCCGAGCGGGAGCGCCACTGCGATGGCGATGAAGGTGGTGAGCAGCGTGCCGGAAAGGAGCGGCCAAACGCCGAAGTGTTTGTCCGCGAACAGCGGCGTCCACGTGGTCTTGGTCAAGAACTCCCACAGCGACACCTCCGCAAAGAAGCCGAGCGCCTCGACGAGCAACACGGCCACGATGCCGACCGTGGTGAGCACCGAGATCCAGCCGCAGGCGGTGAGCACGTGCGCGATCAAGCGCTCGCTCAGCGCGCGCGGCGCTTCGAGGCTCAGCTTGACGGAGGAGGTGGCCATGCGCGCTACTTCTTGGCTTCCATCAGCTTCTCGAGCGACACGTTCACCTGCGAGCCCTTGCCCTCGAACAAGGAGCCCGTCGTGCGCTTGTCGAGGCGTTCGAGGCCGAGCTTGTATACGGACTCCGGCAGCGCGACGTAGCCCACCTCGGGTACGAGCTCGGGAGCCTTCTCCAGGTAGAATTTGGCGAAGCTCAAGAGCTCGGGGCGGTCCAGGCTCTTCTTGGCCACGTACACGAAGATCGGACGCGCCAGCGGCTGATAGCTGGCGTTCTTGATGGTCTCGGCGCTGGGCGCGACTGGGCCCTCGCCGTTCTCGGCCTTCTTGTCGTCGACCGGCACCGCCTTCACGCGCGACTTGTTCTCTTCGTAGTAGGCGATGCCGAAGAAGCCCAGGGCCAGCGGGTCGCTGGAGATCCCTTGCACCAAGACGTTGTCGTCTTCGCTGGACGTGTAGTCTCCGCGGCTCGAGTGCTCCTTGTGCACGATCGCCTCGGTGAAGTAGTCGTACGTGCCCGAGTCGACCCCTGCGCCGAACAGGTGGATCTCCTTGTCGGGCCACTCGGGCCTGACCTGGTTCCACTTCTTGATCTTGTCTTGTGCTTCGGGCGCCCAGAGCGTCTTCAGCTCGTCGGTGGTGATCGAGGTCGCCCAATCGTTCGAGGGGTGCACCACGATGGCGATGCCGTCGTAGGCCACCGGCAGCTCGATGTACTCCACGCCCGCTTTCTGACAGGCCTCGACCTCGGTGGGCTTGATTGGGCGCGACGCGTTCGCGACGTCGATCTCGGATGCGCAGAACTTCTTGAAGCCGCCGCCGGTGCCGGAGATGCCGACGGTGACGTTGGTTTTGCCGCCCTGCTTCTTGAACTGCTCGGCCACCGCCTCGGTGATGGGGTAGACGGTCGAGGACCCGTCGACCTTGATCAGCCCGCCTCCGTCCTTGTTTCCGCATGCCAAGAGGCAGAGCGCCCAGACTGAGTTTTTGCCCTTCATGGTCGGGTCCTTTCGCGGGCCACATTGGGGGTCTTGTGTGACAAGTGTGTGACGAACCTGTGATCACTCGGCGCGAGGCAGCGAGACCGAGAATTTGGAGCCACGGCCCACTTTGCTCTCCACCTGAACGGATCCACCCATGGCCTCGGTCAGGTTCTTCACGATCGAGAGCCCGAGGCCGGTGCCCCCGACCTCGCGTGAGCGGCCGGCGTCGACGCGGTAGAACCGCTCGAACAGCCTGGGCAAGTGCTTCGCCTCGATGCCCGCCCCGGTGTCGGTGACGCTGACGACCACCTGCGCTGCGCTGCGCTCGCTGGTCACGGTGACGAGAGAGCCGTCCGAGGTGTACTTGATGGCGTTGTCGATCAAGTTCGAGAGCACTTGATCCAGGGCGCGTCTGTCGGCCAGGACGCGAGCGCCCTCGAGCGCCTCGAGCACGACGCGAACGCGCTTGTGCTCGGCGCGCTCACGGTAAAGCGGCACGATCTGATCCACCACTGCGCGCAGCTCGAGCGGCTCGAGCGTGAGCTTCAACTCGCGGGACTCGATGCGCGAGAGGTCGAGCAGGTCCTCGACGAGGTTGTGCAGTCGATGAGCGTTGCGGTCGATGATCTCCAAGAACTCCGTGGCCTGTGCCCCCGAGATCCCGGAGCTCTGCAGCGTCTCCGCAGCCGAGAGGACGGTGGCGATCGGGGTGCGCAGCTCGTGCGAGACGTTGGCGACGAAGTCGCGACGCATGCTCTCGAGGCGGCGCACGTCCGTGACGTCCACGAACACGGCTAGGGTGCTGGCCAGCTTGCCGAGGGAGGTAGCGTGGACCAGGAGACGCCGAGGCTTGAGCTCGCCCACGTCGATTTCGCAACTATCGGGGTCACCGCTCTCGGCCACGCGGTCGATCAGCTCCTTGAGCTCGGCGCTGCGCACCAGCTCCAGCGGTCGCTTCCCCGCCACGTCGGCGCCCAGCAGCAGCATCTCGCGCAGCGCGGGGTTGGCCAGCACCACGGCCCCACGCGCGTCCACCAAGAGCACGCCCTCGCGCATGCCATCGAGCACCCCGCCCAACAGGTCGCGTTCGCGGCGCAGATCGTCGAGCGCGCCGAACAGGCTGCTCGCCAGGCCATCGAGCGCGCGGCCCAGCTCGGCGACCTCGTCGTTGCCCACGGCGCGTGTGCGGGCCTCCAGATCGCCGGCCGACAGCCTGCGTGCGACGCTGGTGAACGCGCGCACTGGGCGCGACATCAGCTGCGCGGCGACGGTCGACATCACGATCGCGAGCAACATCGCGATGGTGGATCCGATCAGCACGGTGGTGCGCACCCTGCCGACGGCGGCATCGACCTCGGTCAGCGGAAGCGCGACACGGACCACCACGCGCACGGCGTCCGGACCCTCGAGCGGCAGCGCCACGTACATCATGCGCGACCCTACGGTGGAGCTCCGTCGCGCCGAGGCACCTCGGCCTTGATTGAGCGCATCCACCACCTCTGGGCGGCTGCCGTGGCGCTCCGTCTGCGGCAGCTCGGGGAGCGGGACCTCCGAGTCGCCCAGCACCACGCCGTCGCCGCGGATGAAGCTCAAGCGGGCTTCGGCGGCCTGGCCAAGCGAGTCGGCCAGCTCGTCCCACGCACGCAGATCGTCGCCACCGAGCCTCGCGTCGGTCGCGGTGTGTCGCGCGAGCGACGCACGGATGAACAAGTCTCGCTCGACGCGCTCGGTCAGATCCGCGTCCAAGCGGCGCGTCAAGACCACGTCTGCGGCGACGGTGGACATGGCGACGATGCCCATCGAGGCCAGCACCAACTTGGCTCGGAAGCCGATCTTCACGGCGAGCTCCGTGTCACACGGCGGGCGGGTCGGTTCAACCGTGGTCGGCCTCCCAGCCGTACAACTGACTCAGGTCGGCTTCTCGGCGAAGCGGTAGCCCACACCGCGAACGGTCTCGATGTAGTCACCCGCTTGCCCGAGCTTCTCGCGCAACCGCTTCACGTGCGTATCGACCGTGCGCGTGGTCACCTCGGCGGCCATGCCCCACACGTCCGTGAGCAGGGCGCTCCGAGTCTGCACGCGGTTCTTGCGGTCGTACAGCGTGACCAAGAGCTTGAACTCGAGCGGTGTCAGCTCGATCTCCTGATCCTCGATCCACGCGCGGTGCGCGTCGCGATCCAGCTTGAGCACGCCGAAGTTGATGGGGGTGCTCGCAGGCGGCTGGCTGTCGCGCCTGCCGCGGCGCAAGATCGCGTCGATGCGCAGCAGCAGCTCGCGCACGCTGAAAGGTTTGACCAGGTAGTCGTCGGCCCCGATCTCGAAGCCAACCACGCGATCGATCTCCTCGCCCTTGGCGGTCACGATCATCACCGCGATCTCCTTCGTGCGCGCGTCCGTCTTGAGCGTCTTGCAGATCTCGGTGCCGGAGATGTCCGGCAGCATCAGGTCGAGCACGATCAAGTCCGGGCGCTGCGTGCGCGCGAGCTCCAAACCCTCGCGGCCACGGAGCGAGGTGAACACCTCATGACCGGCCTGACGAAGGTTGAACTCCAGGACCTTCTGCAGATCCCGTTCGTCCTCGATGACCACGATGCGAGCCATGCGCGGACGGTCTTACCTCGGTTTGGTGTCATTCGTGTGACAACCGGGCGGCGGTCCTGATCACTCGTCGGGCTTCTTCTTGCGCCGGGGGGCGTCCGAGCGGGCCGCGACGGCCGCCCTCTCGGCCGCGGCCTCCTCTTGTGCGGCCTTGCGCATGGCGGCTTGCTCGGCGGCACGCTTCTGGGCGATGCGCTTGGCGGCCGCCAAATCGGCGGCCTCACGGGCGGCAGCCTGCTCGCGAGCGGCCTGCGCCGCGGCAGCCTGCTCCGCGGCGGCGTGTTCGGCGGCGGCCTGCTCGGCCATGGCCCGCTCCTGCGCAGCGCGTTCGGCAGCGGCGCGCTCTTCTTTGGCGCGTTGCTCGGCCAGCGCTCGTTGCTCGGCCAGGGCCCGCTCGCGTGCGGCGTGCTCGGCGGCGGCGCGCTCTTCTTTGGCGCGTTGCTCGGCCAGCGCTCGTTGCTCGGCCAGGG
>CAZXMG010000002.1:238214-238583 GCA_964641275.1 uncultured Polyangiaceae bacterium
CTCGTTCCCGCGCAGCCGCGGCCTGCTCAGCCGCGGCACGCTCGGCAGCGGCGCGCTCTGCGGCCGCAGCCATCTCGGCGGCGGCGCGCTCGGCCGCGATTCGCTCGGCAGCGGCGCGCTCTGCGGCCGCAGCCATTTCGGCGGCAGCGCGCTCGGCCGCGATTCGCTCGGCAGCGGCGCGCTCTGCGGCCGCAGCCATCTCCGCGGCGGCACGCTCCGCGGCGGCGCGCTCGGCGGCGGCGCGCTCTGCGGCCGCAGCCATCTCTGCGGCAGCGCGCTCGGCCGCGATTCGCTCCGCTGCGAGGCGCTCGGCGGCGGCGCGCTCTGCGGCCGCAGCCATTTCGGCGGCAGCGCGCTCGGCCGCGATTC
>CAZXMG010000002.1:238683-283436 GCA_964641275.1 uncultured Polyangiaceae bacterium
GCTCCGCTGCGAGGCGCTCGGCGGCAGCGCGCTCTGCGGCCGCAGCCATCTCTGCGGCCGCGCGCTCAGCCTCGGCGCGCTCTCGCGCGGCCGCGCGCTCTGCAGCAGCTCGCTCGGCTGCGGCTTGCTCAGCCGCGGCGCGTTCTGCCTCGGCGCGCTCGGCGGCGGCGGCCATCTCGGCGGCGGCGCGCAGCGCGGCCAGGCGCTCGGCCTCTTGGCGCTCGAGCGCGGCTTGCTGCTGCGCGACGCGCTCTCGGGCCAGCCGCTCCGCCTCGGCGACGGCTTGTGCCTCTAGCGCTTGTTGGGCGACCAGGTACGACGGCAACGCACCCACGAAGGCTGGGGGAGCGAGCTGTCCGGCTGGCGGTGATGATGGCGCGACGGGTGCTGGAGGGGCCATCTGCGGCGGAGCGACGAAGGCTGGCAACGGAGGAGCTGGGGCTGCGGGTGCCACGGCGGGAGCTCTTGGGGGGCCGGCGTGCTGGGCCCACGGCGAAGGCGCGGCGTCGGCGCCCTGGGCTCTGGCGAATGGGTAGGGATCCGCCGGAGCCGGCGGATGTGCCGGCGGCGGGTGGAAGGGCAGATCCCCGGCGGCTTGGAAGGGCAGCGGCGCCGGTCGAGGAAAATGAATGTCTTGAGCGTTGGGCGCCGTCGTCGGGGGCAGGGTCGAAGGGCGTTTTTGCTCGAACACCGGCGCCGCCGCCCGCGGCGATGCGGCGTCTCGGCAGAAGATGTCGGGCAGAATCGGGCCGGCCGCGCGCACGAGCCGACCCGGATTGTCCGCGCTGACCGGCGGTGCCGGAGGCCAGCTGAGCTGCGAGAAACGCGTATGGCCCGACATCAGGAGCCCGGCCAATGTAGCAACGACGCGCCCCTCTGGAGTTGCTTTCGATCTCCGGCGCGGACGCGGGTCTGCTAACGCCTGCACGCGAGTCATGGCGTCGATCCAGGTTCAGCAGGTTACCAAGGGGTACGGCAGCAAGCGGCTGTTCGAGGACGTCGTCGTCAGCTTCAGCGCGGGCAGGCGATATGGCCTGACCGGTCCGAACGGCGCGGGCAAGTCCACGTTCATGAAGATCCTGGCCGGGGACCTGGAGCCCGACAACGGCCATGTGATCAGGCCCGAGAAGACCAGCGTGCTGCGGCAGGATCAGTACGCGCACGAAGACGACCGCGTGGTCGACGTCGTGATCATGGGCAACCACAAGCTGTGGTCGGCCATGACCGAGAAGGACGCGCTGCTCGAGAAGAGCGAGCTCACCGACGACGAGGGGTCGCGGCTCGGTGAGCTCGAGGGCACCATCGCCGAAGAAGACGGCTACACGGCCGAGAGCGACGCCGCGATCTTGCTCACCGGCCTGGGCATCCCCGAGAGCGAGCACGAGCGGCCGATGCGCGAGATCGCCGGGGGATTGAAGCTGCGCGTGCTGCTCGCGCAAGCGCTGTTCGGCAAACCTGACGCGCTGCTCCTCGACGAGCCCACCAACAACCTGGACCTCGACACCATTCGCTGGCTGGAACAGTTCTTGTGCAGCTACGAGGGTGTGCTGGTGACGATCTCCCACGACCGGCACTTCTTGAACGAGATCTGCACCCACATCGCCGACATCGATTTCGAGACGATCATCGTCTACCCGGGCAGCTACGACGAGATGGTGATGGCCAAGAGCCAGGTGCGGGCGCGCGCCGACCAGGAGAACGCGGAGCGAGCCAAGAAGATCGAGCAGCTGCGTGAGTTCGTCGCAAAGTTCGGAGCGGGTACACGCGCCTCGCAGGTGCAGAGCCGCAAGAAGCAGATCGAGAAGTTGGCGCTCACCGATCTGAAGAAGAGCAACATCCAGCGTCCGTTCATCCAACTGCTGGTCGACAAACCCTCGGGCAAGCAGACGCTGACGCTCGAGGGAGTGAGCAAGGCGTGGCCCGGCATCCCGATCCTGAAGGGCTTCGACGCGCTGGTGATGCGGGGCGAGAAGATCGCGATCGTCGGACGCAACGGTGTGGGCAAGACCACGCTTTGCCGCACCCTCGTCGGTGAGTTGCCCCCTGACGAGGGCAAGGTCGTGTGGGGTCACCAGGCTTCGGTGGGCTACCTGGCGCAGGACCATCGCGAGGGAATTCCCCACGGCAAGACCGTTGCCGCCTGGCTCCACGACTGCGATCCGAGCGCCCACCTGCAGGACATTCGCGGTCTGCTCGGCAAGATGTTGTTCACGGGAGACGAAGGTTACAAGCCCACTCATGCGCTCTCGGGTGGCGAGGCGGTGCGGCTCCTGTTCGCCAAGCTGATGCTGGAGAAGAACAACGTGCTCGTGTTGGACGAGCCCACCAATCACTTGGACCTGGAGTCGATCGTGGCGCTGGGTGATGCGCTGGTTCGCTACCAAGGTACGGCGTTCGTGGTGGCGCACGATCGTGAGCTCATCACCCAGTTCGCGACGAGGCTTTGGGCGTTCACGCCTCGTGGTTTGATCGACTACCGCGGCAGCTACGAGAACTTTCTGGCCGAGGAGCAGGCCCTCGCGGGCGAGAAACCCGCCGCCAAAGGCAAGGCGAGCAAGTCGCGCGGCTGATCAAGAGGCAGAGGCTGGCTGCGCTGCGGGCATCAGCGGCACCTGCGGCTCGCTCGCGTCGCTGGAGTCGACTTCGGGCGCCAGCAGCTTGTACAGCACCGGCGTCACGACCCGCGCCAGGATGGTGGAGCTGATCAAGCCGCCCATCAATACGATCGCCAGCGGCGAGTACAGCGGCGAGCGCTCGAGCGCCAACGGCAACAGACCGCCCAGGGCCGTCAGTGTGGTCAGCAGAATGGGCACGAAGCGGATCTCGCCCGCCTTCTGGATGGCCTCGTCGAGGGCCAACCCGTCGGCGCGCAGCTGGTTGGTGAAGTCGACGAGCAGAATGGAGTTTTTCACCTCGATCCCCATCAACGCGACGAAGCCGATGGTGGCGGTGAACGACAGCGTATTGCCGGTGACCCAGAGGCCGACCAGACCGCCCAGCACGCCGAGCGGCACCACGGACGCCACGATCAGCGTGCTCTTGAAGGTGCGAAACTCCAGCACCAGCACCGCGAGCACACCGAAGAGCGCGATCAGGCTCGCCGCGCCGATGCCGCCGAAGCTCTCCTGACGGCTCTCGAGCTCGCCCGCAGGCACGACGCGAACCCCGTCCGCGCGTGGCAGCGCCGAGACCTCGGCCAGGATGCTCTTGGTGAGCGCGTCGGTGTTGAAGCCCCGCTCGACCTGCGCCGAGACGACGGCCGTGCGCTCGCGCCCGTAATGGCGGATGGTGGTCGGTGACGGGAGCAGCTCGACGCTCGCGACCTGCGACAGCGGCACGGCGCCTCCGCGCGAGGAAGGCACCCGGATGTGATCGAACATCTCCGGGGTCGGCCGGGCGCCACCAGCCACGCTCGCGGCGGTCGGGCGTGCGATGACCATGCGCACGTCCACGCTCTCGTCGCGACCCTCCATGCGGAAGTCGGCCACGTCGATACCGGCCAGACCCAACCTGACGGCGCGGTCGATGTCGCCCTGCGCGACGCCGAGCGCCGCGGCCTTGTCTCGATCGATCGCGACCTCGAGGTCCGTGCGCCGGTCACGCGAGGGGTTGCGCACATCGCGGGTGCCTGGTGTCTCCTTCACCAAGACCTCGATCTTGGCGGCGAGAGCCTCGATCTTGGCGGTGTCCGTGCCGAGCACACGCAGCGCGATCGGTGCATCGACTGGCGGTCCGTTCTCGAACTCCTTGAGCTCGATGCGCGCGCCGGCGTACCCCGCGAGCTCGGACCGCAGCTGCTCGAACACGCGCACCGCCTCGTCGCCTCCGTGTCCGCGCACCTCGGCGAACACTTCGGCGTAGTTGGGGCGCTCGTCCTTGGAAGCGACGTTGTAGTAAATTTGCGGGTTGCCCCGGCCGACGCTGGTCGCGACGTTGATCACTTCGGGGTGGGCGCTCAGCACCCGCTCCACGTGGCGCGCTGCGCGGTCGGTCTCCGCTAGGCTCGAGCCCTCGGGCGTCTCGATCACGACCAAGAACTGCGGGGTGTTGGCCTTGGGGAACAGGCTGAAGCCGATGCGCGGCACCAACGCCAAGCTGCCGGCGAACAGCGCCAGTCCGAGCAACACCGTCAGCTTGGGGAAGCGCAACGCGCGCGAGAGCACCGGTCGGAAGCTGCCCTCGACCACCCAGGTCATGGCCCGGAACACGACGTTGCCGTGCTCCTTCTCCGGCTTGAGGAGTCGGCTGGCCAAAAATGGCACGATGGTCAGGGACACGAGCAGCGAGGCGAGGATCGTGACCACGACCGCCACTGGCATGCTGCGGATGAACTGGCCAGCGGTGCCCGGCAAGAACAGGAGCGGCACGAAGGCGAGCACCAGCGTCGCGGTGCAGCCGAGCACGCTCAGCGTGATCTGCTTCGTCGCGCCGATGGCCGCGGTGCTCGGGGCTTCGCCTCCGCGAATCCAGCGAGCGATGTTCTCCACCACCACCACCGAGTCGTCGACCAGCAAGCCCAACGCGATCACGAAGCCGACGATCGACAGCTGATTGATGCTGAAGCCGAAGGCGTGGAGCAGCGTGACGCCGATCGCGAGCGAGAGCGGGATGCTCACCATCACCACCCCCGACGCGCGGATGCCCAGTGGCAGCAGCGTGATCAACACCAGCAAGATGGCCAGGCCGAAGTCGCGCACGAAGCCTTGCAACCGGTGAGCCACGTTCTTGGATTGGTCGAAGCCGCGTTCGAGCGAGATCGACGCCGGCAGGCCCGACTGCCACGCGTCGAGCTCCCGGCCGATGCGCTCGCGCACCTCGAACACGTTCTGGTTCTCCTTCTGCGGGGCGGCGATCAACACGGCGCGTTTGCCGTCATGTCGCGCGAAGCTCTGCGCCTCGGCGTCGCGCAGAGCCACGTCCGCTACGTCTCGCACGCGCAACACGTCCCCGTTCGGCCCGGTGCGGATGGGCGTGTCGGCGATCTCCTCCACCGACTCGAAGTCACCGCTGGTCTTGACGTTGAGCCGGCGCGCGCCTGCGTCGACACTGCCGGCTGGCACGTTCGCCGCTTCGAGGCCCACCGCGTTGGCGATCTCGAGCGGCGACACACCGAGCGCCGTCATGCGCGCCAGGTCGATGGCGATGGTCACCTCCTGGTTGGGTAGGCCTCGGATCACCACGTCTCCCACGCCGGGGAGGCCCTCGAGCCTGCGTTCCAGATCGCGCGCCCGGTCCTCCAGCACGCGAAAGGGCGCGGTCTCGCTCACCAGCGCGAGCTGGACGATGTTGACGTTGGCCGCGTTGAAGCGGCGCACGTCGAGCGCCGCGAGCTCGCTGGGCAACTCGGCCTTGGCGCCGGTGGTCTCGCGCAACACGGCGTCGTACTTTTCGTCCGCGTCCACGCCGGCGGTGAACTCGACCTGCATCACCGCCAGGCTGTCGTCGATCTGCGTCTTGATGCTCTTGACGTCGTCGAGTCGGTCGAGGCGCGCCTCGAGCGGATCGACCACGAGCCGCTCGAGATCGGAGGGCGTAGCGCCTGGCAAGACGGCGACCACGGCGAAGCTTGGCAACGGGAACGTGGGGTCCTCGGCCTTGGGAATGGCGGACAAGGACTGCAGTCCCAGGCAGAACAGCCCGAACAGCACGACCAGCGTGAGCTGCCAGCGTTTGACCGCGAGCGCCGTCAACATCAGCGGCCCGCCTCGCTGGGGACTACCTCCACCGCCGCGCCGTCGACCAGCTCGTGCGCGCCGCGGATCACGACGCTGCCCGCGCTGGGGATGTCCGTCGCCAACGCGGCTTTGTCACCCAGCAAGAACGCGATGCGCACCGCGTGTCTGCGCGCGACGCCGTCCTCTGCCACGAACACGGCCGCGGAGTCGGCTTGGCCATCGACCAACGCCGACAGCGGGACGACGGCTGCAGGCAGCTCGCGGCGCTCGATGCTCACCTTGGCCGTCAGGCCGTTCCTGGGCGCGAAGGGCAGCGCCTGAGGCAGCACGATCTCGGCGCTGAACGTGCCGGTGGCGAGGTTGCCGATGCGTGAAATGTCGCCCACTCGAGCCTCGATCGGGGGGCCCTCGTCAGCGTCGAGCTTGACCCACGCGCGCTGGCCAACGCGCGCGCGCGTCGCGTCCTTGTCCGTCAACGACACGTCGACCACCCACCCGCGGTCGGTGCCCAAGAAGCTCAGGATCGGTCGCCCCGGCGCCACGACCTCGCCTGGCTCGGCCAGCCTGGCCTCCACGATACCTGCCGCTGGCGCGGTCAGCACCGTGTGCCGCTCTTGGAAGCCAGTGATGCTCACGCTGGAGCGGGCGACGGCGGCGGCCGTCTCGGCGTCGTCGAGGGTCGCCTTCGGGACCACCCCCTCGCGCGCGAGCGAACGCGCGCGGGACAGATCACGCTCGGCCTTCTCCACGCTGCGGCGGGCCTGATCCGCGGAGGCGCTGTACTCCGTGGGGTCGATGCGGGCGAGCGTCTGACCCTTCTTGACGGACTGACCCTCTTCGACCGCGACGCTCACCAGCGAGCCGCCGACCTTGAAGGCCAGGTTCTGCGACTGCTTGGCACGCACCAGCCCAGAGCTCTTGATCGGCCGATCGACCGGACCGCGCTCGATGGTCCCAAGCTCGACCTTGTGGGCGGTGGCCACGCTGGTTTTCGCCTCTGCTGGGGAGATGGCGCGGTCGCAACCCACTCCGGCCGCAGCGCTCCAAGCCAGTAGAGCCACGCTCAATACCTTCCTCATGTTCAATTATTGAACGCTGTTCAATCACATGTCAATGTTCGAGACGCAAACAGGTCCCCCAAGGTGCGATAGAGGTCCAAGGCATGGGTGCAGCCGAGCGCCGCGAACGAGAACGAGCCACGCTCCACACCCGAATCCTGGACGCAGGCCGAGAGATCCTCGTGCGCGAAGGTTACGAGGCGCTGACCATGCGCAAGCTCGCGGACAAGATCGAGTACACGCCGGGCGCGTTGTACGCGCACTTCGAGGACAAGGACGCGCTGGTGCGAGCCATCTGCATCGCGGACATGCGCGCGCTGGCCGCGCAGTTCAGCGCTGCGCTGGGCATCGCCGACCCGATGGAGCGACTGCGCACGCTGGCGCAGTCGTACGCCCGTTTCGCGCTCGAGCACCCACAGCAATACAAGGTGCTGTTCGTGCTCGACCCGGTGCCGGCGTTGCACCACGGGGCCATCGTCGAGCGCGGCAACCCCGAGTCGGACGCGTACGCGGTGCTCGAGGCAGCCGTGGAGCACGCGCTCAAGAAGGGGCTGTTCTCGGGCTGGAAGAGTCGCCCGCAGCTGATCGCGCAAGCGCTGTGGGCGGCCATGCACGGGGTGGTGGCGATCGAGAACCGCCGTCACGAGGGCATGGAGATCCCGTTCGAGCCGATCGAAGACCGCGTGGACAGCATGTGCGATCTGATGTTGGCGGGGCTGACGGCGTCCAAAGCTCCGCGCCGGCGCGCCGCCAAGCCCAAGCCGTAGCGCAGCCGCAGCCGCAGCCGCAGCCGCAGCCGCCAGGGCGGACGTTTTGTGTCCTAGGACATTGTCCGGCTCTTCGCAGCGGCGCCCGCAGGCTTCAAAACAAGGGCATGGCGAAGACCATCGAAGCCCAGCTGCCTCTGCTCGAGCTGCCCCCCGGCAAACCGAGCGTGCGCCGTAAGAAGCCGCTCTCTGCGGAGCTCACCGCCAAACACTGCAACGCGTTGTTGGCTGAGCTCGATCGCGTCGCGGCGGCTCAAGCCGCGCGTGCCCACCACCTGGTCGAGCTGTTCGCGGCCGCTGAACGTGCGCATGAGCGCGAGGCGGATCAGACCTCGAGCGTCACGCGGCGGAGCTCGGCGGCGACCTGAGGCCCGCGCACCACCCCTCGCACGAGCAGGTTGACGGTGCCCCGCGAGCTCGCTGTCCCTCCTGGCTGTGCTCGGCCGCCGCGCAGCGGATCGGTGCCGCTCAGAACGTCCGCGACAACAGCATCGGGTCGACGCTGCCTCGACCGCTGCGTCGCTCGAGCTTGTGGTAGCGCCCCCGCTCGTAGTCGAACACCAGCGCTTGGTCCCCGTCGAGCTGCTCCAGGCGGAAGGTCCACGGTCCCCGCTCCGGGGTGATCATCGAGAGGTCGTCTCCATCGAGCGACCAGTGCGCCTCCTCTTGGCGTCCGAGCTCCACCCACTCGAAGCGTCCGCTCGGCCCGAACCGGAACGTGGCTGGCTCGTGCGCCGGCTCCCACTCGCTGCCCTCGCTGCGGGAGGCCGTGAGCACCCACGCGCCGACCAGCGCGGCTCGCACCGCCGGCGCGCGCGTGTGGGGAGCTCGAGCCGACGGCCTCTCGCTCGCGCACCCGACGAGGCAACAGGCCCAGAGGCAGATGGCGATCGCGGCAAGGGGGCAGGTTCGCATGAAGCCCACGTCGCAATCGCCATGCCACGCGAATCGGGCAGGAACGCGCGCGGACCTCGCGCACCCTCGAGGGCTCGATGCTCGACTTGCGCATGCGGTCGAGCAGAGCTTGCGCAAGTTGCACCGCGGACAAGTCGGGCACGGCGGGCTAGAGTGCTCTCATGTCGCACCCGGATTCGCCCGATGACCGAGCCAGCCGCCGTCAAGCGTTGACGTTCTTGGGAAGCTTGGGGGTCGCGGCCGTGAGTGGCTGCAGCGAAGACGTCGCCGTGGCCGGTGGCGGCCAGACCGCGTCCGGCGGCGGCGAGCAGGGCGGCGCCTCTGCCGCGGGCGGTGGCGGAGCGGGTCAAGGTGGTCAAGGGGGTGGCGCTGCGCAAGGCGGAGGCGGCGCGGGCGGGGGCGGCTCGGGCGACGACTGGGCCAGCGGCGGCACCGCGTCGATGTCTGGGGACTACCCCGACCCGTTCACCGACCCGCTCGGCTCGGCGTGCGCGCTCACTTGCTCGACGACGCTCGGGCCCTGTTACGCCCAGACCCTGGAGCGCCAGGACATCAGCGAGGGCTACCCAGGCTTGCCCGTGCGCCTCGCGCTCTTGGTCGTGGACACCAACTGCGTGCCCATCGCCAACGCCGAGGTCGACATCTGGCACACCGGCATCACGGGCCTCTATTCTGGCAGCGACGCGATCGACTTCTGCACCAGCAACGATCCCGACGCCGAGTCCCACCGCTACTTCCGCGGCCTGCAGATCACCGACGCGAATGGCCGCGTCGACTTCGACACCTGCTTCCCCGGCTGGTACGGCGGCCGGGCCATCCACATCCACTTCACGGTGCGCGTGGGCAGCTCCGACTACGTCACCTCGCAGCTCTTCTTCCCGGACGCGCTCAACGACGAGATCTGCGGTACTCACCCGGACTACGAGGCCCGCGGCGAGCCCGACACCAGCAACCTGACCGATGGCATCTACGACCCGGAGCTGGTGCTCGAGAGCGCCAAGCAGTCGGACGGAGCGCTGCTTGCATGGAAGGTGCTGGTGCTGCGCACCTCACTGGGTGACCCGCTCTGCGCCGCAGGCTGAGGCCACGCCGAGCGCGGTTCAGCCGCAGACCTCGGCGACGGTGGATTCGTCCAGCTCCGCGCAGAACGTGGAGAAGCTCATGCCCGTGCCCGAGCAAGAGCAGCTGACCTCGCCGCCCGACTCTCCCACACACGAAGCTCCTGCGCCCGAGTCGCAAGCGATCGAGCAACTCTCGCTCGTGCCGTCGTCGCTCGAGCTGAAGTTGCAGCTCGAGCTGGTGTCGTCGACGCTGCACCCCGCGTCGGAGCTCTCGATCTCGTTCGAGAACGTCTCGCCGAACGCCTCGAAGGCCGCCTCGCCTGCCTCGAGGCAAGGGTCGATGCAGGCCGAGAGCACGTCCTCATCGAGCTCGCACGTGTCCGCCAGGCGCCCGCTGATGCAGGTCAGGCACTCTTCCATGGGGCCTCGGCTGCTCGAAGGCACCGCGTTCACCCCCGACTCGCACGCGTCGACACACGCGTCGGTGGCTGCGTCGACGTCGCAGTTGCCCTCGATGCTCTCCGTCACGTAGCAGTCGCGCGCGGCGTTGCAGTACTCGCTGCATGGGCCACCCCCGCACCCGGCCTGGGTGGTCGCCAAGATCGAGAGAGCGGAGAGGGTCACGCTGCGCACGAGCATGGCCGCATCAAAGCAGAGCTCCGCGCGAGGCCGCAAACTCGATCCACACGCGCAGCTTGCCGCGACGTCCCGGAGCACGATTGCGACCACCGGCGTCGCACGCGGTGCGAAGATGCGGGCCCATGGCGATCGAGGACTTCGCAGAGCTCAGCCAATTCGAGGTGCACGCTGCCTCGGTGCGGATGTTGGGTGCCACGTTCTGCCGCCGCAAACACGTGGTGGTGCTGGGCAAGGTCGACCCGGGCGGCTCGGACCCAGTCACCGTGGGGATGCTGCACCCAGAGGACGGCGACCTGATCGTGGTGCTGCAGAAGGCGCTGATGCGAGTGATCCGGCCGGTGCGCCTGAGCGAATTCGAGATCCAGAAGGCGCTCGGCCTGGGTTTTGGTGACGTACCTTCCGAGGACACGCACGGCGAGCGCGAGGTGATCCGCGCCGTGGATGCGCTGTCGCGTGACGCCCAGCGCCCGGTGCCCGAGCTGGTGGCCGAGCTGCTCGGCTTTGCCGTGGCCGCCGGCGCGAGCGACGTGCACCTCGAGGTGTACGAGGGTGACGTCGACGTGCGGCTGCGCATCGACGGTGAGCTGTGCCAGGTCGCGACCGCCCTCAACCCGAACAACATCGAAGAAGCGGTCGCGCGGCTGAAGGTGCTGGCCGAGCTCGACATCGCGGAGCGTCGCGAAGCGCAGGACGGTCGCATCATGACGGTGCTCAACGACCAGACGGGCAAACGCTCGATCGACTTTCGGTTGTCGATCGTGCCCGGCCCGTTCGGCGAAGATGCAGTGCTCAGAATTTTGGACTCGAAGCCGCTGGTGGGGCTCGACCGGCTCGGCTTCGAGCCCGCCACGCTGGTTCGCTTCCGCGAGCTGTTCCACAACCCCGAGGGGCTGTTGCTGGTCACCGGACCCACCGGCTCTGGCAAGACCACCACGCTCTACTCGGCGCTCGCGGAGATCAACTCGGCGAACAACAAGCTCCTCACCGTCGAAGATCCCATCGAGTACCACTTCGCCAAGGCCAACCAGAAGCAGGTGGGTCCGAAGATGAGCTTCGCCGCCTTCGCCCGCGCGTTCATGAGGCAAGACCCGGACATCATGCTGATCGGCGAGATTCGGGACGAAGAGACCGCCGACATCGCCGTGCGCGCGGCGCAGACGGGTCACCTGGTGCTGAGCACGTTGCACACCAACAGCTCGGTCGCGACCATCGCGCGGCTCGGCGTGCTGGGGATCGACCCAGGATTGATCTCGGACACGCTGCTCGGGGCGCTGTCACAGCGCCTGATCCGCCGCGTGTGCGAGGAGTGCGCTGAGCCCGTCCAGCCGACCGAAGACGAGAAGGTGTTCCTGGCCAGGCTCGAGCTCTCGCTCGCGCTGCGAAGAGGACGCGGCTGCGCGCGCTGCAGGCAGACCGGGTATCGGGGCCGCGTCGGTCTGTACGAGCTGTTCGCGGTGAGCGAGGACGTGGCAGAGGCGATCGCGCGCGGGGCCTCGGTGCTCGAGCTGCGTCGCCTCGCGCGCGAGCAGGGCATGGAGACCTTGTTCGACGACGCCGTGCACAAGCTCGAGGCCGGCCTCAGCACCTTGGAGGAGGTGCGTGCGCGCGTCCCTCACCGAGTCATCGCGGAGCGCTTGGAGCGGCCCATCGGCTAGCGGTCGCGCGCGGAGGCTGGTACTCCTCTCGCGTCATGAAGAAGCGGCGCTTCGCGGATCTCGACGTTTGGTGCGCAGGCGGCGACGACCGCGAGGGCAGCGGGGACGGCCCCGCCATCGTCCTCTGCCACGGCTTTGGCGCCCCCGGCAACGACCTGGCTTCGCTCTGGCGCGCGATCGACGTAGGGCGGGGGGTGCGCTGGTTCTTCCCCGAGGCGCCCTTGTCGCTCGAGGCCATGTTCGGCGCGCCCGCCCGCGCGTGGTGGATGATCGACATGCAGAAGCTCGATTTGGCGATCCGCACGGGTCGACGCGATGAGCTGGCGGAGACCACCCCTGACGGCATGGCCGAGGCGCGCGGCTCGCTCGAGGCCTGCTTCGAGGCGATGGAGCGCGAGGTTGGCTGGGTGCGCGAGCGCTCCGTGATCGGCGGCTTCTCCCAGGGCGCGATGATCACCACCGAGATCGCGCTGCACGCGGCCGCGCGACCTTTTGCTGGACTCGTGATTTGGTCGGGAACGCTGCTGTGTCGCGAGCGCTGGCGCGAGGCGATGAAGGCGAGCGCGCCGGGGCTCTCCGTGGCCATGAGCCACGGCCGCCGCGACCCGCTCCTGCCATTTTCGTTGGCCGAGGAGCTGCGCGACATGCTCGTGAGTCACGGGGCCAGCGTGGACTTCGTCGCCCACGGCGGCGCGCACGAGATCCCCGCGTCGGCGCTCGAGGCCGCGGCCCGTCTGGCGGTCAGCCGACTCAAGTAGCCTGCTACAGGAGGGCGCAGAGGTTGTACCCTCGCCGGCCATGGGTGCGCGAAGAGCGGCGCTGCTGGCGCTGTCGAAGATGGCGTTGGTCGATGGGCATGTCTCGCAGGAAGAGCGTCACATGCTGAGCGCGCTGCTCGGCCCCGGCGAGACGGTGGACGAGCTCGTGTCCGAGGCAGGGACGCGCTCGCTCGCCGACATCGTGTCACGCCTCGATCGCTACGCGGACCGCTTCTTCGTTGCGCTGCGCGCTGCGACCATCGCGCGCATCGACGCCCAGCTCGATGCGCGCGAAGAGGCGCTGTACGCGCAATTGGTGGAGCTGTTGTCGATCAGCGCGAGCGATCGCGCCCTGATCGAGCGCAGCGTCGAGGCGCTCGACGACATCGAGCCCGCACCTCCCGATCCACGCATCGCCGAGCTGTTCAAGGTCTCGTCGTTCGTCTGAGCCATGGCGCGCCGACGGCCTGTGTCGATCGTGTTCTACGCCATCAACGGCCGCGGGCTCGGCCACGTGACGCGCTTGGGTGCGCTCGCCCGCGCCGCTCGCGAGCTGTGCGAGGCGCTCGATCAACCCTGTCACATGGAGTTCGTCACCACCAGCGACGCCCCCGCGGTGGTCGACGACTTTCCCGTGTACAAGCTGCCCTCGAAGTCGAGCGTGGCCGGAGGCCGCACCCAGCGCGAGAGTTACGCGCAGCGCGCGAAGATCATCATCTCCAACCTGGTCGCTGCGCAGGCGCCCGACCTGCTGGTGATGGACACGCAGCCCTACGGTGCCTTCCAAGAGTTCTCCTTCTTGCGCAGCTATGCCCGTGCCACCGCCTATGTGTACCGGCACCAAGACGAGAAGAGCGCTACGCGCGATCTGGTGCAGCACCACCTCCCGCTGTACGACCGCATCCTGGTTCCGGACACCGAAGCGCACGCCGCCGAGTACCCCGTGCCTTCGAGCGCACGGAGCCGCGTCTCGTTCGTCGGTACGGTGCACTCGTTCTCGCGCGCCGCGGCGTGGCCCCGCGAGCGTGTCCGCGCCTACTTTGGCGCCGAAGACGCTCAGCGCTTGGTGTACGTGAGCGCTGGCGGCGGCGGCGATGGGCGCTCGGAGCTCGACGCCTTGGTGCGCGCGGCTGCCAGTCACCCCGACAACCTGGTGCTCGCAGGCTACGGTCCGTTGCATCGTGGCGACCGCTTGTATGCGCGGAACGTGATCCCGCTCGCCGATCCACAGGTGACGCGCTTCCTCCCGGGGCTCGACGCGGCCATCAGCGCGGGCGGCTACAACTCCTTCGCCGAGCTGTGCGCCGCGGGCGTGCCCACGCTGTTCTTCGCGCAGGACAAGGGCCTCGATCGCCAGGACCTGCGCATCGAGCAGGGAGCCCGCGCTGGCTTGTGCGCGACGTTGCCGCCGCACGCCAGCCCCGAGCTGGTGTCGCTGTCGCTGGAGGAGCTGCTCTCTGGCGAGCGTGGTGGCACCATGCGCCGTTTGCTGGCCGAGCAGCCTCCGAGCCACGGAGCCCTCAGGGGCGCAGTCGAGCTCTTGCTCTTGTGCTGTGACGAGGCGGAGAGTCGCTTCTCTCCGACGGCGCTCGCCGAGGTGGCCTCGTGGCGCCGCGCAGCCGCGGACGCCTCGCCCTTCGTCGACGCGGCGCGGCTGTACCGGCAGTGGCGCAAGCTCGCCGCGAGCTCTGCCGAGAGCCGACGTGAGGCCGAGCTGGCAGCGAGCGCGTGGTGGTCGGGCGCCATCGCCGCTGGAGCCTTCTCACAGCCGCAGGAGCTCTGGGAGCTGTTCGTAGCCTCGGGCTCCGATGCGGCGGCTTGGTCCGCGCTGTGCGGCGCATTCGCGGCCGACCCTCGCGCCAGGGATCAAGCGCAGCGCTTGACGGCGTTGCGTGAGGCCGTCCGGGCGCTCGGGCCGCGCGCCGCCGAGCTCGCGCGCGCCGCGCCGCCGGCCGAGCTACGCGACGTCTTGCGTGCCCAGATCGATCAACAGGATGTCCTCGGAGAGGAGCGAGCACGAGCATGAGCTGGACCAAAGGCCAAGGCGTGGCGGCCGCCGATCAAGCGCTGGCCAGCTATCAGTCCCAGCTGCGGGAGCTCGAGAGCGAGCACTCGTCGGTCACATCGGACATGGGCGTGGTCGAGGCTGAGCTCCGCGCGGCCGTTCTCGAGCTCACGCAGCTGCTGATGCCAGACACCAGCCCTCGGGGCCTCTCGCAGGCCAGCACCACGCTCCAAGCGCCGTGGCTCGTCGAGCGGCGCCGCGAGCTCGAGCAGAAGCGCGTCGAGTGGGCGCGACGGCTCACGCAGATCGAACAGGATCCGCAGTTTGCACGACGCCAGCAGCTGCTCGCTGCTGGCGGGGGAGAGCTGCTCGTGCGCGCCGCGACCCTCGGGCGGCAGAAGCAAGCGCTCGAGCAGGAGCTCTCCACGCTCGACACCGAGACGCACCAATGGCTCAAGAATCGCGAGCTCCAGAAGGCGGTCGAACGAGGCGCCTTCGCCTCGTTCTGGGACACGCTCACGCTGTCGGACATGCGTGAGCGTCGCGCCCAGGAGCGCTGGGCGAGCGAGGTGGGCGCTGCCAGCTACGAGCAGGCCAAGGCGCGGTTCGAGTCGCTGTCCGCGCAGATTCAGCACACGCGGCTCGAGCTCGACCGCGCCGAGCACGATCGCCAGCGGCTGCTCGCGCTGCTCCAAGAGCACGGCCAGCTGTACAGCTGGACGCATGACTTCGAGACCCACCTCGCGACCACGCTGCGGGCGCAGGTAGCTCAGATGTTGCGCGCACACGACCTGGGGCCGCTGCATCGCGCGCTCGACGAGTCGAAGCGCCCGTTGGTCGCGCGCGCACACGCCCTCGGCACCAAGCTCGAGTACTTGCAGAACCTGCAAGGATTCCTGAAAAACCAGATCGAAGACCGCAAGGCGCGTATCGGGCCGATCCAGAAGACGCGCCTCACTTGGTCGATGAAGCCGGGGGAGCGGATCTCGGGCAACAAGGTGCAATGGTTGGTGGCGCTGCCGCAGGCCAAGGCGCACAGCACGCACAAGCAGGTCCGCATGGCGCGACGCGTGCACCACAACGTCGTCGAGTACGAGGACTACGACGACTACTCGTACTACCTCTACCATCACCGGGCCTTCCTCCCGTGGGATGCCTTCGCCTATGGCGCCGAAGAGCCGATGCCGTACGAGGGCTTCTCTAGGCAGATCATCCCGGCCATCGCCGAACATCGCGCCACGCACGCGCTCGAGCGAGCGAACCTCGCGGAGTACAAGTCGCTCGACCGACAAGCCGAGCGCGAGGAGCGGGCGCTCGACCGGGAGCGGCTGGATGAAGATCCAGTCCGCGACGAGGCTGGCGGGGACGACTCCGGCGTGCACGCCGCGGACGCGGACGCAGAGGACCTGCGCGACGCCGAGGCCGGCCTCAGCACCGAGGGTGATGGTGGCACCGCCGAAGACAGCTCGTGAAGGACAGGCGGAGCTGGGCAGCGGTGATCGCGTTGCCACCCCGTGCGCACGAGACGCGTGCGCTGGTCGAGCTGATCTTGGCGGACGTGGCCAGCGCCGGCGCGGACGAGATCCGAGTGCTGGAGAACGGCGGGGCGCGTCAGACGAGCCAGCGGGCAGAGCTCGTCAATCGCGCGCTGCCTTCGCTCAGCTCGCGCTGGGTGTGTGTGCTCGATCCGTTCACATGGCTCGACTTCGGTTGCGCTGCGCTCGCGCTCGAGCGCTCGAGCCACGTCGCCGTGCAGCTCGTGGGCTCGCTCGCCCGACTCGACCGCGACGAGACGGCGCGCTTCGTCACCTCGCGCGTGGCGCCGGAAGGCATCGCCGCGCGAGCCACCCCCGTCCAGCTCGGTAAGGCCAGTTACGCCGTGGAGCGCGAGGTTCTCCTGGCGCTGGGCGGTCTGTCCGAGGCGTTCAGCGGGCAGGCGGATGAGGGCGTCGAGCTGTTCAAGCGAGTGAAGGCCTACTTTCGCGGGGTGACGCAGCTGGAGCAGCGCGGGCTCTCGCTGTGGGCGAAGCGGAGCGAGGCGGACCGCGCCGCGCGCGGCGACAACCTCGCGCTGGGCAAGCGGCTGGCCCAGGCGATCACGGACGGTCCGGATCGCTATCTCACGGAGCGGCTCGAGACCTCGCTCCCGCCGAAGCCCGCAGCGCTGCGCGCGCTGGTGATCGAACGAGGGCAACGCGAGGCGTTCTCCGTCACGAGCCACACGCCGCCGCCGGCTCGCCCACAGCGACTCCCAGGCTCGCTGTGGGGCATCACCGCGCTCTTCAACCCAGCTGGGTTCCGCTCACGACTGCACAACTTCGTTGCTTTCCGTGACCGCCTGCGTGCCCAAGGGCTCCCGCTGTTGGCCGTGGAGCTCTCGCTGGGTGAGGCGAAGCACCAGCTCGGCGCAGACGACGCAGACCGCGTGGTGCTGGCGCGAGGTGGGGACGTGATGTGGCAGAAGGAGCGGCTGCTCAACCTCGCCCTGCGAGCGTTGCCCCCCGAGTGCGACAAGGTCGTGTGGCTGGACGCCGACGTGCTGTTCGAACGCGAGGACTGGGTTCACGCGTGTGCCGCGGAGCTCGAGCGATTTTCCATCGTGCAGCCCTTCTCGCGCTCCGTGCGGCTCCTCGCTGGTCAGCGCCGCGCGGACCCCTCAATGCTGCCGGTGGGGGCCGGAGACGGCGAGCTCTTGCACGGCATGGCCTGGGGCGTGGAAGCCAAGGGTCATGGGGCGCTGGGCCGCTACCTGGAGCATGGGCACTCTGGCTACGCGTGGGCTGCGCGGCGCGAGCTGCTCGAGAAGCACGGCTTGTACGATCGCAACATCCTCGGGAACGCAGACTTGAACATGGCGCATGCGATGTATGGCGGTGCTCGCCACCTCAAGCTGGAGCGCCTCAGCCCCAAGGCACGGGCCCACCTCTCTGCCTGGGCGGAGCGCTTCTACGGGGACGTGTCCGGCAGCGTGAGCTCGCTCGAGGGCACCGTCTTCCACCTGTGGCACGGCGAGCGCGACGATCGGCGCTACATCGATCGACTCGCGCTGCTGCAAGAGCACGACTTCGATCCCGATCTCGACCTGGCCGAAGGAGATTCCGGCGCGCTGGTCTGGGCCAGCCACAAGCCGGCCCTGCACCAAGCCATGCGCGAGTACTTCGCGCGGCGGCAAGAGGATCGCTAGCGCGCCGCGCGCTATGCTCCCGGCATGGTGCGCATCGATGTGGAATACACCGGCGAGCTGCGTTGTCGATCCGTGCACGAGCCGTCCGGGGCCGCGTTGGTCACGGATGCGCCGCGCGACAACCACGGTAAGGGAGAGGCCTTCTCGCCGACAGACACGCTGGCGACTGCGCTCGCGACCTGCATGCTCACGGTGATGGGAATCCGGGCCCAGAAGGAGGGCTGGCCCGACGTGCCGATGCGCGCCCGCGTGGAGAAGCACATGACCAGCGAGCCCCCGCGACGCGTCGCGAAGCTGGTGGTCTCGGTCACCGTAGAAGAGCCCGCGTCGGGTCTGCACCCCGACCAGAAGCAGGCGCTGGTGCTCGCCGGCGAGACCTGCCCAGTGCGGCTGTCGCTGTCTCCCGCGATCGCCGTGGAGACCAGCTACGAGTTCCGGGAGGTCGCGGGCGAGCCCGCCAGCTAGAGCGCGGCGATCGTGCCACGGAGGAAGCGCTGCCCGCGCACGTCGCGACTCGCGTGCTCGGGCGCCCAGCCCGCGAGGAACCGGAGGAAATCGGCCTTGGCGATGCCGTAGAGCGGCCGCCAATCGCGCTCGACCGCGCGGCCGTCGAGCCCGCGCGCGCCGAGCTCCTCGCAGAGGTGCAGAAAGTAGATGTCGAGCTGCCGGACTGCGATGCCGTCCGCGGGCTCGTCGTGGCGGCCGTGCAACAAGTACGCAAGGTCGCGCATGCCCGAGCCGCCTCCCACGTATTGGAAGTCGAGCGCGGCGACTCGGGAGCCGTCGCTGCGGAAGCAGAAGTTCGCCTCTTTGGCGTCGCCGTGGACGAGCGTGCGAAAGGAGCAGCTCTCCAGCCGGCGGTGGAGCTCTGGCGCCGCCTCGCGCACGGCGGGGTCAGCGACGGCGCCGAGCTCGTCGAGGCGGGTCTCGAGCTGCCAATAGCTTCCTATCGGCCACAGACCGGCAGGTTCCTGCCCCAAGAAGGTCGCGTGGAAGCCGGCGAGCCAACGCAGACATGCGTCGAGCTCGGCGAGAGAGAGTTGGCGGCGCCGAGCGTCGTACCCAGCCGCGTCGAGATCTTCGAGCACGAGCAAGCGCGCGTCACCATCTTGCTCGTGGCCGATGAGCTGCGCCACGCGCACCGATGAGCTCGAGCGCGGAGCGAAGTCCCGATAGAACGTCGCCTCGACTTGGTAGGAGCGGCGCTTGCGTGTATCGGACGCGTCGCCGCGTGGGGGCTCTGGCGGTGGACGCGACCACTTGAGGATCGCGGTCGCGCGCGGCCCACCCTCGAGCTCGACCCGACTGAGCTCACCGTACCCCGCCCACAGCGGTTGCAAGCGCGTGACGCGACGCACGGAGCGCGCGCCGCACAGCTCGGCTACCCGAGCGTAGTGGTCGCTCATGCCTGGTCGCGTAGGCGAGCTGGCGCCGTCCACCAGACGAACGGTACGAACGCGGCGTAGTAGAGGAAGTTCGGTACCAGTCGGAACAAGAGGCCGGCCTCCACACCCGAAAGGATGATGATGTCGGCCAGCGACCAGCAGGCGTACTGCACCATGAAGAAGATCGTGATGCGCTCCGTCCAGCGAGCCACGTCAGGCGGCGTGCCCAGCTTGGCGAAGCGACGGGGCAAGATCACGAAGCGCACCACCAACGTGAGCACGAAGAAGATCGCCTCGTGCAACAGGAACACATGGCGTGGCACAGCGAAGAAGTCCGGCACCGCCAGCTGTGGCCCGACCGTGAGCACCGGCACGATGAAGCCGCAGCCGAGCCCGACCAGCCACGCAGCCCTGGAGCGGAAGGTACGCTCGGCTGCACCCTCGTGGCGCAGCGCGAGCTCGATGGCGACGTAGTAGCGAGCGTCGCCCAGGATCACGAACGCGATCGCGACCGGCGTCATGGCGCGCGTGTTGGCGAGCGGCGTGTACGCGCCGGTGAAGAACGCGTCGGCCACGATCTCGGCCAGGAACAAGATCGTGAAGCCGAGCACGAACCGCTGCCTGCTCGCGAGCACGACCGCGAACGCCAGCGCCAGCGCGAAGGCCATCCCCGGGTGGTGCAGCGCGCTGTCGTAGACCTGCTGAAACACGCTCAGAGGTAGCTCGGCGGTGGCTCGCTCATCCCGGGCAGCGCCTTGGGAGCTTTCTCGGCGGACATCTCCACCATCATCATCGGCGCCACGTGCAGCGCCAAGATGTCAGGCTTCGCGGGGGCGGTGGAGCGGGCCATGCGCAGGGCCTCGTCCATGGTGCGCGCCGTCTCCCAGCCCATGAGCTTCGGGATGTACTCGTTGTCTGCGCCGACCACGATCACGCGGCCGGTGTGCTGCCGCCCCGCCTCGCCCCAGTACCACATGAAGAACGCGTGCGCCGGGTGGTAGGCGTGGCCGGAGCGGTACATCTCGATGTAGGCCGGGTTCGACGCGAACTTCTTCTCGAAGCGCTTGTGCAGCTCCATCGCGTCGCGCGTCTCGGGCAACAGCCGGTGGACGAACTCGATGTAGGGGGCGTGCTGGTCGTTGTCGAACTTGTCGGTGCAAGGGTGCAGCACGATCATCGTGCCGCCCTTCTTCACCATGGGCACACCCTTGTAGAGGTTGAACAGGTAGCCGTTCACCATCACCTGCACCAGCAGCGGGTTCAGGAAGGCGTGGATGTTGTAGGGGCTGATGAACGGCACGCCGGTGATCAGGATGTCTGCCTGGCCGACCACGGGCACGAGGTACTGCTCGTAGCTGCGGCGCATGGTCTCCTTGTGCACCGCCTCGGTCTCGCCGGCCCACACGCCCGTCACGCCGTAGGGCGAAGGCACGCGATCGAAGATCGCTTGGCGCAGGCCCTGCGGCGTCTTGTCGAGCGCCAGCTTGAGCCCGCGCAGCGCGGCGCGCTCGGCGCCGGAGAGATCGTCCTCGTTCTTGGCCAAGAACTCGAGCGGACGGTCGAACATGCGGTTGTTGATCGTGGTCTCGATGGTGAAGATCTTCTTCTTCTGCTGCAGCACCCGGCCCATGCGCACCACGCTGGTGTTGAGCTCGCTCTTGTCCGGGTCCATGTAGGAGTGGCAGTTGCGCATGACGCGCGGGTTGTGGTTCGCCATCAGGCTGCGGTAGCCGCACAGCCCGATCGTGACCGACTTGTGCCCGCCATCCATGGGCACGAAGTTCAGGTTCACGTAGATGATGAGGTCGCTCTCGGCGGCGCGGCGGTTGATCTCCACCACCTCGCCCTCTTCGGTGGTGCCGATCTCGACCAGCCCACCCGGCTGCTCGGCGTCGTGGTTGTAGAGCTTCTTGGGCCAGTAGCGGTCGAAGATCTTGTCGCCCACCATGTGGCGCACTTCCCAGTCGCGCATGCGGCGGTGAAAGCTGGTCGCGATGATCAGCTCCACGTCGTCGACGCCGTGATCGGCCAAGAGATCGAGCACGATGGTCAGCACGCGCTCGCGGATGTCGGGGCGCTTCATCGGCGGGAGCGGCAGCGAGATGTCGTCGATCGCGATCGTGACCGACATGCCAGGCTTGAGCAGCGCGTACAGCGGCTCCGAGTTCTCGGGGTGGTTGATCGCGTAGCGGATGGCCGCCTCGACGTCCTTGAGCGGGGCGATCGGCGGCTTGGGGTAGACCACGCGTGTGCCCGTGGGCAGATCCACGTCCATCAGCTGGTCGCCGTAGAACAGGGTGCGGGGCGCGCTTCGGCTATCGATCGTGACGACGCAGGGGTGGCTCATGGCGTGGTTTCGGGCGAAATCGCTTGGATCCCAGGGCCGGTCAAGACAAACAGCCCGCGGCATGGCACTTGAAAGGCCGGCGCCGTGGAAACGAGATTCAGCCTGCTCCGTCGCGCCATCGTCGGGTTGCTTGTGCCAGTGTGGGTCGCGTGTGGTGACGAGTCAGTCATCAACGAGTGTGGCAGCACGGAGATCGAAGAGGGCACCGACGGTGTGGTGCCTCAGGACCCAACCGCACCGGAGATCGTCGAGGCCTGCGAGGAGCTGTGCGATCGGCTGATCGCCGAGGATCTCTGCTACGGCAGCGCGGATTGTCCGGTGGATCGCCAGAGCTGCATCGACGACTGCAGGCTCCAGTCGTGTGAGGTCTGTCCCGGCAAGCTCGCGCCCTGGATCGCGTGCCAGGCGACCCACCTCGACCCGAACGGGTGGGCCTGCGCCGACGCAGGCTTGAGCTGCCCCGCGCCCGCCGCGTGCGAGGACGAAGCGTCTGCCCTTGGCCAGTGTGGAGGCTGACCGCATGGTTTCGTCACCCATTCGGTGCCGTGGGGTCGCGACCTTCCGTGATACTTCTAGCTGGATGTGGAAGTGCTGGTTGGCGACCGTCCCAGCGGTGGCCTCGTTGTGGGCCTGTGACGCCGGCGTGACCCCACCAGGCACCGGTGGCGACAGCAGCAGCGCGAGCACCACGGGCGGCGCCGGCGGAATCGGAGGCGCCGGTGGCGGAGGAGCGCCGGTGCAGGGCGGGTCGACCGGGGCGTTCATGACCGGCGGAGGTGGGAGCGGCGGCACGGAGGCGTGCACGGGCGTGACGGCGGAGGCCACGCTCGAGGCGCTGCCAGTCGACATCATTTGGATGGTCGACAACTCGAACAGCATGCAGCCTGCGATCGCCGAGGTGAAGGCGGGCCTGAACGACTTCGCGGCGCTGATCGCGGCGAGCTCGCTCGACTACAAGGTCATCATGCTGTCCAAGCGCGGCACGGGCGACCTCGACATCTGCATCCCGGAGCCGCTCGCAGGCGACGCGGCCTGCGGCAACGGGCCGCTGTTCTTCCAGTCCAACATCGACGTGTTGAGCACACAGCCACTCGAGCAGTTCCTGGGCACGCTGGGCCAGACCAACGGCTACATGCTCGGGCAGCCTCGTGGCGGCGAGCCATGGGCGCAGGAGCTCCGCCCCAATGCCACCAAGACGATCGTCGTCGTCACGGACGACAACTCGCGGCTCTCTGCCACCCAGTTCCAGACGTTCCCAGGTGGGCAGAACCCGTTCAACTCGCTGACGCTGCCGCCAGGCATCTTGGATCCGTCGTGGGGCGGCTTGTTCGACGGGTTCCTGTTCAGCGGGCTGTACGGCTGGGGCGACGCGTTGGATCCGTCCGTGATCTGCCAGTACCCCGACACGACGTCGCCTCCCAGCTCCGGCCCCACGTACACCACGTTGGTGCAGCAAACGGGTGGCGTGCGCGCGCAGATCTGCGATGGCTCCGCCGCATGGGCGAGCTTCTTCGACTCGGTGGCGCAGGCCGTGGTGCAGAGCTCCCAGGTCGACTGTGTGCTCGCGATCCCGCCGCCGCCGATGGGCGAGGAGCTCGACATCGACAAGGTCAACGTGCAGCTCGTGAGCGGCATGGACGTGACGCTTGTGCCCAACGTCGGCAGCGAGAGCGGCTGCGGCGCCGGCGAGGGCTGGTACTACGACGACCCGGTCACACCCACCAACGTCGTGCTCTGCCCCACCTCGTGCGATCACGCGCAGGAGCTCGCGGGGCCAGGTCAGGTCGGCAAGGTCGAGGTCTTGTTCGGCTGCGATACGATCGTGCGTTGAGCCGCTACGGCAGCAGCCGTAGCACCATCGCCGAGGAGTTGCCCATGGGGTCCGGCAGCGTGGTGGCGCCAAACGCCACATCCGGCCCGCTGTAGGTGCCCCCCACGATCGCTACTCCGTCCGGCGCGAGGTCCACGTCCACAAACGCAACGAAGGAGGTGGGCAAGAAGTTGTAGTGCTCCTCAGCGACGAAGCCGCCGGTGGCGCCCAGCGTGAGCTTGAAGGCGCCGTCGGTGAACGCGCCGCCGCCCAAGTCGACGGTGCCTCCGAGCCCGCCCACGAGCGTTGCGCCATCAGCGCTGCTGCGGACAAGACCGTTCGGGAAAAGACCTGAGCCCGAGGTGAGAAAATAGGGGTTCGCGTGCACGACGTCACCGGCGGCATCGAACCGTACGAGGAACATGTTGGCCCCCGTGTTGACGATCGGCGTGCCGTCGCCCAGATCGAGTTGTGGGCCATTGAAGCTGCCAGCGACGGTCACGTCGCCGCCTGGCGAAGCGATCAACGAAGCGGGCGAGACGTTCGCCGTGGCGCCACCGTAGTTTCGACAGTAGAGCGCCGCGCCAGCGTCGTCGAAGCGCGCCACGAACAAGTTTCCGCTGGCTGATGTGATGGGCCCCGTGCCGAGGTCGACCGAGCCGGCGAATGGGCCCATGAGGACGACATCGTTCGTGCCTGGCTCCACGGCCAGGCTGGTGCCATAGCCGGCCGATACGAACGCGTCGAAGCTGTAGATGTGGTTGCCGTCCGGGTCGAGCTTGACCAGCGCGATGGCGTGCTGATTCAAGAAGTCGTCGAGCACCTCGGCACCCCCGAAGTAGATGGGGCCGCTGTGACCCACGGCCAGGAGGACGTTGCCGTCCTCGTCGACCTCGACATCATAGGCGTAGTCAAACTTGGTCGACCCATACGAGACGACCCACTGCACCGCACCGTCGGGCGCGATCTTCGCAAGCCCAAGATCGCGTTCTCCCTCGAACCCCTCTGCCGTGAGTGTCTGTCCGAGCAGCGTCTGCGTGCCGAAGAACGCAAAGCTCACGTAGAGGTTGCCAGCGTCGTCCGTGGCCAATCGGCTGGGCTCGATCCAGTCGATGGGGTCTTTCAGCGCGTGGCTGTAGACGTGCTGGCCGGCAGCATCGAGCTTCACCACGTAGAGATCTGCGGTCCCGATGCTCGTGTGCGTGTTGCTGCCGCCGAAGCTCACCGTGCCCTCGAATTGCCCGATGGCAAACACGTCGCCAGCCGAGCTGACCTCGAGATCGAAGAGGGTCGACCCTGGTCCGAAAGCCACACTCCACTGCGCGCTGCAAGGGGGCGTGGCCCCGTCGCAGTCTTCGTCGTCCGAGGTCTGGCAGTCTTCGCTCGAAGGCAACACCTGGCCCATGCAGTCGCCCCAAGTTCCATTGACTGCGCAGATGCGAGTGCCAGTCAGGCAGGTACCCACATCCGCCGTGCCGGCGGGGCCTTCGTAGCAGTCCTCCACCGCCGCCGGTGCACACGGTCCGCCGCCCGCGCCGCCGGCGCTCTGTCCACCACCTCCTGGGCCGGCGCCGCCGGGACCATTGCCTCCTGGGCCGGCACCGCCAGGGCCACTGCCACCTGGTCCGTTGGCGCCGGCGCCACACTGGCACGCCTCGAAGCCCGTGCCTTGGTCATTGCAGACCTGCACGCCGGAGCCCTCATCGGGGCACCCGCACGAGATCTGCTCGCCTGGTGCACAGGGCTGCGCGGGATTGTCGCCGCAGCCGACCGCCAATGCCGCAGAAAGGAAGAAGGCGCGCATGCCACGAAGAGTGGCTCATCCCCGCTCCCTTGTCGATGCAGCCCGGTTCTCGAACGAGATCAGGGTAGCGGCCACGGCTGCAGCGGACCGAACGGCGGCAGCGGCACGATCGCGCCCGCAGCCTGCTGCGCCAGGCGCTCGCCTCGAGCGTCGAGCTCCTTGTCGTAGAAGGGGCTGAAGGTGCGATCGACCTTGGTCTGCACGAACTCGGCGTCGTCGGTGTGGCAGGTGGGGCAGCCGACGATCTCGATGCGCGCGGCCAGATCTGGCATCTCGCTCAGGAGCGCGCTGTCGACCCCGCTCAGATCGAGCCGTTCGGCGGGCACGCTGGGCGGCACGCGCGCCGACTGTGCGCGGAAGCCCTGCGGGATGGCGAGCTCGCGGGCGTACAGCGCGCTGGCGTTGTCCTCGACGAAGGCCAGGAACTCGTCGCGCAGCGCTCCGGGTTGATTGAGCGAGGGTGTGGCCACGGTCTGGAACAGCGCGGGGTTGTCGAGCGCGCCGTCGTCCTGCTTCGACCACTGGCGCCACTCCCAGGGCGAGACTGTCAGCTCCACCGTCTCGGCGAGCAAGAAGTGATCGAGCACGAGCGCCTCGTCGAGCAGCGCGCTGGCGGCGGCGGTGAACGCCTCGCCGTCGAGGTCAGTCAGCCGCGCCCAGCGACGCGCCGCGCCCAGGCAATGCACCTCGCCGCTGGGGGCCACGTCGTCGTCTTGCGGCACCTGCTGGAACAGGAACAACATGTGGAGCGGGGCGTACACCGGGTGCGTCGAGGCGAGCGACACGCGGAGCTCGCCACATGCGCCCCCGCGCGCCGCGAGATCGAGCCGGTTGTGCACGCCCGTCACTTTGAATGGCAAGGCATCCAGGTCCCAGCTCGCGGGGTCGGCGCCGAAGGTCTGCGCGAGCTCGTCCATCAGCTGGGCGGGCGCGGCGCGCTCGGAGTGCAACGTGGTCGCGAAGCGGCGGAACCATTGATCGAGCATCGCGCCGCCGTGGCCGTCGTCGGCGCTCGCCGCGAGCACCCGGCCGAGCCCCACTGCGCCAGGATCGTCGAGCAAGGTCGCGTCGGTCCACACCAGCGAGCGCTCGCGGCGGATCTCGCTGGGAGGCGGCGCGCCACGCACCAAGATCACGGCGCCGTCGGCGTCGCCAGGATCGAGCTCGACGATCGCATCGCTCACCGCGCGAGGCCGGAACCACTCGCCGCCTTCGAAGGCCTCAGCCACGCTGCCCACTTCTTCGCCGCTCTCATCGGTCAGCGTGGCCGCGCTTCCGGCGATCTCGATCTCGAGCACGCGCGCCTCGCCGTCGAGGTGCAGCTCGATCGTGCGCCCTTCGATGCCGGCGAGGTCGATGCGGCCCTCGCCCTCGGGGCCGGTCGCCACCTCGGAGAGGTGCACCACGATCGGTCCAACCTCCGCTGGCGGAGAGCCGGTGTCGTCTTGGCAGGAGCTCGCCACGACCGCAGCCAAAAAACAGCCAACGAGGGGGTGCTTACTTCGAAACGGAGATGGATGTCGGCGGCTCGGGACGCCAGCAAGTGGGGTTGGGGCCCCACGCGCAGCGCGCCGCGCAGGCGGCGCGGTGGTGGGATGGGGGACCCGAGCCGTCCTCAGCGAGTTGTTTGCGGCGTCGTGGACAGCACTCGGCAGGAGCGGTTGGGCTCGGGGGAAGGGGCTGCGCCAGCCCCTTCCGAGCACTACGTCCGCGCGTCGACGCGAGGCATGAGCAACGGACACGGGCCCCGCAACCTCAGAGTTGCCCCCCAAACAGAGCGGGCGAGCCATGACGCTCAGCGTGACCTGCGTTTGCCCAGCAGCGCAAGCGCGAGGAGGCCCCACAGCCAACTGGCAGCGCCGGTGCTAGCGGGGGTGTTGCAGGAGCAGCCCTCGCCGCCGCCGTCGGTGGCGCCGTTGCCACCGCCATCCCCGCCTGAGCCGCCGCCAGAGCCGGTGGGGCCGGAGCCCGGACCGCCAGCGCCTGCACCGCCAGCGCCCGACCCGCCGCCACCTTCACCGGGTCCGCCGATGGGCGGCTCCCCGTAATGGCGCGAGTAGCGCGAGATGCTCACCTCGTCCAAGCGCCCCGCGAACGAGCCGTTGCCTGCGGGGCAGGCGTCGCTCGGTCCGGGACCACCGATGCTCAGGAAGCTGGTGCTGGGGGTGATGGTGCCTGTCGCGAGCGTGGCCTCGGCGGCGACTACGTCGTTGATCCAGAAGCCCGCTTGCCCGCTCGGGCCGTCGTACTCGAACGTGACCTTGCTCCATTGGCCGAGTGGGATCGCCGGGCTCGCGAGCGCTTGCTGCGCGCCGTCCACGTTCACGCGCGCCTGGAACGCGAGGTTCTCTTCGAGCACGATCGAGTAGCTGCCGTCCGCGAGGTCGCCCTTGGCGAGCAGCAAGCGGTAGTTGTTCTCGCCGTCGCAGTTGGGGTCGACCGTGGGCAGGATCCAGAAGTCGATGCTGATGCCATTGGCCGGGTTCAAGCTCTGGCTGCCGCTCACCACCAGCCGATCGTCCACGCCGTCGAACAAGAGGCTCTTGCCGACCACGCCGTCGTTCGCAGAGGAGAAGCCGAGTCCACCCTGCAGCTCGGCGGTGTTGAAGTAGCCCGAGACGTCGGGCGTCTTACCGGTGTCGAGCTCGCCGGCCTTGGTCACGTTCTCGTTCAGGTGCCAGAAGCCTGCGTAGCCGCCGTCGAGGCCGTCGTCGAACACGAGCTCGACGTAGTTCGAAGTGTTCGAGCCAAAGAAGGGCCACACGTCGGCGCCGGGGGTGACGGGGAGCTGCCCGAAGGTGGTGGCTCCGGGCGAGGAGAAGAACAGGCGCACGGTGGCGTTGGTGTCGGGGTTCGCGCCGCCGTCGATGTGCGCGATGCCCCAGTTGGTCGGGTAGCCGATGACGCTGAGCGCGTTGCGACGCGGCCCGCAGCCGGGCGGGTTCTCGGTCGCGATGCACGGCATGGGCGTGGCGGCGAAGATGATCGCGTCGCCCTCGGGCATGAGCCACGGGTACGCGCCGCGGAACAGCTCGCCCGGCTCGAACTGCGCGCCGTCCGCTGCCCGCAGCTTGCGCTCTGCCAAGGGGTAGATGCCGGTCACGAGCGGGTCGACGTGCATGCTCGAGATCGACTTGGGCGCAGACCAGCCGCTCGCGCCGCACGCGCTCTGGTTGACGCTGTACATCAAGATGTCGATCTCGCCGTCGTTGTCGGGGTGGCCTTGGTAGACCATCAGCTTGCCGTCGCGGGTGACCGTCGGCTCGATGCCCATCAGCGAGGGCGACAGCGGCTCGATCGCACCAAACTCGGCCTTGTAGATGGCGGCGTCGGCGGTTTTGGGCGACGCGACCCACACCTTCAGCGCGCGGCGCCGCATCACGAAGCCGCCTTGCGCGACGGGCGTGACCGCGTCCGAGTCGAGCAGCCACACGTCGTAGCAGTCGTACGGTCCGCCCGCGTTGCCCGCGTCGTCGCAGGCGTAGGGCGCCTGCGTCGCGTCGTCCTCGCACAAGGCGAGCGCGTTCTCGGTGCCGTCCGGTGCGCCGAACACGTGCACGCGCGGACTGAGCAGCGGGCCCGCGGCGTCCGGCAGGCCGCTCGGCAAGTAGGTCACCGCCTCGGGTCGGATGAGCTGCGCTTGCCAGCCCGCGCCGTCGCGCACCAGCAGCAGGCGGCCGTCGAACGAGATGTTGTGCCCGTTGCCGTTGAACGCACTGGGCACGCTCTCGCTGCTCGTCACCGCCCACGCAGGGCCAGCGAACGCCGAGGTGACCACACACAGAGCCCAAGGAAGGAGGCGACGGATGCTGCGCATGACGGGTGACAGTTAGCGCCGCGCCGGCCGCGCGAGAACGCCAAACGCTGATTTGGCCGCGCCAATTGCACCGCCTGGCTGGAGTTTTCTGGTCGGGGCGGTGTCTCGGGCTAGCATCGGTCGGTGTTTGGGCACCGTCTGCTCCTCGGCCTCGCGGCGCTCGCCAGCGCTAGCCCGGCGCTCGCCCAGAACGCGGAGCCCTTCTTCTACTCGGACGACGCGGCGCTCACCTCGGGGGCCGTCGCGGCCTACCCTGCAGAGCCCGGCGCGGTGTTCTACAACCCGGCCGGATTGGGCGCGCTGCACCGCTCGCGCGTGTCGCTCAGCGGATCGGTGGTGGGCATCCGTGTGCGCTCGGTCGAGGGGGCGCTGGTCACGCGCATCGGCGAAGCAGAGAGCGCGCTCGAGCTGAGCTCGGTGGACTTTCTCTCGTCCCCCACGGCCATCAGCGCGGCGTTCGCGTTGCACCCCGCGGTGACGTTGGGGCTGGGCCTCTACACCACCGCACGAGATCTGCGCAGCACGGTCGACGACGACCTCGAGGTCGACGCGGGCGGAGGCTCCTCGCTCACGCAGCGCATCGATCTGCAGTACGACGCGACCAAGTACCAGGCTGGCCTGGCGGTGGGCTTCGCGCTCTCCGACACCGTCCGACTGGGCGTGGGCGTGTTCGCCATTTACGCGTCGAGCGACACGCTGGCGCAGTACTCGATCGAGCTTGCCCTGGCCGATCAGGCTGCCTTCGAGTCGGCGATCGTGCGCACGAGCGCGACCGCGTGGGGTCTGCTTCCCACGGTGGGCTTTCAGTGGGACCCGTCCCCGGCCGTGCACCTCGCGCTCTTCGCGCGCGCCCCCGAGATCATGCTGGCCGCCTCGACCGAGAGCGCGATCACCGCCACCGCGGCGTCGACCTTCGGCACCGAGCCCATCGCGTTGCTCGAGGTGGTGCACTCCGAGACCGAGTCGGACAGCGTGGAGCTCTTGGCGCCGCCGCGCTTTGGCGTGGCGGCAGCGTTCGACCCCGCGCCTAGCGTGCGCCTCTCGCTCGAGGCCGACGTGGCAACGCCCATGAACAACGAAGAGCTCAGCATCGAGCGTGAGGTGGTGGTCAATGGTCGGATCGGCCTGCGCGCGCAGGTGACGAAGGAGCTGGTGCTCGGCGGTGGCTTCTTCACCGATCTGGCGTCGTCGCCGCTCAGCGAGACCTTCGGCGCGACGCGGGTGCACCACCTCGGCACCACCTTCGGCGGCTCGCTGCTCACGCCGCTGTCGGTGGGCGACAACAAGGACCCCGACGCTCTGGTGCTCGCGACCACGCTCGCAGCTCGTTACGCGCTGGGGTTCGGCCAGGCGCGCACGTTGAGCTATGACGGACAGAACGTGGGTTATGGTGAAGAGGACGTGATCTTCCACGACCTCATGCCCTACACCAGCTCGGCCATCCTGTTTTGAGCGCCACGATGCGAGAGGTCGTCGGTGATGCTTGGCGGGTGCTCACCTTCCGCGCCTCGCGCGAGGAGCTGTGCGCGCTGGGCACGCGGCACCTCGCGTTCGGTCTGGTGTTCACCTGGCTGGTCGGCATGGGGCGTTATTGGGACGACCCCAAGGCGCACCTCGCGCAGAAGCTCGGCGTGGGCTCGGTGGTGTACGTGCTGGTGCTGTCGCTCGTGCTCTACCTGGTGATGTGGCCGCTCTCGCCCCGCGACTGGAGCTACAAGCGGCTGCTGACGTTCATCACGCTGGTGTCGCCCCCGGCAGCGCTGTACGCGATCCCGGTCGAGCGCTTCTTCGCGCCCGAGGTCGCCCGCTCCATGAACGCGTGGTTCTTGGGCATCGTCGCGCTGTGGCGCGTGTCGCTCTTGTTCCACTTCTTGGCGAGGCTCGCGCGCTTTCGCTGGTACGAGATCGCCATCGCCGGCCTGTTGCCGCTCACCGGCATCGTCACCGCGCTGTTCTTGCTCAACCTGGAGCACGTCACCTTCAACTTGATGGGCGGCATCCGCGATCCGTCCGCCAACGATCGCGCGTACGAGATCTTGTTCCTGCTGACGTTGCTCTCGTCGCTGCTCGTGACGCCGCTCCTGATCGCGTACCTGGTGCTGGCGGTCGTGAAGCGGCTGCGGCCGGCGTCGCAGGCTGAGCCACCTCTCGACGAGTAGCCTCCTTCAGCGTCGGTGCCGCGGGGAGCGAGGCCGAGGGGAGCGGTGAGGCGGGTGCTTCACGCGCCACGACTGGTAGCTGCGAGCGTGCACTCGGTAGTGCCTGGAGAGCGAGTGATAGTGCACGGAGGTCCGCGGCACGTAGTAGACGGTCTCGTCGATGTAGTAGATGGGGGCCCCGACGCTGTCGTAATACACGACCGCACCTTCGTATTGCATCGGCTGGTAGACCACCTCGCGCTCGACCACCGCTGGCCGGGCGCGCTGAACCACGACGGGCTCGCGGGTGTACACCGTGCAGCCGGCGACGCTGCCAAACACGAACAACAACGCTGCTTGGATGGGTTGCATGGTCACCAGGGGAGGCAAACGGGGTCGTAGCCAAACGTGTCGGTCACACACGCGAAGCCCAGCGGACAATCGAGGTCGTCGACGCATCGCGCGTAGCACAGCGGTTCCTCGGCCGAGACCTGCAGGCAGAGCCCGCCGTAGTCACAGTCTTGGTCGAAATCGCACTGGTACGTGCACATCGCGTCCGTGACGAAGCCGTCCTCGTACTCGACGGTCACGTCCCAGCAGTCGGACTCATAACACTGCGCGCTCGAGCTGCAGCCGTCGTAGAGATCGAGGCTCGCCGTCTGCTCGTAGGTGTCTTCCGTCTCTTCGCCAACGACGCACGCGGGCGCGATCGCGCACACGGCCAGCGTGGCCAGGTGAATGAATGGGTTTGGCACTTGAGTCCTCCAAGAGGACGCAGTGCAAGGTTGTGGCCGCTCTCACTCGGGGAAGAACGCCACGCGAGGCCTGGCAGCGTGGACGGATCTCGTCTCGCGTGAGGCGTTTCGCCTCGCTGGGCGCTATGCCCTGGCCACCCACGGCGTGAGCACCCGCGTCAGCTCGGCCAGGAACGCCTCGGGGTGCTCGCGGTGCATGAAGTGGCCGCCCGGCACGCGCACCACTTCGTACGTCGACACGTACCGGCTCCTGGCGCGCTCGAACAGCTCGGGCGAGACGTTGTCGTCGGTGCCGGCGAAGGCGACGGCGGGCACCGAGATCTTCTTCTTGTGGCTCTCGGGGAGCCAGGGGCGCAGCGCCTTGTAGTAGCCGATCGCGGCCTCGAGGCTGCCTGGGTGCTCGAAGCAACGCTTGACCGCCTCGGTCTCCGAGGGTGGTACGTCCCAAGCGGGAGACCAGCGCTGGACCAGCCGGTCGATCTCGCGCAGCGCTCCTTTGCGGATGCGCCCGGCGGCGCCGGGCAGGTTGAGGCTCACGAAATGGCGCACGGCCCAGAGCACCGAGGGGGTGGGCAGCACGCCGGCAGGGTGTGGGATCGCGAGCGTGATCAGCAGGCGCACCTTCTCGGGCGCCAAGCTCGCGGCGGAGAACGCGGTGGTGGCGCCCCAGTCGTGGCCCAGCACGATCGCCTCGCGCTCGCCCAGCGCGTCGATCAGCCCGAGCGCGTCGCGCCCGAGCGTCTCAGCGTCATACGCGCCGTCCTCGGGGATCGCGGTGGGGTGGTAGCCGCGCATGAACGGCGCGGCCACGCGGAAGCCCAAGCGGGCCACCGCGGGCTTCACGCGATCCCACGTGTGTGGCGTGTCCGGGAAGCCGTGCAGCAACAGCACGAGCGGCCCGCTGCCCTCCACCAGCACGCGGAAGCGCAAGCCGTTGGCGGTGACATCGATCTGGTCCGACACGTCCCTCCCCAACCGTGACGGATCACACGCCAGCGGCGACGGCCTTGGCGCAGGTGCCGTCGAAGCCGGCCTTGTTGTGAGCTCCGTCGCAGAAGGGCTTGTTCTTGCTCTGCCCGCAGCGACACAAATAGATGGGGAACTTGGGCGTCTCGACCGCGCTGTCGTCGTGATCGACGACGCTCACCGCGGCTTTGATCTGAATCGGCCCGTTCTTCAGCAGCTTGACCTCGACCGTGTCGCTCATGAGTGGCTCCTCGTCAGGGGGCGCAGCCTAGTGCATCGTCCGCGAAGTTTCTTCGCGCAAGACGATGTACCGAAGGCGAGGGTGCAAGTGAGCAGAAGTGGGCTGAGCGTTGGTGTGGAATACGGCCCGTCACTTGCGAGCGTCAGCGAGGGGCCGGATTCCACACCAACGCGGACCTTGCGAACGCAGCACTAGTGCTGGGGGGGCTTGTCGGGGCCGAGGAATGTCACTAAACATGTTCAGCGAACGTGATCAGTGAAACGCCGACCCCCCTGGGACCACGAGCTCAGCAGAAGCAGGAGACGCGCACGCGCCTGCTCGCCGTCGCGCGCGAGGTGCTCGAGGCGCGGGGCTACGACGAGACCAACATCCGTGACCTGGCCAAGCGGGCGGGCGTCTCGCCCGGCACCGTGTTGCTCCACTTCCGCGACAAGCAGGATCTGCTGCACGCGGCGCTGTTCGACGAGCTCGAGCGCACGTGGCTCGCGGTGCGAGACAAGGCGCGGCACCGCTCTCTCGCGAGCGATCTCATGCAGATCGCAGAGGCGTTCTTCGATCACTACCTCTCCCGACCGCGCCTCTCTCGCGCCCTGCTCAAAGAGTCGTTGTTCGCGCTGCCGCCCTGGCAACAGCGCTTCGTCGGGCAAGCCGCGGCGGTCGGTGGCCACATCCAGGCGGTCGTGCAGCGCGCAGTACGCGAAGGACGCATCGCCGCGAGCGCTGACCCCGCGCTCGTCACCGCTTCGTTCTTCTCCTTCTACTACTTCGCCCTGATCGCGTGGGTGCAGGGGGGCATCGCCGATCCCAAGCCGTTCTTTCAACACTTGCTCGATGGCTACCTGGGCAGCCTGTCGAGCGACGCGCCGAAAGCCCCGAAAAGGAGACGCAAATGAGCCGTTCTTCACTGTTCCTCGATGAGTCCAAGAAGGCCACCATCAGCCAATGGTTCGAGCGGTTCCGCGAGCGCATCCCGCAGTCGGTCGAGCCGCGCACCGTCCCGACCAGCTTCGGCGTGACGCACGCGCTGGTCACAGGCCCGGAGTCGGCGCCGCCGCTGGTGGTGCTTCACGGAGCTCTGGCCAGCTCCGCGCACGTGATGCCGGAGCTCGGCATGCTGGTGAAGACGAGGCGCGTGTACGCGATCGACGTGATCGGCCAGTCGATCAAGAGCGAAGACGTGCGGCTCGAGCTCGGTGATGACTCGTATGGTCGCTGGCTGAGCGAGGTCGCTGACGGACTAGGCCTGGATCGCTTCGATCTCGAGGGCGTGAGCTGGGGTGGGTTCGTGGCGCTGCGTGGCGCGCGGGCCATGCCGGATCGCGTGCGGAGCTTGGTGCTGATGGTGCCGGCGGGCTGGGTCTCGAACAATGTGTGGGCCTCGTTCCGTGACCTCGGCTGGCCCATGCTCACGTTCCGCATGTTCCCGTCGGATCGACGGCTCGACCGCGCGCTGGCGTCGCTGTTCACCACGCGCGACCCGGAGTGGACCGCCTACTTCAAGGATGCCCTCCAGTGTTACCGACTGGACATGCGCATCCCTCCGCTCGCCAAACCCGAGGACGTGGCCGGCATCCGCTGCCCCGTGCTGGTGTTCGGTGCCGAAGACGATGTGAACTTCCCCGGAGTCGCGCTGATCGCCCGCGTGAAGGAGCTCTTGCCCCAAGCCGAAGCCGAGCTGATCCCGGGCGCCAAGCACTCCCCCCCCATGACTCCGGAGTTTCGTGAATGGTCTTCGCGACGTGTGGAGCGGTTCCTGGAGGGGGTGGCTGCCAGCAACTGAGCCGCGGGGAAGGAAAGGGAGCACCTCTGCGTACCAGCGCCCGCAACCAGAGGTAGCCATGGCCATGATTTGGACGAAGCGGGTGGGGTCGGCGCTTTCGCGTGGGGCCGTTCGGGTGGGGTTCCTGGCCGTGTTGGGGCTCTCGACTACGGGGTGCGGAGCGCTCGGCGCGTTGACCAACCCCAAGGCCGCCTGGGCCCTGGACGAGCCCGCGCCGATGAGCGTGGTGGTCCGGCGCGCAGAGGTAGCCAGCATGACGTCCGAGCAGGTGGACCGCTTGCTCGGCGGGACGGCGTTGGACAGCGAGTCCAAGTGGGTGCCGGACACCGCCCTCTCCAAGGACGAGGCCAAAGCGCTGCTCGAGTCGATCGGCGCGAACGACACCTACGCGGCCGCGGGCAAGAAGGGCAAGCTGCGCGTGGCTCCGGCCGAGGCCTGGTACGCGCACTTCTCTGGCATCTGCTCGTCCGAGGAGGAGCACGAGAACCTGCTCGCGGCCACCAGCGGGACGCTGGCCGACGAGTACAAGGCCGTGGCCAAGCTGCAGGACGAGCTGTCCGCGCTCAAGCTCTCGCTGGCCGACACCAAGCTCGCGCTCGAAGCCAAGGACGTGTCTGCGGACAAGAAGGCCGAGCTCGAGAAGAAGGTGGAGGAGATCGAAGCCAAGATCGACAAGACCGAGGACGAGGTCGACCCCAAGAAAGACGCCTTCATCGCCAAGGTGCGCGAAGAGGCTGGCAAGGCGGACGATGCGACCAAGAAGCGGGTCGGTGTGGCGCTGCTCAACCTGAAGCGTGCCGTCGAGGACGCCAAGACGATGAACTCGGTGGCGCTGCTGCGCTACCCGATGGCGGTCACGACGCTGCACGAGGACGTGCAGTCGTCCGCCAAGCGCGTGGTGGCCGACGTGATCGAGGAGCAGGTCGGCAAGCGGCCCGACCTGGGCGCGCTCAAGCCCGAAGTGAAGATCGATGGCGGCGACGTGAAGCTCACGCTGGCCGGCCTCTCGCCCTCGGAGCTGCTCTCGCTCAAGCCCGACGAGGTGATCGAAGAGACCACGCTGCGCCTCACCAACTACGTGGGTCGCGTGCTCACGCTGATCGCGTTCGTGGACGAGAGCCAGACGCGGCTCACCTTCCAGGGCAAGGTGCTCGACGCTTGGATCGAGGGCATGAAGCTGACGCCTGCGTCCGTGAGCGGCGCCGGCGACGAGCTCGATCTCGTCGTGGACACGACCGGCGCCAAGAAGGGCAAGGCCGAAGAGGCGAGCGGCCAGAAGCGCTACCACACGCCCGGCGGGCTGCGCACCGTGCGTTGCGACGCCAAGGCAGCCGCCGCGCCCGTGGTCGCCGAGGTCAAGGAGCCCGCCCCCAAGCAGAAGGTCGCGACCGGCAAGAAGGGTGGCGCGCCGGCTGCCAAGCAGCCCCCGTCGGAGCCGACCGGTGGGGTCAGCGCGGCCACGATGGTGGGCGGCGCCGGAACGGTGCCCGCCTCGTTGCCCGGGGGCTCGAGCAAAGCCAAGAGCTCGGGCGACAAGCCGTGCGACGTGGTGGTGGAGAACGCCGAAGGCACCTTCTGCCTGTGAAGTTGGGCTGGGTAGGCGTCGCACTGGTCGCTTGCACGCAGGCCACGCCTTCCGCTCCTCGTCCAGCCGATCTGGCGCAACCTCCGCCAGATCGGGACAACGCAGGCGACATGGTCGACAGCGTGGACCGCTGCACCGTGTTGCGGCACGGCTGCCCAGGAATGATCGAGGACGACGGCTGCCCGGACGTGAGCTTCGCGCCCCACATCGCTTGCGCAGACCCCACGCACCCGCTGTTGGTCGAGGCGGCCGCCGAGCTGGCGCGCGAGCCGCGCTTGACCACGCTGGAGATCCGCGGCGACAAGGTTGGCGCCGAGTGTGCGCGCGACCGCTTGATCGCCACCGGGCTCCTCGAGGAGCGGGTGGTGGTGGTCGCGAGCTCTGGGGACCTCTCCTTCGCGACCAGCGCCTGGGCCGGCAGTCCCTGCCGCTAGCGGATTCGATCGCGCGTCAAGCCGCGCGGTCGAGACGAATGATCGGCCAGTGGTAGGTGCTGGCCAGCATGCGCAACTTGCGATCGGGGTTCACCGCGGCCGGGTTGCCCACGATGCTGAGCATCGGCACGTCGCTGTAGCTGTCGCTGTAGGCGAAGCATTCGTCGAGGTCGTGGCCGTGGGCGCGCGCGTGATCGCGCACCAGCTTGGCCTTCTCCGGACCGGCCACCACGGGGCGCAGCAGCTTGCCGGTGGCGAAGCGGTCCTTCAGCTCCAGTCGGTTGGCGATCACGCCGGTGGCGCCCAAGTACTTGGCCAGGTGCTCGATGATGAAGTCGAGCGCGCCGGAGACCAGCACCACGTCGTGACCGCGGTCGCGACAGGAACGGACGAGATCGCGCGCGCCTGGGTAGAGCGCCGGCTTCATCACCGTGACGAAGGCCTCCTCGGCCAGGGTCATCAGTCGGTCTTCGCTCATGCCCTCGTAGGAGGAGAACAACATCTCGTTGAACAGCCGCCGGTCCTGCAGCTCGGCCCAAGCCATGAGCGGGGCGCGCACGGCGGCCTTGCCCAGCTTGAGCAGCGAGTGGAGCGGCGTGGGTTGGCGCAGCATGTAGAACAGCGTCGGGTGGACCAGGTTGGTCTCCACCAACGTGCCGTCGACGTCGAAATAGCTGGCAGCCATGCGGGGGCTTTCTTCCGATCGGCGCGGGCGGTCAAGCTTCGTGGTGCTTGACGCGCTGCGAAGTCGCTACGAACACTGTGGGCCGTGACGACGACGGCCGACTTCCTGGTCATCGGCAGCGGCGTGGCAGGCGTTACTTTTGCGCTGAAGGCCGCCGAGCTTGGTGAGGTCCTGATCCTGACCAAGCGATCACGGGAGGACTCGAACACGCTCTGGGCTCAGGGCGGCATCGCCGCCGTGATGGACCCCGACGACTCGCCTGCCGCACACGTGGAAGACACGCTGATCGCGGGCGCCGGCTTGTGTCACCGCGTCGTGGTGGAGATCTGCGCCAACGAAGGGCCCGATCGCATCCGCGAGCTGATCGAGCGGGGCGCGCGCTTCGACCACAACGACGACGGCACGCTGGCCCTCACCCGCGAGGGCGGTCACTCGGCGCGCCGCGTGGTCCACACGGCCGACGCCACCGGGCGCGAGGTGGAGCGCGCGTTGCTCGAGCGGGCGCACGCCCACCCGAACATCCGCTTCTTGGAGAACACCACGGCCATCGATCTGATCATGCTCTCGCGCTTCGGTGGGCCCGAGCAGTGCGCGGGTGCCTACGCGCTCGACGAGCGCACCCAGAAGGTGGAGACGTACCTGGCCCGCGCCACGGTGCTCGCCACGGGCGGAGCCGGCAAGGTCTACCTCTACACCTCGAACCCCGACGTCGCGACCGGCGACGGCGTGGCGATGGCGTTCCGCGCCGGCGCAGAGATCGGGAACATGGAGTTCTACCAGTTCCACCCGACGTGCCTGTACCACCCGCGCGCCAAGAGCTTCCTCATCACCGAGGCGCTCCGCGGCGAGGGCGCCATCCTGCGCTTGCCGGACGGCACCCCCTTCATGGAGCGCCACGACCCGCGCAAAGATCTCGCCCCGCGTGACATCGTCGCGCGCGCGATCGACTTCGAGATGAAGCGGACCGGCTCGGAGCACGTCCTGCTCGACATCACCCACAAGCCCAAGAGCTTCGTGGAGGAGCACTTCCCCACCATCTCCTCCGAGTGTCTGAAGTGGGGCATCGACATCACCTCCGAGCCGATCCCTGTGGTGCCCGCGGCGCACTACATGTGCGGCGGCATCACCACCAACTTGCATGGTCAGACCACCATCCCCGGGCTGTGGGCGATCGGCGAGTGCGCCTTCACCGGGCTGCACGGCGCCAACCGCCTAGCCTCGAACTCGTTGCTCGAGGGCATGGTGTTCGGCCACCGTGCGGCCATGCGCGTGGGCGAGCAATGGCGCGAGCTCGAGGCCGGCCCGCTGCCCGACGTTCCCGAGTGGAATCCGGGTGACGCCGTGGAGAGCGACGAAGAGGTGATCGTGACCCACGACTGGGACGAGCTGCGCCGTACGATGTGGAACTACGTCGGCATCGTGCGCTCGGACTCGCGTCTCAGGCGAGCGGCGCGGCGCATCGCGATGCTGCAAGACGAGATCCGCGAGTACTACTGGCGCCATCTGGTGACGCGCGACCTGCTCGAGCTGCGCAACATCGCCACGGTCGCGCAGCTGATCGTGGAGTGCGCCGCCGCGCGGCGCGAGAGCCGGGGGCTGCACTACACCGTGGACTACCCCCACACGGTCGAGAGCCTCGCGCGCGACACGGTGGTGAAGCGCGGTGTGCCCGCGCACCTCAGGAGCCAGCCCAACCCGTGAGCGGTCCCGACTCGTCTCCTAGCCTGCGCGAGGATGGCCTGCGCGGGATGACGGCGCTCGGCGCCATGGGCTGGACGCTCGGATCCATGTTCGCCGCGGCGCTGTTGCCCATCATGGTGATGGCCATCCGCGGAGACAAAGAGCTCGACTTCGTCACTGCGCTCGCCGGCCAGGTGATCGGTTGGTCCGCGATCTTGTTCGTCATGTTGCGCTGGTATGCGCCCGACGCATCGATCCGGAGGTTCTTGGCGCTGCGCGCGACCGACGTGCGCATCTACCCGCTGGCGTTGCTCTTGGGTGTGGCGCTGTGGTTGCCCTTTCAGCACCTGTTCACCGTGATCTTGGAGCGCTTCCCGGTCGAGGGCGGCGGCTTGCTGGAGAAGACCTTGTCCGAAGCCGCTGGAGCGCGGCTCGTGCTGCTCGTGGTGTTCGTGGCCGTGGTCGCGCCGCTGCTCGAGGAGATCGTGTTTCGTGGCGCGCTGTTCGGGCCGCTCTTGCTCAGGGCGCGCAAGCTGAGCCCGTTCGCGCTCCTGCCGCGCGACGGTGACCAGGAGTCGCAAGCGCCGCGCCGCAGCGCCGGGATCGAGGCGGTCTTGCTGGTGAGCGTGATGTTCGCTTGGGTGCACCACGACTGGCAGAAGTACGGGCCCATCTTCTTGCTGGCGCTCATGCTCGGCACGTTGCGGCTGCGCAGCGGCTCGCTCCTGCCATCGCTGTTGGTTCACATCGGCTTCAACAGCACCCCGGCGGTGCTGAGCGCCATCAAGCCCGAGCTCGAGCTCGAGCAGATCGCGCGCTGGATCTCTGTGGTGAGCGCCAGCGCCGCGCTTGCGCTGGTCGTGGTGCTGCTCAAGGTCACCGCCAGCGAGCGCTGCGCCCGCGCCCGCGCAGAGGAGCTGGGCGCATGAAGCGGATCGCGCTCTCGCTGCCGGGTGGCGCCGTGAGCGGGGCGCTGTACCAGGTCGGCGCGCTGGCCGCGCTCGAAGACGCCGTCCCCGGGTTCGAGGGCTTCGGCACGTACATCGGGCACGCCAGCGGTGCAGTCGTCGCTGCGTGTTTGGCCGGTGGGATCTCGGCCAACCGGCTGTACCGCGCGCTGCTCGACCCGGCCGATCCGTTCTTTCCCCTGGAGCGCAACCACGTGCTCTCGCTCGACGCGCACGAGTGGCGTGGCGTGCTCGAGTCCGTGTACCGCGCGTTCCGTCACGCGTTGCCTCGGCTCGACCCGCGCAAGTCCACAGGCTCGCCGGTGGGCTTCCTCGAGCGCGTGATCGAGGAGCTCGATCGGCTGGAGGACACGCTGCCAGCCGGCGTGCTCACGCTGGATCGCTTCGAGCGGGTGATCGCGCAGTTCTTCGCCAAGCGTGACATCTCCAACGCGTTCTCGGCCATGCCACGAGCGCTGCGCATCGTGGCCTACGACCTGGACGAAGGCAGCAAGGCGGTGTTCGGATCCGAGGGCCGAAGCGACGTGCCGGTGTCGTTGGCCTGCGCGGCGTCGTGCGCAGTGCCGCTGTTCTTCTCGCCCGTGCGCATCGGCAGCCACCACTACATCGACGGGGGCCTGTGCTCCATGGCGCACTTCGACGTGGCGCGCGCGCAAGGGGCGGAGTTTACCCTGGTGGTGAACCCTCGCGTCCCCGTGTCGACCCGGGGAGAAGCGGTGCCCACTGGTCACGGCGTGGGCAAGAGTGTGCGAGACAAGGGCCTCTTGTGGGTCGCGAATCAGGCGCGCCGCATCGCGAGCCACGACATGCTCGATCGCGAGATGGCCTCCCCCCCGGAGGGCATGCGTGCGCTCCGCCTCGAGCCTCACCCCGAAGACGCCGTCATCTTCCTCAGGAACACGCGCAGCTTCGAGGGGCGGCGGGTGATCCTGGAGCACGCCTACCGCAGCACCCGCGCGCGCCTCGCCTCGTGGCTGGAGCGACACGAGGAATTCAACTGGCTCGCGAAGGGCGCGGGGCGGCGGCCCTCCTGACCAGGGATTGGTCCCGCCCCGAACGGATGAGCTATTCTTTCGTCGGATGATCTGTCCGCGCTGTCATCGCACCTACGAGGGCGAGACGCGCTGCAAGTTCGATGGGGAGACGCTCACGAACGCGCGGCGCATCGACTTCGTGCGGGCGGGACGCACGCGCCACATCGGCGCGATCTTGGGCAACCGCTTCCAGATCAAGGGGTTCATCGGGCAGGGGGGCACGTCACGTGTGTACTTGGCCGAGGACGTGAACACCGGCGAGCCGGTCGCGCTCAAGATCTTGGAGCCACCCTGGGCGCATGATCGCGTGGCGCGCGAGCGCTTCTTGCAAGAGGCGACAGCGGCGACCACCATCGATCATCCGGGCGTGGCGCGCATCCTCTTCGTCGGTCAGCGCGGCGACGGCACGCCCTACATCGCCATGGAGTTCCTGTTCGGCGAGACCCTCCACGCCTCGCTGGATCGCCAGTCGCCGATGGATCCCGACGTGGCGCTGCCGGTGTTGCGAGAGACCGCGCTGACGTTGCAGGCCGCGCACGAGAAGGGCGTGATCCACCGGGACGTGAAGCCCGAGAACATCTTCTTGTTGGGCGAGCCCGGGGACCCGTACGCCGTCAGGTTGGTGGACTTCGGCTTCGCCAAGTTGCGTGATTCGACCATCACCGCGGCGGGGACGGCCATCGGCACCGTGGGGTTCATGGCACCCGAGCAGTGTGTGGCGGACGAGGTCGACGCGCGCACGGACGTGTACGCGCTCGGCGTGGTCGCCTACCGCATGCTCACCGGCATCTTGCCCTTCGCCGAGGCCGCCACCGACGAGCTCTTGGCGCAGCAGCTCATCGCCGCTCCGCCTCCGTCGGAGCTCGAGCCTGGCATCGCCTCGGTGATCGACCGCTGCCTGCGCAAGGACCCCCGCAACCGTTACCAGAGCATGGACGAGCTGCGCGCAGACATCGAGGCCGTGAACGATGGCCGCGACCCCCGCGCGCTCCACCTCGAGTCCCCGACGAGCGACACGTACACGCCCAGAGGACCCTTCTCGTTGATGGTGGCGCGCGCGCTCTACCGCAAGCTGAGCGTGCCCATGCCGCGCTCGTTCGGCGCTTGAGGTTGGCGCTCCTCCGGCCTTGTGGCAAACCTCCGCCGACCGTGAAACGTGCGCTTCGCCTCCTCGTCCTGATCCTGTGCCTGGCTGCGTGCTCGCGCAGCTACCGCGTGGGTGACGAGGTCATGGTCGAGTGGGAGGGCAAAGAGTACCCCGCCGTCATCGTGTCTGCCGACGCCGCCAAGCTGCGCGTGCACTACAAGGACTACGACGACGTGTGGGACGAGGACGTGCTGCGCTCACGCGTGAAGGGCTTCTACACCGGCAAGGAGCCGCGTCCGGAGCCGCCCGCCAAGGTCCGGCAAAAGGCCATGGAGGCCGCCCAGACCAACACCTATCGCGTGGGGGATCACGTGCGGGTCGAGTGGAGCGACGGCCGCTTGTACCCCGCCCAAATCATCGACGTGGTGGGCAAAGAGCACTACCGCGTCCACTTCGAGGGATACGGCCCGGAGTGGGACGAGAACGTGCGGCTCGCTCGGATCCAACCGAAATGACGCGCGCGCTGATCGGCCTTGCCGCGCTGCTCTCGGGTTGCCACCTGCTCGCGGGCACGCAGGACTTCGTCGACCAACCGAGCGCCGGCGGTGGCGCGGGCGGAGGGGGCGGCGGTGCGGGGTGCGAATGTGTGCCGGAGGCCCCCGAGGGCTGGTCCGGACCGCTGAGTCGCAGCAACGGCGACTGCGCGGAGCCCTACCCGGACGAGCTGGTGAGCGGGCTCTCCGACATGGCCGCCGAAGCAGCGATGTGCAGCTGCGCCTGCGGCACGACGGGGGCGGCCTGCAGCCCCGGCAGCGCGCAGATCGCCGCGACCGATGGCGCGCTGTGCGACGGTGCTTGCAGCGCCGCGTTGAGCGTCGGGGCCGACGGGTGCGCAGCCGCGCCGCTCTCGAGGCCGCCAGGCTGCGTGACGATCGCCACGCCGGTGCTCTCGGCGTCGAACGTGCTGGCGGGCTCCTGGTCGGGCAGCTGCGAGGTGCTGGCTTCGGAGCCGCGACTGCCCGGCGTGACCGGCTCGCCGTCCTCCATCTGTCTGGGCGACGTCGAGCGAGGCGCGTGCGAGAAGGATCTCGTGTGTGCGCCCCAGATCCAGCGGAGCGGCGACCAGCTGTGCATTGCTCGCGCGGGCGACGAGCCTTGCCCCGTGGGCGAGTACAGCGCGCGCACGCTGATCCACACCAGCCAGGTCGACGATCGCGGTTGCGCGGCCTGCAGCTGCGGCGACGGATCATGCCAAGGATTCGTGCAGCTCTTCACCAACGCGGACTGCTCGGGCACAGCGCTCGTGGAGAAGGCGACGGGAGATGCTGGCTGCACGAGCTTGGGCGCCTCGCTCGAGCTGTCTGCCAGCTACCAGGTGACGGACCTTTCGTGCCAGCCCTCGGCGCCGAGGGCGACGGGCGCGCTCACGCCGACGGAGCCCTACACCCTGTGTTGCCTGCCATGAGGCGTGCAGCGCTCCCCACCCTCTCGCTCGCGCTGCTCTTGGCCGCGCACGAGCTCGCTGCGCAGGAGCCGGTCCCCCCCGCCGAGGAGCCGCTGCTCACGCGCGCGCAGAAGACGCTCGCCGCCGGCCGGATCGAGGAGGCGTGCGGGATGCTCGAGAAGGGCCTCGCGCTCGAGCGGCGCTTCGATCTGCTGGTCGCAGCCGGTCAGTGTCACGAGCTCATGGGCAAGACCGCGACTGCTTTCGGCGAGTACACCGAGGCCAGCTTGCTCGCCGAGAAGGAGGGTGACACCACCAAACAAGACCGAGCGCGAGAGCTGGCGAGCAAGATCGCCGCCCGCGTGCCCAAGCTGCGCATCGACGTGCTGGCGCCGCGCGCCGACCAGATCGTGCGCAAGAACGGTGCGCCAGTGCCGCGCGACGATTGGGGGAAGCTGGTGATGGTCGATCCTGGTCGCTACCAGATCGATGCCAGCGCGAGTGGCCTCCAGCCCTTCACGAGCTCGGTGGATCTGGGCGCCGCGGGTGACGTGCAGGTGGTGCTGATCCCGGCGCTCACGGCGGCAGGTGCTGCGGGTGCGCCGCCGCTTGCTCCCCCTGCTGGCAGCGTCGGCCCCAAGGACGGGCGTCGCGACACGATCGATCCGTTGGGGATCGCCGGCTTCGTCACTGTGAGCTTCGGCGCGCTCGGCATCGCCATGGGCACCGTGTTCGGCGTGATGACCCTGAGCGACGTGAGCAGCGCAGAGGATGATCCCAACCTGTGCCCAGGTCAGGTGTGCACCCCAGCAGGGCGGGCGGTGATCGACGAGGCCGAGACGAAGGGCATCGTCTCGACCGTCGCGTTCAGCGTCGGGGGCGCGTCGATGGCGGCGGGCATCACCATCTTCTTGGTGCGCGAGCTCGGCGGAAAGAAGGAGCCCGAGCCCCCCCGGAAGACCGAGGTCTTGCCGTGGCTTGGGCCCGGGCTCGTGGGTGTGCGCGGCTCGTTCTGAGCTACTTCTTCTTGGCGGCGGGCTTCTTGGCGGCGGGCTTCTTGGCGGCGGGCTTCTTGG